>JAZSQS010000005.1:0-76930 GCA_045538105.1 Akkermansia sp.
TCCGTATAAAAGTATACATGCAAAGCCCCCTGATTTGCATCAGGGGGATCTATTTGCCAAAAACAGCTGGTGATTTTCGCTATCCTTTGATATAGGTACGCTCTACTTTAGGTTGTTTACTTATTTTGGACAGCTATGCGCTTTCATAGTGATACTCCTTGCATTTTGGCTAAACCAGCGTACAATCAGCACCGGTCATGTTAAACGCACTGCAAAGCATCAGTTCATGGTTGTCCCGGTACACCTCTCCATTTGTGATTGCCGCCGCCGGGCTGGCCTTCATCGCGCCTGACCTATTCTCCTGGGTTCATGGGGACATGCAGGCCCTGGTGCTGGGATTCATCATGCTGACGATGGGCATGACCTTGCGCCCTGCAGATTTCAGGATTCTGGCATCTCAACCGCTCGATATTCTCATCGGCTCCATTGCCCAATTCAGTATCATGCCCCTGGTGGCATGGGGACTGGTGCATGGGTTCGATCTGCCGCGTGGCATTGCCGCAGGGCTCATTCTGGTTGGCTGCTGTCCCGGCGGAGTCTCCAGCAATATTATGAGCTTCCTCTGTAAGGGAGACGTACCCTACTCTGTAGGCATGACCACTGTTTCCACCCTGCTTGCCCCCATCATGACACCCCTGCTCATGCTCTGGCTGGCGGGTGAAAACATTGAGGTGGATGCCACCGGTATGTTCCGTAGCATTTTGTTTGTAACCATCCTTCCCGTGGCCATCGGTGCCATCTGCAACGGCAAATGGGGGGAAAGCCACCGCTATGCAGAAGTATGCAAAGTGATGCCGGGACTCTCCGTCATTGGCCTTGCCTGCATCGTAGGCGGTGTAACCGCCGCTAAAGGCAGCAGTTTCTTCACCAGCGGAGCACTCATCTTCCTCACTGTCTTCCTGCACAATGCACTGGGCTATGCCTTGGGCTACGCTGTAGGACGCGCTACCCAAATGAACAAAGCGAAACGCCGGACGCTGAGCATCGAAGTGGGTATGCAGAACGCAGGGCTTGCCACGGTGCTGGCAGGGCGTCATTTTCCCACGATGCCTGAGGCGGCAGTAGCTTCTGCCATATGCTGCGTATGGCACAGCATCTCCGGGACTTTACTGGCAGGCCTGTTCAACCTGATTGACCGCTGGCGAGAAGTTTGAGGAGCGCGACCTCCCTCTCAAATTCTTCCAGGGAATCAGGCAGTCTGCGATTCGTTTCAATCGTGACCATGGCATTATTTCCAATGACCGAAGGTATGAATTGGGCCATATCCAGTACCCCCTGTCCTAACTGAGTGTGGTCATCTATGAGCAATGAGGCATCCATCATATCAGCCAGATGGTACATGGTGGGATGCAGGGAATTCATTTCGCTCAGCATATCCAGCTGGTTCAGCTTAAAATAATTTGCCGCACAGAGAGCATGTGGAATATCAAGGCAGAATCCGCAACCGGCAAAGTCCAGCACCTTCCTTATTTCTTCAACAGAAGCTCCCCGGCATTCCAGAATTGCCCCATCATTACGCGTAATGCCGGGTTTGTTCTCAATGAGCGTGCGCGGCTCATTCAAGGAGGCCAGCTGCCGTGCTGTTTCCTGAATCCCGCCGAATGTGCCACCATGAAAGATAATGTAGGGCGCCTCCAGTTCATCGGCAAAGCGGCGCATTTCATCGTATATTCTGAGGTTATCATCGCGGCATGCCCCTATAGCCAGATTAAAACCGTGTTTGAAATGGGCAGCGTGAATAACGCAAGGGAGATGGAGAGCTTTCCAGCCCGGTAGAACGCCACTTGTACCAGGCACGGCATATAGCTCCAGATAATCGAACACCCCAGCTTCGTATAGGCGCATGGCTTCTCGCTGGCATGAACCCACATTGACCGACCACAACTTTAACCCGATTCTCATCAAGTGAAGGCTACTCTCATTTTCGGTAGAATGCAAGGATAATGCCTCCAACCTAGACCAAACTTCGAATTTAGGCAAGATGAAAAGCTTCCGAAATAGGCATGGCAGCATTGCGGCTTGCACATGCCGATAATTGGTGGTATGCTCTTCTCGTTATGTGGACAGGACGTTTTTCACAACCTACGGCAGATTTGGTATTGGAGTACGGAGAATCCGTTTCTTACGATTGGAAACTTTATGAACACGATATTGCTGGTTCAACGGCACATGCCCGCGCCCAACTGAAAGCCGGCATGCTTACGCAGGATGAGTTCGATGCCATTGCCAATGGATTGCAGGAAATCCTGGCCGACATCAAGGCAGGCAATTTCAACTGGAGCATGAAGCTGGAAGACGTGCACATGAATATCGAAAGTGAGCTCACCCGGCGCATTGGCTCACCCGGTGCAAAACTGCACACTGCCCGCTCCCGCAATGACCAAGTGGCCACCGACACGCGCCTGTACTGCCGAGCCCAGATTGATGCAACGCTGGAACTACTGAAAGATATGCAGCGCTCACTGGTACAGAAAGCTTCCCAATATGCTGATGTACGCATTCCTGGTTATACCCACCTCCAACGCGCCCAGCCGGTGACAATTGGTCACCACCTGCTGGCCTACGTTGAGATGCTGGATCGTGATGCTGCTCGTCTGGCAGACTGCCGCCGCCGCGTGAATGTGAGCCCCCTGGGCAGTGGAGCCATAGCAGGCAGCACCATCAACTTGGACCGTGAAGGCATAGCAGCAGAACTGGGCTTTGATTCAGTGAGCGAAAACTCCATGGATGCTATCGCAGACCGCGACTATATCATGGAAACCCTCTTCGACCTCTCCCTCATCGGCACGCACCTTTCCCGCCTGAGTGAAGACCTGGTGCTGTGGAGCAGCGCTGAGTTCGGCTATTGCACGCTGAGCGATGCCCACACCACAGGCTCCAGCCTCATGCCCCAGAAGAAGAACCCGGATGTGTGCGAGCTGACCCGTGGCAAGAGTGGGCGTCTTTACGGCAACCTGGTAAGTGTCATGGTGGCGGTGAAGGGTCTTCCCCTTACCTACAACCGTGACCTTCAGGAAGATAAGGAACCCCTCTTTGATTCCTTTGAGACAGTGAGCCTTGCCCTGCGCGTAAATGCCGAAATGGTGGCAGCCATGCGGATTAACCCAGACCGCTGCGCCGCAGCTGTGAGTGACCCCCTGCTTCTTGCAACGGATTTGGCCGATTATCTGGTTCGCCGTGGTGTCCCATTCCGCAAAGCGCACGAGCTGGTTGGCAAGGCCGTGGCCGTTTCCGTGGGGACCAGCACGCCGCTTAATGAACTCTCCCTGGACGATTTCAAGGAGATTTCTCCAGAATACGGCGAAGATGTGCACGAAGTGTTCAACCTGGATCGGGCATTCGCTTTACGTACTAATCCGGGTGCCCCCAGCGCGCAGAACACGTCCCGCCGCATTGCTTTCTGGCAGGCTAAACTGGCTTGATATAACTCTATGTAGTCTCATTGCATGGCAGTGTGCGACTTTCCGTGCACTGCCATTCTTTTCACGGTCGAACAAAAAACAATCAATCAAGCAATACAGTTTTTATTCTTGCTTTTCACGGCAAAATAAATCAGTATGAATCTATAATCCTTCAATCTGATGTCTAAAAAAATTAACAAAATAGGTCTTATCCAGAATTCTCCCCTGCCCGGTGATTTTTCCACTAACTTGCGTTCCATAGTGCAGGGATACCGGGAATGCCTCGACCACGGAGCTGAGGTAGTTGTAGCACCTGCTGCGGCTCTTTGCGGGTTGGAACCAGGAAACCTTGCCACCCGTAGTTCATTCATTGGCCAGACCAACGCAGCTCTTGATGCCCTCTCAAAAGAATTAGGACACGCCCCTCTCATCCTCGCCGCATACACCATGGTGGTGAGTGATGATGAACTCTACGTCGGGATTGTAGGCGAGGATGATGAATCCGACGATGCATGGATGAGCAAGGACCGCCG
This sequence comes from Akkermansia sp., assembly GCA_045538105.1. Lineage (GTDB taxonomy): Bacteria > Verrucomicrobiota > Verrucomicrobiia > Verrucomicrobiales > Akkermansiaceae > Akkermansia. The sequence goes on from JAZSQS010000005.1 coordinate 3,935, forward strand.
TATTGTTCTTACTCCCTACCTGATTGAAAAAGACTGCGTGACAGAACTGGAAAATTGTGGTCTTGTGGAGATAAACGGTATGAAGTTCTACACAGAGACCAGTGATGTTGAGATGCTTCCCGACTGCACTCCTGACTTCATGGTTCGCATGCCCTGCACTCCTTGGTACGGAAGTGCCGTCTCAGATGACGCAGAAACACGCAGCTGGGAAGCCAATATGAGCGGGTGCACCGTCATCTGCTGCCGGCCAGTTGGAACCGCTTCCGGACATATATATGCTGGTGGCTCTGCCGTATATTCCAAAGCGGGAGAAGTCTTGCAAAGGCTTCCCTTCTTTGAACCTGCTAACAAGGTGGTCGATATCAGCCGTAAGCCCATGGCACGGCACTTGCCAGACAGTGTGGAATTAATGAGCTCTGCCCTGGAACGGGGAATACGCGACAACGTGCGCCAGAACGGTTTTACCGGAGTCTGCATTCCGCTGGATTATCCCAACTCAGCCCTGCTGGGTGCGCTCTGTGTAGAAGCTCTCGGAGTTGGCAACGTTTGCGGAATCACCTTTGGTGAAAATTTGGAACTGGCAGAGAAACTCGGCATCTCATATTTCAATCCGCCTTTGGGGGAATTGAAGCAAGCTGCCATCGCAGCTCTGGGCAATGAAGAAAACAACGCACTGGTGGAGCGCTTGAAAACAACCCTGGCACTCACCCATGCTGAATCCAGGGGATTAATGCTCTGCTCCCCCATTGGCAGAAGGCAGATTATGCTGGGTGAGTTCAACACCTATGGCGAAACCGGAGGATACCTGGCTCCACTGGGTAATCTCTACGATGTAGATATCTACATGCTCAGTGAATGGTTCAAGGAAAAATATGCCAGTATCTTCGGTTCACTAACCGAACCGCCGCACGGTAATACCAACCGAATCATACACGAATTGGCTGATCGCAACACCCCTCCCTCACTACTGCTCAATGCTGAAAACAATTACCTTTTCAAGGAGAATGATGTCCGCATCATCCAGCGGAAACTACTTGCCTCTGCATTGAAGCGAACCCAATTGCCCATCATCCTTCACGCGGATGCACCGGATGAACAATTATCATTCCCCGTCTCTCACCGTTTTAACGACTGAATCGCTACAAGTTATTGAAGTTCAGAGGGGGTGTATTGTGTCAACCATGATACACCCCCATGAAAAACAGAAACCTTACACGCTACACATACGAGAACACGGATTTTCAAGGATGGCGCGTCAGCATTCAACGCTGTGGGCGCATCATCACTCGCTACTTCTCCGATTTGCAATATGGTTCTGAGGAGGAATCCAAGGCGGCGGCAGTCGAGTACAGAGACCTTGTTTTTGCGAACATGAGGCTGCACCGTGATAACCTGGCCGAATTCATGGATCAGGAACTGGAGCACGTCCAGGACCTCTTAAAGGAGAAAAGTGCCGGGCTTAATCATCATCGGAATCCTCTTCACGGAGCTTCACATGCTTAATTTTCTTCTGAGAGGAGCCGGCCTCTATCTGCGGTGCCAGTAATTCCCTGAGCTGGGCGTTGTTATAATAGGCATTCTGCTCCAGACGGGAAAACTGAAGAGCCATGCGTTGCATGATATCAATCAAAGGCTGCTTGATTCCTGCGGTGTTATCAATGTAATTAAAGAGCTCCTTTTCATCTACGGCAAATAAGGCCTGTAATTTCTGCAGCGCCTCCCTCACTGGCTCCACGGCCTTCTGCGCGTCCTCTGCCTGCTTGATAGACTCCAGGGCTTCAGTCTTCTGCTCAAGCGCCTGAAGCATACGCTGGTACGCATCAACCACAGGGGACGCCTCAGCCGCATACACAGGAGCCGTTACCAGGAGGAGAGGAAGCAGAAATCGGTGCATGTATGTATATTAGAAGCTTCCAGGGGGAGATGTCAAGCAAAGAGCAAACGATGGGGCAAAAAATGTTCTTTTCTTCGTGACAAAAGAGCGAATATACGCTAGTATAGGCTCGAAAGAAACGTATATTCTGCTATGTCCCAATCCATTCTCATCGTCATACCAGCCCGATATGCCTCCACACGTCTTCCCGGTAAGCCCCTTGTAAAGATTGCCGGAGTGGAAATGATTAAGCGAGTGGCCGATATTGCTGCGTCTATCTGCCGTAAGAACGAGGCTTGCAGCTACGTGGTCGCCACAGATGACCAGCGTATTGTAGACTTCTGCCAGGGCGCGGACATTCCGGTTGTGATGACCGCAGAAACATGCCGCAGTGGCACGGAACGCTGCTGGGATGCCGTCAGCCAGCAGGCTTCAACGCCTGATTTCATAGTAAACCTGCAGGGAGATAACCCACTTTGCCCGCCCTGGGTAATTCAGCAGCTCATTGATGAATGGAAAGCCTGCCCGGCAGATGTCTTCACACCCTGCATCCACCTGGACTGGGCTGAATACGACCGTCTTATCGAATCCAAAAAGACTACCCCTTACAGTGGGACTACGGTACTGGTAGACAAGAACGGATACGCCCTTGCCTTCTCCAAGAGCACCATCCCCGCCATCCGCAAACCCGAAAAAGCCCGCGAAACCATGGAGAAGAGTCCGGTTCGCCGCCACGTTGGCCTGTACGCCTACACTTACAGCGCGCTTAAGAATTACTTCGAGCTTCCTGAGGGAGACTATGAAAAGGGGTGCGTGGAGGGTCTTGAGCAAATGCGTTTCCTCTACAACGGTTTGCGAGTCAAGATGGTGGAAGTGAATTACCGCGGTCGCAAGACAACGAGCGGCGTAGATTCTCCTGAAGACGTTGAACGCGTCGAGGCCATTCTGGCTGAATATGGTGAGTATGAGCTTTGATGCCCGAATGAGCGAAGTACCGCAACATATTGCCATCATTATGGATGGCAACGGGCGCTGGGCCAAACAGAAAGGGATTCTTCGAGCCAAAGGACACGAAGAAGGAGGGCGTTCTGTGCAGCGTGCCATTGACCTCTGTCTGGAACACGGCGTCAAATGGCTTACCCTTTATGCATTCTCCACCGAAAACTGGGGACGTTCGGCATTGGAGGTATCAGCGCTAATGCACCTTCTGGATAAGTATCTGAAGGAACGAACTCCGGAAATGATGGAGAAGAATGTCCGGCTGCACGCCATCGGAGAACTTCACATGCTACCGGAAAATTGCCGCAAGCGCCTGCAGGAGAGCATGGATGCGACTCGCAACAATGATGGGCTCAACCTCGTACTGGCTCTTTCGTATGGTTCCAGGCAGGAAATTACAACAGCCGCACGCAGATTGGCAGAGCAAGTGCAATCAGGCACATTGCAACCAGACCACATTACTCCAGAAATGCTGGAACAGCACCTGTATACAGCCGGCATGCCAGACCCTGATTTGCTGATACGTACGAGCGGAGAAATGCGGATTTCAAACTATCTCCTCTGGCAAATCAGTTATGCAGAGCTGTTCGTAACTGATGTACTGTGGCCAGATTTCGGGAGGCCGGAATTTGAAGCAGCCTTGGCTGAATATGCCCGACGGGAGCGGCGCTATGGAAAACGGTAAGTTCCCATTTGTACCCACACCTTCTAGCATCAGACACCAAGCCCTGACAGGCTTGGTGTTTTTTAATGTTGCAACACTTGCAACAAGCGCGTCACTGGCAACCCTATTACGTTATCCAGGTCTCCTTCAAAATGCTCTATGATGAGCTCGCCATATTCCTGGATGGCATATGCCCCGGCCTTGTCATACACATGCACGAGCTCCATATAGCGTCTTATTGCCGCTGCATCCAGAGGCTTGAAGGTCACATAGCTAAGCTCGGCAAAATCGCGGCGGGTCGCATCAGGCATAATGACGGCAACGGCCGTACAAACGCAATGGGTGCGCCCCTGCAAGCGGTTCAACATGGCAATGGCTTCTGATTCATCAGCTGGCTTCCCCAATGGCTGGCCGTCGATAAACACCAAGGTGTCAGCCCCGATAACCATTTCTCCAGGGAAATCACGAGCCACAGCTTCTGCCTTGGCTGCTGCATTAGTGGCACAAAGTTCCTGAGGAGAAAGAGAGGCATCGTGCACTTCCTCCGTGTCCCTCACGACAACACGAAACGGAACCCCTGCTGCTTCCAGCAGCGCGCTTCTGCGGGGAGATTGGGATGCCAGTATCATCTCTCTCTTCATTTGTCTTGAGGAGACATACGCTCCAGAACTCGGTGCCTCACTTCATCCGGTAGTTCGTGCAAGCCCTGGATTGTCGTACCCAGCAACGCGCGCGCCTCCTCCCGACAGGCATCACGATCTGCCACGGTTTCAAACTCCATACCCACCAGAGCACGGCCTACCTGCTCACCGGAATAGCGGTAATTGAAGTAGCACAGGTGAGCATACTGCCCCGTAACGCGCATGAACTCACTAAAGGCGCCAGGACGTTCAGGGAATTCAATCACAAAGAATACCGGGTGGTTCAGCCGCTCGCGATCGTAGGAAATCATGCGGAAACGCACATCGTCATGATTGGTGACATCTCTCGCTTTAAGACCCTTCTCTGCCAGAGCCTTATCAATTTCTTCAAACTGGGCATCTGTAGCCAGCACTCCGAATACCGGCTGCTGAATATTTCCAGCCACGCGACCGTACTGAACATCAGTCAACTGCACGCCCGCAGGAATACTCTCCAAATATTTCAGAATCTGCCCCCTCTTGGTTTCCATCGGAATCTGCAGGAATTTTTCGTGGCGGTCGGTCTCCTGTACCCCGGCGCGACTGGCAACAACACCCATCTGGGTGAAGTCCATGTTCGCGCCAGAAAGGACAACCAGGCATTTTTCACCAGGTTTGATATTACCCCGGTGCCAATCCTGCAACAAGGCCGCAATCCCCATGGCTCCAGATGGTTCAGTAATGACTCGTAAACTGTTCCAGAGAGAACGGATGGCCTTGCATACCTCTTCATTGGTCACAGTAACAAAGCCGTCCAGCAACTCACGGCACAATTCATATGTAAGCTCGCCTGCAGTACGAACAGCAGTGCCATCACAAAACACATCCACATAGGGCAAAGTCCTGCGTTCACCGCTTTCCACTGCCAGTTTCATGGAAGCCTGGTTCACCCCTTCCACTCCTATGCACTTGCAATCAGGCCAGAATTTCTTGAACCAGCAAGCACAGGCAGCAGCAAGACCTCCGCCGCCAATCTGGAGGTATACCCTGTCAAAAGCGCCTTTACCACTCATCACAACCTCATCTGCAAGAGTCCCCTGCCCACCCATAGTATACAGGTGGTCATAAGGATGAACGAATGTCAGGTTATTGGCATCAGCAAATTCATGCGCGGCTGCAGACGCAGCATCGTATGAATCACCAACCAGGACAATTTCAACATGATCTCCGCCGTGCATCCGAACAGCATTCTGCTTCACCTCCGGGGTGGAGCGCGGCATAAAGATATGAGCCATGCATCCCAGGCGGCGCGCCGCTAAGGCTACACCCTGCCCATGGTTGCCGGCAGATGCCGCAACAACTCCCTTTTCTCTCTGTTCCGGGCTGAGTTTTGCCATGCAGTTATATGCACCCCGCCATTTATAGGCCTTGATGGGTCCCAAATCTTCTCGTTTCGCGTAGATAGTAGCATTAATCCCGGGCAGGCAAATTTCCTGCAACGGAGTAGGACTACCGACTGCATAAACGCGCTGGCGGGCTTGCAGTACTTCATCGAAAAGCTGGTCTCTGAGTGTGCTCATGTTCTGTACCGGCATTCTACACCAATTTGGTGTGGCAATGCAAGAGAGGAATGTGTTCTCCTGTGGGGAAGACAGGATATTTTTATCAGATACAGCTTGAGTCTGGGCTCTGATACTGGTACAATCCGCTCTATGAGGTTATCCCATGCGCTGCTGCCCCTGCTGTTGGCTTGCTCATTGGCCTTGCATTCCTGTGGTCCGCGTGAACGGGGGCATGCAAGTCCTGAAGCTGCTGCTGAATTGGCTCAAATTACTGCCATCTTGCCCGAAATCAGCATTGAGGAAATACTGGAGTTGCCAGAACCAGAAGAAATCCACGCTCTGCTGAGTGAATTTAGCATCTCGGCCGATGCCTCGCTGGCCTCCCGCCCCTCCGGTATCACCATGCTGCACCTGGCCTGCCTGTTTAAAAAGCCGGAGTTAGCCCGTTGCCTGTTGATTGACAAGGCAGATCCGAACGCACGGACGGTAAGCGGGGATACCCCCCTGAGCATGGCGGTATCACTCCGGGGAGCGGAGGATACGCTGGTGAACGATGACGTACTCATCCAGCTGCTTGATATCCTGGTTCAAGGGGGAGCAAACCTGGAACTGAATGCCACAGATGATGGCCCGCTTCTGAACTACGCAGGTTTAAATGGCTATAGCGAAAAAGTATTCCTCCGACTCTTGGAACTGAACAGCCCTTACGATGAAACAAGCTGCCAAGCTCCAGCTATGATGGGCTGGAATACAGCTCTGAAGCGCATGCTGGAACTCGGCGCTGGCAAATCTCCAGCAGCCTTGGAAACAATGCTTCTCATGGCAGCTGCCAATTTGCATGTGGACACGGTTGAAATACTGCTGGATGCCGGAGCAGATGTGAACGCTCACCAGATAAGTGGCACCACACCACTTCTTGAAGCTGCCGGGCATCTTCTCTCACCCGCTGAAGAAAAAGAAGATGAGCATTTCCTCCGCATCATCAAGGTATGCGCTCTTCTCATCAAACGTGGTGCCGATCCCTATCTTTCTGAAATGCGGCAGGACGGTTCCCCCGCTTTCTGCGCGGCTGATATTCTGACAAAATCCGCAGCAACCGTAAACGCGCTGAAGGCAGAAGGGGTTGATATTGCCCCACGAAAAATTGAATTTAAAGCAGGGATTGAACTTCTGGAAGCCATCGGTAAGGCAACGGTATTAGAGCAAATGCCGGAGGCAGACGCTTTCGATGCTATTGCTGGAGTCTTTTCTCCATCAGATGAAATGAAGCAGCATCCCCAATATCATGAAATCCTGCCTATGGCAGTGGAAATGCTGCACAGCATTGACCCCCAAAGAACTTCCCGTATCCTGGCGGCATTGCCCATCTGGCTGGGAGAAAACGACTGGAATCAGGGACACGGAGAATACCTCCTTCCCGCCATTACCAAATGTGAGCAGATTATTCTCCCCAAACAAATCATTTGTGCAACGGCAGAACACCTTGCCAAAGCCCATAAGGTGGATGACGCAGCCTATATGATTGAGCTCCTGCACCGCTGCCCGGATGCCCAGGGGGATATAGAGCAATATTGCAACCACTCCTCCCTGCCCATAAAGGCAGGTGCCTTAGCAGCAAAGTTGCGACAGGCAGGTCTCCCAACGCCAAGGGATGGGGATGTCCAGCTCTGGCTGGATAACAATAACAAAGTGGCAGACTCCACCCCTGAAATTCAGAAAGCTCTTCTACTCACCTCTCTTTCTAAACTCTGGTACGGAGACATGCTGCCGGAAGAGCAGCACGAAATGCTCACTGCCATGGAACAAATCGGAGCCAGACAGGCTGCTGCCCATTACAAGGCAATTGCTCAAGCCATGGATGACCCTGAGCAGCTTGACCAACTTACAAAAGATAGCGACACTTGGAAATATGAACTCGAAATTGCCACAGCTGAGTACATTTTGTCCCACGCTGATGCTTTTCTTTCCACCTGCTCCAAAAATACAGATTGACAGGCGGCAGGATTTCCTATAGATTGAGGGTAGGATAATGCATATCGGACGGATAGTTCTGTTCTCTCTGGGAACCCTAGGTTACGCCATGGGTGGGGAGTCTGTTGCCCCTGCCTTAGTAGAAGTCTTTCCCTCCGCACTACACCTGCTTCCTGGCAGTATGGAGGAAGGTCCCCAGGGAAACACCCCGCTCCTTATTGCGAGCAAGGCTGCATACCATGCCCCCTCCGCCGGCGGGGCCAGGATTTTGTTTCCCCTTGTTAACAACCTGCTGGCAGAAGGCTGCGACCCACTCCACGAAAACAAGTCTGGGTGCAACGCTGTGTACTATATAGCGGGTATTCCGGAACTCTACAAACAGTTGTCAGAGCAGCAATTATTGCCACGCGAACTAGCCCTTCGCATTCCTCATGATGAAGGCGCACTGCTCCGCTACATGCGACTCAGAAACAACCAGGCACTGCTAGCCAGGGCTGCAGGCAGCCAGGACTATCTGGCACGCCGTTATTGTACGCCGGCCTACGCCCGGGCCGAACGCTTACTGCGTAATTACCTGGGAGCAGCTGCACTTTCCCGCATTCCGCAAAATGCCATGGCTGATACGCTCTCGTTCATGCACCTGGCTAATCCGGAACAAGCCAGCAATTTTATCAATTCACTGACCTTGTGGGAACACGGTGAGCATTTTCTGGAAGAAATACCAGCCCAATTACTTCACACCCTCAACAGTCTGGAATGGCAGGTAGCTCCCGGATTGCTCAAGAAAGCCCTCCATAAACTGGGCAGTATGCTCCCAGTCAGTAAGGATGATATGATAGAATGCGCGGCCTCTGCCCCCATGGCCTGCATCCTGGAAATGCTGACCCGGCAGGAAGGGCAAGGCGCGCTTCCTGAACTGGAACGGTACGCTGCGGCCTTTGACCCGGAGATTGTACACAAAGCCCTGGCGCTGCAAATGAAGCTCAAGGGTCTGCCGCGTCCATGGGAGCCAGAGTTTTCCCAATTTACAAGCCCTGAAGTTCTGGAGATACGCCTTGCCATCCATGTAGACTTCCTGGTGAGATACAACCATATGGAGCAATTGAGTGCATCCAGTATTCGTTCCGCAGCAGACGCGTTCCGCAAGCATGCCATGCCAAAACATGCTGATATGCTTGAAAGCATCATCGATGGAGAGCGTATCATCCTGAGACCAGAGCTGCGCCCGGCTTTCCGCACCAGGTACGAGGAATTAAAGGAGGAAGCGCCCCATGTGGTGATGCTGCGCTATCTGATGCAGCATGAAGAATTGCTGCGAGTCCCAGGTAAGGAGGCTCAGCCATGAAGAGGACTTCTTTCTTTTTGTTCAGACTCATCCTTTACCCTACACCTATTCATGTTCTGTGCGGTGCAGTAGCGCTGCTTAGTTGCGTACCGATCCTTTTTCCGGAAGTGTGTCCGGAGGGCGCCTCGCAAGTTTGCATCTCGTATGCCGGCGGTGTTTTGCTAATAGCTGCGGCAATCTCCACTGTCTGCATGGCTCTTGCTGTGTGTATTCATATGTTCCGATTGAACAATCTGCGAGCCTTTTCGCAAATGTTCAAGTGGGCTGGGGCATGGGCATGCGGTATTCTGGGCTACTTCATCTTAACAATTGCAGCAGACGTGCAGCCGCCAACATTGCAGGACAGCAATCATTCATCTGATATTCTTCACACTCCACATGAGCAGTTAAACGGTCCGGCCTCACTGGTTATTCCCATTAAGCCGGATGGTGTCAACATCGAAAAAGTAGCCGACACTCCGAATCTGATTGCCCTGGAGAATGAGCACGATGAGCTGCTTATGTCCTATCTGAAAGCCTCCCCTCGTTGGTCTGGGCAAGAAGGAGATGATACCTTCTACACAAAACCCGGACACCTGGTTATGGTTCCTCCCACGGCGGCGGGAATTCCTTCACTGGTACATGTCTGCTTCAGAAGGCTGGTTGAAGGGGATCCCCTGCCACAAGGATTTACCGTAGTCAAACCTGGAGGAGACATCCCAGACATCGGCACAGATAATCCCCAGATTCCAGACATTGCGCTTGACCTGGGGCGAAACCATTTCCTACTCCTGGCGTGGAGAGGCAGCACCCACAAAGAAACAGCATGGAAAGCCATTAATGCGGCTATAGCAGCAACAGACGCCAGAATGCAACCTCTGCGTGAGACTCCAACGCAGGAAACTGTTACCAAAATGCTTGCAGGGCGCGAATCATACCCCGGAAATACGCCAGATTTCAAACTCAGTGAACCCCTGGCCCAGGACGGGGCATACCAGGCAGAGCTCTATGCCAACCCCGGGGAATCAGGTGTTATCCTTGTGTACATCAAGGACTTGGCTACGGGGCAGACCCTGCGTCTCCTCAATTGTGAAGCTCGCTTCTCTGAAAACGAAAATGAGTTATTCCGGCATGATATCCCCGGTTCTATGCCGCACTGGATACGCAGCACGGGAGATGAGAATATTGCAAACATATTTCCCCGGAACACCCCACTTTTCGCCATCAGGCTTGGTCCTCAACGTCAATACTTTGGAGTTGCATTTGAAATCTGGTTCAAGCCAACAGACGTCCGCCGCAACCGGAGGCTCATCATCAGACGTTGTTACAAGGTTCAGGCATACGACCCACCTGGGAAGCCTCGCTAAAAAAAGTTAAAACCATTTCATCCTTTACATTCAGCGCTGGGGGGGCTATCATCTCCGGCATGAGCCACGCAAAGGTATCTGATAATATGGAAGCGCTGATTAAGCTGGCGCTCGAAGAAGATTTTGGTGATGGGGATGTGACTTCCCTCTATTTTGTACCGGCAGAATTGCAGGCGCGCGCCTTGCTGCGCCCCCGCACCCAGGGTGTCCTTTCAGGGGTAGACGTCGCCCGTGCAGTGTTTAAAGCCGTTGACCCGACGCTGAAGGTAGAAGTATACCTGAATGACGGTGATGAAGTATCACCCGGAGCGGTGGTCATGATGATTGAAGGTAAGGCACAATCCATTCTGGGAGCAGAACGTACAGCCCTTAACTTCATCCAGAGACTGTCCGGAGTGGCCACGATGACTCACAAGTACGTCAAAGCCATTGCCCACACTGAATGCAAACTGCTGGATACCCGCAAGACAACGCCGGGATACCGTTTGCTCGAGAAGGCGGCGGTTGTACATGGCGGCGGCAATAATCACCGCCTCGGTCTCTACGACCGGGCCATGGTGAAGGACAACCACCTCATGACGGATGGTAACACAGACCACCTCCAGGCCTGCATTAACAAGCTGAAGTCCGAACGGGAAGGTGTTGAAGTGCAGTTGGAAGCAGACAATCTGGAACAAGTGGAGGCCTTCTTGAAGCTTGAAGGAGTCGACTACATCCTCTTGGACAATATGAGCAACGACGATATGCGAAAGGCTGTGGAAATGCGTGGTAAAAACTGCAAGCCATACTTCGAGGCTTCCGGAGGACTGACACTTGCCACCGCTCCTGCCGCCGCAGAAACCGGCGTTGACTTCATGAGCTTCGGTTGCCTTACCCACTCGGTTCCCTCCCTTGACCTTGGGTTGGATTTCACCGTAGAGCGCTGATTCTATTTCTACATGCTCACCCCCAAGGAGGCACTCATTACACTCAATCTGATTCCCGGATTGGGTTCCATGAGGATTCAGGCACTGCTGGAATTTTTCGGCAGTGCCGAGCTTGTGCTCAGCGCACCAGCAAACATGCTGGCCATGGTACCCCGCATCGGCCCGAAGCTCGCCTCCATCATTGCCGATTGGCGCAACTGTACCAACGTAAAAGCGGAATTGGCCCTTGCAGAACAATTCAAGGCAAAAGTCATCACCATCATCGATGAAGACTATCCCAACTTCCTGCGGCGCATGAGCGACCCTCCCGTGGTGCTCTACGTTCAAGGCAATTTGTTACAAAGCGACAGCGACCGCAGTGTTGCCATTGTAGGGACACGGCAGGCCACCCCATACGGAGCAACAAACGCCAGGCAAATCGCCCGCGAATTGGCTGAGGCCGGGTGCACCATCATCTCCGGATTTGCCAGGGGCATTGATACGGCTGCCCACTGGGGAGCACTAGATGCCAAAGGTCGTACCATTGCTGTACTAGGCTTTGGCATGGCGTGCATTTACCCACATGAAAATGCAGAACTGGCTGATAGAATCAGCTCTGGTCACGGAGCTCTAGTGAGCGAATTCCCCATGAACATGCGTCCCAGCCGAACCACATTTCCCCAGAGGAACCGCATTGTAGCCGCATGGAGTCGCGCAACACTGGTAGCAGAAGCACCGGTTCGCAGTGGCTCCCTCCACACCGCAACCATGGCAGGAGCTGAATATGGGAACAGCGTTTTCGCGATTCCAGGACAGATTAACCAGTACTACTCTTCCGGTTGCCATGCCTTAATCCGTGACGGAGCAACTCTTTGCACTTCCGCGGCAGAACTCATCTCTGACATGGGGTGGCGGCAGGAAGCCCAGCAGTTGGAGTTATTTGCGGATACTCTGACTGCACCCAACGCGCCAAGTCTCCACCTTGATGATTCTCAGGAGTTGCTGCAAGCCTTGCTTGCCGGGCATGACACACTCGATGCCTTATGTTCCGCCCTGGGACGGGGAGCTCATACCATCACGCCTCAACTCATGCGGTTGCAAATAGAAAGGCGTATCATTCCCCTGCCCGGAGGGCGTTTCACCTGTCTCGGGTGAACGCAATTTAGACTTGCAAATACGCAGATGCTCCCCTACACTCTGCGCCATGCGTTTTCTGGGCCTTTTTCTGATAATCTGCACGTTGATTACAGCCCCGGGTGAGGGTGCATTTACAACTCCATTTACTCAGAATCAGCCATTTGCCGGGCAAAATCCAACCTATATTCCGCGGGATGCCCGCCGCGTACGGAGGGCATACAGCAGCGGGCTGAATCCAGCCCGGCCCTTACCCACTCCCACCGTTGCCGCTCCCAGGCCGAATTGTGCCGCCGTCTGTGTCATTGACCCCTACAACGGTAATGTGCTGTATGGATACAATGCCAATGTTCAGCGGCAAGTTGCCAGCACACAAAAAATCATTACCGCGCTCTGTGTTTGTGATACACGCGATTTGAATAAGCTGGTTACCATCCAGGCATCCGACCGCTTGGAACGCCCCATTCGCCTCAATCTCCGAGCGGGAGAACAATACACACGGCGAGAACTTCTCCAGGCCATGCTTACAGGCAGCTTCAACGACGTGGCGGTGTCCCTGGCCAGAGACTGCGCTGGCAGCGTGGAGGCATTCGTGGAACGCATGAATGCCAGAGCCCGGCGTATGGGGATGAAAAACACTCACTTTGAGAATCCTAATGGCCTGCCCGCCAATCAGTATTCCACAGCCTATGATATGGCGCTCGCTGCATGCTACGCATACAACAACCGCACCATACGCAGCATGATTAACGTGCCGGCATATGATTTCCGCCGTAACAATGGTTCCGTAAGGCGCATTTTTTCCACCAACAGGCTCCTCACAAGCCATCCCTGGGTTCAAGGAATGAAGACGGGATATACAAACCTCGCTGGCAAGTGTCTCATTTCGTGTGCGGCGAGTAATGGTCGGGCGGTCATTGTGGTTGTACTGGGCAGTACTAACCGCAAAATATGGGGTGAATCACTCAAATACCTTCGCTGGGCTCTTGATGGAGTCTAATAATACTTGTCATCCTGCCCCGCATCCCCGTTTTTTCCTTTCCATGGCAACTTAGACACGCTATAATAACACGTGTACGGCCATGGCGGCAGCATCAAACAAGAAGCGCAGCAAGAAACGCACAGGGGAAGACCATTCCCTGTGGGGTTTTCTGTTTGATAAGAACACCCAGTCTGCAGATATCACCAAGAGTTCCTTCTACGGACAACCCGGTGGTGAAGAGGACCCCAGTGAGGACGATGAGGAACCGCAGAATCCTTTTCTTCTTATCTGGCAGAAACTCAGTTTCTGGGGAATTCTGGCCACGCTTGTTTTTATAACATTCACCATTACCCTGAGTTCGGTGGTCCTCAAAATGTGGACTCCTCAGAACATGAACAGTATTGCCGGCTACGCAGACAAAGGCAGCGCGCGCGATATCACGGCGCTGCTTCGAAATGCCAATGGGCAGGAAGTCAGTTTTTCAGAAGCAGAAATCAACCGTTTCCTGCGCGAGACATGCCGGATGCGACAGACAGGCATTTTTTCCATTGTGACTCATGGCGAAGGGGTGGCGTTGCGTATTCATGATGGGTATGCAGAATTCATCATCGACCGCTTGCTGGGAGCCAATATTCACCAGACGACCTCTGTGAACCTCACTTTTCACCAGGAAATTAAGCACGGGCGTCCTTCTCTGAAAGTTTCCTTCAAAGGAAACGAGCCACTCTGGGGAAATGTCCCCAAGGGTGGAAGTATAGGGCTAATGGGCGTACCGGAGCGCCATATCAGCGTGTTGGCGCCAGCGCTTGATACCTTACTTGACTGTTACCCGGAAATCGTTTCCATCATCGAGGAACATGGGTACTGCCCCCACTTTATCAAAGGAAAACCAGGCGATGAAAGTAGAGTTCGCCTCATTCCATACCGACCTTCATAATTAACAATCATCAATCACATTACACATGCATATGCGTCGTACACTACTGGCACTTATCGCTGCCGTCAGCACCGTCACAATGAGCTCCTGCATCGTCCAACAGGTAACAGAACGCTTTGTCCGCGATGAATACCCCGGTGAGCGTCCCCCTCATGTTATTGCTGACAAGAATGGCAAACCTGCTCATGAAAACTGGATTAAGGTCAACCCGTACGACCTCCCCCCCTCAGGGCATTTGAATGGGCGCATTGAATACGCCGCAGATGGGCTTCCCTACGCATTGCCCTGCGAATTCTCCAATATCCTCGTCTCTCCCTATGAACCGTACTACCAGCTTGACTACACAAACAGCTCGGTGGGTGACAAAGTATGGGATCCCTATACCCGCAAGCCCTTCTACATCACCCGCTTCCTGACCATCAACTAAACCTGCATCCGGCACAGCATGAGCCCCGAAGCAGCAGCAAAGAAAGTCTCGTTCACGCAGAAACTGGGAGCCCAGGCCTACGGTTTCTTCTGTGCCATCCTGCGTATAACAGACATCCGGATTATTGCAATTCTGGGGCGCTGCATCGGGTATCTTGTCTGGGCAATCATGGCTGAGCGCCGACGCATTGTTGCCCGGAATCTGAGAATTGTCGTTGACCCAACACTCAAAGGAAGCCATTTGAACAACATGGTGCGGCGCAACATTGTCCGCACATGCATGAATATGGCATGCACCTTCAAGACAGGACTGTTAACCGATAAGGAGCTTGAACGTGCAGTCAAGCTGACAGGCCGTGAATCTCTTGATGATGCAGCAGAAGCGGGAGCCTGTGTCATTGCATGTATACCGCATGCAGGCAACTGGGAAATGCTGGCCCGCATACGCCCGCTCTTTCCAAAGGTCAAACGGTTTGGTTCCATGTACCGCCAGTTGGATAATCCCCTTCTGGAGGAAATGGTATATAAGGCCAGAACCCGTTTCGGTTGCGAGATGTTCAGTAGCAAGAAAGGGCTCAAAGAGGTATTCCGCCTGGCGAATGAGGGAGGAATGCTGGGCATTTTGAATGATCAATTCACCCAGCAGGGCGTCTTTGTCCCCTACTTTGGTAAAGTGACCGGCACGACCCCCCTGCCCGCGCTCATTCGAAAGCGCAGTAAAGGCCAGGCGCGAGTCCTTGCGGTGGCAAGCCGCAATATAGCACTGGGTAAATGGGAAGCAGATTTGACGCACCATGTTGCAATACCTGAGGGGAATCCAGGGATGGCGACCATCACACACGCCATCAATCAAACACTTGAAGCAGTTCAGAAGAAAAGCATCCTGGACGGATTCTGGATGCACCACCGCTGGAAGCCAACGCGCAAATTTGCCCCTGATGTAGATGAAGAGCAAATCAACATCATCAAGGAGCATGCCACTCTGCCATTCCGCATTATAGTCTGCTTACCCGAAGCGTTTGAGGAAGCAATTCTAGCAGTACAAATGATGCGTGAATTGCAGGGCTGCAGGCCAGACATGCAACTCACAGTCGTGTGTCCAGAAGAACAGGAAGCATTCTGGCGCACCCAGAAATACATCACATACGTAGTAAGCACAGAGTCACCGGCACAGCAGCTGATGAGTGAAACCATCTATAAGGATGGGCCATTTGACTATATCTTCATGCTCAGTGAGAACAAACGCGTGCTTAAAGAATTATCCGCATGCGTCGGGCCAGTGCGAATCAGCGGTTTTGGAACCAACCCCCTTAAAAAGTTCTTTCGTTCTCCTCATTATCCGCGTGCCGGAGCAGTGCCTCAGCACAAGGCATGTGACTTTCTTTCACTCGCGGGTAGTCATATCAAAATAAAAGGTCTCAGCTATGCAGATGCCAGCACGGCAAACACAGAAGCAAAGGTAACCTACATAGCCCCGTATTCCACCCTCGGTGCAGCAGATTCGTGGAAGAAGGAAAACTGGGCAGAACTGGTAACGAGGCTGGAGGGAGAAGTACAGCTTCTTGCACTGGAGCAAGACAAGGAAGCAGCAGAACAATTAGCTTCGGAATTCGGGATTAAGGCTTGTATTGTCAGCCCCGAAACAGTAGCAAACCATGTGGGACCAAACTGCCACCTGTATGCGGTGGACGGGTTGATTCCACAACTGGCCGATCTGGTTGGCTGCCCATGCCACGTAATTATGGCAAGCCGCTACGCAAAAGTATATGAGCCACTGGGAGAAGGCCACAGGGTCGTGAGCAACCATACTCCCTGCCACCCGTGCTACCGGAACAAATGCGACCAGGCTATGCCCTGTGCCCACGAAATAAGCGTTGCGGATTTTCTCGAAGCATAACCCGATTTCCGCAGGAAATGATAAGCCGGAAGTGAGAAAACTTCCGGCTTTCTTATGCTGCCTATCAGCTTTCCTCAGGAGGAAGCATGAACATCAACCGATCCACCCCATAGCGGGTCACTTCATTCCAAAGGGCTTTCTCCATAGCTGCGGAGTGGGAGGCACGTTCCTCCGGACTCAGACTTTCCACTGCCTCCTGCCCATAGTATTCTACCAAGGTACGGCTTGTCAACCTCGCGACCAATTCTTCCCAAAAGGCGGTATCCCGGTATTCATCCAGCACGTCTGAGTAAAAAGCCTGATCCACATAGGGTCGTTTGAAGAACCAATACCCGCAATCAGGATTCAGCTCCATATCTTTTGCGATACCTGGCACCGTGCGCCCTGCTTTAATCAACTCTATCAGGAGTTTCTGCCATGCATCTGCACGTGGGTTGCGACCATCTGGCATGGCTTGCCCCAACACAGTCAGAGCCATGGCGCATACCTCCACCAGGTCGCGCATCTCTGGCTCAGTCAATTCAAGCGTAACTTTTCCCATGTCTTACTCCAGACCGAGTTGCATGCGGGCTTCTTCCGTCATCATACTCTGATTCCAGGGGGGGTCCCACACAAATTCGATATCCACACTTGATACGCCCTCCAGAGAAGCAATACCCATTTCTGCTTCAGCCATGAGGTGCGGTCCCATACCACAGCCCGGAGCCGTCAGGGTCATTTGTACGCTGACGTGGCTGCCACCTTCCTTCTGAGGAATGAGCTCTACTCCGTAAATCAGCCCAAGGTTAACAATATCCACAGGAATTTCCGGGTCATAGATATTGCTGAGCACCTTCCAAATGCGTTCTTCCAGAGTCAGGTTTTCCTCACTCTCCTGCACAGCCTGAGAAGCTGCTATGATACCAGCTCTGGCTGCCTCCTCACGGGAAATGCGAACAAGTCCTACATCTGAGGCTGCTGTGATGGAGTTACCCAGCATCTGCGTAACATAAATCCGGGAACCTTCAGGTAACAGCACGGCGTTACCTGCAGGAATCTGAATGGCAGCAGTTTCTGCCTCTGTTATGATTTCCTGGTTCAACATGGCGCGCGGAAATTATGGCAGAAAAAACACCGCATGCAAGGTAAATTTTGATTACTGACTTAAATGGTGCGCCAAAGGAAAGTCAGCAATTCATGGTAAGTGGTATAAATCTCCACAGCACAGGTTTGAAAATCATGCCAATACCCCCTGAAGGAAATAACGCCAAAGCAACGCAACATAAGCAGCAAGCCAACAATGTTGGTCAACATGATAATCATGAAGGAGAGAACCACCCCATTCTCCAATAAATCAGGCTGCTCACGGGGGATAATCCACAATGTCCAATAAACATGGAAGCACCACCAGAACCCAAAGCCTGCATAGAACCACGGCAGATAGGAGGCAAAGGGAAATATCCAATTCAGCACATAGACTCCACCAAGCCATGCAAGCATCCACAGCGGAACAAAATACGGCGAAAGTGAAATGAAGAGATTATCTTTATCCGTGTCCACATATCCCCCATCCAGATCTACGCTTAACGCCTGTACCTTGCCAAAGCACAGCAAGGCCGCCAGTGCGTGCGTTAATTCGTGTCCCAGCACATAGCAGAACATCAGGATGGGATCCACCAGACGAAAATACTTTATCGCTATGAATACCAGGGCTCCCAGTATGCTATACCAGACTGGAACGCTCTGCCAGAAATCAAAATCGCCTACTACAGGAGCAGCATGGTACAGCTGCACCATGAGGGCATAGACCATAACCACGGATAATGGCAGGAGCAGGCAAGTGCCGATGAATAAACGTATCACCCGCTTCCAACCATGAACAGGCTGCCAGTCATCCACCGCATCATACGCACCATACATAGGTTCCAGGTTCTGCCAGTATGCAGCCTGAACCCGTAATCGGCGCACCACGCCCAGTGGGGGCGCCTTCATATGCTCCACCTCGTGAGGTTTATCCACCGGTACACGCCAGTCACCAAACTCAGGAGCGGGCAACCTGCGATGGGGGCGCTTTGCTTTTTTAGGGCGGGAAATCATGGGGCTTCTGCAGGGCGTATATCCTGAATGGAAACAGCCAGGGTTGTACGGCCGCGCCATACGTTGCGGTCAATAGTGTAGGCAATATCCCATGGAGGGTCAGGCAGGCGAAGAGACCCTCCATTGAAATACATAGCATCGCATTCGCAGGTCCCCTGCCGCAATCCGAGCCGCAAATGGTTTCCCTGCAAGTGGCGGGGAGCATCGGTCAGCATCACATTACGGCTCATGAAAACAGGTTGCGGGTTGGAATTACCGAAAGGCTCCAGAAGTTCATAGCTATCAAGCAAATCCAGAGTCAGCTCCGGGAAGGAAACCTCAGCGTCAATGTTCAGAACTGGTTTCAAGGAATCAGGATCCACGTTATCCCGGACAAAGGCATCAAAGCGTTGCCGGAACACATCAATCATATCTTCCTGAATAACCAGGCCGGCAGCCATATCATGACCACCTCCGGAAATAAGGGAGTCAGAACATTCGTGTATGGCTTGCACAAGGGAAACACCTGGTATTGAACGGCCGCTGCCCTTCCCGATTCCATTCTCATCCAGAGAAATAACAAATGTCGGCTTGTGATAGCGGCGCATAAGCAGGGAGGCCACAATGCCGACCACGCCGGGATGCCACGTCCGGGAGCCTAGTACAATCACGTTATCCCGCGTTGGCGAAAAGGTTCGTGAGAGCATCTCCATAGCCTCATGGCGGATTTTCTCTTCCTCCTGCTGGCGGGCTCTATTGTGCTGTTCGAGGCGCTCTGCCAACTCCGATGCGAGGGCAGAATCACGAGTCATCAGCAGGTTGAGGGCATCCAGCGGGCTATCCATGCGGCCAGCAGCATTCAACCTGGGCCCTATTCGGAAGGAAATATGGCTGGCACTGGGGCGGCGGTTCAGATTTGTTACCCGGTTCAAGGCCTGAATCCCGATATTGCCACCAGACTCCATCACACGGAGTCCATGCCGGGTCAGCAATCTGTTTTCCTCCACAAGGGGAACAATGTCTGCAACCGTGGCAATGGCCACCACATCCAGATACTGCTTGAGGTCAAAATGGGGCAGACGGCGTTGTTTGAGCATGGCGTGGGCGAGTTTGAACACCACGCCTGCGCTGCACAGGTATGTATAGGGGCTGTTTTCTTCCAGTTTCGCGTTCACCACAGCCACAGCCGGGGGCCTTCCCTGGGTGCTGGCCTCGTGGTGATCCAGAATGACCACATCAATCCCCTGCTCCTGCAACCATGCCACTTCCTCTACTGATGAAGTACCGCAGTCAACAGCTATAAGCAATCCGGGTTTTTCTCCGCAAACAGCTATGGCATTATCCATGCCCTCTGCACTCAGGCCATACCCCTCGCGTGTACGCACGGGTATGAAATAACTAGTGCGTATACCATATGCTTTCAGCACTGCATAGAGGAGCGTAACGGAGCTCACACCGTCCACATCATAGTCACCATAGATGCAAACGCGCTCGCCGTTGTCTGCCGCGCGGAAGATGCGCTCAACGGCCGCATCCATCTCCCGCAAAGCGAAAGGGTCTCCCAGCTCTGCTAGTTTGGGTTTCAGGAACCTCTGTGCCTTTTCTCGTCCGGAAATGCCTCTCTGGGCTAGTAGCTTTCGAACCAGCAGCGGCAGCTGCGCGTTCAATTCCTCGCCAAAATCCACACTTCCGTCCGTTGGGCGGAGTTCCCAACTGAACTTAGTACTCATGGGTCGATTTTATCATCCTGACTAAATGGCGTCAAGCTGGAAATAACAGACACAGGACCTTGTTTTCTTTGACAATGGAGGCTCCCGCTGGTACACTTGCCGGAAACAGCCCCCCCCCGACATCTCGTGAGCACCCCCAAATCTCAAGAAATTCCTTACAGCACCCACAGACGTGGTCTGTGGATACTCAGTCCCTTGTTTGTATTCTTCATCCTGTATGTCACAACTTCCATCCTGGTAGGAGACTTTTACAAGATGCCAGTAACGGTAGCCTTCATGGCCGCATGCGCCTGGGCCTTTGTTGTCTGCCGCCCACGGCGTTTCTCAGAGCGCATCGAGCGTTTCTCCCGCGGGGCTGCCCACAGCAACATCATGATGATGGTGTGGATTTTCATTCTGGCAGGAGCCTTTGCTGAATCGGCCAAATACATTGGATCTGTGGATGCCACCGTCAACCTGACCCTCTCCCTGCTCCCGGCCAACATGGTTCTGGGTGGAGTATTCCTTGCAGCCTGCATCATTTCCCTTTCGATTGGGACCTCCGTGGGTACGATTGTGGCGCTCATGCCCGTTGCGGTCGGGTTGGCAGACAAGGCTGGTGCCAGTCTGGCACTCATGGCTGGCGGCGTTATTGGTGGTGCCTTCTTCGGTGATAACCTGTCCTTCATTTCAGATACCACCATTGCATCCACCCGCACGCAGGGATGCGCCATGCAAGATAAATTCAAGGCCAACTTTGCCATTGTTCTCCCGGCAGCCATACTGGTACTTGGTCTTTACGTGGCACTTGGCTGGAATCTTTCCCCCGTTGAAATCACCCAGGAAACGGAGTGGTTGAAGGTGCTTCCCTACCTGCTGGTGCTGGGAACTGCGCTTTGTGGTATGAACGTCATGAAAGTTCTCATCCTGGGCATCCTTTCAACCGGAGTCGTTGCCATGATGCAGATTGGTCTTACCCCTATGGACTGGGTAAGCTCCATGGGTAAGGGCATGACGGGTATGGGCGAGCTCATCATCGTCACCCTGCTGGCTGCCGGCATGCTTGAGCTTATCCGTTATAACGGAGGGCTGACCTACATTGTGAAACACCTCACAGCCTGCATCCGGGGTAAGAAAGGGGCAGAAATCAGTATCGGTCTCATGGCAGCTCTGGCCAATTTCTGTACGGCCAACAACACCGTGGCCATTGTAGCAGTAGGTAATATTGCCCGCAGCGTTGCCAAACAATACGGCATTTCTGCACCTCGCTCTGCGAGTCTGCTTGATACAGCCTCCTGCGTTATCCAGGGCATTCTTCCGTATGGAGCCCAGCTACTAATGGGGTCGGCACTGGCAGGCATCACCGCCTTCAGCATCATCCCCTATCTCTTCTATCCCTTTGTCATGGGAATTTCAGCCTTTGTTTTCATCCTCTTTGGATTAGCAGATAGGAAGTAAGACACATCCAACTACCCTATGGCAGAAAAGTTCGACATCAACAGTCTGAATCCAGCGCAGAAGCAAGCCGTACAAACGCTGAACGGGCCAGTGCTCATCCTTGCTGGTGCCGGCACAGGGAAAACGAGGACAGTCACTTGCCGCATTGCGAACATGATTGCCAAGGGAGTCAATCCCCGTGGTATCCTGGCGCTCACCTTTACCAATAAAGCCGCAAATGAGATGGCAGACCGCGTTGCAGGGCTCGTGGATAGAAAATCAGCCAGGGCTATGACCGTCTGCACCTTCCATTCCCTTTGCGTTCGAATTCTGCGCCAGGATATCGGCAAGCTGGGTTACAAGGAAAACTTCTCCATCTACACCGGCAGTGACCAGAGCGGATTACTCAAGCGCCTCATCATGGAATACGGAGCCAGGCGAGAAAAGCTGGGACCAGCCCAGGTGCTTGCAGAGATGTCACGCGTGCGGAACAATGGACTTGGAGTGGAACAAATTGAGGACACCCTCATTGCAGCCGTATCCAAGACATACATGCGCGAGCTCAAAGCTCAGAATGCAGTTGATTTTGACGATTTGCTCATTTTGACAGAGCGGCTTCTGCGCTGCTATCCCACCATTCATGAGAAATGGAACAAGCGTTTCTCTTATATCACCGTAGACGAGTTTCAGGATACAAACTCGCTGCAAATGAGCCTGCTGCGGCAATTGGTGGGACCAGAGCATAATGTCTGCGTAGTGGGGGACGATGACCAATCCATCTACGGCTGGCGCGGGGCTCAGATTTCCAACATCCTGGATTTCGAAAGCTTCTTTCCCAATCCAACCGTCATCAAACTGGAAGAAAATTACCGCTGCACCCGCCAGGTGCTAGACTGCGCCAATGCGCTCATCCGGCACAATGCCGGCCGCAGGGAAAAGACATTGCGAACCAACAAGAATGGTGAGCACCCTGTAAGGCTCATGGCCTTACCAGGTTCCCAGGAAGAAGCAGAGTTCATTGCAGATGAAATTGAGCAATTCCGAGCTCGCCAGAGCCTACCCTGGGAAGCCTTTGCCATTCTCTTCCGAGCCAATGCCCAGAGCCGAGCGCTGGAAATGGCCATGCGTGAACGCCACATTCCGTACCGTATGGTTGGCACAAAGAGCTTCTTTGACCGGCGAGAAGTAAAAGACCTTCTCAGCTATTTGCAAATGATGGATAACCCGGATGCTGACTTGCATTTGCTGCGTGTGCTCAACACACCACCCAGGGGGATTTCCCCCACCACGGCATCCTTCGCCATTGACTGGAGCCGGGATAATAAAAAAAGCCTCTGGGCAACCCTGGTAGACCTTTCCTTCCTCTCGGAATGCTCCACACGTTCCCAGAACAGCATAGAAGCATTCACGGAGCTGGTCACCCGCTATGGAACTGAGTTTGCTGCCAGCGAACGTCCTTTTGTCGATATCCTCCAGGATTTCCTGAATGAAACTGGTTATGAGGAATACATTGCCAAAAACTGCAAGACAGAAGAGGAAAAGATGAGGCGGCAGGCCGCGATTGATGACATCAAGGTGGCACTCAGACAATTCTGGCTGCCTGGACACAAGCTTACTGACTTCCTGGCAGGCATCTGTCTTGATGATAGCCGGGATGAGGATGATATTGAAAGCAAGAGCGGGGTCTGCCTCATCACCATGCATGCCGCTAAAGGACTCGAATTCCCGCAGGTGTATATCGTAGGTGTTGAAGAGGGGCTTCTACCGCACACCCGCTCGGTAGATGAAGGGAGTCTGGATGAAGAAAGGCGGCTCTTCTACGTGGGTATCACGCGCGCTCGCGAAAGACTGACCATGACCTATTGTGCAAAACGCAGCCGCTATGGGCAGGAAGAGCGTTGCTCACCCTCTAGTTTCATCCACGAAATCCCAAAGCACATGTATGAGTTTGTGGACTATGATAAACTCATGAAATCTCCAGCCTCGGAAGATGAATGTGCAGACTTTTTCTCCTCCATGCGAGATTTGCTCGCAGAGGATTAAAAAGTTGGCTTGCAGGTGTATAGCCAGTGTGATAAGATGACTGCATGAATATTTTCCGCAGTCTCGCACTCGGCCTTGCTCTCTGCTGTGGGCAGAGTCTGGCACAATTCGGCGAAATGATGATGGGAATGGAGGGAGAACCCACCATGAGCGTTGCATCTAGTGCCAGTGTGCAAAGCTATCAGGCGGGCAAACCCTTCTACCTGGCACTCAAGGCAGACTTTACCGCTCCCTGGCACGCCTACTGGCGCAATCCCGGCACAGTCGGCGAATCAATGACCGCCGAACTGAAAGCCCCGGCAGGGTTCACGGTGAAAGGTCCATACTGGCAACCTCCGCACAAGCATGAGGGCGTGCTGGGCGTGGCATACACCTATGAACACCCCGTAGTAGTATGGGAGGTGACCCCTGCAGCAGATGCACCGGCACAAGCCAGCTTCACCCTGTCAGCCTCAGCCCAGACCTGTTCAGACGAAGGCTGCAATCCACCCGAAACGCGGAGCTGCAGCATTGAACTGAGCGCAGGAAATGCTGCGGCCAACCCGGCATGGGATAACGCCCAGCAAAAGGTGGAAATTCTGGGAGACACCCCCAGCACCATTACAGCCAACCAGCAGGGCGACAACATCAGCATCACCTTCACAGCGGAGCCTGGGTTGGAATCGGCCTATTTCTTCTCGGAAGATAACAGCATTTCCCCCACGGCGCCACAGGTTCTCACCCCTGGCGAAAACGGAACCTACACCCTGAATCTCACCCGTAATAACAACAGTGACACCATGTACCCGGTGAAGGATGAGACCACGCTGGGAAAACCTCTGGCATCGCTGAAAGGTATCCTCTGGTACGGGGGAAAACATAGCAGCGTTGATACGACTTTCTCTGCGCTCCCGGCTGCCAGCAGCCAGGTGGGCATACCCGATGGTCTTGCTGCCCTCTGCCTCTCCCTCTTTATTGGCGGTCTCATCCTGAATCTGATGCCCTGCGTTTTCCCTGTCATTGGATTAAAAGTAATGAGCTTTGTGCAAATGGGGGGAGGAAGCCGCCGCAAGGTGCTGGTACACTCCCTCACCTTTGTACTGGGAGTCCTTGTCTCCTTCTGGATAATCTCCCTGCTCATGATTATTTTCTCCAACCTGGGGACCATGGCATCCGCTCCGTGGACCGACTGGTTCTCCATCGTCTGGAATGATGCCGGTTCCTCCACCCGGAGCTGGGCAGAATGGATGCAGAACCCCTGGATTGTATACGGCATCATGCTGCTTCTGCTGGTACTCGCCTTGAGCATGTACGGCGTTTTTGAAATCGGAGCCGGTATTACGGGAGCAGGCCAAGGCGTACAAAGTAAGGAAGGGCTCATGGGTTCCTTCTTCCAAGGCTTCTTCGTAACCGTGGTGGCCACTCCGTGCAGTGCTCCCTTCCTGGGGGCTGCCATGCCAGCGGCCATGGCTCTGCCTGGGGTGTGGATGACCGTTGCCCTCACCTTCATGGCTCTGGGGCTTTCCTTCCCCTACATTGTACTGGGCGTGTTCCCCAGTCTCGTGCGTCTGCTGCCCCAGCCGGGTGAATGGATGGAATCCCTCAAGCAGGGGCTTTCCTTCCTCCTCTTTGCAGCTGCCGCCTGGATGCTCTATGTATACCTTGCCTTCTGGCCGGAGACAGAGAGTACGGCAACCATGTGGGTATATATGGCTCTTGTCGTATTCTGCTCTGCCTTCTGGGTGTACGGTCGCTGGTGCCTGCCATTCCGTCCGCTCAGAACCCGTATCATTGCCCTTATCATAGCCTTGCTGCTGGCTGGCATCGGTTTCTGGGGAGCCCGCCCCTATACCCCTGATGAAAACCAGCTTGAGTGGGTAGAATGGAGTCCTGAAGCCATGAAGGAAGCGCTTGAGGAAGATGAGCGCCCGGTATTCGTGGATTTCACGGCCAAGTGGTGCGCCACCTGCCAGATGAACAAGAAGGTTGCCTACACGGATGAGGTCTATGCCGCCATCCAGCAAGGAGACGTGGTGCTGATGAGGGCAGACAAAACCAGCCCGAACGAGGAGATTGATGCCGAGATGCGCCGTCTGAAGCGCAGCTCAGTACCCGTGAACGCACTTTATCTCCCCGGCAAGGCTCCCAAGGTAACCAGCGAGCTGCTCACGCCGGATTACCTGCTCAACTTCTTCAAGGAGAACCTGCCGGCTGAAGACAAGGAATAAACGTGTGCTCAGTAAGCTACCTCGCCTCAGGCAAATCATCCCATTTCGTCGTATAGCAACGGGATGTGAACTCGCGCTTCCACGGCAACGTGGAGGCGCGATTGGCAAAATGCACATCGAGCCCGGCCTTCTGCAAACTGTCCAGCACCCCCATGAGAGGAGTTGGTGCCGTATCCGGGTGCTCGAAGGTTGGCTGCACGCATTCCTGCGGAGTAAGACCGGAAAGCATGACCCCAATCTTACGGTAGGGGAACCCCGCGCGGTATATCTGCTCCAACAGTCGGGTTGCCTGTTCTGTGAACTCTCGGTTATCATCGCTGTGATGCCCCAGACTGGAAGAGGCATAATTGGCATAAAGCTTCCCGGTGTCCGCTTCATAACGGGAGGTTCGGAGTATCACATGGACTTCCGAGGCCATCATTCCCTCCTGCCGCAGTATACGCCCCGCCTTTTCCACAAAGAGGCAAAGGATTTCCCGCAAACGGGAGAGTTCTTCAACCGCCTCCTTTAAAGAACGGGAAACCATGATTTGAGCCCGTGGTTCAGCAGGTTCTTCATCAATGCAGGGAATGCCGCACAATTCCAATGCCATGCGCTCACCATGCACGCCGAATTGCTGGCGTAACCAGCCACGATCTGCCGAGGCCAGCCCTGCAGCCGTGCGGATTCCCAGCGCATGCAAACGCGGTTGCAACCGGCGGCCCACTCCCCAGATATCGCCTATGGGAGTCCGTTGCAGGAGCGGTTCACAATCGGCAACGGTATTCAAAGCCAGCACACCTTGGTGAATCGGCTCGTGTTTTGCCGTTTCGTTGGCCAGTTTACAGAGAGTACGGGTAGGTGCAATACCCACGCTCACCGTGATTCCAACCCAGCGTAGAATTTTGCGCCGCAGAGAGCGGGCGATGCGTTCCCAGTCTGTTCTAGGCTGAACGACTGCAAAAGCTTCATCAATGCTGTACTGCTGAACTTCAGGCAATTCCTGTTCCAGAATGGAGATAAAGCGATCAGAAAGATCACTATACAAAGGGAAATTGGCAGAACAGACCACGGCATTCATGCGCTCCAGCCTGTCCTTGCACTTAAAATATGGTTCGCCCATGGCAATTCCCGCAGCCTTGGCTTCGGCACTGCGGGAAACGACACAGCCATCATTGTTCGAAAGCACCACCAGCGGGCGGCGGCGCCAGTCCGGGCGGAATACCTGCTCACAACTAGCAAAGAAATTGTTGCAGTCGAACAGCAGGTACATGCTTCATGCCGGATTGGAGCCCATCATCATGCGGTAGAAATTGCAACCCACAAAGTTGCCGATGACGATGGCCACATAATACACCAGAATCTCACAGAGATGAGCCTGCCAGAACGCAAGCGGAGCAGTCAAATAGTAGAAAATATCAGCTACGCAGTGAGGGAAGCCACACACAATGAACAGAGGCACACCAATCATGAGCGGCAGGTTATTTCCCTTGCGTGCAAAGGTCACGGCTGTTGTCATGATGAAACCGCAACCAATGGCCAGGATACCACCACTGAGCGGGCTGATGGTGAGGCGGGACTCCAGGATACCCTGCGCCGTCTGCTGCAACGGCATAATGGAGAGTCGAGCCATGAGAGCCACAGCGGCACAGCCAATGATGTTGCCCAGCAGGATAAGCCCCAAACGCCCCATCTCTCCCTTCTTCACAAAGCCAGCGGTGCCGGTGTAGAGCAGCATCTTATAGTTCACCACAGCCAGAAGAGCGAAGGAGAACAGGATACTGCCCACAATCTCCTTTACCTCCATATAACCTGCGCCGGAATCGCGTGCCGCCAGATAGCCGAAACCGGCGATACCCACGCTCACTCCCGCCAGGAAGGAGGACTTCATCACCTCTATAAATTTGCTCATGGCTGATATTCCTAATTGACGGTTATCGCATCATGCCATCACAGTCCAAGCTTGGCAAGTATGATTTCAGTCACCATCTTGGGGTTGGGTTTCGGATTGCTCACTTTCATCACCTTGCCGGTGAGGGCGTTGATGAGTTTCATATTACCCCCCTTCACCATGGCCACCATATCCGGATTTTCCTCAAGGACCTGGGCCACGACCGCGTCTAGTGCGTTTGTATCTGTCTTCTTGAAGCCCATGGCGGAGGCAGCTTCTGCAGCGCTCATGCCGCTCTCCCACATTTTTTCAAGCACCTCGCGGGCCTGATTGTTGGACACCAGGCCATCTTCAATGATATCCACCAGACCGGCCAGAGCCTTGGGTGCCAGAGGGCAAGTCTCTACTGAGAGTTCCTTTTCTGCAAGGACAGAAGTCAGGTTATTGATAACCCAGTTCGCCACCTTTCGCGGAGCCTTGCTACCTGCAGCGGCTTCTTCAAAGTAACGGCAAAGTTTGAAATCGCCCACCAGGGTATTGGCATCTGCCACCGGGAGTCCATATGTTCTCTGCAGACGGGCATGGAGGGCATCAGGCAGCTCAGGCAATTCATGCTTCACTTTTTCCACCAGGGGTGCCGTTTGCACCGGAATGAGATCCGGGCATGTGTGATAGCGGTAATCATGGGCGTTTTCCTTAGTACGCATCACAATGCTCTCACCCAGGGTGTCATCCCAGCGGCGGGTTGACTGCACCTGGGCAATGCCCATATCCAGTTCCTCAGCCTGACGGTGAATCTCATAGATGAGAGCGCGACGGGCAGCAGACATGGAGTTGATATTCTTCATCTCAATCTTGGCGCCAAGCTCCTTCTGACCCTTAGGCCGGAGGGAAACATTCACATCACAGCGCATCTGTCCCTTCTCCATATCAGCATCTGAAATACCAGCACAAATCATCATCTGTTGCAAACTCTTGAGATAGGCATATGTTTCCTCCGGGCTGGTCAGGTCAGGAGCAGATACGATTTCCATCAGGGGCGTGCCGCCGCGGTTATAGTCCACCAGGGAATATCCGCTGTAATGGGTGAGCTTGGCAGCATCTTCCTCCAGGTGGATGTGATCCAGCTTAACCGTACGCACCACGGGGCCATCAGCCTTTACCTTGCAATCTGCCGGGTATGCCCATGCATAAAGTGGAACTTCACCACCTATGCAAAGTGGCAAATCCAGCTG
The DNA here is from genome assembly GCA_045538105.1 of Akkermansia sp. GTDB lineage: Bacteria > Verrucomicrobiota > Verrucomicrobiia > Verrucomicrobiales > Akkermansiaceae > Akkermansia. Next base: position 33,152 of record JAZSQS010000005.1, read on the forward strand.
GCTGGTCTGATAGTTCTTGGGCATGTCTGCATAGAAGTAATTCTTGCGGTCCCACTTGGAAACAGGTGGAGTCGTGCATCCCAGCATCATGCCGGTGAGTATGGTCCTCTCAATGGCATACTGGTTAAGAACAGGCAAGGCACCCGGCATACCCAGGCAGGTGGGACACACGTTGGTGTTGGGTTCATAGCCAAAGCCAGCCTTGCATGAGCAGAACATCTTAGTCTCTGTTTTAATCTGGCAGTGCACTTCCAAACCAATGGTGACGAGGTAATCAGAAACGGGCATGAGAATAGTGGTGTATTTAGAGGTTATTGTGATGAAATGTTGTTATCTTCCTGCAAGGCATTATCCAGGTCTGCTCGGAATGAGGCATCGAACACGGATTCGAAGAGGTGGCAGTGTGTCTTGTTCAGGCTTTCAAAAACGCCATCAAGTGCATCAGAGAAAGTATCATACGTTTCTGCCTCGTACCCTGGTAAAGCAGCAATGCGGACAATCTCACTCCGGATAGCCCAGAGGAGGGGTTCTATGGGAGCCATCGCTTCCTTTGCCGCCACGGCTGTGCCTGGAGTAAATGCGCGGCGGGCTGTGAAGTCAGGAGGAACAAGGGATTTGAATCGTTGTTTGAGAAGCAGGAGCTCCTGCACTGCCTCAGCAGCGGATTCCACATCCTCCACCTTACTTAGAATCCGCACCACGGACTGGTCAGGCTCCAGCAAATGTCTGATTCTGCTGACCTCGGCCCGTGCTTCTTCGTCTGAAAGAGGGTCAATGGGTTCCTGAAGGAGCGCCACGTCCGACTCTGCAAACATGCCTAACTTCACGGCATCCCCAAATGCCTTGCGAAGCAAATCTGATTCATAGCAATTGGCGCGGCAAAGGCTCAAGAACTCCTGGTTGATGTTATCCATGGTCTCCAGGATTCGCATCTGCACGTTATCCATCATACCAACGCATTCAGACTCAGGTGAAACCAGCGGAAGCTCACTCAGTTTGTTATCCAGTTCAAAGGTTAACTTGACCAGCTCGGAAAACCTGGGAGCAGACTTATCTGCGTCTGCCTTGCTGCCGATACCGGAAAGGAGGAACCACATCTCAGAGGCCGTTTTAAGGAACTCCTGCCCCACGACCTGGGCCTCTTTCACCTCATCACTAGAAGATGGCGTACCAAGGGCAATAACCTCACCCTGCACTGGGTACATATTTCCCAGAGCCAAAGAAAGACCAGCAATGTACAGCAATCCCTTCATGCGAAACGCGCCCGCGTATTATACGCATTCCGCTGCAAATTGCAAGCCAAGATTACCTCAAATCTCTAATTTATGCAGACGCATCCCAAAGTTTTGAAATACAGGGCTAGGACATTGGCAATAAACATAAAAGTAAACGGTTTACGTTACCAACATCGGCTATAAAAGATTACCGACAATGGAGGTGCAAGAGATATTCCAATGAGTAAGCGCAGGCTCAAATACGCAATTCACAAGCGGAAGGCGGGAAGATTGCCTCAAGATGATTGAAATCTCCTATTGAGCTCATGCATGGGGAATGGCAACAAGGTCGATTTGCCACCTGGACTGCAATAGGGAATTTCACATTCCAGCAAGGACGCCAGGAGCGGTAATGGATTGCTCAGGTAGGCCTCCATATTCTCCTGCTGGGCGTACTGCCTTGCCAGTTGTCTGGCGAATGGTTCAAACGGGCTGCGGCTGCGGTTCAGCCGCACTTCTCCACTGGTGAAGACACGCAGGAGCTCATGAACAAAATCAGCAACTTTCCGCAAGGGAAGGATTGCAGGAACAGCCTCAATCCTAAGCGTATTACGCCCGAAGGGAGACAATTGGAACCCCGCCTGTTCCAGCTGAGGCTTCACCTCCATGGCAATCCCCATATCTCGTGAATCCAGTTCCAGAAGTTCAGGTACCAGCAACTGCTGGGAAATCAACGGATGGCGGTTACTTTCCTGGAGTCGCTCAAAAATGATACGCTCCCTTGCAGCGCGTGGAGACATAAGCACCATTCCCTCCTTGTTCTCAAAAATGGCATACTGGTTTTGCAGCGTGCCAATGTGCCGGAAGTGAGGCAGATTCACAGGCTGGCTCACAAGAGCCGGTGGGGGTACAGCCGTAGGCGCTTGCGTTAGTTCCAATTCCTGCTGGCGTGGAGTCACCAAGGGTTTGAGCACCAGGGCGGGACGCGAAGTAACAGGTGCAGAATCCCTTTTTACCGGCATCATCGGAGTTGTCTTTTGCTGAGCAACAGGAGCAGGTTCCTGCCCAACAACATGCGTATCAGCTACAGGAACTTCATCCTCGCCACGAGCATGAGCCGCCAAGGTGGATGCCACGGCATCCATCACCGCCAAGGTAAGCTCTGAAGGCCGACGGAACCGGACCTCTCGCTTTGCCGGATGCACATTCACATCCACCAGGGCTGGTTCCACTTCCAGATACAGAAACAACGCAGGGTGCAAGCCGGGAGGGAAGCCGCCGTACCCATCACGAACAGCCCGGTTGATAATCTGGTCTTCAATAGGACGACCGTTGAGGAACACGTATTGCATGCGCCTGTTCCTGCGAGCCGCAGAAATGGGCATCAGGTAGCCGCTCACCCTTACGCCCGGGGCTTCTGTCGGCCGTATCCGCATGAGGGAGGCAGCCGTTTCCCTACCCACAAAATCAGCGATGCGTTGCCGCATATCATGCGTAGCCGATACATCGAACACCTGCTGACCATCGCGCACAAAAACAAACCTCAGACCAGGGAAAGCAAGGGCATGCAGACGAACCTGGTGCTCCACGTGTCCGGATTCTGTTTCATCGCTCTTGAGGAACTTGCGCCTCACCGGAGTATTAAAAAACAGGTTGCTCACCGAAATCTCCGTGCCGGGTGCACATCCGGCGTTCATTAACGGAGTTTCGGCTCCCCCTTCACAGCTGATAGTCCAGCCCTCCACATCGGCCGCTCTGCGGGTGGTGAGAGTCAAGTGCGAAACAGAGGCAATACTCGGCAAGGCTTCCCCGCGGAATCCCAGCTGACGGATGGCAAATAATTCATCCACCTGCCTGAGCTTACTTGTTGCGTGTCTCCGCAGGCACAATGCCGCATCAGACCTGCTCATTCCACATCCATCATCAGTAACCTTGATGAGCGAAACACCGCCCCTGCGAATCTCAACTCTGACCGAACGGGCTCCTGCATCTATACTATTCTCCACCAATTCCTTCACCACAGAAGCAGGGCGTTCCACCACCTCGCCGGCTGCTACCTGGCTGGCCAGTGTATCACTCATCAAGAGGATGTTCTGATCTGTTGGGGCGGACATGATGCGAGTCGAATTTACCACGGCATCACCGTGGCGTCAACACTGCAATCTCGCAGCAGGGTGCTGTGCTGACACAGAAAGACACGTAGTTTGCTGGTAAATTCACACGGGAGGATGTAGACTGCTGGCGTGAAGAAGTGCCAGATATGCGGCAAACGAGCGTCAATGTTCCTGACGCAGATAGTGAATGGGCAAGTTTCAGAACTTACCCTGTGTGAGGCTTGTGCTCGTGCCAAAGGGCTCTTCGACCCACAATCCCTCACTTTTGCAGAAAAGTTCTTCCCGGAAGAGTTCAAGAACAAGATAGATAAACTTGTAAGGGAACTCACCTCCGGAGAGCAAGCACAAAGCACCCCTGCACCGCTGGACATGCTCAGCAACTGTCCGGTTTGCGGATTCAGCCTGGAAGACTACCGGCGCACCGGGCATCTGGGATGTCCTGATTGTTATGCCGTGTTCAGCAGGGAACTTGACCCATTGGCTGATTTTGATGACAATCCGGTTGAGGAATCCGATGCTGTCCGCAAACTACGTCTTGAAAAAGAATTACAACAAGCCATTGACCGAGAGGATTATGAGCGAGCAGCCCAACTGCGCGACCAGATTAACGAACTTCCTCCCTTTCACGCATGAACTTCGATACCATGCTTAAAGCATGCCTGAACTGGGCACCGGACAGAAACTCGACTGATGGCGTCGTGCTAGGGAGTATTGTACGCATGGTTCGCAACCTGTCCGGGTATCCCTTTCCTGGTTGGAGCAAAGCTGAAAACCGAACAGCCGTAGCGGAAAAAGTGTTATCCTGCTTCCGTGAAACGAGTGGTTACAAAAATGCATTCGTTGCAGAAATGACACAATTGAGCTACGGGCAGCGCCGGGCTCTGCTGACCCGCAAGCAACTCACTCCCTGCATGGCAGCAAGACAGGACGGATGCTTCCTCATCATCCCACGCAAGCGCCCCACTGTCATCATGGTAAATGAGGAAGAGCACGTAGTGGCTCACACGTTCCGGAACGGTCTTGATTTCGACAGTGGCATCAGAGAACTGGAGGAACTTGATATTCAGCTCCAGATGAAGCTTCCGCTTGCCTATACACCTCAGCATGGGTACCTGACAAGCATTCCCGCAGAAGCAGGTGACGGTATGCAGCTATATTGTCTGCTGCATCTGCCTGGTTTCACCATTGCTAACATGATGAACCAGGTCACCAAGGCTCTGGAGAAGCTTCATGTAAGCATCTCCCCTTATTTTTCTGATTCCCAGGATGACACGGGGCATTTGTTTGTACTATTCTCCATTCCAGGTCCTGAAGACAGTCTTGAGGAACTCCAGGAAAATTTCAATTCCGTCATCAATCACATTGTACACAGGGAGCAACAAGTGCGTCAGAAATTACTAGCCGCTCCAGGCCAATACCTGCAAGACGCCATAGGACGTGCATACGGACTCCTGACAAACTGTCGCAGACTTAGCATCAAGGAATTGAGAGATACTCTCTCTCTCCTCCGGCTGGGTACCCTCCTGGGCATCATCCGCTGGGAAGAAGAGGAAGCGTCCATCCTCATAGCTTTGAACCAGTTCGGGCTTGAGCAGGCAACCGTGACAGCAATTGCGGAGGAACACGGAGACTCCACCCTCTGCATCAAACGAGCCTCTGAAGCACGAGTTTTCCTCAACAACCACCCTCACCAATTTGCAGATACACTTGCATGAACAACAACTTCACACCACGCGCACAACAAGTACTCAACATTGCCCGCCGCGAAGCTGACCGTTTCCACCACAATTACATTGGTGCGGAGCATGTGCTGCTCGGTCTGCTGAAACTCGGCCAGGGAGTGGCCATCAGCGTTATGGAGAACGCCGGGGTCGACATTGCAGACCTTACCTTCAAAATTGAACAAAGCGTTATTCCAGGTTCAGCCACAGCGGAAGGCTCCCTTCCCTACACGCCCCGGGTTCGAAAAATCCTCATCCAGGCAGGAGAGGAAGCCAAGAAGCTCAAACACACCTATGTGGGTACGGAGCATCTGCTTCTGGCCATGCTGAAAGACGAGGACGGCCTTGCCTGGCATAGTCTGGTATCCACCGGGCTTACCTATGAATCCGTACGCCGCGGCATCATGGAAGAAATCAACCCCGGTTTCGGGCTTGATTCCACGCCCGGAGACCCAGATGATACCCCTCAACGCCCGAGACGAGAGGAGGAAGAGGAGGAGGACAGCAATGCATTCCTGCACCGCCAGACCGCCGGCAATAATTCTGCCAGTTTCAACAGCAACTCCAAAACACCGGCATTAAGTGCTTTTGGGCGTGACCTTACTGCTCGCGCCGCTGCAGGCGAAATGGATCCGGTCATTGGCCGGCAAGCAGAATTGGAACGTGTTATCCAGATTCTGTGCCGCCGCACGAAGAACAACCCAGTTCTGCTGGGTGAGGCAGGTGTGGGCAAGACAGCCATTGTTGAAGGGCTGGCGCAGATGATTGCCTCAGGGGATGTACCTGAATTCCTGATTGGCAAGCGCCTGATTTCCCTGGATATGGCGCTCATGGTGGCGGGGACGAAGTACCGCGGGCAGTTTGAGGAACGCCTGAAGGCCGTCATGGATGAAATACGCAAGGAAAAGAACATCATCCTCTTCATTGATGAGATTCACACCCTCATCGGTGCGGGTTCCGCCGAAGGGACAATGGACGCATCCAACATCATTAAACCAGCCCTTTCCCGCGGTGAGATGCAGGCTATCGGAGCCACCACCCTGAATGAATACCGCAAGCATATTGAAAAAGATGCAGCATTTGAACGCCGTTTCCAGCAAGTGCAGGTAAACGAACCCAGTGTGGAAGATACCGTCCGAATCCTCCAAGGCATTGCCCCGCAGTATGAGAAGCACCACCACGTACATTACACCCAGCAGGCTCTGGAAAGTGCTGCATATCTCTCCAAACGCTACCTGACGGGTCGCTTCCTTCCGGATAAAGCCATTGACCTCATGGATGAGGCTGGTTCGCGTATGCGTGTCTCCATCATGACTCGCCCGGCTGGCATCAAACAAGAAGAAGCAGAACTCCGGCGCTTGGAAAATGCCAAGATGGAGGCAGTTGATAAACAGGATTTTGAAACCGCCGCCCAGCTGCGCGATTCAGTGCGTACTCTGGAAAAGAAAATTGGTCAGTCCGTTGACCAGTGGAAACAGGAGATGGATTCAAGCTATCTTGAAGTGACAGAGGATGACATCATGTCGGTTGTTTCCAAATGGACGGGGATTCCCTTGGCTCGAATGGAAGAAAAGGAGACAGAGAAACTACTCCGCATGGAAGAGGAACTCAAAAGCAAGGTTATTGGTCAGGATATAGCCTGCTCTGCCATTTCACGAGCATTGCGCCGCAGCCGTGCCGACATCAAGGATCCGCGCCGTCCTATCGGCTCCTTCCTGTTCATGGGGCCTACGGGAGTGGGTAAGACGTACCTGGCTCGAAACCTTGCTGAAATCATGTTTGGCACGGCTGAAGCACTAATCCAGGTCGACATGAGCGAGTACATGGAGAAATTCAGCACCAGCCGTCTCATTGGTTCACCTCCCGGATATGTAGGACACGATGAAGGCGGTCAGCTCACAGAACGTGTGCGCCGCAGGCCTTACGCCGTCATCCTTTTTGACGAAGTTGAAAAAGCACACCCGGATGTGATGAACCTCTTACTGCAGGTATTGGAAGAGGGTTGCATGACCGATTCCCTGGGTCGCAAGGTCAACTTCAGCAACACAATCATCATTCTGACCTCGAATGTTGGAGCCAGTCTGGCCAGCCAGCAGAGTACCATGGGCTTCGGAGCCATGAGCAACCGCCAGGAGTCAGACTACGAAAGCATGAAGGAAAAGATTACGGAAGCAGCCAAAAAGCACTTCCGGCCCGAATTTATCAACAGGTTTGATGAACTCATCGTGTTCAGAATGCTTGACCGTCCTGACCTGGAAAAAATTGTTGAATTGGAAGCCCGGAAGCTCATTCAGCGTCTGGCTGATAAAAAGATTACCCTCACTCTTTCACCAGAGGTCATCAGTATGCTGGTGGATAAAGGGTATGACCCACAATACGGAGCCCGCCCGATGCGCCGCGCCATCGAGCGCTTACTGGAAGACCCGATTGCCGAGGCAATCCTGCGTGGCGAGTTGGCCGCAGGGTGCATGAGCCGGGCCATCTGCTCAGAAAACAAATCAAACATCGATTTTGAAGCAGATTGCCCCAAGCCCAAAAAGAAGGTCAGTCGAAAGAAGAAAAGTGATTCATAAAAAAGAGGCAGGGTGGCGATAAAAGCCACCCTGCCTCTTTTTGATAACCAGGACATTAGAAACGCACCCATTTTCCCACCCCGGCGGGAAGGCGGCCTTCCCCTACCGGCTGGTAGCGGGTAGCCTCAAGGTTACCCCAGAGTCCCACTTTGAAAGCCTTGAACCAATACCGGCTCATACTGCGTCCGGTATAGCAACCGTAGCTCCAGCATTCAGCATTGGGGTCAAAAACTTCCGGCTTAATCTTGGAGGCCAGGTCTTTCTCATGTATCCAGGCTGTTGAAGCCGCCATGATATCATTGCTGTAATCCAGCATAAATGCATGCGGATTACTGTGGCCGAAGTAGAAGAATGCGGTGATACGGTCCTTCTTATTACGGGGAGCAGAATTGATGGCAGCATAGACCTCATCTGCCGAATCCACAAATTTGAAACGAATTTTGCGTTTGGAAGCCGTTTCCTTAATACGGGAAATGTAATCAATCTGGTTTTCCCTGCCACGGGATACATAGGAGGGGCGGAAGACGAGCCAGAGGATATCCCTTTGAGGGTTACGGGCTAATGCTCCATCAATATAGACCGTGGATGCCCGCACGAAGTTGGCCCACCAGTTATCATGGGCAGCGGGACCACGGTAATTCTCCCATGAACGAAGTGCTACGCCTCCACATAAAACAACCTCAACAGCCTGGGCTAATGCACACATACCCAGCAACGTCCCCATCAGAAAAAATCGCATCAACTTCATGTCGCTCGACGAGCATACTCCAAGTGCTACGCCATGTCAAGACTACGCAGTGCGTCAGCCTTACGAAAAGGCTTGAATTTGGCAGACAATGCGAGTAGAATCCCCCGTCATGACTGAATTGCCCAAGGCTTACGAACCGACCTTAGTTGAAGAGAAATGGCAAACCCGTTGGATATCTGAGGGTTGTTTCCACGCAGACCCCCATTCCGACAAACCTGCCTACAGCATTGTGATTCCCCCGCCCAACGTGACTGGCGTTCTGCACATGGGGCATGTGCTCAACAACACAATTCAGGACATTCTAGCCCGCCGCGCCCGCCAGGAAGGCAAGGAGGTACTCTGGTTGCCAGGCACCGACCACGCCGGCATTGCCACGCAGGCACGAGTCGAAAAAGAACTGGCCAAGGAGACGCCGCCCCGCACGCGTTTTGATGTAGGCCGTGAGGCCTTCGTCAACATGGTGTGGAACTGGAAGGAAAAGCACGGAGGCATCATCATCAACCAGCTCAAGAAACTGGGTTGCTCCTGTGACTGGGAGCGCGAGCGTTTCACCATGGATGACGTGTACGCTCCGGAGGTTGCACGTGTATTCACCGAGCTCTTCAATGAGGGTCTCATTTACCGCGGTCACCGTATGGTGAACTGGGATCCCGTGCTCCTCACAGCCCTTTCCGACGAAGAGGTCATCATGACCCCGTCCAAGAGCAAGCTGTATACTATCCGTTACAAACTAGCCGATGGAAGCGGGCAGTTGCTCGTCTCCACTACCCGACCGGAAACCATTATGGCAGACGTAGCCGTGGCGGTGAATCCAAAAGACCCCCGTTTCTCCCACCTCATCGGCAAAACAGTTATCCGCCCGCTCTGTGAAGCAGAAATCCCCATCATTGCCGATGACCATGTGGAAATCGATTTCGGCACCGGCGCGCTGAAGATTACCCCTGCCCACGATCGTACCGACTTTGAGGTTGGCATGAAGAACAATCTCGAAATCATCGATATCCTGACTCCGGATGGACATATCAACTGTCCCGGTTGCCCGGAACTTCATGGGCTTGACCGATTTGTTGCCCGCGATAAGTCCATTGAACTGATAGAAGCCAAGGGGCTCCTTGAAAAGGTGGAGGACTACGAGAACAACGTAGGCATCAGCCAGCGTTCCGACGTACCCATTGAACCCCGCCTGAGCATGCAGTGGTTCCTCAAATACCCCTGCGTGAAGGAGGCCGCCGAAGCCGTTGCCAATGGAGACATTGTATTCCGTCCGGCGCACTGGGGCAAGACCTATGCCCACTGGCTGGAAGGTATTCAGGACTGGTGCATTTCCCGCCAGCTGTGGTGGGGGCACCGCATTCCGGTGTGGTACCGCAAGGAAAAGGCGGGCGAATTGCAGCAAGCCGCCAAACTTGATGCAGAAGACGCTGCTGCTGGAGATATCTATGTTGGGGTAGAACCCCCGGCCGACCCTGAAAACTGGGTGCAGGATGAAGACGCGCTTGATACCTGGTTTAGCAGCTGGCTGTGGCCTTTCTCCACCATGGACAAGGACTGCCTCGCCAAATTCTACCCGACCAGCGACCTGGTAACCGGCCCGGACATCATCTTCTTCTGGGTTGCCCGCATGATTATGGCTGGCTACCGTTTTGCTGGGGGCAAGCCTTTTGGCAACGTGTTCTTCACCTCCATTGTGCGTGATTTGCTGGGTCGCAAGATGAGCAAGAGCCTTGGCAACAGCCCTGACCCGCTGGACCTCATCGCCAAGTACGGTGCCGATGGCCTGCGCTTCGGTCTCATGCGTATCGCCCCGACTGGTACAGACGTCAAGTTCGACGAAAAACAGATTGAAGAAGGCAAGAACTTCGCCAACAAGCTCTACAATGCAGCCCGTTTCCGCATGATGCAGGGAACAGCCAGCACAGAACCGGCACCTAAGTTCACTGCTGTGCACATTGATATTCTGTCCAAGCTGAAGGAACTACACGCCACCGTTGCAGACGGACTTGGCAAGTATGAGTTCAACACTTATACCCAGGCACTGTACTCCTTCTTCTGGAATGAATACTGCTCCCTGTTCCTGGAAGCAGTAAAGAATGATTTGCGCGATGGTGACCCTGCGGTCAAGAACGCCACATTGTTCACCATGGACACAGTGCTGCGCCACTACCTGGCTCTGCTCGCGCCCATCATGCCCCATATTGCAGAAGAGCTCTGGGCAAGCCTCGGTTTTGCTCACAACAACACGCCGCTCATGAGCACCCCCCTGCCCAATCCCGAAGTGTTGCTTTCCGGTCTCGACAGCGCAGAGATTTCCAAAGCCCGCGCCACAGCAACGGCTCTCTACGAAACGGCAAACAAAGCCCGTAACCTCAAGGCTGAGTATAACCTGGCCACCAACAGAAAGGTCAAATTCGTTCTCAAACCTGCTACCGTTCCGGTCAATGACGACCTGGCATCCAGACTTGCCCTGCTCGCTGGCGCGCAATCTGCCGCGGTGAATCCGGAGTATGATGCGCCCAAGGGGACACCCACTGCGCTTACGCCGCTCGGTGAACTCTTCCTCCCTCTGGAAGGTCTGGTGGATATGGATGCAGAGCGCAGCCGTATCACTAAGGAGCTAGAAAAGATGGAGAAGGAAATTTCCAAGAGCAAGGCCAAGCTGGGTAATGCTTCCTTCGTAGACCGCGCGCCTGCAGCAGTTGTGGAGCAGGAGCGCGCCCGCCTTGCTGAGTGGGAAGCAAAAACCGCTCAGCTCAACGCCATGCTCCAGGCGCTCATCTAATCAAAAGCAACGTTTCATGCAGATATGGATACAGGAACATTCAGCAAACTGACACCACAGGAGCTTGAGGAACTGAAGCTGTGCGGCATCACCAGTCCCGCTCAGTTATCTCTGACCACTCCACGGCACATCCTGGAAGACTTGGAACAAGCTGAATCTTTTTTCCCGGACAAAACGTTTACGCTGAACCTTTCCAAGATTCAAGCCATTTATGATTTATATTCGGGAGAGACAAACGCAAGCACTGAGGAAACATCAAGTACTTCATTCCTGGTTAAGAATGTCGGTCCCACAACGGGCTTCCGCCATGGAATCAAGCGTTCTCAGGAGGTACGAATTGATAGAGCAGTCAAAAAGCGTCACCAGAAGCAGATTTTGCATAGTCCCGTGCGAAGCGTCCGGCCTGTGCGCCATACCTTGGCAGCCCTGGGTATCCTGCCTTTGATTATTCCGGCGGTATCAATCTTCGTGCTGCCCTACCTGATGGTCTCCAACAACCTGCCTGACGTACCCATTGCCCTGCTTGCAGCAGCGCTCATCATCCTGCCCTGCCTGCCCTACCTCTTGATTTCCCGGACAGATACATGCCCCGTGTGCCACATCCGCATTTTCTCATTCAGGGACTATTCGCGAAACCGCGCGGCACATAATATTCCAGGTCTTGGGTACAATCTCTCCACAGCTCTGCATATCATTTTCTGCCGTCGCTTCACCTGCCCAGGTTGTGGTACTCCGATCAAGCTGCATGGCGCCAAGGGGCACCACAAACACCACTGATTACAGAGGCTCATGAAAAAACTCCTCATCAGCATTGTTCTCTTCCTGGGGCTGGTTGCAGCTCCGGCTCAGGAACAGCCCGGCAACCATCTGGATTTAACATCGGCTATTCTGGACTTTCTCTCCCGCACGGAGCTTTGCCTCAACTCTTGCCGGGATGCGGCGAGCACTAAGGGCGCCATTCCCCAGCTCCAGGAATTAAAGAAAGAATGTGAGAAGCTGGCAAAAATCCAGAGGGAACTTCCTGAGCCAACAGTGCAGGACTACATGGCGGTGCAACACCACATGGAGGCGTTTAACACGGTCTGGAATGCTATCAGGGCACATATTGAACGAATGGAACAGGATAAGCTCCTAAGTGAAGAAGTTCGCAATATCCTCCGCATTGCCCCTAATCCTCAAGCGCATTAACACTACAAATTAAAGTTCGACAAAACTTTTTTACCAGGCCAAATCACAATATGTGGTATGGCCTTTATTTTTTTACCCCCACATTCTCACTCCTCCCCGCAACGCTTAGGATGAGCTGAAATTTTGGGCTTGCAAAAATTACGCAAAGCCGTAATATCATAACTGAACAGCCCCTTCAGGACGATGAGCAAAAGCCCGTTTAGCAATAGCGAAACCCAGCATGAACAAGACGTTCAGAATCTGACTGATTTTGTCCTTTTCTCCCAGCGCAGCTGCATTCTTCGCCTTTCACCGGAACTGACTAAAGGAAAGGTCTCCTTCCCCCAATTCTTTCTGCTGGCCTATCTTGCAGAAGAGGAATGTCTCTCCATGAGTAATATCGCCAAGATGATGGGGCATTCCACTGCCGCTGCCACCGGCATGATTGACAAATTGCAGGAACTGGGTCACTTAAAGCGCTACACAGCTGCGGCAGACCGTCGGAAAATCATGGTACGCATCACAGACCAAGGGCGAGCCCTGATAGCCCAGATGCGTAGCAATATTGCAGCAGACCTTGCCCAAATGATGTCCAGGGAGGACGCGTCCACCCCCATGGGAAGCGCCCGCCGCGTTATTTCCCGCCGCACGGCTGCCGCTCGTAAAAACATGGCATAAAAGCCCACCCACTCTTGAACTATGAGCAACTATGCACCTGAATACCTGAACGTTCTCAATCAGTATCCTGAGAACTTCGCACGTTTCATTACCCGCATTCCCGGCATTCCGACCACCACGGACCGCAACGCCGTTATTTCAGCCCTCACACCCACGCATGAGGCTGTTTTACTGTCAGGAGGCATTGCCACCAAGATGCTTCGCCGCGCCCAGCAGGTGCACGGTAATAAGGTGGCCCTTGTAGGGGACATTGGCTGCTCATACCCAGTAGAAGGGGTTGATGGACTTTTCTGCGGTGGCAAGGCAGATTGCTGCCTGGGTATCTATGTTGCAGACTGCGCCGCTGTATGGATATACGACACCGTTTCGCAAAGCCGCGCCCTTGTTCATTCCGGGAAGCTCGGAACCCAGCAGAACATTGTGGGCGAAACGCTGAAAGCCATGCATAAGGTACTGGGTGTTCAAGCGTCCGATTGTGTTGCCGTCATTTCTCCCTGCATCCGGCCTCCGCATTACGAGGTCGATATCGTTACCATGATTAAGCAGGAATTGGAAGAAGCCGGCATCATCCCGGAACATATCATTGATAGTGGACTAAACACTGCTGAAGATTTGGAAACCTTCTATTCATACCGGGTAGAAAAGGGCAACACGGGACGCATGCTGGCCCTCTTTGGTCGCAACCCGCAGGTTTCAAACCAGTAAATGAGGGCAGCCAAACAGAACGTCCGCCGGGAGGTGCTGCAGTTATTAAAAGACGCTGCCGCTTCTGACCCGGCGCAAGAACGTTCTGCCCGACTGAGAGCAAGGCTGGCGCCCATTCTTGAGTCCACAGAGCCACTGTGTGTAGCCATCTATGCGCCACTGCCACATGAGGTTAACCTCATGCCGCTTCTGGGCAGATACCCCCAGCACCGCTTTGTCTTTCCCCGCTGTCTTTCTGAACACCAACTGGAATTCCGCCAAGTAATAGTGCCTGAAACTGATTTGGAACCAGGAGCTATGGGCATTTTGGCACCAGCCGTCCACACACCAACCATACGCCCTCAGGAAATCGATATTCTCATCATCCCCGGAGTTGCGTTTACCAGACAGGGAGACAGGCTGGGGTATGGAGGCGGATACTACGACCGTTTCATCCACCAATGCCCGCAGGCCAGGATGCTAGCCCTTGCCTTCCCTGAGCAAATGCGAGAAACGCTCCCCACTGAAGCGCATGACTTCCGCATCCCGGAGATAATCACATCGGTGACTTGAATTAGCCTTTTCATCTACCCTGCTCTGTGTTAGCATACGCGCATGCCAAGCGTGTTGATAAAGACCTACGGGTGCCAGATGAATGAGCGTGATTCTGAGCAAGTGGCCAGCATGTTTCTAAATGGTGGCTATGAACTGACCAGAGATGAAGCCCAGGCAGACGTCATCCTGATTAATACCTGCTCAGTACGCGAGAAAGCAGAATTAAAGGCTCTTGGCAAAATGGGGCTGCTGTGCGCGCGTCCCACGGCCAAACCCTGGGTAGTATACGGATTCATGGGGTGCATGTGCCAGAGTCGGGCAGCCTCCCTGTTCCGCGATTTGCCACGCCTGGACATCGTGACTGGCACCCAGCAGTACCACCACGTCTACCAGCTTTGCAACCGTCTGCTGAAAAGCCGTCTCGGCCAGCCGGATTTTGCCCCCATCCGCCGGGGGGCCCATATTTGCGCCACCCAGCAGGAAGAAGGGTTCCAGAATGCGATACGCGACCATCTCCCCCCCTCCGGCAACTGTACAGCCTTTGTTTCCATTATGCAGGGCTGTGAAATGCGCTGCTCGTACTGCATCGTCCCCAGCACGCGAGGCTCAGAGTGCAGCCGGCCGGCAGCGGATATACTTCAGGAAGTCCGTGAACTCGTCAACCGGGGAATCAAGGAAGTAACACTTCTTGGGCAGATTGTCAACCGCTACGGGAAAGATGAACCCATTGTAAACGGACGGGGAGCCTTCGTTCGTCTGCTCGAACAGCTGAATGATATGGACGGCTTGGAACGCATCCGCTTCACCAGCCCTCATCCCATAGGCTTCCGTCAGGACCTGGTCAACGCCTATACCTACCTGCCCAAGCTTTGCAGCCACATCCACTTCCCCATGCAGAGCGGTAGTGACCGGATTCTGCAGCTCATGCGGCGCCCCTACAAGAATGAGAAATACCTTAGACTTTGTGAGGACATGCGCGCCGCCCGGCCGGATTTGGCCATCACAACGGATATCATCGTAGGGTTCCCAGGTGAGACGCATGAGGATTATCTGGAAACCAAGGCCGCCGTTGAGCGCATTCAATTTGATAACGCCTTCGTGTTCCAGTATTCTCCCCGGCGCGACACGGTTGCAGCCGCCATGGACAACCAGATTTGCCTCCGCATCAAGGAAGAGCGCAATCACGACCTTCTGGAAACAGTCAACCGTATCGCCGTAGCACGCAACGAAGCATTGGTAGGCACAAAGCAGACCATTCTGGTGGAAGGTCCCAGCAAGAATAACCCAGACAGATTGCAAGGCCGCACCTCCCAGAATAAGCCTGTCATCATCCCCGGCAGCACGGCAGAAATTGGCACGCTGGTTCCTGTGAGGATTGCAGAGTGCACTGGTTTCACCCTCTACGGAGAAGTAGAATGAAGCAGCTCCTGCCCTTTCTATTCCTTTTCGCATGGCCGGCAGTAGCAGAGGTCGGAGCATGGGGGCAGGATATTCCGGCAGCAGTGGCTACTGCTTCTCTCCTGCCTGATACTGTACTTGATGAAGAACCTTGCGACTGGAGAGCCACCCTTACTCCAATTGTTGCACCGTTAGTCAGGGATTGCGCGTCTGCACGGGAAGCCGTGCTGAAAATCTCCACCCAGCTGGGTAAAGCCACAGGGGTATATTATTCCACGCAGCGCCGTAAGCACAATATGAACGTGCTGGAAGCTCTGGCTGAAAAGAAAGTTTCCTGCACCGGACAAAGCATACTGCTCGTCTGCGCGCTACGAGCCGTTGGCATACCGGCACGGGCCGCAGGAATCCTTACCTGGAACCACCTCCAGGGCAATCATACCTGGGCAGAAGCATGGTTCGATGGGCAATGGCACATGATTGAACTGAACGAGTCAGATTTCAATACTCCCTGGGTTATGGAAAACATAGGGATGCTGGATGCCCGGATTCCGTTGCAGAGAATCAAAGCGGCCACTCCGCAAGGGGTAGATACATGGTATCCTGCAGATTTGCCCTTTCCTGCCATGAAGGCAGAGGATGTGACCGAGCGCTATTTGCAACTTGCTAAGGAGTGGTACGCCAGGCATGGGCACCCGGCCGAACACCAGCGGTTGCTGGTCGACCTCCAGCCACGGAGCAACTCGCCCCTGCAAGTGATGATTGTAAATGAATCCGGAACTGTTCTCAGCTCAGCCCAGCTCCCCCTGAGTACGGACGATGTCCGCTATATGACCCGGCTCTCCCTGCCCCGCCAGGGCAAATACCACCTGCAAATCAGTGGAAGTGACTCCCGCATTCCTCTGGAATGCACCCCGGCCCCAGTGCAGGTACTCCGTCTGAGTTATTGATTTTCAAATAGCTTCAGCTCGAATGCGTTAGCAGCTGCGGCAACTTCCGCCTTATGCTTACTCTGCCCCTCCGCGCATCCAATCTGGATTCCATTCCAGAAAACACGGGCACGGAACGGCCCCGCAGGTTTCTTTTCATCCACTAATTCAATCTCGTACCTGGGGCCTTCATTATTGATAGCCTGCAAGCGTTCCAACAGGTTTCCCTTATAATTCACCACCACCAGGGAGTGAGCCGACTCCAGGCTTTCGCTCATGAGGCGCAGCGTCACCTTACGCGCAGCATTATAATTGGAATCCATCATGACAGCGCCAATGATACTCTCAAAGGTATTTGCCAGGATGGAAACCGCCTTTCGCCCGCCATTCATCTCAAGCTGGGGACTCAGGGTCAATTGTTCCCCCCACCCCAACTTCGCGCACAGAGCAGACAAATGAGCACGGCTCACAATAGCAGAACGCATCTTGGTCAGCTCTCCTTCATCTGCCTTGGGATAGCGGGCAAACAGTTCCCGGCTCACAACAAGTTCCAGCACGGCGTCACCCAGGAACTCCAGCCGTTCATAATTAAGGTTGGTGATACGTTTCTGGTCACTACTCGGATGGGTAAGCGCCTGCTTCAACCACGACTCATCAGTGAACACATAATCCAGACTTTTCTCAACCTCGGCTCTATCCATGCGCGCTATTCTAGCATACATGGAGGAACTTGGCTAGTGCAAATTACCCGGTTTCACTCTGTCATGAGCCCGAATTCGCTTGATTCGCGGGCAGTTTGGCGTTAGAATCGCGCGCATGACGACAGAGGAGAAAAAAGACTTCATCCGTGAAATGGTAGCTAAAGACCTGGCAGAGGGATACTGCAAGGTACCGATTACCCGTTTCCCCCCGGAACCCAACGGCTATCTTCACATAGGCCACGCCAAGGCCATCTGTCTGGATTTTGGTCTTGCCAAGGAATACGCCCATCTGGGAGCTGTATGCCACCTGCGCTTCGATGACACCAACCCCTGCAAGGAGGATATCGAGTTCGTCAATTCCATTCAGGAAGACATCCACTGGCTTGGCTTTGACTGGGGTGAGCACTTGTACTGGGCGTCCAACATCTTCGATTTCTACTACGACTGTGCTGTTGCCCTCATCAAGAAGGGCCTGGCCTACGTTGACCTGCAGGATCGCGAAACGATGCGCCAGCAACGCGGCAACCTGGTAACACCGGGTATCGAATCTCCCTACCGCAATACTTCTGTTGAAGAAAACCTGGCTCTGTTCGAAGCCATGAAACGCGGCAACTACGCCGAAGGCGCCGCTGTGCTGCGAGCCAAGATTGACATGGCAAGCAGCAATATGAATATGCGAGACCCGGTGATTTACCGCATTTCGTATGACCACCACCACAATACGGGTAATTCATGGTGCATCTATCCCATGTACGACTTTGCCCACCCGCTGGAGGACGCCTACGAACACATCACCCACTCGCTCTGCACCCTGGAGTTCGAAAACCACCGTCCGCTCTACGAATGGGTCATCGATAACTGCCCGGTTCCAGCCAAGCCCAAGCAGCGTGAATTCTCACGTCTGAACATCACGTACACCGTGATGAGCAAGCGCAAACTGCGCCAGATGGTGGAGGAGGGATTTGTTTCCGGTTGGGACGACCCGCGCATGCCCACTATCTGCGGTATGCGCCGCCGCGGCTATCCGGCCAAGGCCATTGTAGACTTCTGCGAAGGGGTGGGCATCACCAAGTTCAATGGTAACACAGATGTTGCACGCCTGGAAAATTCTGTCCGCAGCGAACTCAACACCCATGCTGAGCGTCGCATGGCCGTTCTTCGTCCTCTTAAACTGGTGCTCACCAATGTACCAGATGGTTTTGAAGAAGAAGTGGAAGTTGTCATCAATCCGGAAAAGCCTGAACTGGGTAACCGCAAACTGGTACTTACCAAAGAAGTCTGGATTGAACAGGATGACTTCATGGTTGAGCCGCCCAAGAAGTACAAGCGTCTTTCCCCCGGCGCCTGTGTGCGTCTGCGCGGCGGCTACTGCATGGTTTGTACCGGTTACACCGCTGATACTGATGGCAACGTGACCGAAGTGCAGGCTGAAATCATCCCCGGCACAGTTGGTTCCAATCCGCCTGAAGGCATCAAATGCAAAGGCGCCATCCACTGGGTATCTGCCAAATACGGGGTCAAGGCAGAGGTACGGCTTTACGACCGACTCTTCAAGGATGAAGCCCCGGATGCCAATGAAGCAGGATTCCTTGCCTCTCTGAATGAGAATTCCCTCACCATTCTTTCAGATGCCATTGTGGAACCAGCCTTGGCGGCTGCACCGGCTGAGTTCCTCTGCCAGTTTGAGCGCACCGGCTACTTTGTGGCCGACCGGTATGACCACAGTGCTGAGCATCCTGTGTTCAACCGCTCCGTGGGTCTGCGCGACTCCTGGGCTAAGATGAACAAGTAACCCCACCTCATGAAGCACATCGAATTCACGGCCTCCAACGGCACCTTCGATATCAACGATTTCATCAATCGCTGCGATGCCGCTACCATGGGAGAGGAGCTTCCTCCGACACCCCAGCCCCAGGAAACACCTCGCCCGGTTATTTCCGGGCAAGTTCCTGTAGCCGACGGAGAGGATCCGATTATCTACTCCCCTCTTGAGGAAGTAATTGATGATTTACGCATGGGCAAGCTCATCCTCATGACGGATGACCCCCACCGGGAAAATGAAGTGGACCTCGTATGCGCCGGTCAGTTTGCCACGCCGCAAAACATCAATTTCATCGCCACACACGCCCGCGGACTCATCTGCGTACCCATGGCTCATGAGCGAGTAGATGCGCTGGGGCTACCCATGCAGGCCCAGCACAACACAGAAAAGCACCACACAGCCTTCACCGTGAGTGTGGATGCCAAGGACGGCATTACTACCGGTATCAGTGCCTTTGAACGCTCCATCACCACCATCAAGCTGGCTGACCCCCACTGCACGCTGGATGACTTTGTGCAACCTGGCCACTGCTTCCCGCTGCGCGCTGTGGAAGGCGGGGTCATCCGCCGCGCTGGACACACCGAAGGCACAGTGGACATCCTGCGTATAGCCGGCATGGAACCTGTAGGCGTGTGCTGCGAAATCATGAAGGATGATGGCACCATGGCTCGCCTGGGCGAAATGGGGGCATTCCAGAAGAAGTACGGTCTGAAGGCTTGCTCCCTGGCGCAGATTATCGAGCATCGGCAACACACGGAAAAGCTCATCGTCCGCGAGGAAGTGGTCAAATTACCCACAGATTATGGCGTCTTTGACTGCTACTCATACCATTCAAAAGTAGACGGCAAAACCCACCTGGCACTGGTGCATGGAAGCATTGACCCGGAAAAGCCGATACTCTGCCGCGTGCATAGTGAATGCCTTACGGGAGACGTGTTTGCCAGTCGCCGATGCGATTGCGGCAGCCAGCTGCATGCCGCCATGCGCCAGGTAGCGCAGGAAGGTGGCGTCATTCTGTATTTACGCCAGGAGGGTCGCGGCATCGGTCTTTCAGCCAAGCTGCATGCGTACAAACTCCAGGAACAAGGCTACGATACAGTAGATGCCAATATCAAGCTTGGCTTTGCGCCTGATTTGCGGGACTACGGCGTGGGCGCTCAAATTCTGCGTGACCTCGGCATCCGGCACCTGCGCCTCCTTACAAACAATCCGCTCAAGATTCAGGGACTCTCCGGGCATGGTCTTGATGTGGTGGAACATGTTCCCATTTCCATCCCGGCACATGCTGAGAATAAGCATTATCTGGACACCAAGCGTGACCGCATGGGACACATCCTCTGATTTTCCAGCAGTGTTTCAAGCCATTTCCACGCCGGGAAAGCGCGCGACTCCGCGATTTCCCGGCGTTTTGCTGACGTCCTTTTCAGCTTTTATGGCACAAATCTCTATTTCTTAACATTGCCATTTACGGTAGAATGGCAAAAACTAAAGCAAGTCCGTATGTCAGATCCGAACAAGCAGCCCAACAAAACACCCTCCCCCACTGGCGGCACCCCCAACTGGGGAGTCATGATTCTCATGGCCGTCATTCTCGCGATTCTGATGGTCGCATTCATGTTCGATGGCACACTCGCCTCACCGGGGCGCTCCATCACCCTGGAACAATTCCGGCAGGATTATAAAGCCGGTAAGGTCGTACTGAACCAGCAGAAGGAATTCCCCATCGAAGTTACGCTTGATGCAGGTTCGACAGAAGGTGTTATTTCGGCCTTCGAATACCGCAATATTCCCCAGTACCCCAAGGCAGCCTTTTACATGCCTTTCACGGAATCAGATGATGTCCGCGCCCTCTGCAACCGCTTCGGTATCACCACCACACGTGTGGAATCTGCCCCGCAGGAGCTGCAAGGTGACCGTATCTGGTCCACAGAGGATTTTGCCCGCATGGGGGCTGAAGGCCGAATTATCACCACAAGCAGCAGCCCCGTTATCTATGAATCGTCAGGTCAGGGTGTCATTGTTGGCGAATACCGTCTTCCTGCAGCCACAAAAGCACAGCTTAAAGACCTTGAACCCGTTCGCGTTGAATTCAACGCCGCCTTCCAGGGAGAGCAGGTTCGCAACCTCTTGGGAAACCAGGTCAAGTATACTGTTGAAAGTAATACATGGAGCGTATTCCTGATGAATGTGCTTCCCTTTGCCATAGTGCTGCTGCTCATTTTCTTCTTCTTCCGAGCCCAGAGCGGAGGTCCCGGTGGTGCCATGAAGTTTGCCCGCAGCCGCGCTCGTCTGCTCGACCCGAACCAGAACAAGGTCACCTTCAAGGATGTGGCTGGTATTTCGGAAGCTAAGGAAGAAGTATGGGAAATTGTTGAATTCCTGCGGAATCCTAAGAAATTCCGCAATCTGGGTGGAACCATTCCCAAGGGCGTGCTCATGGTAGGGCCTCCCGGAACGGGTAAGACCCTGTTGGCACGCGCCATTGCCGGTGAGGCGGGAGTTCCCTTCTACACCATTTCCGGTTCTGACTTTGTGGAAATGTTTGTGGGTGTTGGTGCCAGCCGCGTTCGTGATATGTTTGCCGAGGCCAAGAAGCACTCCCCCTGCCTCATCTTCATTGATGAAATCGATGCCGTAGGCCGCCACCGTGGTCATGGCGTAGGCGGTGGTCATGACGAACGCGAGCAGACCCTCAACGCATTGCTCGTGGAAATGGACGGGTTCACAGCGAATGAGAACGTCATTGTCATTGCTGCCACTAACCGCGTGGACGTGCTGGATCCGGCACTTCTCCGTCCCGGTCGCTTTGATCGCCAGGTTACCGTCAACCTTCCCGATGCTGCCGGACGAGAACAAATTCTGCGTGTCCATGCCCGCAAAGTAAAGCTCTCCCCCAGTGTTGACCTTGGACCGATTGCACGCGCCACTACCGGCTTCTCCGGTGCCGAACTGGCCAACCTGGTGAACGAGGCCGCCCTCATTGCCGCGAGACACAATAAACCTACGGTTGAGCAAGGGGATTTGGAGGAAGCCCGCGAAAAAGTACGATGGGGACGCGAACGCCGCTCCCTGGAAATTTCCGACAAGGAGAAATACATGACCGCAGTGCATGAAGCGGGTCACGCTGTATGCCTGCTCAAGACGAATCTGGCCAAGAGTCTGCCTCTGCATAAGGTTACCATTATTCCGCGAGGCCCGGCGCTGGGCGTCACCATGATGCTGCCGGATGAAGACAAGCACAGTGAGTACAAGAGCGAGCTGCTGGACTACATCGTCATGGCCATGGGAGGACGCTGTGCAGAGCTCGTTGTGTTCGGGGATATTTCCGGTGGAGCCCGTGGTGATATTCACCAGGCTACCAACATAGCCCGTAAAATGGTGTGTGTCTACGGCATGAGCGAAAAACTCGGACCCATTGAATACGGCACCAACCATAGTGAAGTATTCCTGGCTCGTGATATCTCCCAGACCACTCGCAACTTCTCTGAACACACAGCCCAGCTGATTGACGAAGAAATCCAACGGATTGTAACAGAGAACTATAACCGCGCCGTAACAATCCTTACTGAGAACAAGGAGCGGCTCCTTCTCATTGCAGACAAGCTCATTGAGTTTGAAACACTGAGCGGCAGCCAGGTGAAGGAATTGCTGGAAACAGGAGAAATGAAAGACCCGCCCGTACGCCAGCTTCCCCCTCCCATTCCGGAGGATGATGACGCACCAACTGATTTGCAGACTCCTGATGATGAGCCTCCCACCCCAGCAGAAGCCCCTGCTGAGGAAGCTCCTGCGGATGATGACCCACCCGTAGGGACTGATAAGAAAGACACCCTCTAACCCACACTTACTAATACACACAATATGAACAGTAAACAACTCGCCTTTGCCTGTGCCCAGGTGGCATGCGATGCCAAAGCATCCGATATTGCCATCTACGATTTACGAGGCACCTCCTCCATCACGGATTTTGCCGTAGTCTGCACGGCCACCTCCGTGCCGCATCTCCGTGCCATCATGGGCGATGTAGACAAAGAAGTCTGGGAGAAATACGAAATCTCTCCCGTGTATGCAGAGCGAACCCCCAATGCCCTTTGGTGCGTGCTGGACTACATTGATGTCATGCTGCATGTCATGGCCGGAGAAACCCGCGATTTCTACGAACTTGAAGCACTCTGGAAGCCCGAGAACCGCATTGAGTGGAAGGACGGCGATGAAGCCTGAATCACTTCCCTGCATCTACCTTTTTACAAACCGCTTCTGCCGGGCAGAAGCGGTTTCGTTCACTCAGGAGCGCAACATGCGTTGTACGGATTTTCTCCTGCTGTAAGGTGGAATCCATGGCGTTGGAACAGTGCCAGGGTCTCCTCTTTCAAGGCGGGATTGACAGGCAGCAGATCCTTAATCTGCTCCGTTGGTACAGCTCCATACTGAAGCAGGATTTCGAGCACCTCCAGTTTTTGACGCAAGCGGGCATCTTCCTCAGCACTCAGCCCCATGCTGAAATACTGCAAGCCGGAGAGGCAGGCCTCCAGCGGCGTTTTTCTGAAAATGCGGGGGTGTTCACCATTCTCCGATGCAAATGTATCGGCTCCGGCAGGCAAGGCATTCGGATTGTGACCCAGGGAAAGCAACCAGCGTACTGTCTCTGGCGAAGGATTATCAGCGCTCACAACAATCTGGAGCAGAGTACGGAGTTCACCCTCAACATCACGTTCACATGGGGGCAAGGAAAGCACCGCATCCTCAATCAACTTCTGCCAGGTGGGCAAGGAAGCATCTGCCTGCAGCAGGAACAAGCCTGCTGCATCAGCAGCATTCAGTTGGTAACCATGCCGCAGGAACCAATTCAGGATTTCACCGTTGGAATCATCCGAATACAGCATCGACTGCTGTGCTTTCCGCATGAAACGGTGTGTCTGTATGCTGTCAGTCACGTCAACCCCTTTGGAATGCATCCAGTCAAGCAGCTCCAGGCGCTGAGCCACTGGCATGCATTCGGTTCCGGGAGCCGCTGGATATATCACCATGCCAAGGAACTCCCCCAACTCGATTGAAGCGGCCTTCTCTGCAACACTTTTGAACGTAAGTACATCCCCCTTCATCAGGGTAAGCGCGGCCAGGGCTGGCACATTTCCCTGCGCCGTTCCAGAGGTGATGAAATCGTGCAACGCTTTACGAGCCGGAGCAAACGCAAGCTTCGACTCCCAATCTGCATACAATCGAAGAGCCATCTGCACAAGCCAGGGAATCTCATTTTCCTCCACGTTCTCATTGCACAGCCAGGCCTGCTGCAATGCCAAGTGATTGGCTTGTGCCGCCTGCATCGTCAGGTAGGCATCCATTTCATGCAATCGATGAACCTCATCTGCCGACCAGCTGCTATGCTCCGTCGGTACACCGCCCCATTTCCAACTGTATAGCCAGACATACCCTCCCAGTACAATCACGACAGCGATTCCCAGGGATGCCGCCGCCGCGCATTTGACTATCTTCTGGAGCTTCATTTTGTGTATGCATTTGAGACAAGAGCCTTTTCACCCTCCTGAACGCGCAGCATCTCCATCTGCAGACGAGTCAGTTCCTCATTAAAATGCACAGGTGTAAGCGGGCGCCATGATCCCACACTCTGCATGTGCTCCATCACGCGCAACAGGTGCATGGCCAGAGGAGTCTCCTTATCGAGGACGGGAATAATCAACCGGGATGCCTCGGCAAGATAGCGCTTGCTGGTGTTACGGCTGCGAGCACCCGCCTGCGCCATATTATCAAAGCGGAATCCCACATCCATCAGGAACGTGTGTTCCAGCGCGAATGGAACGGAATCGACTCGTTCAATATCCAGATAAATGCAGACGCGGCAAAGCTGCTGCAACAAACCACAAACCACAATGGCAGGAAGGACGCGCCCATTACTGGCCATCATATCCAGAGGCTCACCC
Source organism: Akkermansia sp. (assembly GCA_045538105.1). Classification (GTDB taxonomy): domain Bacteria; phylum Verrucomicrobiota; class Verrucomicrobiia; order Verrucomicrobiales; family Akkermansiaceae; genus Akkermansia. The sequence continues at coordinate 58,171 of JAZSQS010000005.1, forward strand.
TTGATGCGTTCCATAGCCAGATGCCAGGTACCATCAGCCTCAAGAAGCTCCAAAGGGGCGGCAATGTTCGGATGCTCCAGGCGAGCCTGTAAACGAGCCGTCTCAACAAAGAACTGAACTTTTCGAGCATCCTGCATGGCAGATGGGCGCAAGCTACGCAGCAGCACCTCACGGCTCATGTTCTTCTGAGTGGCCGCGTAAGTCACCGTGTCGGCGTCCTCATCATGAACAGATGAGAGGATATATTGCTGTGCTACCACGCGTGGCAGACTGTAAGCGGAATATGGCATAACTACAGTATAGTGGAAAGTAATGTTATTAGCGAGCAATCATTCAGCCATCATACCCCAGTTTGAGGACGGGGAGCCCCTCCACTGCCTGGGTCCAGGCTTCCGCAGGAATGGTGATATCCAGATAGTATTGTTTTTCACCGTGTTCATCGGTTTCCTCCACCCGTTCCATGCTTACCTCACATTCGTCTTGCCCTAGGATGGTGGGGTACACCGCATTGACCTGATTCGCAGGAATACTTAGTACATAATCCAGTTCTTCCTCCCCCGGCTCGCGTTTGGGCAGGAAAATATAGATATCATCCCATACAACGGAAGCCAGCAAATCCTCCGGCAAATCCAAGGAATCCGGCTGCATGGGACGGCTGCTATATATTGATTCCCCATTCACGCGCATCCAGGCGCCCACCCGCTTGAACACATCTACTATGCCTTCGGGAACGGTTCCATCTGCTTTAGGGCCAATGTTCAGCAAAAGGTTGCCCCCCTTGGCTGCACATTCCTGCAATTGGTAGATGATTTGCTCTGGACTCTTGTAGTTCTTATAATCGTGGCGGTTATACCCCCAGTGGTTGCCTACGGTCATGCAAGCCTCCCAATCGCGTCCCGGATAACCTTCGCGAGGGATCCGCTTCTCCGGAGTCGAAAAATCACCTTTGGAAAAATCCAACGCTTTCGTATCCTCATTGGCATCAAAACCACTGAAGGAATACAGACGGTTGTTGAAAATGACACCCGGATTCTCAGCCCTGCACGTTTCCATCAACTCTTGAGCCTTCCAGGCAGCACCCTCTGCGGCGCCCTGTGAGTAATCCCACCACATGATGTCAATGGGTCCATAATTACGCACTAACTGCCGCACCTGTGTATGCAGATAATCCTGATATGCGGTCTGATTGCGGGGAATCTTCTTGTCTTTCAGCATCGCGGCCTGATTAACCGGATAACACAAATCCGGGCAGATTGTATGATCATAATCCTTCTGATGCCAGTCAATCACACTATGATACAATCCGACCCGCATTCCAGCAGCACGCGCTGCATCCGTAAATTCCTTAACAAGGTCACGCTGCAGCAGCTTGCCACTGCAATAATCCGTGTTGATGGCATCGAACAATGCAAATCCTTCATGGTGCTTAGAGGTCAATACCATGTACCGGCATCCGGCTTCCTTTGCCAGCTCAGCCCATGCCTCTGCACAACCGGGGGCGGGTTTGAACAATGGCAAGGCTTCGGCAGCGTAGGTATCCGTATCCAGCCCCAGGTTGCACTGAATCCACTCACCTCCACCGGGTCTTCCCTGGAACTCGCCGGCCAAACCAGAATACAAACCATAGTGGATGAACATGCCGAATTTAGCATCCCGCCACCATTTCATGCGTGCATCCCGTTCCTCCGGGGGTTCCTGCTTCTGAGTTGCAGGCACGGGCATATCAGCCTTAGCATGGTTCACAGGTTCCGCGGCCGCACATAAGGAGACGCCCCCTATCAGCAGGTAGATAATGTCACGCATTTTCATGCTGTTGACTTTACCAAATAGCAACTATATTGTCAACACCCTTGAAATGATAGGATTTATTTTTGAACCGGCTTTGTTCTTACGTGCTTTTTGCTTGATACATGAGTGTCCCCATGGTAGGATATGCGGTAGCATGAAAGTTATCACGATTTACGGCAGCAAGAGCGACCTACCCTTCATGGAACCGGCTCGCGTCTATTTCCAGGAAAACAATGTTGAGCATGAGGAAGTCATCTATTCTGCCCACCGTGATTTGCCCGCGCTCATTGACTATCTGAAACAACTCGAAGCAAGTGGCACCAAGGCCGTCCTTCTTTGCGTTGCCGGTCTTTCGGCAGCCCTGCCCGGCGTAGTGGTCATGAACACGGAACTGCCCGTCATCGGCGTACCTGTTCCCTGTGGTCCGCTCAACGGCGTAGATGCCCTGCTGGCCATTTCCCAGCTGCCAGGTGGAGTTCCCGCCACGACCGTGGGTCTGCATAAGAAAACTCCAGTCAATGCAGCCATGGCAGCCCACCGCATTATCAAGTTAGCAGAGTAATCAAGCCGTCAAACGGCTTTTCCAGGTCAACCACTCTTTACAGAAATGAGTACTCCGAAAGACCTCTTAACAATCGAAAGTTTGAGTGATGAAGACATTCGCTGCATTCTGAAGGGCGCAGCCGAAATGAAACAGGTGTTTTGCAGCGGTAAAACACACCCCGCACTTGCAGGCAAATCCGTGCTGACCCTGTTCTACGAGCCAAGCACACGCACGCGTTCATCCTTCGAGCTGGCAGCCCGGCGCCTGCAGGCAGATGTCACAACCTTCTCCGTTGCTACATCTTCAGTGGTCAAGGGGGAAAGTGTGCATGATACCATTGATACCCTCATGAGCATGCACATGGACTACATCATTGTGCGTCACAAAAACAGCGGTATTCCCGCCGTCATTGGTCGCCACGCCAAGGCTTCCGTCATCAACGCAGGCGATGGCGCCCATGCCCACCCCAGCCAAGCATTCCTGGATGCCTTCACGCTGCAGGAAAAATATGGCGATTTAAAAGGCAAGCGCATCGTCATCATCGGCGATATTCTGCACAGCCGCGTGGCGCGCTCCACCAGCACCATACTGAAGAGGCTGGGGGCTCAAGTGGCCTACATGGGGCCGGGGTCGCTTGTTCCCCAACAGAAGCACACTGGAATCCCGAGGTTTACCAACTGGGATGCCGTCTTTGAATGGAAGCCTGATGTCATTTACCTGCTGCGCGTTCAGAATGAGCGAATGGATACGCCCTTCTTCCCCTCAGCTGATTACCACCAGGCTTTCGGCGTAACGGAAGAGCGGCTCAAGCGGATTGACGCCTTGGATTTGAGCATCATGCACCCAGGTCCAGTAAACCGCGGAGTCGAGCTCTGCGACAACGCTATGGATTACCGAAACAGCCTCATATGCAACCAGGTAGAAAACGGTGTAGCTGCCCGCATGAGTATTCTTTCCTACCTTACCCCCCGGACTCAGAACAATGACTAATACCTACATACGAAATGCGGCGTGGGCTCCTACGGGAGAACTCTTTGATATTCGTCTGGCTCCGGGACACAGCCAGGTAGTTGAGCAATTAGGAGGGCTCACCATCCGCGATGCTGAGGTCTTGCCCGCTGGAGAAATGCCAATTCCTGAGCGGGCCCGCGTCATCGATGCCACAGGAAAACTTTTTCTGCCAGCTCTTTTTGACCTGCATGCTAAAATTGAAATTGAAGGGCGGAGCAAGCGCGAATCCGTAACGCGCACGGGTCAGGCGGCAGTGCAAGGCGGCGTGTGGGGCATGCTGGTGCAACCCACACCCGGATTCATGTTCGACAACAGCTCAGCCCTTGACAGCTTCCGGGATGCCGTTGGTCAGCGCTCCGCAGCGGAAATGATTCCTGCAGGCTGCATTTCTCAAGGCATGAAGGGAGAACAGCAAGCCCCCTATAACACACTGGCAGCCCGTGGTATCAGCATTCTGAGCGATGGCGGGGAACGCCCCAGCAACCTGCTCATGCTGCACCGTGCCATGAAGTATGTGGCAGAGCTTGGCATGACCATGGCCATACGCGGAGACGTTCCCAGCATTACGGCAAATACGTACATGCACCCAGGAACGACCTCGTACAAACTCGGTCTTCATGGTATGCCCGCCTGCGCTGAAGAAATTGGTATAGAAATCATCGTTCGACTGGCGCAGGATGCCGGCTGCCAGCTGCATGTGCAAACAGTCAGCACCGCTGAAGGAGTGGAAATCATCAGACGCGCAAAGTCAGCCGGAGCAAGGATTACGGCAGAGGTTGCCCTGCACCACCTGCTTTTCACTCACGAAGACATCGGCAACTATGATACGAACTATAAGACCCTCCCCCCCCTGCGCGACAAAGCGGATACCGATGCCCTACTGGCCGGAGTGAAGGATGGTACGATTGACTGTATCGTTTCCGACCACACCCCCTGCACACCCTTTGCCAAGAGTCAGGATTTCCCTTCTGCTCCTCAAGGCATGTGCTTGCTGGACCACTTCCTGCCAACCCTCTATACCAAATTGATTCAGACCGGTAAACTCACCTGGGCTGAGCTGGTGCAGGCATGCTGTGTCAATCCTTGTTCCATTGCTGCACCTGAAGTCATGGATCCAGAGGAACCGGACGGCATGCCCCTGCTCTTATTCTCTCCAGAAACACAAACCCAGGTAAGCGCAGAAAGTCTACCCTGCGGCACATTAAACACCCCCCTGCTTGGGAGCTCTCTTAACGGAAGCGTAACTCTCCCCCTGCAATAAAGCCATGATTATCTATATTATCAGCGATGGCAAAAAAGGGCATCTCTCCCAAACGAGGGGGCTTGCCAACGCCCTTATTGAACAAGCTAAAGAACGCGCACCTGAACGGGCGCATGCCTGTTATGAAGTGGATATAACGGGATTAAGCTGGCTAGGCAAGCTCTTCTATAAAGGAAAGGAACTCACCTACCCCAGGCCTGATTTGATTTTGTGCGCGGGGCATAGCACGCACCTTGCGGCACTGAGTCTTTCACGCCATTTACGCAGCCTGTGCATGGTATGCATGCGCCCCAGTCTGCCTGCCAGCATGTTCGACCTCTGCATCACCCCCAGACATGATTTACCAGACGGATTCCAGGCGAATGGTCAGATTTTCCCGACCAATGGCGCCATCAATGGTATACGCCCCCAGCCAGAGATTGAGAAAACGCAGACTCTCATCCTCATTGGAGGACCTAGCAAGAGCTACAACTGGGATGCCGAACTAGTGCTCAACCAGCTCACCTCCATTGCCAGGATGACTACTAATGCAATTGTGCTGACCACCTCCCGCCGAACACCAACAGATTTCGTGGCAGATGTCACCGCCGCATGCCCGAATATACGGGTCGTACCAGTTGATGAAACAGGCCCCGACTGGGTGCAGGAGAACCTGTCCAAGGCCAAAGAGGTCTGGGTCACGCAGGATAGTGTCAGCATGGTGTATGAATCCCTCTCCAGTGGAGCACCGGTGGGTATCATCGAAATGCCGGCAAAAGAAGGGCCCCATAAGCCAGATGCATCCCGTATTGCGCGTGGGCTCAATATGCTCATAGCAGATGGCAGCGTCTGCCGCTTTACCGAATGGGCTAAGACAAACACCATACCCAAGACAGGTAAAATCATGAACGAAGCGGGGCGTGCTGCCACCTATATCCTGGACAATTTCCCGAAGTTGCTGCCATGAAAATCATGCACCTGCTGCCCTCCCTGAGCTCTGGTGGGGTGGAACAAGTCGTTTTAGAACTCTGCCAAGGCCTCAGTGCTGCAGGTGTAGAGAATGTGGTTGTTTCTGCGGGTGGAGCCATGGTTCCGCTCATCGAAGCCACAGGAGCGCGCCATTTCCGGCGCCCGATTGGCAAGAAAAGCCTGCTTACCTTGCTCCAGATTGGCAGCACTGCAAAACTCATCCGCACAGAAAAACCAGATATCCTTCACCTGCACTCCCGGGTTCCGGCCTGGGTTGGGCATCTGGCATGCAGGAAGCTACCGCCGGATTTACGGCCACGCATTGTTTCCACCTTCCACGGATTTCACTCCGTAAACGCCTATTCAGGAATCATGGCCAAGGGAGACAAGGTTATTGCAGTTTCCCGCTGCATGAAACAACACATACTGGAGCACTATTCCCACACCCCAGAGGAAGACATTGTGGTCATCCCCAACTCTGTGGATACAGAAAAATTCTCCCCTGATTACACCCCTACGGTCGAATGGCTTGAAAAGTGGTACAGCGACTATCCTGAACTGAAAGGCAAATACACTCTTTGCCTACCGGGGCGCATTACCCGATTGAAGGGAGCACCGCACCTGGGTCCCATTCTCAAGCATCTGAAAAGCAAGGGCATTCCGGCACATGCCGTCATTGTTGGCGAAACGAAGAAGGGTAAAGAAGCCTACCGGGAGGAAGTTGCCGCAGGTTTTGCTGCTGAAGGGGTCAGCGATTGTGTCACCTGGACCGGGCACCGCCAGGATTTGGCAGATGTGCTCTGCACCTGTGATGTAACACTCTCTCTGACCCTACAACCAGAGTCCTTTGGGAAAACCACATTGGAGGCCCTTTCCCTTGGGCGTACCGTAGCTGGCTATGAACACGGCGGCGTAGGGGAACAGCTCGATTTATTCCTGCCCGAAGGGAAAGTGGAAACCGGAAATCCGCAAGCCATGGCAGAACTTCTCGAATCCTGGTATGCAAAGCGGCCCCGACCGCTCACTCCCGTTCCAGCCCCCTACCGCAGAGCAGACATGATACAGGCTCACATGGAGCTGTATAATTCCCTCTCCCAACACCAACCATGAACATCCTTCACATCAGCCCACGTTTGCGCCCAGGTGGTATTAACCAACTGGCGGCAGACTTGGCATGCGGTTTGCAGCAGGCAGGGTTCCGCAATGCAGTGCTGGCACCGCCCAATGAGCTGGTGGGAAAGATGGCGGCAGCATCCGTTCAACACCACAGCTCCCATAAAATTACTCTATTCTCCTACTTCTCAGAGCTCAAAAGACTGGGACGCGTGATTCGCAGCACCAGGGCAGATATCATCCTGGCCTACACAACCCAAGCGGCCAATATGGCCTGGTGCGTTTGCAAAAAAATGCCACAGGAAACGCGCCCGCGCATTATTGGAGTTCACACGACCTACCCCAAGCATTTCGGATGGGTCAGAGCCCTGCAAAACAGTGATGCTGTTGTAGCCATCTCACGTCATCTGCGCGATGAACTGAACCGCAAAGCTAATCTCCAGGCTGAAAAGAACATATGGGTCATCCCATACGGCGTCAACGAGGAAATGTGCTTCCCAGGATACCGCCCCAGTTCTGCATGGTTTGAGCAATGGCGACGCCAGCACCCCAAAGATGAAAACACCCTCACTATCTGCGTGCCAGGTGCTATTTCTCCCGTGCATGGATTAGATGATCTCCCTTCCATTCTGGCCCGTCTGGAGCAGATTGGCGTTCCCGTTCAAGTATTCATAGCCGGTGACACCGCCAAGGCGCCCCCCCAATATCTCGCCCGACTCCGGAAATCACTCAAAGAAAGCAAGACAGACAAACAAGTAACATGGCTCGGCAGTCGGCCTGATTTGCGAGATGTGATGAGCGCGTGTGACGTTGTCATCTCTCTGGCCAAGCTGCCTGCATCCTTTGACAGAGCCATTCTGGAGGCGCTTTCGCTCGGAAAGCCTGTTGCCGCTTATGATCATGGCGTTGTCGGAGAAATGCTCGACACATTCCTGCCAGAGGGTCGAGTCGCTCCTGGAGATGTAGCAGGGATTGTGGATCGACTGGAACAGTGGCAGGCATTCATGCCCCCTACTGAGGAACGACTGCCCTTCCCATACCGCCTGGGCGACACAATACGAAGCGTAGCCGAACTCTGCACAGCAGTATGCGAAGGGACGCAAAACAGGGGCAATCATTGACAATTCCGGGAAAATAGTGTAAGCTCTGGAGCCAACAGTTTGCTCTAATGATCAATTTTACGAACCTTTCCCGCCGCACCGACATCGGCTCTAATTGCTACATGCTGGATATGGATGGAGTGAGAATCATCCTGGATTCCGGCATGCATCCCAAGAAAGACGGCGCAGAGGCCACGCCGGAGTTCAGCCTTATTGGAAGCGCAGACCCGGACACCATCTTTGTAACACATTCTCATTTAGACCACATTGGCACCCTGCCCCTGTTGCAGGACAAATACCCAGCAGCAGAAGTCAACATGACCGCCGCAACCTGTGAAGTGGGTCTGGCCATGCTCCATAACTCCGTCAACGTGATGACGGCGAAGCGCACTCAGGACGGCATCATTGAATACCCCTTCTATAACCACATGGAGCTGGATCATGCAGCGCGATGCTGGATGCCCCGCCCATATGGCACCCCGTTCCGCATTGGTCGGAATGGTCAGGTTCTGGCTACCTTGCATGATGCCGGACACATCCTGGGTAGTTGTGGTGTGGAACTGGAAAGTGCCAGCGGCACTACTATCCTCTACACCGGCGATGTCCAGTTTGAAAACCAGACCCTCATTGCCGGCGCTGATTTTCCAGAAAAAGGCATTGATATCCTCATCATGGAAAGCACTCACGGCTGCACAGAGCGCCCGGCCGATTACACGAGAGCCGGGGAACTGAATCGTTTTGCCCAGACCATTCGTGAAGTTCTGGAAACCGGAGGAGCTGTGCTTATTCCCGTGTTTGCCCTGGGTAAGAGCCAATGCCTGCTCACTGAAATAGGCCGATTCAAGGAACAAGGCCTCATTCCTGATGTGCCGGTTTATTTTGGCGGCTTGAGCTCCAAGATTACGGCGGTATACGACAAACTTGCAGACAGCACACCACGCCTCAACCCAGGTTTCCGCATCAAGGAACACGTGGAAACTCACGGCTTGCCCCGCCAGGGCAAGGCTCCATTGGTGGCCTCACCTGGCAACATCTATCTGGTTTCGAGTGGTATGATGAGCGAGCATACGGTGTCCCACATCCTGGCAGAGCAGATCATCACCCACCCGAACGATGCTATTCTCTTTGTCGGTTACAGCGATCCTGAAACACCAGCAGGGAAACTCAAGGCCACGGCTCACGGTGACTTGGTGAAGCTACGTGAAAAGGGCGGGCAGGCATATCCCCTCAACTGCCGGGTGGAATGCTTTGATTTTTCCGGGCATGCTACCCGCAGCGCTCTCATTGACTACGCCGTCCGACTCAATCCTAAAAAAGTCTTGCTTGTCCATGGAGACCCGCCTGCCGTAGAATCCATGGAGAAGGAACTTAAGGAACGGATGCCGGAAGCGGAAATCATTATTCCCGAACCCGGCAAACCCGTCCGAATTGATTAAGCAGGACTCTATTTCCCGTGGAAATCTACCTCCTGTGTAATAGACAGGAGCCTGAAATCCCCGCAGCCATTGTAGCGCAGACAAAGCGATTGCCCCACCGCAGCATCAGGCATCAGGGGCAAGCGTATACTTCCCGTGTACCTGGCACCAAACTCAGGTAGAGCGCAGAAATCAGCGTGTTCCCATCGTTCATTCGATGTACTGCGGTAGTCAAACCCGGTATCGCTATCCAATAGGCGCAGCTTGAACCTGCTGAACTGGCGTACAGAATTAAAACTATTTCCAGACTCCAACGGCATTGTTCTTAGCTCAGCCTCTATGGGGATGCCCACATGGTACACATGATTAGGCTGCAGCTCCGTGCTAACACAAGGCATGAGCGTTTCAGCATCTATCAGACGAATCTCACAACCATTCAGATGCGGCAGCTCAGGCAACAAAGCATCCGAATCACTCACAGAAGTCACGCAACAGTCCAAATGCAAGGAGTCAGAACACATCCTCTCCAGGAGCACCTCCCCGGTAGATTCCATTTCTACCACAAACCACACTTCATCATCCTTACCCCGTATGCTCTGTAAGGTTGCCACGTGCTTAACTTTCCGCCCCTTTGTTTCAACCCTCTGCCAGGCTGTCACCTGCTGGTCAAGATTAATAGTCAGCATGGCTAATGAATCGTCATTCATCAGCACCCACACATTAAAGTTGCCACCGCGTTGCACGCACCATTCCTTTATCCCTGAACTAAACAAGTGCTCAGCCAACATGCTGATATCCGTTGCGGAAAACCCGTCTGACTCAAGGCGATACGCAATTTCGCGCATGCGGCATCCCCCCCTTTGCACAAACAAGACAGTGTTCTCAATAGTGCGGGCGGGCTGAGCATCACTCCCCACAGATGACTGCCGCCGGAACGCAACAGATGTTGGTGTAATTGCTGTCCCCGTTCCAGAAGAGATGCTCCACTCGCTGTCGGAAGTGCCTATGAGGAGCTGCCTTGTTGAGCAAATCCAGCAAATGCGGCTCTGGTCACTCCCCAGGATACTCAAATGCATAGCAGCATCATCATTCGAGCCCATATGGAAATTATGGTAATCATCGGATACACTCGCCAGCAGTGTTGTAGGCAGACCCGGCATTCCTCCCAGCCACAAACGCCCCTGAAACAGTGTGGAAAAGGCCGGGTATCCATTCTTAGCCCCAAAGGCGCCGAAACTCCAATTCTGAGTTGAAAAGCTCAGCGAGGAACCAGTGTAGTTCCGGTGTACCCTGGCTCTTGCTTGCTTATCATCTATGACCTTATCAATATAAAACTTGTATTCCCGGGTAGCGTTTAATATTCGGAACTGAACGTAAGCGCCTATAACAGCTGAATCAGTACCGCAGCGGCAGACCAGCACAATGCGGCACGGTCTTTCCTCGCTGCCGGAAATAGCCCAATTCTGGCGGGTTTCGTGATCAGATTGCGTAAAGGTTTTAATACAGGTCCAATTCCAGAGGTGAAAATCAGGTTCCTCTTCCGGAGTATTGTAGCTACGCCAAATCTCCCAATGAGCATTCCATGTCAGAATCGTCCGCAACTCCCAGTCCCGAGCCACTTCATATGGTTGAGCCGTGGCATCAAGCCGCATGATTCCGGCCTGGAAATAATGAGGATAATCAGAAAGATCCTGACTTCCATTAAATGCTGATGGTTCATAATCACGGATGCACTGATAATAATAAAACATCTTCGAATGTCCATTCTGCTGGCAAAGCAGTGTCCCCTTTGCAACGGAACTGACACTGATATCAGGAGCCCAATTGACACCTGTATACTGAGCCTCATTACAAAACAACTCCCTGCCAGGAGTGACCACATCAGCAAGGACACATTCCTTTCCCTCCATTTCCTTCAAGAAACGGTGAGAGCCGCCCTCTATGCCGAGAATTGCGTAATCCCCCTCTTTTTCGAAAAGGGCAGTCAATCGACCTTCCTGTTGAACGTAGGTTTCTCGCGGCATTGTCTCAAAATCAGGCTGCTCGCATTCCCAACGCGTATTTTCATAACGATACAGCACAACGGGAGGATAAGTTGGGCAACACACATAGAGTGCGTCATTTACCTGTGAAAAATGCAATGAGGCCAACTGTTCTGCCCGATGCCAGGGAGTTGAAAGGAGGTAAGGGGTTCCCTCCGCCGTCTGCAATAAGTTACCTTCTTTGTATACGCGCATATAGCCTGGGTAGAATTCCAGCATCAGGATATCGGTTTCAGAATAGCAGAAGGGAAACAATCGCACGTCCGATGAAGCAGCGGAGCCCACAAAATTGGTACCACGGCGAAATTGGATTCCCCCGTAGGGTAGAATCTGGAAATTACTGATACGGGCAGCTCCCCTCTGGTATGCCTGCAAATCAAAACGAGTGGAGAGCCAGGGAGTCAGCTCTCCTGACGTAAAACCTTGAACAATGGGTATCTCTTGCATAGGGTCTCCGGTTTACCACACCAGAGGCCTCCAGGCAATTGTTATGAGAAGGTAGGAACAGCGTTCCACCAGGAAATTGCTATACCCCTTGTTCTACAAGGAGAGATGCAGCTACTCGTACGCACTCCTGGCAGGGAACCTTATTACAGCCCTTGAGCTCACGGCAGGTGGATGCACCATTTGCTGCCACAAAGGCGGCCAGAATGGCAGCAGATTTCTCCGGGGCAACCTGCATAGCACCATAAAGGGCACCGCAAGTGCCTTCTGGAGCACGTCCGCCACCACAGCTTGCCATGGGTTCTACCAAATCCCCACGTCCAAAAGCGGCACAAACGGTTTGGGCACAGTTATACATATACGGCTTCTGCCGAAAGGTTGCAAGAGCTTGTTCTACGCGTTTCATACTCACAGAATACCACAGGTGAACACGGGAAGTCAAGGTTTCCAGAGCTCTCCGCATGCATCAGTCGGCATCCGCCACGAGGAGCGGGGAGATAAACTGATACTGCCAATCTGAGGGCCGTCTGGCATGCAGCTGCGCTTGAATTGCTGCTGGAAGAATCGGCGCAGGAATGTTTCCAAGGTGCGTCCGATAAGCTGTTCAGAATACTCACCAGCAAAGGCGACCTGGGCCAGGACTCGCAACTTTGTAGGTTCAGCCCCGTACTTGATGAAATGATACAGGAAGAAATCATGCAAGTCATACGGCCCAAGAATATCCTCCGTCTTCTGCTCCATGCTGCCATCATCGGCTGGGGGAAGCAACTCAGGACTCACCGGAGTATCAATCACATCCTGAATAGTCTCTGCGAGCTCCTGGGAACTGCGGGCTGCTTCATACGCCAGAAGACAGCGGATAAGGGTCTTGGGTACGGAGCAATTCACCGCGTACATACTCATGTGATCACCGTTGTAGGTAGACCACCCAAGGGCAATTTCAGAAAGGTCTCCCGTTCCGACTACCATTCCTCCGGTCTTATTAGCCAGGTTCATTAACAGGCTGGTACGCTGGCGAGCCTGCACATTCTCATAAGTACTGGTTCGCAGCGAGGGGTCAAAATCCAAATCCCCAAACTGGAGCAGGCAAGATTCCTTGATGTTAACCTCCTTGAATGTGACACCCAGAAGCCGCATCATGCTCACAGCATTGTTATAGGTACGGCCAGTTGTTCCAAAACCGGGCATTGTGACTGCGATGATGGAGCTCACTGGCAGATTCAACAAGGAGCATGCACGCACACTCACCAACAATGCCAGGGTACTATCCAATCCGCCGGAAATACCGATGACCAAGCTGCGGGCATGTGTATGCTCCATGCGCTTGGCCAGAGCCGTTGCCTGAATCGTCAGGATTTCCTCACAACGCTCGTTGCGTTCTCCCTTTGCAGGAATAAACGGGCGCGGGGGTAAACATGCGTACGTTAAATCACAGGCGGCATCCAACGCGCCCAGATGAATACAACGAGCAACACGGAGGGGCTCCATGGCGGCACATGCATTGTACGTACTCTCACTGGTGCGTGCAGCCCCCAGACGCTGCAGGTCTATATCTGCATAAATAAGGCTGCGTTCACGTACATAGCTCTTGTTCTCAGCTGCAATTCGACCGTTATCTGCAATCAAGGCTTGTCCACTATAAACGGCATCCTGAGAACTCTCTCCCACACCCGCAGACGCGTACACATAGGCAGCCAGGCAGCGGGCGCTCTGCTGGCATACAAGCTGGCGAGTATAGATACCAGATCCCACTTCTGCCATGGCAGCTCCAGGATTGAACACAACACGGGCACCCTGCATAGCCAGCCTGCTGCTGGGGGGGATAACAGCCCGCAAATCATCTGCCAGTTCAATACCAAAGGTAAAATCCCCACCATCAGAGAAAATCAAATCTGAGCCAATAGGAACCTTGCCAAAACCGGGGAGCTCCACATCAGCAACGCGCAATTCTGCAGCAGAGCGGAACTGGCGGTATTCATATGAACTACGGCACCCCGGCAATACAGTCTTGGGTACTAAACCCAGCACCTTCCCCGACTGCACAACGGCCGCTACAATATATAGACCCTCATTAACCAGGAGGGGGAGCGAAAGGATTGCTATGCCTTTAAGGCGGGCAGTCTCCCCGGCAAAATGAGCAAGGGCTCGCAAAGCTGCATGCTGTAGGTGGGGTTGGAAATACAAATCCCCACAGCTTGCTCCTGTTATGCAGAGTTCCGGAAACAGCACAGCATGAGCACCAGCCTTCACGGCCTCCTTCATGGTGGCTATTAGTTCATTTGTGTTGAATGCAATATCTGCCACACGCACGCAAGGGGTCGCAGCAGCCAGACGGTAATATCCGTATGTACTCATATCAGTATGCGCTTATTCTGACAGATTACGCAGGAAAGTCAATCTCGTATTCCGTCGTGCTGTGGGTGTACTTGAGAAAAATTCTCAACGTTTGAACGAATGATGCTTTCCTGTATCATATATTATACTTGACCGAGCTCTATAAATGTGTCAAAATCCCGCATCTCTTGCTATTCATAACATCGCCATGAAATATAGCATCTCTGCATTATCCCGCAAGACGGGGCTCTCCATCCATACCCTCAGGTACTACGAAAAGGAAGGGCTTCTCCGGTATGTTGAGCGCACTGAATCCGGCCGCCGCGTCTATGGAGACGCCAGTATGGGATGCCTCCTGGGGGTTTTATGTATGAAGCAGGCAGGGATGACTCTGCCCCAAATCAAAGCCTTCATGGATGTTACCATTGAAGGAGCAGCCACTCTACCCAAACGTCTCGAAATGATGCTTAGTGCCCGCGAGCAGCTCAGCAAGCTCAAGGATGCAGTAGACCGGGGAATTCAACTGGCAGACTTCTTCATTGGTGGCTGTAAGAATGCCATGGAAGCCCTCCGCAACGGAGCTGATCCGGAAAAGGCGTTCCCCTATATCACCCGTGATGGAATCATTGACTTCCCCTTCCAACTGACGGATGAGGGGAAGCTCACGCCTGATACCCCCCCAGATGATTTTGAATGTGCCAAGCCCAAACGTGGCAAAAAGAAAGCCCCCTCCAAACACCAGAGCAAGTTATGAAAGAGTTTGCCAAATGGGCTCCTATTGGTGGAGCCATCTGCCTCATCGTAGCCGCCATCCTCATCAGCCGGAGTTCCCGGCGCGACGTTAAGGAGATTTACGGCATGATTGACCACTACGCCCGCCTGGGACGCCGCTGAAGCTTCCCGACAGAGCGTCTCTTTTCCAACGCATTGTCTCCTTGTTCGGGGACAATGCGTTTTGTTATGGGGTGGCATATTCGAAGCTCATTCAGCAAGCCCTTGTATTGTCTCTTCCTGAGCAAGAAAAACCTTACTACCCCATTCCGCATCTGCCTGTAAGGCACGGCCAACGGAAATAAGGTCAAATTCTCTGGCATTAAGCCTGCGTATCAACTGGTTAAGCTGATGCGGATTCCCAGTAATCCCACCACCGATAATAACAGGGCGATGAGTCAGCAGCCTTATCCACCCGGCGGCGCTCAAGGGGCTGCCGGGAAACAGGGGCGTGCTTTCCACAGGGCTTTCACACGCAAACACATCCACGCCAGCTTCACACAAGGGGTCAAGGATGGAAGATAGTTCTGCCGGATTCTCCGCAAGCGGTTGCTCATGCAGGCTTGAAGCATGCAGTTGGGGCATGCGGAAAATGACGGGGTAGCGTCGTCCTACAGTCTTTCGCACGGCATGCAGCACCTCGCAGGCAAATCTGGTGCGAGCTGACGAATCCCCGCCGTATTCGTCATGACGATGATTCGTCTCCTTCCTCATGAACTGCTCTATAAGCCCTCCATTTGCTCCGTTGATTTCAACTGCATCAAAGCCCAGCAAACGGGCTGCTGCGGCGGTTTCAGCAAAAGCAGATACAACCGTCTTTATCCGCGTGCGGCTCATGGTATCGCCCCGTTGCTCCATTGTATGCGGGTCTATACCGGAGGGTCCAATGGCGTCTGCCCCATCACGCAACATACCAGCATGCGAGAGCTGGGGTGCAATCTTGCAAAAGGTTGCATGAACTGCGCGGCATATCCTCTTCCACTCCCGTAAGGCGCTGCCTCCATATAAAAGAGTCATTCCCTTTCCTGCGGCTGAAGCATCATTCACGGATACAGGTTCCGTAATGATAAGTCCAACTTTATGCTCCGCGCGCTGCCGATAATAGCTCAGCATATCTGGTGTTGGCTCACCGTAGAATGATTGATGGCGAGCCATGGGCGCCATCACCAGGCGGGAAAACAAATTCAGCTTTCGGTGCAAAAAGGGCTGGAACAAAGCATCGATGTCCCGCAAGCAAAGAGCAGTCGTGTGGGGATTCATAACTCGAACCCTAGCCTCTACCTTCGTTTTTGGCAAGGAGTTAGAATAACAGAACAAAACAGGTGCTCTCCATCCCTCATAATTTGTGTATGTAACGCAAGCTTTTCTTGACTTAATTTGAACGACCGTTAGAATAGGAGCATCCAAAACCTCACATATTATGAAATTCCCGATTATTTCGACCGCCATTGTGACCTTGGCTGCGCTGACCGCCACCGCCCAGGCTGAGCTCAAGATTGTTTCTGTCAACGTGCAGGAGCTCTACACCAAATTCTACAAGCGTTTCGATACTGAAACATCCCTGCAGAAGCAGCTCACTGAAATCAAGGCTGATATCAAGACCCGTGAGGATAAACTCCGCGCCCTCCAGGGGGATCTCAAGAAGATTCAGGAAAAGTACGATGCCAGCCTCTCTGACTCCGCCGTTGCCAAGCTTCGTGAGCAGTACCAGGCCAAGGCTAACGAACTCAAGGCCGCTGAGCAGGAAATGAGAGACTTTGTACAGCGCCGTGAGGTAGCTTTCCGTGAACTTCGCAACAGCGAAATGCGCCTCCTCATGGAGGAAGTCCAGACCGCCATCAACACTGTGGCAGACCAGAGTGGTGCCGGTATCGTGCTGGACTCCGGTGCTATCTCCCCCCAGCCTCAGATTGGCATTGGCACCCGCGTGTTCCCCTACATGAAGAAGGATATCGACCTTACTCCTGAAGTCCTCAAGAAGCTGAACGCTGGTGCTCCCCAGGGCTTCGACCCCGATGCTGAGCTCAAGCGCCTCTACGGTGCACCTGCCCAGCAGAAGGCTCCCAACGCCAAGTAAATTAACCCCGCAACCACATTGAGCTTACCATGAACCTCACTCTCTCAGACGTTCTCAAGCTCACTGGAGGCAAACTTATCAATGACCCGGCTCCGGAGATTGAAATCTCCGGAGTCGCTACGTTGGATGGAGCATGCCCCGGAGAGATTGCCTTCCTCGGCAATGAGAAATATTTCAATGACTTCCTGGCTACCAAGGCCAGCGCCGTGCTCGTTCCCCCTGCACTTCCCCAGTATCCTGAAGGGGGTGTCTTCATTGAGGTGGAAAACCCCTCCCTGGCTTTCAATTCCCTCGTGGCTCATTTCATGAAGGCCAGCACTGATTTTGTTCCTGGCATTCATCCGACTGCTGTGGTTGACCCCGCCGCCAAGCTTGACCCCACCAAAGTGCGGATTGGTCCCAATGCGGTAGTGGAAGCTGATGCCGAAATTGGCGATGGCTCTGATATCGGTCCTGGTTGCGTCATCTGCAAATCGGTCAAAATGGGGCAGAATTGCAAACTGTACCCCAAGGTTGTTATCCGCGAACGATGCATTCTGGGTAACCATGTGGTTATCCAACCGGGAGCAGTCATCGGTGGTGATGGCTTCGGTTTCCTGCTGAACAAGGAAACCGGTCGCTATGATACCATTGACCAGGTTGGTATCGTTGAAATTGGAGACCATGTTGATATTGGCGCCAACACGACGATTGACCGAGCCCGTTTCGGTCGAACCGTCATTGGCGAAGGCACCAAGCTGGATAACCAGATACAGATTGGACACAATGTGACTCTTGGTAAACATGTTGTCATATGCGCCCAGAGCGGTATTGCCGGCAGCACCCATGTGGGCAACTATGTCACGATTGCCGCACAATGCGGTATTACCGGTCACATCAAAATTGAAGATAAAGTGGTCGTGGCAGCGCGCTCTGGTGTTATTGGCAATCTGGAAACAGGTAAAACCTATTGGGGCGCACCAGCAGTTCCCTACGGTGAGGCGGCCCGGCAGTTTGCAGCTCTCCGCAAGCTGCCAGAGGCATTCAAGGAACTCCGATCCCTCAAGGCCAAGGCTGACGAAATCCAGGAGCTTATCAACCAGGCCATGGCTGAGCAAAACTAAACTCCATCCCTCTATTTCATAAAAAATAACGGCACCGGATTTCTCCGGTGCCGCTTCTTTTTTCTTATTCTTTCTCTTACTATCAGTGGCAGAGGTGTAAATGCGGACGATGGTGCACGACAACAGGACGATGCACTACCGGTCTGCTGTGGTGGTGTCCGCAGCTACCGTTATTTACATGACTTAACGAAAGTGAAAAATGTTCGCAACTCGAAAAGACTACTACTACCGCTACGGACATTACCAACATCTTTACAAAGTTTTTCTTGTTCATATTCTTGGGTGTCAGGGGGTTGTGCCTGTACATCAGTAAAGCGCACCAATATCCGTCTTTTATTTTACTTTTTCAACTTTTTTCTTTTTCGCTTTTTTTCAAATAAAAAACCGCCCCTTAAAATCAAGGAGCGGTTCATACTCACAACCAGAAGACGGTTAATGGTTAATGACGGAATCCGTGCGGGCGGCGCCCATGGTGGAAGTGAGGACGCGGAGCATGGGGACGGTGGTGGAAACCCGGACGCGGACCATGGGGACGCGGATGGAAACCCGGGCGCGGTCCATGGGGACGCGGATGGAAATGGCGGTGGGGATGGAATGCCAGGCGATGAGGAGCACGGCAGACAACAGCTTCATTCTCCGAAGAGGAGATGCTCACGCTGGAGTTGCCAGCAGCAAGGCTGAACTGGAAGCTGGCTTCAGCGCGACTGCTGACAACAGCAACAAGGGCGATGGCAGCAACGAACAGGGACTTGAGTAATTTGTTTTTCATGTTATTTAAGAGTGAGTGTTGTTACATAAACAAAGCGCAC
>JAZSQS010000033.1:0-16540 GCA_045538105.1 Akkermansia sp.
AGCACAGGCTCAGGAACATGCCCGCCTGCTGCACATGCTTGAGCGCCTGTGCCCAGAACGCCACTTTCCAGGGATGCACCAGCTGCAGGCACTGGGGATCCGGCTGCATGCTTTCCAGCAGAGTGAGCAGGAACAGGCTCAGGCAGCTCATGAGCACAATGATATTAGCCGTGAGCAACCCGCCGCGGAACCAGCGCAGAATACGCGGTTTTCTCAGGAAAAAGATACTGGTGATTGCCGCTGCCAGAGCCACGACGGACAACCACAGATTCAGCAGTCCCACCCCGCTGTTAAACGCCTGCTGACTGAGCAGCAGCGCTTCGGCTTCCCTGGGGTTCACCACCTGCTCAAATGCTTCCGGATCCGGCGGCAGCGGGTCGCCGGTCACCACGAGCTGCCAGGAGAAAAAGGCCAGGCAGAGCAAGGAACAGATAAAGAGTAAGGTGGATTTCATGCTGTTTCAACAGGGGTATACTCTCATCCTACATGATGCCATCTGCCTTGTCAATCTCTGCTGCCTGTCATGCGAAAAGCAGAATCCCTTGCAGCCTTCATGGTTGCAAGGGATTATATTTTCGACGGAGAGAGTGGGATTCGAACCCACGGTGACATCTCTGCCACGCTCGATTTCGAGTCGAGTGCCTTAGACCAACTCAGCCATCTCTCCAGGTGCGGGACGCGGTGGTATTCTGCCCGTTCCATGCTTTCCTGTCAAGATTTATCTCCCTTGCTGACGCATACTGAGCCGAAAATAAACTTGACCTCGCGGGAGGGAAAAGCTAGACTGAAAGCGCTTTCCAGTTATAAAACATGCATGGAACAAGTTTTTTGACAGAAAAGAAAGCCAAAGCACGTATATTTTTATACATATGAAACTGAATCGAGTATTGACGCTGGCGTTCCTCGCCCTCTTCGCAGTAAGCGGGCTGCAGGCACAGTCGCTGTCTCCGGACACCAAGACACATTGGGACAAGGGTACCCTCGTGGTGGAATCCCCGGTTCGTCCGGAAGGTCAGCAGCACGTGGTGGGCCTTACCGCCCCCAGGATGAAGACCGTTCGCGTAGCATTCGTGGGCCTTGGCATGCGCGGCCCGGGTGCTGTTTCCCGTTTTACCTACATTCCCGGTGTGGAGATTGTGGCTCTCTGCGACTACGAAAAAGAGCGCGCTGAGAAGTGCCAGGAGCGTCTCCGCAAGGCTGGTCTGGCTCCCGCCGCCATCTACTACGGCCCCAAGGGCTATGAAGAGCTCTGCAAGCGCGATGACATCGACCTCGTGTACGTTGCCACCGACTGGGACCACCACTTCCCCGTAGCCAAGTGCGCCCTGGAGAACGGCAAGCACACCGCCATCGAAGTGCCCAGCGCCATGAACCTGCAGCAGTGCTGGGACCTCATCAACCTTTCCGAAAAGACCCGCAAGCACTGCATGATTCTGGAGAACTGCTGCTACGACTGGTTCGAGCTCGATTCCCTGAACATGGCGCAGAAGGGTGTGTTCGGTGAAGTTCTCTACGCCAAGGGTGCCTACATCCACAACCTGGATCCGTTCTGGGATGCCTACTGGGTAAACCCCGCCAATGACCCCGACAAGCTGGGCTGGCGCATGAAGTACAACATGGAAAACCGTGGCGATGTGTACGCCACCCATGGTCTGGGTCCCGTGGCTCAGGTAATGGATATTCACCGCGGTGACCGCTTCACCACCCTGGTGGCTATGGACACCAAGTCGGCACACGGCCGTGAGTATGTAGAGAAGAAAACCGGCAAGCCCTGCCCCGAATTCCGCAACGGCGACCACACCACCACCCTGATGCGCACCGCCAACGGCAAGGTTGTGGAGATTCAGCACAATGTGATGAACCCGCAGCCCTACAACCGCCTCTTCCAGCTGAACGGCACCCGCGGCTTCGCCAACAAGTACCCCAGCGAGGGCTTTGTGCTGGAAAGCGCCCACCTCGAAGGTGCTGAAGGTGCCCCCGATCTGGAGGACCTTGACTCCCACTCCTTCATGAGCGAGGAGAACATGAAGAAACTCCGCGAGACCTACCGCCACCCCATCATCAAGAAGTACGGTGAGATGGCTGAGAAGGTGGGTGGTCACGGCGGCATGGACTTCTTTATGGACGTACGCATGGTCTACTGCCTGCAGAACGGTCTGCCTCTGGATATGGACGTGTACGACCTTGCCGAATGGTGCTGCCTTGCTGAGCTTGGCTCCCTTTCCATGGATAACGGAAATTGCTCCGTTGCGTTCCCTGACTTCACCCGTGGTCACTGGAATGATGTGAAGGGCTACAAGCATGCCTGGGCTGCTCCTGCAGAGGAGGCTGCCGCAGAGGCTGCGGCTTCCGCCTACACCGAGGCTCAAAAGGTTGCAGTGAAGAAGCTTGACCTCTGGAATCTGTATGATGCCGCCAAGTCCGGTGATGCTGCCGCTGTGAAAGCCTATGAGGCCGCAGCTGCTCAGCTTGACGCGGAAATTGAGACCGCAGAGAAGGCTGCCCAGAACTAAGCCTGTTTCAATACTCTGACTTCTATTTCGCCGGGATGCCGAAGGCCTCCCGGCGGAATCATTTTAGTGAATCATGATGGGTGGATGGCTGAGTCTGGAGTGCTTGAGTTTAAAAATTGCCCCCCCTGGGGTAACGGCTTCATTTTGGAGCTCCGGCCAGTGGGGCTTGTCATGTGATTTGAACGTTATGGATGATTCTTTCTTGCTTTGATGAGACATGGTTGAGTTGGGCTTATGCCTTCCTGCGACGGCGGGAGGCAAGCGCTGCCATTGCCAGGAGACTGAGGGTTGTAGTAGCGGGCTCAGGAATCATCTCGAACACTACGCTGCCTTCGGCTTCCGTGTAGGTGATGTAGAGGCTTTCGTAGTTCTTCAAGTTCTTAGCTGTTTCCCGGCCTGATGTAAAGCTGGAAAGTTGGCTTGATGCAAATCATGCGCGTTATACTTGCAGCCTTTAGTCTTGCTCCTGGGGAAAGGGCGTGGTAAACTCCGGGCATGTCCCGAATTGATGACCTTTTTGCCTTTCTGAGTATACCGAGTGTGTCTGCCCAGGCCGAGCATGCTGCCGATGTGGAGCGCTGCGCTGATTTCCTGGTGGAGAAGCTGACGAGCATTGGTTTTTCTGCCACCAAGTACCTGACCGATATTCATCCCATTGTGGTGGCTCATAGTCCCAAGGTGGAGGGCGCGCCCACGGTGCTGATATACGGGCATTATGATGTGATGCCGGTTGATCCCATCAGCGAGTGGAAGAGCAATCCCTTCAAGCCGGAAATCCGGGATGGCCGCGTGTATGCCCGTGGTGCCTCTGATGATAAGGGCGAGATTATGGCCATGGTGCTGGCCGCTCAGGAGGTGATTGCGGAAGACGGTGCTCTGCCGCTCAATGTCATCTATCTGCTCGAGGGCGAGGAGGAGCGGGGTTCTGCCAGCCTGTATGAGTTCATGAAGCGCCCGGATGCACGGGAGTTGCTTGCCTGCGATGTGATTGTGGTGAGCGATACGGGGATGGCTGCTGTGGATATTCCTTCCTTCTCATATGGCCTCAAGGGACTTTGCTGTTTTGAACTGGAGGTTTCTGCTCCTGCCATGGATTTGCACTCCGGTATTTTTGGAGGCGCCGTGGCGAACCCGATTACCACGCTTTGCGAAATGATAGCCTCCACCCATGATGCCGATAACCATGTGAGCATTGAGGGCTTCTATGATGGTGTCATGGAAATCCAGGAATGGGAGAAGGAAAGTTGGCGCCGCGTTCCCGGCATGAGCAATGCAGAACTCGCTGAGCTTACGGGCGTGCCGGAACTTCGCACGGAAAAGGGATTCACCGGGGCTGAGTGTGTCTATGCCCGCCCCACCTTTGAGCTTAATGGTATTTCCGGCGGTTACGAGGGTGAGGGCTCCAAGACGGTCATCCCGACTCACGCCATTGCCAAGATGAGCTGCCGCCTGGTACCGGGACAGAACCCGGAAGAGGTTATGAAGAAGGTGGAGGCTCATTTTGTGAAAGTGTGTCCACCCAGCGTCCGCATGAAGTTTACTCCCCAGCATACGGGTGAGGCCTACCTGAGTGATCCGAATTCTCCCTTTGGTATGGCTGCCCAGAAGGCTCAGGAAATGACCTTTGGTAACAAACCTGTGCTGGTGCGTGAGGGCGGTTCCATTCCGATTATTGCGGAGGTTTCCAAGGTTCTGGGCAAGGATGCCCTCTTCCTTGGTCTCGACCTGCCCGATGCCCGCATCCACTCCCCGAATGAGAACATGCGGGTGGAAATCTTCGAGAAGGGTATCGAGATGGGCAAGAACATGCTGCGTCTCATGGCCAAGGCTCAGTGATGGATGCTGTTTCCATAAGCGAGGTGCACAAAAGCTTCCCCGGCCACTGGGGCAGGGGGGGGGTGTATGCGGTCAAAGGCGTGAGCCTCAGCATCCCTGAAGGGGGGGTATACGGGCTCATTGGCCCCAATGGCAGCGGTAAGAGCACGGTCATGAAGCTCCTGGTGGGGCTTCTTGCTCCTGATGCTGGTGAGTGCCGTGTGTTCGGCCAGCCCGCTACGGCTTCGGTCAACCGGCGGGAGATAGGGTTCCTGCCCGAAAATCCCTATTTCTACAAATTCCTCACGGGTGAGGAGACCGTGCGCTTCTATGGCCGCTTGTGTGGGTTGCGGGGTGCTGCTCTGAAACAGCGCACTCAGGAGCTGCTGGAGCTGGTTGGCCTAACGGAGGCTGCACACCGCCGTCTGCGGGGCTATTCCAAGGGGATGCTGCAGCGTATTGGCCTGGCTCAGGCGCTGGTGCAGAATCCCCGGCTGCTGGTGCTTGATGAACCTACCGCCGGTGTGGATCCTATCGGCTCCCGTACGATTCGGGATATTATCCTCAATATCAAAGAGCAGGGGGTGACGGTGTTCCTCTGTTCTCATTTGCTGGAGCAGGTGCAGGAAATTTGCGACCGAGTGGGGGTTCTTTATCAGGGGTGCCTCATCGCAGAAGGCTCCATGGATGAACTCACCCGCGATGACCGTCATTGCGAAATCACGCTCCGGAATCCTTCCCCGGTGCTCCTGGAGCAGCTTCGCGCACTTGCTGGTTCTGCCTGGTTGGATTGCAAACCTGCCCGGAATTCCCTGGAAACGGTTTTCCTGCGCGGTATTCAGGCAAAGCTCCGTGAGCAGCATCAGTAGTAGGTGGCTTCTGGTATATCGGAATACGGGGATGACCCCTTCTATCAAAACAGGCTTTCCTTTTCCGGGAAAGCCTGTTTCAGTAGGTTGGTAGGTGACTGGTACTTATTCTTCCCGTCCGGGCATGGCGTTCAGCACCGGGCTGAGCGCATTCAGTAGTGCTTCTGAACCATACCCATTATTGGTGCCTATGCGGATAAAGGATTCCAGGAAGCTGCCCACCACCTGCTGCACTTCCTGCACGTTGATGTTAGCCCGCACCAACTGTTCTACTTCGCTTCCGGGGCGCGGCATGGCTTCTGATTTCTTCTGCAGGCTGATTAATTTCGTGGTCAGGGGGGTGATTTGCGGGGCTGCAGCATCTGCACTGGCTGTATCCTTTACCCCTGCCAGTACTCCGGTCAGTTCCTTAACGATTTCAAGCACTTCCTTCGCTATGCTCAGGTATTCCTCCGCATCCTGCGGAGCCTTCGGCTGCTCGGCCGGTATGCTGATGGGAACTCCGCTCCCCATGGAAATGTCGGCTTGAACTGCAGGAATGCTGAGGGCCAGTGCGGTGGTGAGGATTGCTTTCATGCTCAGGTATCGGTCTTTCTGCCTTCATGTTACCCCACCTCTTGTCTCTTGTCAACCTTCAAGCGTGTGCTTTTAATAAAAACCTACAAAAATTATAGAGAAAAAGCTTGCAAAAAAGGAAACAGTCGGGTAAAATGCGGGCAGCAAACAAAGTTAGAAAGAACTAACATAATGAAGACAGAAATTATCAACGTACATGCACGGGAGATACTGGATTCCCGTGGAAATCCGACCGTAGAAGCAGAAGTGAGGCTGGCTGGCGGGGCATACGGGCATGCATCAGTTCCGAGCGGAGCCTCCACCGGAGAGCATGAGGCATGCGAGCTGAGAGATGGAGATACGCGCCGCTACCGGGGCAAGGGGGTTCTGAAGGCAGTGGAATATGCCAATACCGAACTGGCCTCAGCACTGGTGGGAATGGATGCAGCAGATCAGCTGGCTGTGGACACCCGCATGCGTGAGGTGGATGGCACGCCGAATAAGAGCCGGGTAGGGGCAAATGCCGTGCTGGCCATTTCACTGGCAGCTGCACGCGCCGCCGCATGGGCCACCGGCCAGCCCCTGTACCGTTACTTGGGTGGGGTAAACGCCCACGTGCTTCCCGTACCCATGATGAACGTGCTGAATGCCGGGGCACATTCAGATGCCCCCATTGACTTCCAGGAATTCATGATTATCCCCCGCGGTTTACCCAGCTTCCGGGAGGCACTGCGCTGCGGGGCCGAGGTGTTCCATGCACTGGGCTCCGTCTTGCGGAAAAAGGGACTGAGCACCGCCGTGGGGGATGAAGGAGGATACGCTCCGAACCTGCACAGCGCAGATGAAGCGCTGGATACTATAGTAGAAGCCATAGAGGCCGCAGGATACGAGCCGGGGAAGGAGGTAGCCCTGGCGCTGGATGTGGCCAGCTCCGAATTCTATGATGCTGAAAGCGGGCTGTATGTGTTCAAGAAGAGCACGGGAGATAAGCTCACCGCCGGGCAGCTCACATCGTATTACGAGGAGCTCATCAGGCGCTACCCCATTATCTCCATTGAGGATGGCTGCGCGGAAAACGACTGGGCTGGCTGGAAGCACCTGACTGATACCATTGGTAAGCGCTGCCAGCTGGTGGGGGATGACCTCTTTGTGACCAATGTGGAATTCCTGCGCCAGGGGATTGACCGCGGTGTTGCCAACTCCATACTGGTGAAACTCAACCAGATTGGTTCCCTGAGTGAGACCTTTGAGGCCGTCCGTCTTGCAACCACGAGTGCGTATTCGGCAGTCATCTCCCACCGCAGTGGCGAGACGGAGGATTCCTTCATTGCAGACCTGGCCGTGGCCACCAACGCCGGACAAATCAAGACTGGCTCACTTTCCCGTGCTGACCGCCTGGCAAAATACAACCGCCTGTTGCGGATAGAGGAGCAACTGGGTGCTGCCGCCCGATATGGTTGCTGAGATAGGAGAATCTGCCCCGACAAAGCACCGCGATTTACATCGCGGTGCTTTTTTTTTGAGACGTAAAGAATATGCTTGATAAATGAAGGCATGGGAGTAAGATATGATAATTCTCAAATACCTTAATACGTATGAAACGCACTCTCGCTCTCTCCCTCATTCTGGCAGCACTGGTCATGCCGCTCAAGGCTGTTGAATGGACTTCTGAAACAACTGGTGATCAGACGGTAACTGAAAATGTGACCGTTACTGGAACTGCCAATGTTGGAAATATCACCTTTAATGGAAGCTCCACCGTATCCGGCACGGGAAGCATTGGCGGGAATGGCGCCATTTCGGTCAATAGCGGAACCGTGGTGTTTGATGGTGTGTCACGCCCCATGGGGTCGGGAAGCATCAGCATAGCCTCCGGCGCAACTCTGGAACTGAAGGGGTCTGGTCAGGATAAGGCGGCCCTTGTCCAGTCGGGGTGGACGAACAGTGTCAGCGTAGCACTTTACGGCACACTCAAGATTGAGAACCTGAAATATGGGGAAGGTCAATTGGGCGGCATGGGCAGCAATTCATCCAACATCAAAATGTATGGCGGCTCAACGCCTGATGCAGCACCCCGCCTGGAGATAACGAAATCAGGTGAATCGACCCGAGGGGTCAAGTTGATGACAGGAGGTACGTTTTACACCGTGGCCGTATCTGCCGGGCAGACCTTCTCCTGGATTAATGAAACAGGCGAGTCTACGGGGATTGACCCATTGGACGTGTCCTCAGCAAGTGGCAGCCGTTTGTCGCTTGAGGCCGGGGAGGGAGCAACCTTCATCCTGCATAAAAACATTGGTGCAGGAATCACGGTCGACAAGACGGGTTCGGGTGTGCTGGTGTTGAACAGCACGGTGAATATTTCCGGACCCGAGCGTTGCCTGGCGGTGAGCAACGGTACCCTCCGCCTGGGTGAAAATGCCAATCTCCAATCGGTGGGAACCGGCTTCAGTGTTCAGGATGGGGCTGTTCTCGATTTCGCTGGTAATGGAGGCAACGCCGGTATCGGTGTTTCGGTGTCGGGGGTTGCAATTAATGGTCAGAATAACGAAATGAACATCACGCTGGGAGAAACCGGCACATTCAGTATTTCGGCTGATGCCACATCCGGCTATAATGGTTCGCTGGTGCTGGCAGCGGGTTCATCGGTTGACCTGGGTGGGTATGTTTTCTATAACTCCATCGATGTTTCCGCTGGTGGTGAACTGCTCAATGCGGAGAATCACCGTGGTTCGATTATGCTGGGAGTGGATGATGAGGGCTTGACTCATGTAGATTCCGGTATGCTGGCCAAGTATGGCAGCAGCCTGGCCTCTGCCGGCAATGTGGAAGTAGGCCTGACGGAAGATTTTAATTCCACCGCTCCGGGTTTCACCGTGCTGCGGGGGCGTCTGTATGCCGCAGAGGGTCTTTCCATTACCGGCACCGGAGCAGAATCTCTCTCCCTTTCCGGCTACCAGACGGAATATGGAGCCATGAGCGCGCAGAATGGCGATATTTCTATCTCGAACGTGCTGGATGTGACCCTGAGCAATAACGCTGCCACCAATGAAACAACAGAGGACTACACCCGCGCCGGTGCCTTGAGCGCCTCCGGTGCGCTGAGTGTGGAGGCTGCAGGAAACATAGAGATTGACGGGAACAGCGCCTCGGTCAATACCGATTCGGCTGGTGCCGTTTATGCGATTGATGATTTGAGCCTCAGTGGTGCCTCTATCAGCATCACGGGCAACACCACGGGCAGTGGTGATAGTGAGAACCCCGAATACTATTCCGGCGGTGCGCTCAAGAGTACGTCCGGCTCCATCTACCTGTACGGCACGGAAGGCAATATCGACATCATCGGTAACACGGCCGATGAAAGCGGCGGTGCTCTGCATGCTGCCAATGGGGTTGAAATCAGCGCTGCCGGTGATATCAACATTTCTGGGAACGCTACACTTACGGCAGATGGTGGTGCCATTTATAGCGATGGAGATGTAACCATTGCAAATGAAGGTGAGGGCGGGGTACGCATCTGCGGAAACTCTGCCGGTGGTAACGGCGGCGCCATTTACAGCAACGGCACCGTGTATCTGAGTGGCAGTTCCTATTACATTGCAGATAACACGGCCGGAAGCTATGGTGGTGCCATTAATGCCGACAGTGTAGAAATTTCAGCAGATGCAGGTGACATTACCTTTACCAACAACACGCATGACGGCGGCACGGCCAATGACGTGGAGCTTGCCAGCGGTACAGCAACTCTCTCCGCCTCCAATGGGTATACCCTGGAAATGCAGGGCGGTATTACCGGCGCGGCTGATATCAACATCAGCACAGATGAAGATTCTTCCGTTGTACTGGGCGGAACCAGCAGCACGGAAAACCTGACCATTGAAGCCGGTTCCCTGCAGGGGAAGACGGATGCCGATGGAAACAGGGCTGTCATCAATGTGAGCACGAGCGTCACGCTCAGCGATGCCGTCCTGCAGGATATCACCTTTGTGGATGAATACTCAGAAGCAGCCTGGACCAGCACTGCCAGCACCTATGTGTATAACGATGCCGTCAGCGTGCTTTTTGAAACGCTTGCGGAAGATGCCGTGAATTGCACCTCCACCGCACCTCTGCTGAATGGATTTGCCACGGTGGAGGGTGACCTGACCATCTGCATTACAGAAGACTTCCTGACCGCCGCACTGGCTGGAGCCAACGGTTCCGCGGTGAATATCACCCTCACCATGCTGGGGGAAATGACCGCCATTGGGAGCTTCACGCTCAGCCTGGATGCTGCCCTCGTTTCCCTGCTGGAGGGTGCCTCCCTGGAAGAATACGGATTCTACGATGCTGAGGGTAACCTGCTGGGTGCCACGGAAGTGACCCTCACGGAAGCCGGCGGAGTAGTATTCACCATTGCCGGGCTTACGGACACTGTTCCTGAGCCTGCCACCACCGCGCTCAGTCTGCTCGCACTGTGCGGACTCTGCGCCCGCCGCCGTCGTCAATAATATCTGATTCCAACATTAATCCCTCCTCCTTAAAGATGAAATCCTACTATTACCTCATTCCCTTGTTGGCGCTGCCGCTGCAGGCAGTGACCGTGGAGACCCGCGCCACGCACGGTGTCTTCTACGCCGGTCTTGAAAAGCAGGTCTGCCTGCAAATCAAGGTCGATGCATCCGCAGCGGACGTGAACAAGAAAATCACCTCCATGAGCTTCACCACGGGCAAGACCACAAGTCCGGCTGATATCACGCAGGTGCGCCTCTACAAGAGCTCGGAAAACGCCTTCACCCTGAACACGGGTGATGGAAACCGCAAGGCGGTAGAAGTGGCGAGCGGTTCCTTAACTAAGGGAACCGTGAACTTTACCACGGAACTCACCATCTCCTCCGCAGGTACTTCCTATTACTGGCTGGTGTATGATATCGCCGCCAAGGCTAAGGGCAATAACAAGATTGATGGCGTGTGTACGGCTGTCACTGTCGATGGTGCGGCACTGAGCCCCTCTGCTAAGCTGGGCACCTACGTTAAAAAGCGCGTGTATGGTACGGTGTATCCCTTCAAGCACCGTATTGTGCCATACTATCGCACCCGCTGGATTAATAACTGGAATGCTGAGCATTTGAATGCCACCCATTTCAAGAGCTTTACGGATATCATTCACTTTGGTTACGGAGTGACGGCAGATGGAGACATGACGTATCAATGGTTCAGCAATCTGGACAACGGTGACAGCGCTGCCTATGCTGCCCAGGCACGTGCAAAGCTCAAGAAGTTGCGGGGTTCCGCCAAATCCCGCATCCTGGCAGGCCTGGGGCATATTGATGATAACATGACTGCTTTCTATAACGCCAATAAGGATGACCGTGAAGCCTGCAAGAAAATGGCCAGGAACATAGCCAAGTTTATCCTGGAGGCCGGTTATGATGGCATAGATATTGACTGGGAATACCCGGATGATGGGAATGACTGGTTACACCACACGTGGCTGGTCTCAGACCTGCGTGATGAACTCGCCGGTTCCGGCCTTTCCATCAGTATTGCCGCATCGGTGAATTACAAGCGCCCGTGGCATGATGTGACCGACCAGTTGGACTTCATCTGCACCATGAGCTATGACCTGCAGGGTACGCAGCATTCGCCCCTGTCAGTTATCCAGAGCTGCACGAGTACCTGCGCTAATGAGCTCCGCATGCCCAAGGTTAAGATTGTGGGAGGCCTGCCGTTCTATACGAACCGCTATCACAGCCTTGCTCAGCAGTATGGGTGGTCCTCGGTGGTCGGTGAGTACCCCAACCTGTCACCCTCTGTCAATCAGGTCCAGCTCGCTGCTGATGGCTCAAACTGGCATTCCTTCAACGGTGCCAATCTGATTAAGCAGAAATGCAAGTGGATTAAGGATAATGGTTACGGCGGTGTGATGATCTGGGCCTATGATACTGATGTGGATCTCAAGCACAAGATGTCGCTGGGTAAGGCCATGTACTCCATCATCAAGCAGACCAAACGCTAAGGTTCGTACTTCTGAAATATATGAATGTCATTGTCGGGTGGGGGAAAAGCCCCGCCCGACATTCTTGTAGAGCGGCACGAAGCGGGAGATGAGAGTGGGAAGGTCAGCAGGGCTGGGGTGCAGGAGACGTCATCCGAAGGGGTTTGCCCTCATTGCCGCCCTGACTCTGCTATCCTTGCTGGCTTTGCTGGCCTGCGGCATCATGGCGCAGATTTCCTCCCTGAACCGGGCAACCTGGCATGAGGTGATTGTCAACCAGGCTCGTCAACAAGCACTCATCGGGCTGGATGCCGCCATTGCAGAATTGCAGGAGGCCATGGGGCCGGATCAGCGCATTTCTGCGCGCTCTGCCATATTGGAGCAAGAATCAAAACAGGTGCCACCCCATCTGCTTGGCGTGTGGAACAGCTGGGACGCCCCCCTTTATGGCAAACGGGCAGATGGCAGCGGCATCAGGAATACCTATACCCCAGGCCGCAAGTCAATGTTCCGGTGCTGGCTTATTTCCAGCCGGAATCCCGGGCTGACGCGGAATATGGATGCCGCGGGGCGACTGTGCTCCAGACAGCCAGGTGAGCGCGTCTGCCTGCTGGGGGAAGGAACACTGGGGAAGGATGCTCCCCGGAATCATTATGTATATGCAGATTTGCTGTACATGCCGCTGGAACGCGAGCGCCGTGGTGGATTTGCCTGGTGGATTATGGGCGAGAATCAGAAGGCGAATATAGCCGTGGCCCGCACTGCTCCAACAAAGCATCCGGTGGAGGCCTTGCGGCGCACCTGGGATGCACCACCGGCCATACCGGTTGATTTCATGGAATCACAGCAGGCTCCAGTAGACTGGTTACAGGCAGGTAAACTGGCCTCTGTTGGCAGTTTGTCCATGCTGAGCAAGGAGCCAACCCGGTTGGGGAAGTCCTGGTTCGCAGATTACACCACCTGCTCTTACAGCCTGCTGACCAATGCTGCTCACGGAGGTTTGAAGCAGGACCTTTGCCTCCTGCTGAATAAGGAAAGCCTGGATAAAACCGAGTTTGCACCGGGGAAGGAGAGTGATGCCCCCCTGGTGCCGGAACAGTGGTTGCCACAGCGGGATATACGCCTCCCCATCGGCTCCTGGCAGACGTTGCATGCTTATTATAACTGCTGGCCCAATGCATCACAGAAAGATGAGAACCTGACTACCCGCCTCATCGGCACCGTGCAGCAGCACCATACCCGCCTGGGGGGCAGTGTGTTTAACGGGAACTTAGAGTATGGTGCCCAAGCTTCTGCTGCTTCCGGAACCTACCTGGATTTGCGCTCCCGTCAGAAGGGTAATGCAGGGGCTGGGTATGCCCGGAATCCCGTGATGCTGGGGTATCTTTGCAACATTGCCATGGGGGTGGAGCGCCTGATGAATGGCGAAAGGCAGCTCTCCCTGTATTACAGCCCGCTGTTCCTCTGGTGGAACCCCTACAACGTACCGATGCGGATTGGCGGGCGCCGCATGTGGGCTGTGGCGGCACCTTACAAGACCCTGCCTCTGGAGACCTTTGCAGATATGGGAATGTATGGCAGGGGGTGGTCAGCCTATGGCCTGGTGCGGCCGCATGAAACCATCATGTCCGGAGGAGCCCGGAACGTCCGTTCGGAAGTGGGGCATATGAGCAGCCTGGATGCCGGGGAGTATTTCCAGAATTCCCTGCATCATGCGTACGAGGATATCGTATTCCAGCCGGGGGAGGTGCTGATATTTACGCCTGGTCGGAATAAGTATGGAAATGGGGGGCATTCCGGGGGGAAGAGTGAGCCTGGCAGCAATCCCTGGATTCCGGGTTATCATGCTGATACGGTGGCAACCTGGTATTCGCCGATGTACCGCACGCGCGTGGAACCGGAGAAGGTCTGGCGGGAAACCTTGTTCGCCTTGCGGTTTCATTGCCACCCGGAGCGCCTGACGGATAGCCGCCTCATGGCTGGGGGAGTGCCGGATTGCATTACGGTGGCTCACGGGTTTGGCGGTATTGCAGCAAGCCCTATTACCCCGCATCCCCTTGATAAGTCTGTCAATGATGTCAGTTCCATCAATGGCAGGCTCCTTCATTCCCCCCAGCGTTTTCTTCTGGATTGGTACAGTCCGGTTCGGGATGAGGCAGATCGTGTCATCCTGGATTCATCCCAGTGGAAGGGTAAAGGTCTTCAAAGTTTGAGCCAGGCTCCTTATTACGTGGCTTCCATCGGGGTGGTGGCCAAATCTGCCAATCCATCCATCGATAAGAAAGTTTACCCGAAATGCGATTTCCGCACCAGGCTGTGGCTGCATTCCAGCCCTGCTTTCTGGGGTGCATCCATCCGCCAGGCTGACCACCAGCAGCGCCAGTATCATCCCTACCAGCTGGCAGTGCTGCCAGTGGGGGGCGGTATGCAGGCATCCCCGGTTTCTTCTGTGGGTAGGAATGGCGTGCTCGGTATCACTGAGGAGGGTGAGCAGGTTTCATTTGCCTCTGTGCTGGAGTTGCCGGTTCATCCTCCTTTTTCCCTGGCCGGGTTTGCCGGTATGCGCCTGCATCCTGGCTGGTTCTGTGTGCCTCAGGGAGAGGACCGCGTGCGGCGGGTTCTGCAGCGCATGCAGTACCAGTCTGGGGTACCGGGGGTTGGCATTGGTAATGCCTTTGCAGACCCTTGCCTGCCGCCGGATAAGGTGTATTGCCGCTACTCGCCGCCACGTGAGGGGGAGCAGGGGCATAAAAAGGAGGAAGTGGCTTTACAGAATGAATTTTATGACCATGCGCTACTGATTAATGATGCCCTGTGGGATAAGTGGTTCTGCTCTTCCATTTCGGATATGCCGGGAAATGACGGGGGGCGTGTCATCCCCGCTCAGACCACTCTTAAACGCTTCCTGGGCGGTCAGGGGAACCTGCCGGTTTCCCGTTACGTACGCGCCGGGGCTGCCAGTCACACGCAGCAGGCTCTGGAACGCATCATGCAGGGGGATGGGTGGAAAATCATTGCCGCCCACTTGATGGTTAATGGGGGATTCAATGTGAACAGTACCTCGGTGGCGGCATGGAGGGCGGTGCTGCAGGGGCTTGCTTCCCGCCAGCTGGTTACTGCTGAGGGCGGTAAGTTACGCATGGTTGAGCCATCGAAACACCCCCTCCATGTCACGTTCTCCCGCTTTATGCTCTCCACTACGGATAAAAGCACGGATGCAGAGCACTCATACAGCCCCATGCAGGGTTCGTCCCGCTTCCGTTCATCTGCTGCATTGGGTACTGCCGCGTGGAGCGAGGTCCGTATGCTTAAGCCCGCTGATATTGCCAGACTGGCAGAGGAAATGGTGCGGCAGGTGCGGGAGCGTGGCCCCTTCCTCAGTATGTCCGATTTCATTAACCGCCGCCTGGATGAACGGGGAGGGGAAACGGCTCTGAAGGGGGCTTTGCAGGCTGCCATTGACCGCACTGATATCAACAAGGCCTTCCGCGAGGTGCAGGTGACTCCCCAGAAGGGCTCCCTGTACCGCTTCCCCAAGGCTGAGCAGGGGGATTTGCACGCTGCTGCACCTGGCTACCTTATTCAGAGCGATGTCCTGGCTTCCCTCGGTAATATCCTCTGCGTCAGGGATGATACCTTTACCATCCGCGCCTACGGCTGCGTCCGCAATGCCAGGAATATGATTCTTTCCCAGTGCTGGTGCGAGGCCACTGTGCAGCGCTCCATCGAATATGTGGACCCGGTGGATGCGCCGTCTGCTGTCTCTGCCGGGACGAATCCTGCCGCCAGATTATCTCCGCTCAACCGCGTGTTCGGGCGCCGCTTCCGCATCACTTCCTTTAAGTGGCTCGATTGCTGGGATTTGTAACCAAGTGCGCGTTTTGTGACACGGAAACAGATTTTGTGCTCGCATCTTCTGGAAAAAACGCTATAATAGCGGCAGCAAGGTTTCACCGGATGCGTTGCCGGTGCCAAGCATTTTCTACATCACAACATAATCAACATTATGCAGTACACACACGAAGTCGAACAGATGTGTTGCGTCAAGAAGGGCTGCAATCACGGCCCCGCCCCCATCCCCCAGGAGGGTGCTTGGACGCAATCCACCAAGATTGAGGACATCTCCGGCCTTACCCACGGTGTGGGTTGGTGCGCTCCTCAGCAGGGTGCTTGCAAGCTGACCCTCAATGTGAAGCAGGGCGTTATCCAGGAAGCCCTCGTTGAAACCATTGGTTGCTCCGGTATGACCCACTCCGCCGCCATGGCTTCTGAAATCCTTCCCGGCAAGACCGTGCTCGAGGCTCTCAACACCGACCTTGTGTGCGATGCCATCAACACCGCTATGCGCGAACTCTTCCTCCAGATTGTATACGGCCGCACCCAGAGTGCCTACTCTGAGGGTGGTCTGCCCATTGGCGCTGGCCTGGAAGACCTGGGCAAGGGGCTGCGTTCCCAGACTGGTACCCTGTATGGCACACTCGCCAAGGGTGCCCGCTACCTGGAGCTGGCTGAGGGCTACATCACCAAGCTTGCCCTGGATGCCGACGGCGAAATCACTGGTTATCAGTACGTGAAGATGGGCCCGATGATGGAAGACATCAAGAAGGGCATGGACGCCAACGAGGCTGTTAAGAAGCACACCGGCTCCTACGGCCGTTTTGCTGATGCCGCCAAGTACATCGACCCCCGCCACGAGTAAAGAACCCCTAAATATAGAACAAGATTATGCCTCTTTTTGAATCTTATTCCCGTCGTATCGACCAGATCCTCCCGGTTCTTGCTCAGTACGGTATCAACTCCTGCGAGGAAGC
>JAZSQS010000004.1:0-9979 GCA_045538105.1 Akkermansia sp.
ATTTCAGCAACTTATGGGTCAAGCCCAAATAATGTGGAATTTGATTTTTCATATCACGATGTAGCCACATTCCTCTAACACCCTTAGTCAGTAACTATAAAGGTTGGGATAGCCATAGGCGAGGCGTTGTATTCTTTTCACAGGGGAAGATTTCCATGATTCCATAGTTCTTGGTGAAATTACACGTGCGGATGAAGTGGATACACCGCCCCACGCTGGAAAATAAAATGATTGCTGTTAGCGAACGCGGATTGACTTCCGCGCAATGGAGCGTTTATCATACAGATACGAAACGTACCCGATACAGCTCAGAGCCCACATCGGACATCACCGCCGTAACGGTGGTGGTGGATGGCTTATAAAAGCAGCCGCAATCAACGAGATTGAGACTGATTTTTCTCTAAATACCAATGAGTCTGATACCTCACCGCAAATGAGAGTCTCGGTTCGCATGCGGCACAGGCTTGCAACACGCGCGAATGTGTGGTAGAATCCAGCCATGCCGAGGATTGCCCTGATTCAACAGGAGGCTGTAGCCGACCCCGCAGAGAACAAGAAGCGCCAAATGCAAGCCATCCGCGAAGCCGCAGCGGGGGGCGCGCAGATTGTCTGTACCCAGGAAATGTGCACCACCCTGTATTTCTGCCGCACACAGGATTGCGAGCTATTCGATACAGCAGATTCCATACCTGGAGAGTGGACAGACGAGCTCTGCGCGCTGGCTCGTGAGCTAGGTATCGTCATCGTGGCAGCCGGGTTCGAGAAGCGCGCCACCGGGATTTACCACAACACAGCCTGGGTCATCGATGCGGATGGTCGTTTCCT
Source organism: Akkermansia sp. (assembly GCA_045538105.1). GTDB lineage: Bacteria > Verrucomicrobiota > Verrucomicrobiia > Verrucomicrobiales > Akkermansiaceae > Akkermansia. The sequence continues at coordinate 826 of JAZSQS010000004.1, forward strand.
TGGTATGTACCGCAAGATGCACATCCCGCAGGATCCTGGATTTGAGGAAAAGTTTTACTTTACACCCGGAGATTTGGGCTACAAGAGCTTCGAAACGCGATACGGGCGCATTGGCGTACTCATCTGCTGGGACCAGTGGTATCCGGAAGCAGCCCGCCTCACCGCTATGGAAGGGGCAGAAATTCTGTTCTATCCCACCGCCATAGGCTGGATTCCCGGCGAGGAAGAACTCTACACAGCCCAACACTGTGCATGGGAAACCGTGCAGCGTGGCCACGCCGTGGCAAATGGCTGCTACGTGTGCGCTGTGAACCGCTGCGGCGTAGAAGGAGAAACTACCTTCTGGGGACAAAGTTTCGTTGCTGACTACTGCGGCCAGGTTGTTGCCAAGGCGCCCGTGAAAGGCCGCACCATTCTCTATGCAGACGTGGATTTGGGAGCACTGGAAGCCCACCGCCGCATCTGGCCCTTCTTCCGCGACCGCCGCATTGATTCCTACAGCGGCATCACCCGCCGTTGGGGCAAATAAGCCATGAGCACCGACGCACAGGCACCAGCAGCACAACAGCCCATTACCGCCGTCATCGTGGGCATGGGTGCCCGCGCCTCCATATATTCCACGGTAGCACTCACCAACCCGGAGCAGTTGCAGATTGTGGGGGTAGTGGATGTGAACCCCGACCGCAGGGAGCAGGCCCGCGTCATGTTCGACCTGCCGGATGACCGATGCTTCTCGGCTATTGATGAACTGCTCAGGCTGCCCAAGATTGCAGATGCCATCATCAACTGCACGATGGATCGTCTGCATGTGGAAACCTCCATTCCGCTGCTTCGCCATGGATACGACATGCTGCTGGAAAAGCCTTATGCGCTGAATGATGAGGAAGGGCAACAGCTCATTGACTGTGTACACGAAACAGGAAGGAAAGTCATGGTCTGCCACGTGCTGCGCTACACGCCGTTCTACCGCGCCATACGCCGTGTGATTGCCCTGGGTACCATTGGCGAGGTCATCAACATCCACATGATGAACCAGGTGGGCTACCTGCACGAATCAGTTTCCTTCGTGCGTGGCAAATACGCGCTGGAAGAAGTATGCGGCTCCGGCATGCTGCTCACCAAGTGCAGCCATGATTTGGACATCATGTCCTGGCTCATGGGTGATAACATACCCTCCACCATCTCCAGTGTGGGCAGCGTTTTCCAGTTCAAGGAAGAAAAGGCACCAAAGGGCGCCGGCACCCACTGTCTGAACAACTGTCCGCTGGAGCGGAATTGCCCCTACTCTGCCCGACGCCTCTACATTGAACACCCCCTGCGCTGGGCCAATAACGTGTGGCATGAGACCCACAACAGCCCTGCAACCGATGAGGAGAAAGAGGCCATCCTCCGTCTGCCGGATAACCCCTACAGCCGCTGCGTACACCGCTGCAACATCAGCATTGTGGATCACCAGTCCGTGCTTATCAACTACCGGGACGGAGCCATTGGAACCTTCTCCATGAACGGCGGCGCCAGCACCCCCCGCCGCATCATCCACGTGACCGGCACGCGCGGCGAAATATACGGCGATTTTGAAGAGGAATGCTTCCATGTGCGCCAGATGGAGCCCGCCGCCCCCGGCGGCTATACCGAGCGCACGCTGGATATGTCTGACTTCCAGCAGGGCGATGCCCACGGCGGCGGCGACCGCAGCATCGTGCTCGACTTCGTGGCCCTGCTGCGAGGCGAGCGCACCTCCCCTGGCTGCCCCACCCTGGAGGATAGCATCGTGGGCCACCGCATGGTGTTCCTGGCAGAAAAATCGAGACTTGCCGGTGGTGCCGTGCAACAATTCTGAGCCCCCTCTTCATGAGTGTCTTCCCCACCGCCCCGCGCTTCCGCTACCCGGATTTGCCCATTTCCCGCCACCGCGAGGAAATTGCCACCGCCTTGCGTGAGCACCAGGTCATCGTCGTGGTGGGCGAGACAGGTTCCGGCAAGACCACCCAGTTGCCTAAGATTGCGTTGGAAGTGGCAGGCCGCCGCCGGGGTAAACTGGGCTGTACCCAGCCGCGCCGTCTGGCCGCCGTGGCAGTGGCCCGCCGCATTGCCGAGGAAGTGGGTTGCGAGCTGGGCGGCTATGTGGGCTACCAGGTGCGTTTTGATGACCGCACTGGAACCGATACCCGCCTGAAGCTCATGACAGATGGCATTCTGCTGGCAGAGACCCAGGATGACCGTGATTTGCGGCAGTACCACACCATCATCCTGGACGAAGCGCACGAACGCAGTCTGAACATCGACTTCCTGCTGGGCTACATGAAACTGCTGCTGGCTCGCCGTCCGGAGCTGAAGCTCATCATCTCCTCAGCCACGATGGATGCCGGTGCCTTCTCCGAGTTCTTCGGAGGAGCCCCGGTCATCAATGTGGAGGGTCGTACCTACCACGTGGACATGCACTACATGCCCCCGCGCCATAGTGAGGAAGATCAACCGGAGCACGTTTGCCGCGCCGTGCAGTGGCTTTCGGAGTACGATGATAAAGGAGACGTGCTCGTCTTCCTGCCCGGCGAGCGGGAAATCCGCGACTGTGCCGCCGAATTGGAACGCCTGAACCTGCCCCGCACTGATATTCTCCCCCTCTTTGCCCGCCTGGGGCTCAGCGAGCAACAGCGCATCTTCCACCCTGCCAGGGGACGCCGCCGCATCGTGCTTGCTACCAATGTGGCAGAAACCTCCCTTACTATCCCCGGAATCATCTATGTGATAGACAGCGGAGAAGCCCGCATCTCCCGCTACCTGCCAGGGCGGCAGATTCAGCGTCTACAGGTGGAGCCCATCTCACAGGCTAGCGCCCGCCAGCGAGCCGGCCGCTGCGGCCGCGTGACCGAAGGCGTATGCATCCGCCTGTATTCAGAGACCGATTTTGAGAACCGGGATGCCTTCACTGACCCCGAAATCAAGCGTAGTGCACTGGCAGGAGTCATCCTGCGTATGGCCGATTTGAAACTGCCGCCGCTGGGAGAATTCCCCCTGCCGGACCCACCCAGCCCGCGCCTGGTGAATGAGGGTTACAAGACCCTGCGCGAAATCGGAGCCATTGACCGCCAGAAAAAGCTTACCCCCACCGGGCGGAGTCTGGCCCGGCTGCCGCTGGATCCGCGTCTGGGCCGCATGCTGCTGGAAGCGGAGCACGAAAAAGCCCTGGCAGAAGTGCTGGTCATTGTCGCAGGCCTCAGCATCATGGACCCGCGAGAACGCCCGGCCGATTTTGCCGCTCAGGCCGACCAGGCTCACGCCCAGTGGAAGAACGAGGAGAGTGATTTCCTCTCCATGCTCACCCTCTGGCGTTCCTCGCTGAGTTTCAAGGAACGCAACTCCCTGCGCCGGAACCAACTCCGCAAGTGGTGCAGCAAAAATTACCTCAATTTCCTTCGCATGGTAGAGTGGCACAACCTGGTGCAGGATTTGGGCGCAGCCCTGCAGGACACCATGCGCTGGCGCATCCCCGACCTGCCGGAAGAGACAAAACAAGCCACGCCCGATATGATTCACCGAGCTCTGCTGGCTGGCGCTCCGCTGCAAATCGGCTTCTGGAGGCCGGAGGACAAAGTATACCGCGGTGCCGGCGGACGTGATTTCTCCATTTTCCCCGGTTCCGGACTCTTCAAGCGCAAAAAGCGGGCCGAATGGCTCATGGGAGCCGAGCTGGTGGAAACGACGCGGCTCTACATGCGCCGGGCCGCCGTGCTGGAACCGGAATGGGTGGAGCAGATAGCCCCGCAGCTCTGCGCCCACCACGCCTATGACGCCACCTGGGATAAAGCCAGTGGGCAGGTGCATGCCAAGGAACGTGTAACCTGCGGAGGGCTTACTATCATTAACGGGCGCCGGGTGAGCTACGCCCGCTACAACCCAGCCGCTGCCCGTGAAATCATGATTCGGGATGGCATCATGGCGCAGGAAATGAAAGACCAGGCCCCCTTCCTCAAGCACCTTGGAAAAATGAGGGAAAAAGTGCGAAACGTGGAGGCCAAGCTCCGCCGCCGCGACCTCATCTGGTGCCAGGAGGGAGTCTTCCGCTTCTTTGATTCAGTCATTCCCGCCGATGTGTGCTCCGAAAAAGCCCTGCGCCAGTGGCGCAGCAAAATAGAGCAGCGCAACCCGAAAATCCTCTGTGTTCCCTACGAGGATTGCGTCTACCCCGGCGAAGATGAAGTTCGCGCAGACCTCTACCCGGATGAAATCGAACACGCCGGAGAGAAATACGACGTGTACTACAACCACGCCCCCGGCGAGGCCGATGATGGCGTCACGCTCGGACTGCATATCGACCAGCTGGCGAATTTCCCGGACTGGCTGCCCCAGTGGGGAGTACCGGCACACTTGGCAGACCGGGCAGAAATCCTGTTCCGCACCCTGCCCAAGGACATCCGCATGTTCCTGATGCCCATCAGCACAGCGGCAGATGACTTTGCAGAAGAGTGGTTCGACCGTGAACCGGACCGCCCACTTCCCCAGGCGCTAGTGGAATTCGCCATGCGCCGCAGCAGCAAATTCTGCAACGCTTCCCAAGTGGATATGGCCAAGCTGCCCGCCGAATTCATCACTAAAATCTGGGTTTGTGATGACAAAGGCAACGAGCTTGCCCTAGGTACTCAGGCGGCATCCCTACGCGAGAAACTGGCTCAGTACCAGGAAAAACGCTTTGCAAAAAAGGCAGCCCGCACCTTCTCCTCCACCCCCATGACCCGGTGGGATTGTGGGGATTTACCCGCCACCGTTGAAGTTGGGAATGGCATCGGCTTTCCCGCCCTGCGCGAAGACGGGGACCAAGTGAAGCTCCACATATTCCCCCACGCAGAAGAAGCAGCCCTGCACCACCGCCGGGCCGTGCGCCGCCTGGCCCTCATCAAACACGGCGATTTCCTGAACAGCATCCGCAAGCGACTTCCCATTAAGAGCATGGAGGCCAAGCTAGCCCTCACCACCGTGGGGCAGCAGCCCCGCAACAACCTGCATGACACTGTGTACGCCGCCATGGATGCCGCGCTGGCAGCACCCCTACCCCGCACGGCTGCCGAATTTGATGCAGCATGCCTCCGAATGCGAGACACCGTCTATGACCGGATTGCCGGTCCCCTCAGCAAGCTTTGGGAGCAACTCGCCGCCACAGATGCCGCCGTACGCCAATATTGCCTGGTGGCGGCTCGCGACCGCTTCGGTGCACTGATTGCTGCAGATGTGCAACGCGAATGGCAATGGCTCACCCGGCCCTGGTTCCTTTCCTCTGTCGAACCCGCGCAACTGGCAGATTATTCCCGATTCCTGCGGGGCTTGCAGGAACGAATCAAGCGCATAGCCCAGCAACCTGCAGCCAAGGAACTGGAGCGCATAGATACCCTCAACGCAGCCGTAGCCACCCACTTCTTCACCGATTACGAACGCCACGCAGATACTCCCGCCTGGCAGACATACGGCCTCATGGTAGAGGAGTTCCGCCTTTCCCTCTTCGCCCCGGCACTCGCCGCCAAAGGCAGGGCTTCTGCCAAAAAACTGGAATCCGCAGCGAGCTTGCTGTAGATCTGCCAATTTCGATTTGCAGTGAAGGATTTCATCACATTTTAGAACACCATTCCTGCTTGCACGGATACAGGCGGCTGTGATAACATGTGGGGCATGAAAGCTTTTTCCCTGTTGAGTATTGTTCTCCTGGCGCTGGGTAGCGCCAGTCATGCTGCCAGCGAGGCTGCTAATTCAGCCCGCGCCGCAGCTCAGCAATATGGTGCCGCAGTGCGTAACTGCGATATGCGCTGGGCAGTGGATTCCATGTACCCCCCCCTGCGCCGAACCTATGCTGACCGGCTGACCAGCAACACACGGGAAGCAGAAATTGCCCGCGCCCGCCGCGTGCAGGGGCTCGACCGCGAAACCATCATCCAGGCAAAAGCCCGCATGGCCGCTAATGATAAGGCCCTCCGGGCCAAATATGCCCGCATGGGTGAGGAAATGAAGAAAAGCGGACTCCAGGTGGAAAGCTACAGCGTGGGGGAACCCACCTCTGAGTACATCGTGACACCCCCCATGGCCGCAATCAGCCAGGTACGCCGCGATACCGCCGGCCGCATGCGCGCCGAAAACATTGGCAACACCCAGGAACGCAGCCGGATTGTCGTACTCCCCACCACGCTGGTTATCAGCGTTCCTGCAGCAAACGGCGGACGCACCCGCATGGAACGCCGCAGCTATATCTTTGCCGTGCGGGATGAAGTCATTACCGAAAAGGGACAACCCCGCGGCACCCAGCTCAACAAGTGGTACTTCATTGATGGCAACACCGATGTAAACACCCTGCGTTCCTTCTTCCCCAACCTGCCACTCTACCTGCGCCTACCCTCCACCGGAGACCGCGTTTTGTACTGATTTCCCCATGGGGGTGCTGAGCGAACAAACCCTGCTCGACTTCTCCGAAACCGGACTGCTCTCGCACGCCCGAGGCTTCGAGTTCCGCCCGGAGCAGCAGCAAATGGCCGTTGCAGTGGCAGAAACGCTGGAAGGTGAAAGCGCCCTGCTGGCAGAGGCAGGCACCGGCGTAGGAAAATCACTGGCCTACCTCATACCCGCCATACGCTTTGCGCTAGATTGCGGACGCAAGGCGGTCATCTCCACGCACACCATCAACCTGCAGGAACAACTCTTCCACAAGGATATCCCCACTGTGGCCAAGGCGCTCAACTGCCATTTTGATGCCGCCCTGCTCAAAGGGCGCGCCAACTACCTGTGCCGCACCCGCCTGCGCCGAGCCATGGAACAGGCAGATGACCTCTTCAACCAGGCTGAAACCAAGCAACTGTATGATTTACTCGCCTGGTCCAAGGACTGCGGTGAAGGCTCCCTTGCAGAACTCCCGCAAGAACTCAACATCTCCCCGAAAGTCTGGGCTCAGGTATGCAGCGAAAACCATGTGTGCACCCCCCGCAACTGCGGCTATGACTGCCCCTACCAGGCGGCCCGCCGCCGGGTGCAGGAAGCGCAGGTAGTGGTGCTCAACCACACCCTGTTCTTCGGTCTGCTCTCGCTGGCGGATGAAATGATGTCTGATGAACCCGATGGGCAACCCGGATTCATCTTCCCAAACGATTTCGTGATTCTGGACGAAGCCCATACCATTGAAAACGTAGCAGCCAACCAGCTGGGAATTTCGCTCAACGAAGCAGAACTCAAATACGAACTGTTGCGCCTCTATAACCCGCATACTCATAAGGGCAGCATGCGGCACAACGCCTCCCCCACCGTACTGCAACTTATTGAGGAAGCCCAGGCTGCAGTAGGAGAATTCTTCACCGCCGCCAGAGAAGATTGCCAGCTGGAAGCCCACCATGGCACCGTGCGCCTACGCCAGCCGGAATGGACGGAAAACCTGCTCTCCCCCGTGCTGCGCCAGCTCTTTGCCGAAGTCAAGGAAATGGCAGTTCTGGAGGAAAACGAACTGACTAAGGCCGAGCTGCTGGACACCGCAGCCCGCATCCTGGCCTATGATGAAGCGGCCACTGAAATGGTCAAGCTCAGCAAAGCAGACAGCACCGTCTACTGGGTAGAAAGTCACGGACCGGAAGGGCAATACACCACCATGCGCGGCGCCCTCATCAACGTGGCCCCGGTACTGCGCGAAAAACTCTTCGAAGCTGGGCGCAGCTGTATCTGCACCAGCGCCACCCTCTCCACCGGAGAGCGCGGCATGGGCTACTTTGCCGGACGTGTGGGGGCCGAAAGCGCCCGCCCGCTTCAAATCGGCAGCCCGTTCGACTTTGAGAAGCAGATGCGTATCATGGTGGCGCGCAGCATGCCTCCCCCACCACCGGCCAGCGAGGATGATGAATACCAACCAGCCCTGGCTGATTGGATTATGCGCGCGCTGGATGAATCCCAGGGGCGAGCTTTCGTACTCTTCACCAGCTACAGCCTCATGCGCGCCATGGCCGTGAGGCTACGCCCCTTCTGCCAGGAGCGAGGCTGGCCCCTCCTCGTGCAGGGCGATGAACTCAACCGAAGCCAGATGGTACACCACTTCCGCGAAAACATCGGCAGCGTCCTCTTTGGCACGGATAGCTTCTGGACAGGTGTCGATGTACCAGGAGAAGCTCTCTCCAACGTCATTGTCACCAAAATACCCTTCGAGTCCCCCGGCAATCCGCTAGTAGAAGCCCGGATTGAGGACATCACCGCCCGCGGCGGCAACGCCTTCCGCGACTACACACTCCCTGAAGCCGTGCTCAAGTTCCGCCAGGGCATCGGACGCCTCATCCGCTCCAGGACTGATACCGGCATCATCACCATCCTCGACTCGCGCGTCACCAATAAATTCTACGGCGCACGCTTCATGTATGCCCTACCCCCTGCTGCCCCCCGCAAATTCCTGTGAAATCCGGGCGGTCTACAGCCGCCCAAACAAGAAAAGGGAATGAAAATTCCCAGCATGCCACATCAGAACTACATTTTCTGCAAAAAAAGGCTTGCATTATCCCAAGGGCATCTGTATAATGCGCCCGTTCCCGCTGCAAAACGGTGAATTCGGTAAAACCGACGGAGCGGTAGCTCAGTTTGGTTAGAGCGCAGCCCTGTCACGGCTGAGGTCGCGGGTTCGAGCCCCGTCCGCTTCGTTTAACAAAAAAAGACACACCTTCACGGTGTGTCTTTTTTTTGTTACTACGCGCCGGGTCTCTCCCCCGCAACCTCGTCAAATGACCCGGGTTCACCCGGCTGCACGGATGAGGCTGGAAAGCCCGGTGGGCTTTTCAGCCCCGAGCTCGCCAGACACCTCTGGCGAGTTTACCCCTTGCGCCAGCAAGGGGCGAGGGGGCGGACGCGGGTTCTTTCGTTCCGTCAGGAACGAACTCTGCTTTCTTTCCGCACACCTTCACGGTGTGCCTTTTTTTGTGTAACTACGCGCCTGGCCTCATCCACCCGCAACCTCGTCAAGTAACCATGGTTCACCATGCTGCACGGATGAGGCTGATGAAGCCGGTATAACCCTTTCCCCATGAAACGAGATACCGGGTACTGCATTTACCTTGCCGGCCTCCACTTCGGATGCTATTCATATGGCCTTTAACACCATATCCTATGATTATGAATCATGATTCTCTGTTTGTCCCGGCTGACGACGCAAGTG
>JAZSQS010000017.1:0-111709 GCA_045538105.1 Akkermansia sp.
TGAGTGCGATAAGTGTCTTCTTCATATGTGTTTGTTTTCTATATGTTTGAGATTATGCTGCGGGTGGCAGGTTATTCCTCGCGCGGTGGAAAGTTCACCCCAATCCGCAACGCGGATGAGTATACAGCATGTCGAATGCTGTGTACAGACTTTTTTTAAAAAATTTGAAAGAATTTTAGAAAAAGTTAGATTTGGTTAGGAAAAATTAAGCAATTGTCCGGAAATTTATCCTCTTAGAGGGTTATGGGAAGGGAGAATGGGACAGAAAATGAAAAATTGCGTGAAAAAGAAAGCGGAAAATCTACCGGGTAGATTCAAGGTAGAAGAGTTTCTGGACGGGGGCAGCAGGAGGATGCTATTATCCATCTGCTGAGCGGGACGCCAGGAATATCAAATACTCCTCCTTATTTACTTCTCCTCGGTTTTCCGTCTTCTTGGCGGAAGTTGAGGTTGAGGGAATCGAAGTAGGGGTAGTGGGTCAGGAGACGCTTGCCGAAGGCATCGGCGGGGATGGCGGGGGAGTCGTGGAGCCATGCTTTTTCGGCGAGGGCGCAGATGCGGGGAACGAGCATGTATTCGAGTTTTTGCATGTTGGGGATACACTCGCTCCAGAGGTTTGCCTGCATGCCGATGACCTGGTTTCCTTCCACGCACGTGTTAAAAGAGAGGATATGCTGCCAGTTGATGTTATCAAAGCCTGAGAGCCCGGTGTAGAAGGGGTCTGACGGGTCGTTACCCTGTGAGAAGTTGAAATAGAAGCTTTGAATGGGGCAGAGGATGACCTGGTGGCCGCGGTTGGCGGCAATGCGGGCGTGTCCCATGCTGCGCCACGCCATGATGATGGCATCTTGCGGGAGCTGGGGGGCACTCATGATTTCGTCCCAGCCGACCATGCGGCGACCATGCTTGCGGAGAACCTGGGCGCAGAAGAGGGTAAAGAAATCCTGAATCTGGCTTTCGCGGGTCATGCCATGCTGCTTCATGAACGCTTGAGCTGCGGGGCTGGATTTCCACTGATCACGGGGAACTTCATCGCCTCCAATGTGGATATACGGAGCGCGAGGAAAGAGTTCGCAGACCTCAGCCAGCACATCTTCAATGAACTGGAAGGTAAAGGCATTGGGCGCCATAACGTGTGTGAAGACGCCCCAGCCTGTTTCTACTCTGGGAGAGAATTCCGGGCTGTCCTGATTGCCGAGGGCAGGGTAGGCAGTAACGGCGGCGCTGGCGTGACCAGGGATTTCAATTTCGGGAATGATGGTGATTCCAAGATGGTGTGCGTATTCTACTACGTCGCGGATATCTTCCTGAGAATAGAAGAATTCAACGGGTTTGCCGTCTTTCTGTTTCTGGTTAATCCAGCTGGAGCTTTCCGGGCGCTTGCTGCCGATCGTGGTGAGGCGGGGGTATTTCCTGATTTCGATGCGCCAGCCTTGGTCATCGCAGAGGTGCCAGTGCAGGCGGTTGAGTTTATAGCGCGCCATGAGCTGGAGGATGCGCTTTGTATCGGCCACGCTGATGGGGTGGCGGCAGGGGTCAAGCATGATTCCACGGTGTTGGAGTGCCGGGTAATCCTCAAGCTGCAAGGCTGGGATTTCATGATTCCTGGCGGCTTGGGCCAGGCTCTGGGCTGCAGCGGGGAGAGCTGCGGCACTGGCGACTCCGATGTTGATGCCTCGTGCACTGACGCTCAGGGTGTACGCTTCCGGGTTGCTGTGGTTGATGACTTGCACGTGCAGGGCTCCATCTGCTTCTTCAGGTAGGAGGGTGAAGCCAGCAGCCGTGAGTGCGCGGATGGCGGCTCTTCCCAGTTCGCTGTGGCTGGTGGATGCATCCACGCGTATGCCATTGCCTAGCTCGAATGCCGGTTGGCATTCCTGCACAGCAAGCTGCCTTGGCTGCGGGATGAGCGAGACGGGGGTTGCCCAGGCTGAAACAAATGAAAGTACGAAGTACGAGGTGCGAGGTACAAGGTGAAAAAATCGCTGTGCGGTGTGCAGAAATCGGGAGAAAGACATGGGAAGTAAGAGGTGCGAAGTGAAAAAATCACTGCGCTGCACGCGGAAGACGGGAGGGGGCGGATTAGCTGTTGAACTTCTCAATGGCTTCATCGAGGAAGCCCTGGGCAATGAGCTGGTGGGCTTCTGTGGCGGGGATGCCGCGGGAGAGAAGGTAGAAGAGCTGTTCATCATCCATGGGGCCTGAGGCACTGCCGTGGGAGCAGCGGACTTTATCTGCCAGAATCTCCAGGCCAGGCAGGGAGTTCACTGTGGCCTCCTCGCTAAGCATGAGGTTGCGGTTGCTCTGGTAGGCATCAGTGTTGTGCGCGCCGGGGGCTACGTAGATATTGCCCGCAAAGGTGGCGGTGGCGTGGCCTGCCATCACGTTTTTGTAAAGAAGGTCGCTGGTGGCTCCGCCTACGTGGTGAATTTGCCGAGTATGCTGGTCTAGAACTTCGTTTTCGCGCAGGCTATTGGCAGAGAAGAGTTTTGTTTCGGAATCAGGTGCGTAAATTTCAGCTACAGTTTCTTCGCGCGCCCAGCTGAGACCTTGGTAGGAAGTGAGGTGCGCTACCTTGCCGCCCATGTTCTGGATATTGGTGATGAGCATGCAGCGAGCATCGGCTCCTGCGCCCTTAGCTCTTACGCGGATTTTCAGCTCTGCGTCTTCTGCAACCTGGATATTGCAAGTGGCGAAGATGAGGGCTCGGCTCTGGCTGTTGAGCTCGATTTCCACCTCTGCTTTGACTCCGGGAGCCACCATGATGAAGGTGGAAGGAGTGAGCAGACTCGCTGTGGAGTATGCAATTTGGAGGGGAGTGGTGGTGTGTTCTTCAATGTAGTGCGCTTCTCCTGCTCCAAAGCGTTCCAGGTGCAAGGCGAGTAGGGCATCGGAGCCGATAGTGGGCATGAGCATTTCTGTCTGGCGCAGGTCTTCATCGTGCTCCAGCTCCTTAACTATTCCGTCCGGGTGGTTTCTGAGTTCATCTGCCAGAGCAATGGCGTATTTGTGTGGACGGCCGAATCTCCAGTCTTCATTGAGTTTGTCGGGAATCCGGGCATTCTTGAAGCGGAGCTTACTTTCCTGGAGCGCCGCATTCAGCTGGGCTTCGGCCTCAGCCTGCGCGAACGCTTCTTCCATGCTCATGTTCTGGGGGAAATCCATAGTGACGGGGCGGTGCGTGGGTGGTTAGCCGATAGAATCTTCCATTTCGAGGTCGATGAGGCGGCGGAGCTCCACAGAGTATTCCATGGGGAATTCCTTTACCAGCTCGTTGATAAAGCCATTCACAGCCAGGCTCATGGCCTGGGCGCGTGTAAGACCACGCTGCTGGAGGTAGAAGAGCATCTCCTCATCTACCTGTGAGACGGAGGCCTCATGCTGCACAGCGCTGGCATTGCCATTCACCGTGATGGCGGGGTAGGTGTCTGTCCTGCTGGCGGTGTTGATGAGCAGGGCATCACACTCTGTGTTGTTCTTGCAGCCCTTCATGCCTTTGAGAACCTTGACCTCCCCGCGATAACTGGCTCGGCCTTCTCCGATGGAGATGGACTTGGCTACGATATTGGAGGTTGTTTCGGGGGCGGCGTGAATCATGCGAGCTCCGGTGTCCTGCAACTGGCCGCTGTGAGCCAGAGAAATGCTGACCACCTCGCCTCTGGCGCGGCGTCCCTGGAGCACCACGGCGGGGTATTTCATCGTGAGTCCGGAGCCCAGGTTGCAGTCAATCCAGCGGATTTCCGCATCCTCCATGACCAGTCCGCGCTGGATAACGAGGTTGTACACATTCGTAGACCAGTTCTGCACCGTCACATATTGGATTTTTGCCCCCTTGAGGGCAACAAGTTCCACCACGCCGGAATGCAGGGTGGCACTGTCGTACTGTGGGGCAGTGCAGCCTTCCATGTACATGAGTTCAGCCCCTTCATCTGCAATGATGAGGGTGCGTTCAAACTGCCCCATGCTCTCAGAATTGATACGGAAGTATGCCTGGAGCGGCTGGGTGAGCTTTACCCCCTTGGGTACATAGATGAAAGAACCGCCGGAGAAAGCAGCATGGTTCAATGCGGAGAATTTGTTGTCGCCCACGGGTATGACTTTACCGAACCATGGGCGGAAGATGTGCTCGTAGTCCTTGAGACCCTCTGTGGAGTTGACGAAGATAACTCCTTGTTTCTGCAGCTCTTCACGCATGTTGGTGTAGGCAGTTTCGGAGTCATACTGGGCATCTACACCAGCCAGGAAGGCTCGCTCCTGTTCCGGCACGCCGAGACGCTCAAAGGTGCGCTTCATATCCTCTGGTACTTCGTCCCAATTCCGGCTGGGGGTGGCACCGTGCGAGAGGTAGTAGCGGAAGTTCTCGAAGTCTACGTTCCTGATACCTTCCGGCGCCCAGTGGTAGGGCATGGGCATTTCGTTGAATTTTTTGAGTGCATCCTTGCGGAATTGGCGTAACCAGTCCGGTTCGCCCTTGGCATCGCAGATGTAGTCAATCGTCTCTTCCGTGAGACCGTAGCCGGCGTCAAACTTGTGATTCTCCGGCATGGAGAATGCACCTCGGGTATCCATCTGGAAGGGGGATTCGTCCATCAGGCCTCCTCATTTTTCAGAAAATCAAAGCCATGCTGCTCAATGTGGTCTACCAGCTCAAACCCCGCCGTTTTCACGATTTCCCCCTTGTAGAGCACATGCACCACATCTGGGCGAATGTAATCAAGCAGGCGTTTATAATGGGTGATGACCAAGAAGCTGCGGAAGGGGGCTCGCATGGCGTTCACTCCTTCGGAGACGATACGGAGGGCATCCACGTCAAGACCGCTATCGGTTTCATCAAGGATGGCGTAGCTGGGGTTCAGCATCATCATCTGCAAAATGTCATTGCGCTTTTTCTCACCGCCGGAGAAACCTTCATTCACGGCACGTGAGGTAAACTTCGGGTCCATTCCCAGCTGCTTCATCTTGCCGCGTAGTTCCTTGTAGAAGGAAACCGCGTCAATCTCCTCACCTTTGGGCAGTCGCGATTGCAGAGCAGCCCGCATGAAGTTTGCATTGCTGACCCCTGGGACTTCCACGGGATATTGGAAGGCCAGGAAAAGCCCGGCCCGGCTCCGTTCATCCACGCTCAGGGCAAACAAATCCTGCCCGTCCAGCTCAGCGCTGCCGGCGGTGACTTCGTAATCCGGATGCCCGCAGAGCACTTTCGAAAGGGTGGATTTACCGGAACCATTCGGTCCCATGATTGCGTGTACTTCCCCCTTCGGAATTTCCAGGTTAATGCCGTTCAGAATCGGCGCGCCATCTTTCACGCGCGCATGCAGATTTTTGATGACCAGACTCATGGCTGGAGGGATTATACAGGAATATTGCCGTGGAGGCAAGCATCCATGCGTGTCACGCAGGTGCCTTCCGGCAAATCAAATACGTCCTCCGGACGCAGACCTGGCTTGAGCTGGATATCCAGCACACGGTTGTTGGAGTCATCCAACAGATGTACATGAGGTTGCAGGTTAGGGCAGAAGCGTGATGGCCCGTTGTCAAAGTTCAGGTGGTTGATGATGCCCGCTTCTGACATTGTTTCCAGGCAATTGTAGACCGTTGCCAGAGAGATTCCTGGCATGTGAGACTTGGTCCGCTCAAAAATCATGGCGGCGGTGGGGTGGTCATGTGAGGAGAGGATGGTCTCCAGCACGGCACGGCGTTGCTTGGTCATACGCACGCCAGCGTGCCTCACCAGACTCGTTGCCATGCTGCGGGGACTGCTTGATTTTGAAGTAACCATAACTATTAGCAGGTGCATTATATCGAATCATTCTAGATTAGGCAAGCGTAATTCTTGTTTGTGATATAATTTCCTTTTGGAATAATAGGAAATAAGGAACACCCCGGCTTGTGGAAAGCCGGGGTGTTGTGGAAAAAACGGGTATGTTTAAGTGTCAGCTGGCGGGAGAGCCCTCCCAAACGAACACCTCCATGGGCTGGAGCGTGAAGCTGATGGGAGCGTCCACATCAATTGTGGCGTTGGTCACGCCCGGCAGGGCACGCTGATCAGCAAAGGAGTTGCGGAGCGTGATGCGCCCTTTGACCGAGGGGGGGATATCCAGAACCTGCCGCAGCGTGGTAGAAAGCGTCTTGGCCTTGCCGGAAGAGTTACGGAGGGTCAGGGTGCACTTATGTGGGTTCCAAGCGGCCCAGCCGTAGATGTCACCATCATTCTTCTTGCGGTCCCAGGGGTTGCCACCCACCCAGTGAACGTCAGCCAGCACGTCCTTGTTTGCTCGAATCCACTTGATGCAGGCAGTGAGCTCATCCCACAGAACACCATTCTTCTGGTTCATGATATCCTGATCCACATAGAGTTCCTGCAGGGAAGTGCCGCAGCCAAATGCCATCCTCATTTCCTTGATGCAGTTGGCGGCATCACGGCTCATGACATGGGGCGGGCCATTCCTGGTGTAGATGAGGCCGTGTGTCATGATGGAATTGATGGGGCAGAGCGGAGCGCCGGTGACATAGACCTCATGCACCAGGCGGTCACGGTAGGTAATCCACTTATCGCGGGCGTCACCCACATTGCCCTCCTGACCGAAGTCGTTTTCCTGGCGCCATATACAGTCTGTATATTGGAACCAGAAGGGACTGGCCCAGGTGCCAACGCTGGTGTTGATGTAGATATCCGGGCGAGCCTGGCGCAGAGCCGTGAGCACTCGGATGATGCCCTCCGCGTCTTCCGTGTTGCCGGGCCCCTTGGAGTGGAAGTGCGTGGAGATGCCGTCAAACTTGAAGTAGCGCATCTCATAATCGTTCACCATCTGGGAGCAGCGACCGATAAAGGCATCGAAGTACTCCTTGTTGGAAAGTTGGAAATTACCAATCTGGTTGTTGGGATGGTTGCGGTTCCAGTTGGCAAGGCGGAGGCTTTTGGCGTGACCATAGCCGCCCACAGGACCCAGCCAGGTGCCGATACCGGACTTCATTTCCTTGGCAAGCACATTAGTGAGTTCAAAACCGTTCGGGAAACCTACGTGGAAATCCCAGAGGCTGTTGAATTCATCCCAGCCGTCATCAATGACGAAGGCATCAATGACCGTGTTGCGCTTTTTGTACATTTCAGTGTACCATGTGCTCAGGAGCTTGAGCTGCCAGTGCTCACTGTTTCGTTTGCGGGGATCCTTATTGTTATTGATGACAATGCCGATTTCGTACCAGTCATTATAGTGGACGAAGGGGCGGTAGGCAACTGCGCGTTCGCGTTCGCTGTATGCCAGGAAGGAGCGGCGCTGCTGCTGCGGAGCAACGAGGCCTACCACGGAGGCAACCTTCCAGGTGTTGCCCGCCTGCAGGGGCGCCTTGCGGTTCCAGTACCCCTTTACCAGGCGGTCAGATGTGGCGTCTGCCTTCTTTTCTTCTTTCAGCAGGGGAAGGGAAATCTCAATGCTGCCGCTGCTGGCAATGCTTTCAGTCTTGGTTTCCACCCAGTACCGCAAGGTGTAATCGCCAGCTGCGGGGACATTGAGTGTGTAGGTGTTATTGGAGCTGGCATGGCCGGTATTCCCCTTGTGCACGTCTTCGCTCACGACTGCTTCTGCACTGTCCAGCAGTTGCACGCCAAGTATGTTCAGCTTGTGGTTGCCCCCCTTGTACTTGAAGGTAATGGAGCAGGAGCCCGACTGACCAAACTTGACCGGACCTTCTGCTGTGCTGAGGTGCATCATGGTAGGACCGGACTTGGTGCTGAATTCCTTGCCGTACTTCTGTTCGAACGAGGCAGGAATGCTGAATGCACTTCTGAAGGAGGATGCCGTCCAGGCCGCGGGATTCCACGTGCTCTTGACCTCACCCTGGGCGCCGGCTGTCATGATGGACATGGGCGTTTCCAGCCCTGCGAACATGCGTTCATTGATGACGAGGCGACCGTGTGTGGTGTTGCCGGAGATAGTGGGGGCAGAACCGGCGGTGATATGGCATTGCAGAGGAACAATAGAGCTGATGTAGCAATCTTTGGCTGCTGTTACGCCCAGTTCGTGGCGGAGATAGTGGGAGCCATTCCGCAGCACGGCGCGCCAGTTGACGCTGAAGGAATGATCCGGGGCTGTGAAGGTTGCCGTGATGGCTCTGCCGGGAAGCTGCTCAGAAAGTCTGGCGCTGGTTGAACCGGGGGTGAGTTTTTCCTGCTTGACTTGCGTGCAAATCATGTTTGCCGGGGTGTAGACCTTTCCATCCTGCATATTGATGGAGAAAATAGCCAGGTCTCCTGCGCTGACAAGCTCTTCTCCGGAAGCCGAGCGGAGGGAGTTGAGGTGCACCCCTTGTTTTGAACCGGTGTAGTTTGCGCTGAAAAGCTCATTCTTCAAACTAGCTGACCATTTGGCAGTATTGCCTTTCATTCGGGAATGAGCGTTGCCAGGTGCATCTCCCGGATAATCAACGGAAGCCCACGCCAGGCTGGTACCCAATGCGGTCAGGTGGATGAGGGAAAGTAATGGTTTCATGTTCGCTTGTATGGTATAAAATGTACTTTTGTGAGTCTAGCAAATAATTGAGTTGGGGTAAAGCGAAAAAGCACCTGCCGGCGCGGCATCAAGGAATTTCAATCTCGATGCCAAAGGTTGCAGATAAGGAATCAGGGTCAAGGATGGGTGCAGGCGGTATTTCTTGAATCAGACGCTCAGGCTCCATGCCGCGCAGGGTGAAGAGAAGTTCTGGCTGATCGTCAATGAGGCAACCAGCGGCGTAAATGGCAGCCGCTGCATGGGGACAGGGTTCTGCCCAATCCGGACAGGAGCAGTTCATCTGCCAGTCTGCCGGAGTGGGCAGTATGCCTTTTTCCGGGTCGCAGAGTAATTTCAGCAGGGGCGGTTCCAGCTTGCCTTCCAGCAGGGAGAGCAGGGAATCAATGTGTCCATTACAGGAGGAAGAGAGGATATGGAGTTGTTCTTCAGCGAGAGGAGTGAGAGTGAGCTCAATATCATACACTCGGTCTGTGCTGACCAGGGCATTGATTTTGCAGCGGGAAATCTGGAGATCCAGCACGCAGCCATGCCTCAGGAGCGTGCGGCCTGGTGCCAGGCAGAGCCCACCGGATTCACAGTGCGCCAGCTGCTTCATCCACGCTGTTCCCCAGAAGTTCCTGGCTAGCTTCCGGGTGGTATTGATTACCGGGTGAAGAATCGAGCCTTCGGCCTGCAACTCAACCAGATGCCTGGCAGCAAGTGCTTGTAAATCTGCTGCCTTCAGCCTGGCTGGGGTGTCTTCGCACATAGGGGGGGTATGAAAAAGCCGGGGCTCCCGTAGGACCCCCGGCATAGGAAAGAAGAAGCAGTGCTTATTTCGTGACGCTCTTGAAGTATTCGAGGGTGGTTTTCAGGCCTTCCTCAAGCGTATACTTCGGCTTCCAGCCAGCGTTGCGGAGCTTATCTGCACAGGAGCGGGAGTGCTTTACGTCGCCCGCACGTTCAGGCAGGTGTACCACTTTGGATGTGGAGCCAGCGGCGTCAATGATGATGGTGGCAAGGTCATTAATGGTAATCTGACCACCGTAACCAACGTTGTACACACCAGTTACCTCCGGGTGCTCTGCCACGAAGGTGAGACCGCCTACGATATCCTTCACATAGATGAAATCACGAGTCTGCTCGCCATCGCCATAGACGGTGATATCTTCGCCCTTAATGGCTTTTTCCATGAAAATCGGCACGGCGGCAGCGTAGGCACCCTTGGGATCCTGGCGCGGACCAAACACGTTGAAGAAACGGCAGCAGCCGGTGTTTACCTGACCCGTGGTGCGGAACATCTCCATGTAGTATTCGCCATCGAGCTTGGTGATACCATACGGGCTCTTGGGCTCCGGGTACATGGTTTCTACCTTGGGAACGATGGGGTTGTCACCATAAATGGCAGCGGATGAGGCGAGCACCACCTTCTTCACCCCGGCCTTACTGGCTTCCTCCAGTACGGTGAGCAGACCATTCACGTTCAGATCAACGGTTTCGCGGGGCTTCTGCATGGATTCCGGAACGGACACCATGGCGGCCATGTGGAAAATGTAATCAACACCTTCTACAGCCTTGGCTACCAGCTCACGATCCGTGATGGAGCCTTCAATGAAGGTCACATTGAGACCATCGAGATTCTTCTTATAGCCTGTACGGAGGTTGTCCAGCACGCGGACTTCTTCTGCAATTCCCTGATAATGCTCAGCAATGTGAGACCCGATGAAGCCGGCGCCGCCGGTAATGAGTACTTTCATGGTTAAAAATGGGTTGGATTGGTAGTTATTCTACCAATCCTGAGTCAAAAATCAAGAAGTATTTGAGATTTTTCAAGGTCGAGCTTCACTCTGATTGCGGCCTGGTCGTTATTTCCAGACTTGTCCGGAGCAGAAACCAGGTGTAGAATACCCCTGCCGTGAAACAACAACGCAAACTATCCGAATCCGTCATCCGCTTCGTCTGCCTCTTGTTAGGCCTCTACATCCTGGCTCAGGGCATAGCTTTCACTATTCTGGCCAATCTGGGAACAGATGCTATCACGAGTCCTGCGCTGGTGGCTCACCTGGTGCTGGGAGATGTGGCCGGAGGAATGGGGTTTGAATTCTGCACGGTGGGGCGTATGCTGATTTGTATCCACGTGTTGATGGTGCTGCTGCAGATTGCGTTGCTGCGTAGCAAATACCAGCCTGTCCAGCTGCTTCAGGTGGTCATGGGGCTTATCGTAGGCTCCATGGTGGATGTATGCCTGAGCTATACCACCCTGCTGCCGTTGCCGAATTATGCGGCGTCGCTGGGTTACACTGTTCTGGGGTGTGTATGTTGC
This sequence comes from Akkermansia sp., assembly GCA_045538105.1. Lineage (GTDB taxonomy): Bacteria > Verrucomicrobiota > Verrucomicrobiia > Verrucomicrobiales > Akkermansiaceae > Akkermansia. The sequence goes on from JAZSQS010000017.1 coordinate 10,813, forward strand.
TCCTTCGGAATTTTCACCTATGTCAAGGCTGATATGATTCCCCTTTCAGCAGAGGGACTCTGCCTGGCGCTTAGCCGCACATTCCAGTGGCGTTTCAGCCGCGTTAAAGTTTCGGTGGACTGTATCATGATAGCGGTAGCGGTGCTGGCTTCACTGTTGATGCTGGGTGAGGTTGCCGGCGTGCGTGAAGGCTCCCTCATTTGCGCGGTAAGTACAGGATTCATCGTGGGTTGGTTCTTCAAGGTCTGTCCGCTCTGGGACCGCTTGTTTGAACTGGTGGGTGGTCGCAGTGCCTCTTCAGAGAGTGGAGATTTAGCGTGACGCGGCTCGTTCCTTGCCTTTTACCTTGATGCAAACTTCCTGCTGCGGTGGGAAGTTTTTGCTTTATGTGGACTGGAAAATGAAGTAGAGTGAAAGCCATGTCAGATGAAAAGAGACGCATTGTAAGTATTGATGCCTTGCGGGGCCTGGATATGGTGCTTTTATCTGGAGGAGCTGCCGTGCTATGGCAGGTGTGTCGCCTTGCGTGTGGAAATGAGGTTCCTTTGTGGCTGGCTGGGCAGTTTCGTCATGCCGAGTGGGGGTGCGGATTCACATGTTGGGATTTGGTCATGCCTCTCTTCCTGTTTATTACGGGTTGTTCCATGCCGATTGCCTTCAGCCGATATCGGGAACAGGGATGTTTGCGGACATTGTGGCGTGTGTTGAGACGGGTGCTGCTGCTCTTTGTGCTCGGTATGGTGGTACAGGGGAATCTCTGCAGTGGGGATACTACTCAAATGAGTTTGTTCTGCAATACGTTGCAGGCTATTGCGGCAGGATACCTGGTGAGTGCCGTGGCTCTGATGCTTTTCAACTGGAAAGGGCAGTTAATCAGTTGCATGGTGCTACTGGCTGCCTACTGGGCCTTGCTACGCTTTGTCCCCTACCAGGGGCAACCCGGCGGATTGTTCCAACCCCAGAATAACTTGGCCTATTATATCGATTGCACCTTGCAGGGGCATTGGCAGGATGGTACACCCTATACATGGATTCTGACAAGTATCAACTTTGGCGCTATGACTCTCATCGGGGTGCTTGGTGGAACCATCGTATTTCGCATGCGTGGCCTTAAGGCTGCTCTGCTGTTGGCTGTGTGCGGAGGCGCGTCCCTGGTGGGAGCTTTACTGCTGCAACTGGATACTCCTCTAATCAAGCACCTGTTCACTACCACGATGGTCTTGTGGAGCGGGGGGTGGTGCCTTCTTCTGCTGGCGGTATTTCACCTGGTGTTTGATGTAGCCCGAGGCACCAGGTGGCTTGCAGTTCCCCTGCAAGTGGTCGGGTGCAATGCCTTGCTTGCCTATATGCTTACCAACACACCGGGAATGGGAGGGCGGAGTCTCTGGGGAAACATAGCCTATCCACTGTTCCGCTGGGCTGAATCTCCGCTTCTTTACGAATGCCTTTCATATGGGTTATTGTGGTTGATGCTGTATTTCCTCTATCGCCACCGGGCCTATCTGAGGGTGTAGCCGGATTCTTTATGCTTGCCATGCGCTGGGCGTTCTGATAGACTATCTGCAATATAGCTTCACTTGTTGACGTATTAATGAATACCATGAAAGCAAAATATGTGCTGCCGTTACTGGCAATAAGTATGGCCTCGGCCAGTGCTGGTGAACGAGAAACTTTTGATTTTGGCTGGAAGTTCAAGTACTGTGGCTCTGGTGACCCTGCAGAAGCGGGCGTGCCTGTCAGGACGGACTCATATCAGGGAACACACCCTGCAGCTCATGCGGTTGACGGAGATTTGATGACCCGCTGGTGCGCCAAGAACAGTGCGCCTGGCCACCACCTCTATATCCGACCAGGCTTTACTGACCCCGTCAGTATGGCTGTCATATACTGGGAGCTCCGGAACAACATGATGCTGGAGGTTGAGATAGACCATGGGGATTCTGTTCAGAAAAAGGTTTATCAGGTGGGACATCAGGCCGCTACCTTCATCGATATGGGAGGTAAGCCTGTTAAATCACTGAAATTGACTGTACTCGGGTCAACGCCGACTTGCTGGGCCAGCATTCGCGAGGTTATGTTCACGGGCGTGAACAACGAACCTCTTATGGTGAAGAAAGGTCTTCCTGCTGAAGCTCACGCAGCCGTTGATGCTGATGAAACTGGCTACAAGAATGTTCAGCTGCCTCATGACTGGGCTATTGAAAGTCCCTTCCTGATGGATGAGCCGAACGAAACAGGCAAGTTGCCGTGGAACGGCTGGGGGTGGTACCGCAAGAATTTTGCTGTGCCTGCTGACTTCAGTCCGGAAAAGGACCGCTACTATCTTGACTTTGATGGAGTGATGGCCAATCCCCAGGTATACGTCAACGGTAAGCTGGCGGGGCAGTGGGCATATGGGTACAACGCCTTCCGGGTCGACATTACCCCCTATTTGGAGGCGGGTAAAGATAACTTGGTAGCCGTTATGGCCAGTAATCTTCCCCTTTCAACGCGTTGGTACCCCGGCGCTGGCATTTACCGCCACGTCTGGTTGGAAAAGACAGGCCCTGTACATCTGGCTCAGTGGCCAACATACATCACCACTCCTGAGATTACCGAGGAGTATGCCGTGGTGAAAGTGCAGACAACGGTTGAAAACACAAGCGACAAGGAGTCTGAAATCACCGTGCTCCAGCGAGTGAATGGCGCACAGGCCATGCCTGCTACCATCACCCTTGAACCCGGCACAACGGGTACTGTGGAGCAGGAACTCCGCCTGCCCAGCCCGCTGCTTTGGAGCTGCGAAAGCCCCAACCTGTACACGATGCATACCACCGTTCTGCAGGGTGACAAAGTAGTGGATACCCGTGAAAGTTCTTTCGGTGTGCGTAGTGCAGAGTGGCGAAAGGATGGTTTTTACCTGAACGGAAAGCGCGTTGAGCTGAAGGGGGTGTGCGAGCACCACGATTTGGGGCCGCTTGGCTCTGCCTTCCATTCCCGAGGCTATGAACGCAAGATAGAAATTCTGAAGGAAATGGGTTGCAACTCTATCCGCATGACCCACAATCCTCCTGCTGCGGAGGTGCTTGACCTGTGTGATAAGCATGGCATCCTGGTCATTGATGAGCTCTTTGATATCTGGAAAAACCAGAAGTATGATAAAGTGAATGGCTACCACCTCTACTGGCCGAAGTGGTGGCAGAAGGATGTCCGCAACTTCATGCTGCGTGACCGCAACCACCCCAGCATTATTGCCTGGAGCGGTGGTAATGAAGTGCCTGAACAGGGGCATGGCAACCCTAAAACCCATGCTTCTAATTTGAAAGTTGCATTGGGCTTGCGCGATGAATTCCGCAAGTATGATACAACCCGCCCCTATACGGTCGGTTGCAATGACATCCGAGCCATGAAGAATGGATTCTCAGAGACAGTGGATGTGTATGGCTTCAACTATAAGCCTCATCTTTATACCCAGTTCCGCGATTTGCATCCGGATCAGCCTTACTATGGCTCAGAAACCTGTTCCTGCGTTTCGACGCGAGATACGTATTTCTTCCCGGTCGGGTGGAGAGTAGGTGACGGAGCCCGCTATTTCCAGGTGAGCAGCTATGCTCTTTCCTCAACTGGTTGGGGCTGCTGCCCGGACATTGAGTTCCATTCCCACACCAAGGCTCCGCACTTGGCTGGCGAGTACGTATGGACTGGTTTTGACTACATAGGCGAACCCACTCCCTATAACCAGGATGCTTCCAATATCGGCAATTTCATCGGCGCCAGTGAGGCTGAGAAGAAAGCTGCCATGGAACAGCTCAAGGCTATGGGCAACAAGGCTCCCAGCCGCAGTTCCTATTTCGGCCTGGTAGACCTTGCCGGGTTCCCGAAAGATGTATATTACCTCTACCAGAGCCAGTGGAATGCTTCTAAACCCATGGCTCATATCCTGCCGCATTGGAACTGGCCGGAACGCCTGGGGTTGACGACTCCGGTGATGGTGTTCTCCAGCGGTGATGAAGCTGAGCTCTTTGTGAATGGCAAGAGCCAGGGCGTGCGCCGCCGTGGTGATGGCCCTACTTTTGTCCAGAAGGATAAGAGCCTGGTGATGAATAAGAACCAGTATCGCTTCGTTTGGGAAGATGTGGTCTACGAACCTGGCACTGTTGAAGTGGTGGTGAAGAAGGATGGTAAACCCTGGGCAACGGCCAAGCGCGTGACCACGGGTGAGTCGGTCTCGGTTTCTGCTCAGGTTGACCGCGATACGATTGTGGGCGATGCACGTGATTTGAGCTACATTTCCTTGGCTCTGACGGATGCCCAGGGCAATGTGGTGCCGACCGACAGCCGCAAGGTGAGCTTCAGTATCGAAGGTCCGGCCGTCCTGGCTGGCTTCTGCAATGGCAATCCCATTGACCACACCTGCATGCAGGACGTGAACCAGAAGTTCTTCAACGGGCGAATTCTGGCAGTGGTGCGTGCCAACCGCAACAGCAGTGGCACTGCAACCGTCACGGTAAAGGCAGAAGGACTGCCTGAAACCAAGATTCCGGTGCAAATCACTGCTCCAACAGAGGAGCAGCTCAAGAAGTAAAGTCATATATCCGCTTCATTCCAAGAGCCAGTCTGCATTAGCGGGCTGGCTCTTCTCTGCATTGAATTCCGAAGTACAGACCACACAGAGACAGAAGAGAGTATAGACCTGCCATCCAGATGCAGGGGAAGGGGAGTTTGATGCAGAGCCCCGCTCCCCATGCCAGAAGCCCGCCCCCCACGAACCCAACACCTTGGGCAAGTCCTGAGAGAGCAATGGTGCCTGCTTCATCAGGTTGTGATATGGTCATGAGGGTCATGCCAATGGAAAAGATGCAGCCAAGCCCCATACCTAATGCCATGGCTGCCCATGGCCAGAGCATAAGCGGAGCCACCAGCAGCACCCAGCAACTGCATATGGCCAGAACTGTGGCTGGGGGAATCAGCCGGTGAATACCTCCCAACCATCGACTTAGAATGCTGGTGAGCATGGCGCCGGGAATCTGGCTGATAGTCACCAGGGAAAGCGCGAATCCTGCATCCACGCTGCTTAATCCGCGTTGTTGCATGAGGAAGGCCAGCCATACGATGAGAAGCCAGGCACTGGCCACACGGAAGAGATAATAGAGGGTAATCATACGAGGATTTTTCTCTTTTAATAACGGCAGGACTTCGACTCTTGCGTGGGAATGCCTCGTGAAGGACCCATGCTGGAGCCTCATGATCCTCCCCCATAGAATCACCGATACCAACAAGGGGATTCCCCAGAAGAGAAGCCCATGTTGCCAGCCTCCTGCCAGGTTTGCTACAGGCTCAGCAGCCCCGGCACCAATGGCTGTACCCAGACTAACGCATGCTGTGTAGGCACTCATGACTTCTGCGGTGTTGTGCTTCACCTCCTGCCGCATCACCCCCAGCATGACAGAGCCTGCCATGCCCAACCCCAACCCAATGAGGATGGTTCCTCCAAACAAGCCGGTGATGTTGCCATCGCTTCTCCAGATAATGCCGGCAAGCGCCAGCAATAGGGCATACATGACCAACTGACTTGCCTGTATCCATTGGACGAACCGGGCACCCATGGGAGCCGCGATTCCCAGAGCCATCACGGGTAATAAGCCAAAGAGCCCGCTTTTGCCAGCTCCTATGTCTAATGATTTCCTGATTTCAGCCAGCAGAGGATCGGCGGCCGAGAAAGCCATACGCAAATTGAGGCTTACCAGCAGGAAGATGATGATGAAATGAGTAGTCCGGAGAGATGGTTGACGGGGTATCATTCATATAGTCATACATCAGGTGCGTTGATTCTGCAATCTATATTTCAAACGTATGGAATTCATTTGCGATGAAACCGGTAGAGCTTCACGCGCGCGTGCGTAGGAAAATAATGCTGGTAAAGCAAATCAAAATGTGATATGGTTGCCGCGCTATGTTATCAGATCGCACCAAGGCAGGTATACAGCGTGCGCCGCATCGCAGTCTGATGCGCGCTACGGGCATGACGGATGAGGACATTAAGAAGCCGTTCATTGCCATTTGCAACTCTTTCAATGAGGTTATTCCCGGTCATGTGCACCTCAACAAAGTGGCCGAGCTTATCAAGGATGAGGTGAGGAAAGCCGGTGGTACCCCCATTGAGTTCAACCTGATTGGTGTGTGTGATGGTATTGCCATGGCTCACCAAGGAATGAAATTCTCCCTTGCCAGCCGCGAATTGATTGCAGACAGCGTGGAAACTATGCTTTCTGCCCACGCATTTGATGCCTGCATCTGCATCCCGAATTGCGATAAGATTGTCCCCGGTATGGTGATGGGGGCGCTGCGCTGCAACATTCCCACCATTTTCTGCAGTGGTGGCCCCATGGCTGTGGGTAAGGGGCGCAATGGCGAAGACCTGGACCTCAACAGCGTGTTCGAGGCCGTGGCGGCCTGTACCGCCGGCAAGATTTCTGAAGACGAACTGCATTATGTGGAGTGCCACGCTTGTCCGAGCGCGGGGTCCTGCAGCGGTATGTTCACCGCTAATTCCATGAACTGCCTTTGCGAGGTACTGGGCCTTGCCCTGCCAGGTAATGGTACGCTGCTGGCTCTTTCGGAGGAACGTAAGGAATTCTGGCGCGCTGCTGCCCGCCGAGCTGTGGAGATGGCGAAGCAGGGCGGTCCTCTGCCCCGTGACCTGATTACAGAGGCTGCTATTGACAATGTGTTCACCTGCGATATGGCCATGGGCGGTTCGTCCAATACCGTGTTGCACACCCTGGCATTTGCTGCTGAGGCCGGCTTTGAGTACGACTTGAAGCGTATTGATGAGATTTCCAAGCGTACCCCGAATATCTGCAAGGTGGCTCCCAGTTCCCGTTACCACATGCACGATGTGTTGCGCGCAGGTGGCATCATGACCATTCTGGCGGAAATCAACAAGATTCCCGGTGCGCTGAACACGAACGTACCCACCGTGAGCGGCAAGACCTTGGGTGAGCAGATGGAGGGACTTTCCACTCAGGATCCAGCCGTTATTCGTACGCTGGATAATGCCTACTCCAAAGATGGCGGCCTGGCTGTGCTTTTCGGCAACCTGGCAGAGCAGGGCGCCATTGTGAAGAAGGCGGGCGTGCTGCCTGAAATGATGGTTCACCGCGGGCCTGCTGTGATTTTTGAGAGCCAGGAGGAAGCCTGTGCCGGCATCCTGGCAGACAAGGTGAAGCCCGGTGACGTGGTCGTTATCCGCAATGAAGGCCCGAAGGGAGGCCCCGGTATGCAGGAGATGCTCGCCCCCACCAGCTACATCATGGGCAAGGGGCTGGGTAACTGCGTGGCTCTTATCACAGACGGCCGCTTCTCCGGTGCCACTCACGGTGCCTGCATTGGCCATGTTTCTCCGGAAGCCGCAGAAGGCGGTCTCATCGGACTTCTGAAGGATGGCGACATCATCAGCATTGATATTCCCGCCCGTAGCATGAATGTGGAGCTGAGCGATGAGGAAATTGCCGCCCGCCGTGCTGTATGGCAGCCCACCATGCAGGAAATCCCCAGCAAGTGGCTCAAGCGCTACCGCAAGCTGGCAACCAATGCCAGCAAGGGTGCTGTTCTGGCCTGAAATTGATACCACCTGAAATGAACAATCCATGAGAGATACCAAGCAAAACTTCATCGTCAAATATTTCTCCGAGTTCGGCGTGTTGCGCGAGTGCGGCAAGAACTTCTGGCTCACAAACTTCATCCAGTTCTTCGATGGCCTGTCGTACTTCACGCTCATCATCGTATTCTCCCTGTTCCTGAACAAGTACTGCGGTTTCCGTGATGCCGATGCTCCCTACTGGGTGGGCATGTACACGCTGTTCATCTCGCTGTTCGTGTTCGCCGTGGGTACCATCTGCGACATTATCGGACTGCGCCGCACCTACCTCATTGGCTTCACCCTGCTGATTGGTGGACGTTTGATTCTGGGTATGGGTACGGACTTTGGCACGGAAGTGCTGCAGCTCAGCCAGGATACCTCCCGTTACTTTGTGATGGCTGGTATCGGTATCATGTCCTTTGGCACGGCTTTCATGAGCCCTTGTATCACCACATCCATCCGCCGTTTCACCACACTCCGTTCCCGCCCCACCGGATTTAATTTCTACTACCTGTTCATGAATGTGGGTGCGCTGCTTGCCGGTTTCGCCATTGTGGACCCCCTGCTCAAATGGCAGGGTGATATTGACGGTTTGCTGTGGGTTATTAACTTTGGTACGGCCTGCAACTGTATCGCCTTCGTGTTCACCCGCTTTATTGATGAGGACTTCTTTGCCGTGCCGGAGGAACGCATTGTGAAAACGGCCAAGTCAGCCCAGCGCCCACTGCAGTTGATTGGTCAGGTGGCTCGCGAGCGTGCCTTCCAGAAACTCATCGTGTTCCTGGTGCTGACCCTGGGGGTTCGCCTGGTATTCACCCTGCAGTTCCTGGTGATGCCCCAGTACTATCTGCGTACCATTGGCGATGATTTCAAGCTGGGCTTCATGAATTCCCTGAATCCTTTCGTGATTATCACGGGGCTCATCCTCATCATCCCGATTCTCAATAAGTTCTCCACGGTGAAACTCATGATTACCGGTATGAGCATTTCCGCTTGCTCACTGCTGCTCATGGCGGTGCCGCCGCAAACCTACTTCATCGTGCCGGGTATCGAGACTATCGGGCAGGCCTACTTTGTGGCCATCTTCCTGCAGATTCTCATTTTCGCCTTTGGCGAACTGCTGTTCAGCCCGCGTTTCTCCGAATATGTGGCCCGCGTGGCGCCTAAGGACAAGGTGGCTTCCTACATGTCGCTTTCTGCTCTTCCCATGTTCATTGCCAAGCCGATAAACGGTGTGGTGGGAGGCCTGCTTGTGTCCTACCTTTGCTTTGATGGTATTGCTGCCAAGATGGATACGGGCCATATCGGATTCTGGGATTCCCCTGAGTTCATGTGGACCATTTACCTGATTATGGCTCTTATTTCACCGCTGGCCATCATCCTGACCAAGGATAGCTTCGTTTCCGATAACCCTGAACAGACCACGGCCAAGGAGACGGACGTGGAGAAGGATGAGGAAGATAACACAGTAACCGCTAACGCTTGATTTTTACACACCATGTCAGATACGCAACACAAGACCGAATGGCTTCCCATCATTAAGGATATGTGCATCCTGGTGTGCATCATGGGTGCTCTGGGCTATGCCTGTAACCTGGCCATGAAACCCTTCGAATCTGTGCAGGTTACGGACTCGCTCGTCTCCCTCATCCGTAAGGGTGGGGTGCAGGACGGCAAGGATGCCATTTTCCTGAAGGAATTTGCTGAGGGCTGCAAGGAGCACAAGGATTTCGTGAATACTCCGGATAGCACCGGCCGCACTCCGCTCATGTGGGCCGTGTATACGAATTTCAACAACCCGAAGCTTTCACTGGCCAAGGATGCAGACCGTGCCTACTACGTGCAGGAGCTACTCAATGCCCCCGGTGTGAATATCCACGCCAAGGATGAGGATGGTTTTACCGCCCTCCATTGGGCTGCCTGGAGCGGCATGCCGCACTCTGCGGCTATGCTCATCCAGGCCGGGCTGGATATCAATGAAAAGGAAGGAAACGGCTATACTCCGCTGATGCTTGCTGCCATGCGTGGCGATGATACGGTGGTGAAGATGCTCCTTCAACTGGGGGCTGATGCTGCCGCAACGAATAACGCAGGCAAGACCGCGGCCCAGCTGGCGGAAGAGAAGGCCTCTGCTTATGATAAGCGCAAGCCAGCGGCTTTCCAGCTTATCTATGCAGCTGAGCGTTCCGAGTCCTATCACGCTACTCAGCAGATGTTGAATGGCTCAGCTCCTGCTTCTGCCTCCATCGACCAGGTTCTTGCGGAGACGGAGGCTCTGGTTAATGCGGCCAAGGCTGATGCCGCTCCCCCTGCCGAGGAGGAGTAAGGCATACGCAAACTTCTGATTTCATTCGGAAAGAGAGCCTTACGAGACTCTCTTTCTGCCTTTAGTGAAACGCGTGCTTTTCTGCTTGTCGTTTATTTCCCTCACCACGTCATTCATGGCGTGGATGTTGGGTGTCCGGTGCCCTTCCATAGCGGGTGTGAGGTTTATTCTTCAGATGAAGGAGAGCCTTCTCTCTGTTTGTTCTGGGCGTAGAACAGGATGGCCGCGAAAATAGCCCCTATGGTATCCATGAGCATGTCCTTATGGGCGTCCCACACGTCGCCCTGCGCTCCCAGAAATGCCTGACCTGCATCTCCTCCATCGATTTCGGCATAAATCCACTCTGCCAGTTCCCAGATGCCGGCCAGGGCAATGATAAAGATAATGCTGAAAATGGATGCGATATGAACGCTGTTGACGAGTTTACAGCGCCAGAATAGTTCTGCTGCGGCCATCCCTCCCATACCGACGGCAAAATGGGCTACGCGGTCGTAGTGGTTGCGCTCAAAACAAAAGATGCGGGAAATGGTGTCAAAGGGAACTAATTCAAAGGTATAGTGGGCACCGATGACCTGCATCGCGCTCCAGACGAACATCAGAATGTAAGAGGTGTTGGAAAAGTGGAATTGGCGGTAGGTAACCACCAGGAGCCCCACCAGGATGAGGACGGAGGCCATTTCGGTCCACCATACTTGCCATTCGTGCGGATTGCTTGCTGACCAGAGCGTCAGCAGTGTTAGCAGCAGTAATAGCAATATGGGGAATTTCTCTTTCATGAGAATCACGAGTCCTCTACAGCTTCTTCCTCTGCTGAATTTTCCTCTCCGGTTTCAGGTGCTTGCTCATTCAGCCCTTCCTGCAGGTTTACCTCTTCTTGCTTGGCGGGTGTGTGCGCGGCGATGAATTCTTTGATCTTTTCAAAAGTATCGCTGGATACCACGTAGTCTGTCACCCCTTGATCCAAATCCGTGATGAGCGTGCCATCCGGAGTTTTTTCAATGTGGTAGTAGTATTCCTTATCGCCGTTCCTGCAGATACCCATAGCTGGCTCTGTATCCTGGTAGGTGCTCAGAACGTCAGGCGAGTTAAAGAACTCCTTTGAGCTGGTAGGGAGCTTGTATTCGTTATCAGGGGTGGCAATGCCGGCCATGAGCTGTTCAAAGTCGAGAATGGCTTGCTCATCCCGAACCATGAGGCTTTCACCCTCGTATAAAGGGTCGATGATGAGTTGGTTTTGAGCCGTGCAGCACGCCAGACCGAGCGGTATCAGAAGAGAGAGAAAGTGTTTCATAGTTATGGAAGGCATCAGAGAGAGAGGGCTAGGAGGAAGAGTGCCATGTGCAGGGACGAAAGCCCCAGCAGCATGTTCATTTTGTTGTTGGCAGGCATTGTGTTGAGCTTCAGTAGAATGAAGCCACCCAGGATGACGGCGGCCAGCCACACCAGGTTCCAGTTAAATCCGGGCATGAAGAAGGCGGTTTGCTTCAAGGTGACGTAGGGCGCCACGAGGAAGGCCATGGCGAGGCCTCTAGCCTTGCGTTCACCCCATCGGACCGCCAGTGTGCGTTTGCCGGTGGTGGCATCTTCCTTGCGGTCCCGGATGTTGTTCACCTCAATCAGCAGGCAGGAAAGTAAGCCACACTGCACTCCCAGCACCACGGCGGTGCAGTATACTTCGAAAAAGCCTGGCTGCCAGCCAATCTGCACAAAGACGGTGCCAACTACTGCCACCAGTCCGAAAAAGAGCAACACGAAGAGTTCTCCGAGCCCATGATAGGCTAGTGGCCAGGGCCCCCCTGTGTAACCATAGGCAAAGAAGAGGCTGGGTATACCAATGAGCAGAACCGGCCAGCCTTGTGCCAGGATGAGCGGAATGCCAAAGGCTGCTGCTGCCACCAGAAAGAAGCATCCCCAGAGCTTGACTGCGCCGGGGCTCATATCCCCGCTGGCGGTGATGCGGCGCGGTCCCTGGCGTTTATCGGTGTCTGCGTTTTTGGTGGCATCAATCGCATCGTTGAAAAAATTGCAAGCAATCTGGATGCAGGCGCAACTGAGGGCAGTGTAGGCCGCGAGCCACCAGTCGAGCCTGATACCTGTTTCCGGGAAATGCTGCTGGAATTTCCAGACGATGAGGCACCCGGCCCACACGGCAACAAATCCAGCAGGAAGGGTTTTGGGCCTCGCGGCCAGAATGATGGAACGTAGTTTATGCATGAACATTTATTTGCGTGGAAAATGTCGTTTGCCTCCGGCTGCCGTACGGAAGGAATCAAAGAGCTTGTCCAGACCGCTGTTTTTGATGAGGAGTGTCTGCTCCATCAATCGTCCCAGTTTTCCCTTAGGCCAGCCCCGCTGCCAGAACCAATCGAGGTATTCCGTGGGCAAATCCATGAGCGGACAGCCATCTGGCGGATAGTTTTTCGGACCGTACATGCCGTAGGGCATGTGCGTGGAGGCTATGTCTGCCAGCAGTTGGCGCAGGTCATCAGCCGTGGGTATGGGGGCGGCTTCCATTAACGTACAATACTCCAGCCGATGGTTTCTCCTGCGTACATGGGTACCACTTGTTGCCCATAACTCCGATAGCTGGCAGGAACCTGCATGGGGGTGTCCTGCAGGGTAACAGTTTTCTGCACAGGATTCAAGTTGTACCACTTGCAGGCGTTTCCACTCAGGAAGTCCTGGAGCTTATCCAAGGCTCCGTGTGAGGAGAAGATTTCAGCCAGTTTGGGCAGTGCTACCGGAGCTGTGAAGACGCCGGCAGCGCAACCGCAGGCTTCTTTCTTGCAGCGGGGATGAGGGGCGGAGTCTGAGCCGAACATGAGGCGAGGGTGACCACTCAGCGCGGCCTGGAGCAGGGCATCCCGGTCTTCCGGACGTTTCGCAATGGGCTTGCAGAACAGGTGCGGACGCAGGGCTCCGCCCGCCACGTCATCCAGTGTGATGATGAGGTGTTGCAGGGTGACGGTGGCGCAGACGTTGGGAAATTCATCAAGTAATTGCAGGGCTGCAGCTGTGGTGATGTGCTCCATGCTCAGCTTCAGCTTCGGATATTTGGTAGCCAGGTGGCGGTAGACGGCCAGAAACTCCTGCTCGCGATCCATCACAAAACCATGGCTTTCGCCATGTACCAGCAGGGGGATGCCGAGCTCCTCCATGAGTTTGAGAGTGGAATCTGCCTGAGCCATATCGGAAATTCCGCCTTCACTATTGGTGGTAATGCCGGCAGGGTAGAGTTTGAATCCGAAGAAAGCAGGGCATGCCTTGGCCGCGAGCAGTTCCGGCTCTCCCATGGGGGTGAAGAAGAGGGTCATGTAGCGCGTGAATGGAATGTCTCCCATTGCGGCAGCAATGCGTGCATCATAGGCTTGCATCTGTTCCGGTGTGGTAACCGGGGGAACCAGGTTGGGCATGATAACGGCTCCTGCAAAATCAGCGGAGAGAGGGGCGGTGAGTTTCAGCATGTCCTCATCGCGCAGGTGCAGGTGCATATCCAGCGGCGCATTCAGCGTTATTTCCATGTGCCTTATCCTAGCACACCATCGTCGGATTTTCAAGCACGAGATTATAGCGTAGGGGAAAGAAGGCGGCAACAATTTGCGAGAAGCCTGGTGGGGAAGGGGGCTTTATACCACTGTGCCGGTGTTATGGCTCTGGCTTGGCTCATGTCTTCCTCCAGCATGGAGGTCAGCTGCTGCGTCAGGTCTGTGTCCTCCAGTAGCAGGGTGAGTTCAAAATTGAGCCTCAGGGAGCGGGTATCCAGGTTTGCCGTCCCAATACAGGAAACGCCACCGTCCATGACACATACTTTTTCATGCAGGAATCCAGGTTCATACGCCAGCATGCGGACACCGCATGCCAGCATCTCTGGTATGAAGGTATACATGGCAAGTTGTGCTGCGGTGTTGTCTCCCCTGTGTGGGATGAGGATGCGTACGTCTACCCCACGCAGGGCAGCGGCACATAGGGCCTCCTTAACGGCGGAGGTCGGGACGAAGTAGGGACTTGCCAACCAGAGTTTTTTGCTGGAAGCCGCTGCTAATTCCAGCAAGGTTAGTTGCCAGAGATTGACGGGGTGGTCATCTGGTCCACTGGTAATGAGCTGGCATGAGTGAGGGCCGACTGGGGCAGGGTGTTTGTCAAGCCCCTTCAATTGTTCCCCTGTGGCGCGCTTCCAGTCATCCAGAAAACTGATGAGGCATTGGCAGACAATGGGGCCGCGGAGTTTGACAAAGGTGTCTCTCCAGTACGGGCGGTGCTTGCCTTGCAGATATTCCAGCCCAATGTTGAGACTGCCAAGATAGGCCGTTTCTCCGTCTATCACCACCAGTTTGCGGTGGTTTCGGTAATTGATTCTCAGGATGGAGCTAAGCCAGAAACGTTTGCCGTTGAATGAGCTGATGCAGACGCCGAAGCGGCGCAGACTTTTCAAGAAGCCTATGGGTAATTTGTGTGAACCGACTTCATCGTAGATGACGTATACACGCACCCCTTTTGCGGCTTGTTCTTCAAGAGCTTTTTTCAGGGCATTTCCCACCCTGTCATTCCGGATGATGAAGAATTCTAACAGGATGGAATCCTTCGCGTTCCGAATCGCCTGGAGCAGGTCCCGGTAGGTTGCGTTCCCATCGCGCAGGATGGTTGCTGCGTTAGCCGAGCAGGGAGCATAGCCGGTGCAGTTGCAGAGTGTGCGGCTGAGCCGACTCTGCGGGGAGCGCCATGCCCCGTGGCACTTGAGGAAGTTTGCAATGCTTTCCCGGCTGTGGCGGTGGGATGTGTGCCGCTTGATTCTTCCAACTCCCAGTACCATGTATAGGGGAATGGAAATCCACGGTAGCATGGTGAGCCCCAGTATCCACGCAATGCTTCCCTGGGGCGTATGCCGTTTGCAGAGTGCGTGGAGGGCAAGGGCGATGCCGACAATATGCAATCCTGATGCCAGAGCCGTTAGAAGGATGGATTCAGGGGTGTCCATAGAGTCTCAGGGAAGGGGGGTGAAACGGTTTAATCTTTTTCCACTTCCTCTTCAGGTGCCGGTTCCGGACTCAGGCTCTCTTCATCGGATTTGAACTTCTTACTGAGCCCGAACTCCCATTTCGGATTCAGTAGGTCACCATACAGATTGATGTCAATCAGGAATTTGGAGAGAATCGTGACCGGGGAAATCAATGCGGTGGGAACACTGGAAATTTTGGGCCACAAATCCCCCTTGAAAGTGAGGTCGTCAAGGTTAATATCCAGATGCACTCCCACGTTTAAATTGTATCCCTTGGCTTTCATGCTCCGCGTGATGAGGTGGCCGTCCCTGATGTCAAAACGGCTGAAGGCTTCGCTGATGCCATATTTCAGGAAGTGGTTGGCGAAGGGAACATTGCTGGTAGAGTTCAGTGCATCGTTTCCTCTGTCAAAGACATTGTTGATTAACCGGGTTACCCAGCCGGGTTGCTCTTCTGCCTCATTATTGCCAATGGCCATTTTTTGAAGTTTAGCTAGGTGTCCAGGCATGTCGGAGAGAAGGTTGTTGAGGGGACGGAACAGGCTGATTTGCATCAAATCACCGTCTTTGAGACTTACTTGCCCATATGCCCGCACGGCATCCAGCTCCGGCTTTGGCGCCTGGAACCGGATGAATCCTTTGCACGTTGCCGGGGTGAATTCTTCCCCATATGAGGCAACAATATCTTTCAGGTTCATATTATGCGCCTGGATATAGCCATCCAGTGAAGTATGCTTACCTGAAAATCCGATACGGAGGGCGCCCTTCATGATGCCACCCCAGCACTCCGCATTCATGCGGTCCAGGTAGACATCCTCATCACTGATGTTGATAAAGCCACTGAAATTGGTGAAAGGTATGGTTGTTCCCAGGAATTTGAAACCTGCACCAGTTGCAGCATCGGCCCGGATGATGCCCTGCATGGGAACGTCACAATTCCTGGAAAGCGGGAAAATGCAGTAATCTGTCTCAATGTCTACCGGATCCCGCAGAATGATATCCTCCATGTAATGCTGGATGGGGGCATAATACATGCCAATGGAGTAGGCAGGGTAGGCTTTTCCTTTGAGCTTGTGAAGACTGATGGTGTTATTCTCAATGTTAAAACGAACAGCCTCACCGTATATCCGACCTGTAGGGGCTCCTTTTTTGAAGCCCATGCGTTTCAGCCAAGGCTTGTTGTCATAAAGCAAATCAGGATTGGTCAGATTGATTCGGATGCGCTCAGGCAGCGCTTCACCCTTGTCATTGGTGCAATCAAGCTGCACGAGTACCTCTACATTGCAGCGCCCGTCCTTGACGAGTGTGTAGGGATTCGGACTCAAATCCTTTCTGAGGTACTCTTCTCCGGTCGGCTTTCCTTCAGAATCTTTCACATCCCGAATGGCGCCAAGCATGAACTCCATGTTCTGGAGGTGGGCTTTGCACAAGGCATGCAGATAGAATCCTTTGTCGTAGCGGATGGTGGTATTGATGTCCGAAATGTCATTGCGGGTCACGCCGGGAGTGCAGCGGAAATCACGCATAATCCAGTGGGCATCGACGTTGTCAATCAACGCATTGATGACATCCACGGGAATGGTGTTGGTGCCCGTAATATGGCAATTCTTAAGTGGGTCACCGCTGGCGTGGATGTCAAGCACCCCGAGCTCATGCTTTGCGACAACGTCAGCATCATAATGCATCTCTCCCTGTTCACTGGTGTTGAATTCCCCTCTGATGGTCAGGGCCAGGGGGATTTCCTTGCCTTTGATTACGTGTACATTCTGGCACACGCGCACGAGTTCCGGAACTTGTATGGTGTAGTGTGCGTTGACGATTCGGTTCGTATCAGATTGAAGTAGCACATTGCCCTGAAGGGAAATATCCTTCGGTAACTTGAGCTCCTGGAGGGGTTCTCCGCCCATGAGCGGAGCAAAGGAGGCAAGCGGAACCTGGGCTCTGATATCGTTGAAGAGTAATAAGTTTGAATGCGCCTGGGTGAGGGTGGTGCTTAGCTCCAGTTTTTTCTCGCCAATGCTGCCCACCAGGGTCAGGCGGGTTTTCTCTGTCCCTGTTTGCAGAAGTTGCAGGTTGACATTCTGTGCGTTGAACTCAGCCCCGTAGATGAATTCTTTCGCCTCTGCGTGTAGTTGAGTGCCTTTTTGAAGGTTTTTCCATTTCCGGGTTATATCAAACCCCTCCGGGAGATTCAGCTTAATACGCAATCCCTTGTTTTGCAGCTGCTCATATTCGATGCCACTTGCCTGGAGACTTGCTTGTATGGATTGGGTATTCAGGCAATCTGAAGGTGATTCGTAGTTGGTGAAGAATTGCTGAATGTCAGCGCTGAATTGCAACTTCTCCAGAGATGCCGTGGCTTGGCGGAGCGTATCGACTCCTACATTAAGATGGGTGCTTGCCGTGCAGATGGTGTGTTGCTCCAAATTGATGTCCAATCCATGAATATCAGCGTTTAGTTCGAGATTCTTGAGTGCAGCCTGCGCTTCTTCTGTATCAGATGCTGCCACTGTTGATTGCACCTTAAGAGCGCCAATACTCAGTTTGGGAGCCTCTAGGTCAATCCCGTCAGCCAGAAGGGAAAGATTCGGCTTTTCAATAGACGTTCCGCTCAGAGAAAGGGAATCTGTATGGAATTGAATCTTACAGCTCTGAAGGGTCGGGATGAGGTCATTGAGCCGGCTCTTCCCTGGCTCAAATGCGGGAATCTGCATGCCGCATTGTGCGAGCAGATGCAGCTGGTGCGGCAGTTGGAGATTATCTGGCAGTTGGATTTGCTCATTTCCAGAGAAGCAACGGGCAAGCCCCAGGATTTCTTCTGCTGAGGCTGCAACATCCACACTGGCACTTCCACTTCCATTGGCTGCGCGTGCATTTGCACGAATATGCCCATCCTCCAGTTCGAGGAGAAGGTTATCAATGTTGAAATTGCTATCGCGCAGGTAAAAGGTAAGCAGGAGGTGCCGGACGGGTACATCCCCGAGTTTCATGGACTTATGGTCGATTTTACCGCGTAAGGTGATGTTGTTGAGCGCGTAATCTTCAGCAAAGCAAACCTTGCCGTCTAATTCGATTCTCGGTGTGGCATTACCCTCAGACTGAATCTTACGAAGCAGGGGAGTAGATTGCTCACCCAGGTAGCTGTCGACCATGCGGATGAGGGGAGCCGAACTGCGCGTGTTGAATTCGAGTTCCCTGGTGTTGAGAGAATAGGCTGCCTGCAGAGAAACGGCAGTATCAGGATTGATGGTGCGGAATTGCAGTTTGTTGACGTTGATTGCCTGGTTGGCAAAATTGGCGTCTACGGAGATATCGCGAATCTGGTAATTGGATATATCGTAGGAGGGAATGTCTGCTTGGAACTGGCATTTCCATTCATCTCCCCCCAGAAGGTTGAATTGGAGCACTGGGTGTTTTTCCCGATTCCAGCTTTGTGCATTGATTTGCTCGTTGACTTGCCTGAGATAGGGAGAGATAGTTGATAGATGCTCCGCTATGAAGGCAAGCGGTTCAACATTTTGTTCCTGAGTTCCAGATGTTGATTGCAGGGCGGGAATGCCATTTTTGTAGATGATTGCCGCACGTCCCTGCAGAGCGACTGAGTTCAGAATGGCAGATGATGTAAGGTGGATTCCCTTTCCTCTCTTCAGTAATTCTGCATATAGGTCAATATCTTTCAGCGTGAGTGTATCTTCCTTGTGTTGTCCTGTAGGAATTTCAATGCGCCCTCTCCTGATATGGATGTCATGTGGCATGAAATCACCTTCAAGAAGACCTGCCAGACTAAAGGAGAACTGGGCTTTCTTCAGATGAATAGTGGCTGCAGGAGCTCCTTTCTGAGGGATGTCCAGGTGTACTCCTTCTGCCTTAATGGCTAAGCCTGCTCTCGGCACGAACTGGATACTTTTAATCTGGACGGGAATGCCTTGCCTGGCTGCTTCTTCCTCAAGATAGCGCAAAGCACAGCCGGGGATGCCGACTGTGCTCAGCCAGATAAAAATGAAGATTACCAGCAGCAGACCCACCAGGCAGAGGAGGGGAAGGAAGTTTCCAACGCGTCTGATGGTGAGTTTGCCGGCCATAGGGTAATGGGGTAGGAATTAGATTTCCGGGTCGAACTCCCCCTCCGGTAAGGGCGGGGCTTTCGGCAGGTTCATTTCGATGTCATCCAGAAGATTGACGAGGTCTACACCGCGCTGGGCAGAGTTATCGTGCTTGAAGGTGAGCTTCGGGGTGTTCCGAAGTATAACCCGTTTACTCACTGCTTTCTGAATTTCCCCGCGCTTGCGGTTGAGCTTGTCGATAACCTGGGAGGGCGCCATGCGTCCCACCACGCCGACCCAGACGCGACCTTCCTTGAGGTCTTCAGTAATCTCGACATCGAGAATTGAGACGATGGTACCGGACCACTCAAACTCCTTCTGGACGAAAGAGCCAATCTCCCGTTTCATCAACTCGTTTACTTTGTCAAGACGCCGTGTTGCCATGGTTGCTTACAATGTCTGTTTGATTTTCTCCAGGGAGTAGCATTCAATGACGTCACCCACCTCGTAGTCATTGTAGTCGGCAAGGCGGATGCCGCACTCAAGACCAGCCTTGACCTCTTCCACTTCATCCTGGAAGCGGCGCAGGGTAGACATCTTACCGTCAAACACCACCTGACCATCGCGAAGTACGCGGGCTTCTGCTGTACGCAACATTTTGCCATCGGATACATAGGAACCAGCGGCCTTGCCCTTGTTGAGCTTGAACACCTGCTTGATTTCGGCATGACCAAGCACCGTTTCGCGGGTTTCGGGTTCCAGAAGACCCAGCATGGCATCCTTCACCTGGTCAATAAGTTCGTAGACGATGGAGAATATCTTAACCTGTACGCCTTCGCGTTTCACGGCTTTCACTGCATTGCTTTCCACCTTTACGTTGAAGCCTAGGATAACGGCATCAGAGGAGGAGGCAAGAAGGACATCGCTTTCAGAAATAGGACCGGCTGCAGCACCAATGAACTGGCACTCAACCTTTTCACTCTCGATATCCATGATGGCTTTCTTAATGGCTTCCACGGAGCCCTGCACATCGCCCTTGAGGTAAAGTTTGAGTACAGCCTTCTGATTACCATCACCCATCATGGCCAGAATGTCTTCCATGCGGGAGCGGCGTGGGGCAGTGAGGCGCTGCTGGCGGAGTTCCTCAAGGCGTTCATCGGAAAGTTTGCGGGCAGCTCGTTCGTTTTCCATTTCCACAAGCTCGTCACCTACGTTGGGGGTTTCCAGGAAACCGGAAACCTCCGCTGGCATGCCAGGCGTTGCCTTCTTGATCCGCTGCCCCTTGTCATCAAGCATGGTCTTGATTTTACCGGAATAGGGACCGCAAATGAAGGGCATACCTACTTTGAGGGTTCCACTCTGCACAATGACAGTAGCAGAGCTGCCCTTGCCTTGTTCCATGCGGGCTTCAATGATGGATGCGCGGCAGTTGGCCTTGGGGTTGGCTTTGAGCTCAAGCACTTCGGCCTGGAGGCAGAGGAGGTCGAGTAAGTCATCAATGCCGGCACCCGTGTGGGCAGACACATCCACGCATTCGATTTCACCGCCAAAGTCGGTGGGCATCAGGTCGTTTTCCATGAGCTGGGTGCGTACTCGCACCGGGTCTGCTGCCGGGAGATCACACTTGTTCACCGCTACGATAATCGTCTTGCCTGCAGCCTTGGCGTGCATGATGGCCTCCTTGGTCTGGGGCATGATGCCATCGTTAGCTGCCACTACGAGTACGACGATGTCTGTAACATCGGCGCCGCGAGCACGCATCTCGGTGAAAATGGCGTGGCCGGGGGTATCAATGAATGTGAGCTGGTTGCCAGCGTGTTCAACCGTGTAGGCTCCGATGTGCTGGGTGATGCCACCCGCTTCACCAGCGGTAACCTTGGTGCGGCGGATATAGTCGAGCAGGGAGGTCTTGCCGTGGTCCACATGCCCCATCACGGTGATGATGGGGGTGCGAACCTTGAGTGCATCTTCGGGTTCTTCCTCAACGGCAACGGCCTCAGGTTCCTTGATTTCTTCGACAGGGGCTTTTACTCCGGCTCCTTTTTCACGGCGAACGCGTTCATAAGTGAAACCATGCTTTTCGCAAAGTGCTGCCACCTGGTCACTATCAAGGGTTGTACCTGGATTAGCAAAAACGCCCATAGGAAGCAGCTCGGCAATGAGTTTGAAAGGCTTCATACCCATCAAGGCAGCAAGGTCTGCCACAGAAATGGGGGCTTTGATGTTCATGACCTTTCCGCTGTCAGCTGCTGGAACTGGTTCCGGGGTTGGCGCGGGTTTGGGGGCTGGTTTGGGGGCAGGCGCGGGCTTCGGAGCCGGTTGAGGTGCTGGTGCGGAAGCCGGAGCTGGAGCCTTGCGTACTGCCTTTTTGGGAGCCAGCAGATCCAGTGCTTCCTTTTTGGCAGTACTCTCCTTGGCTGGAGCCTCTTTCTTCGCAACAGGAGTGGGCTCGCTCTTGCTCACAGGAGCTTTTTTCTTTTTTGTACCCCCAATCAGGTCAAGTACAGGGGCTTTAGATTCTTCTTTCTTGTTAACCATGTTGATATTGAAAATGGTGTCTTGGTTGGAATTCTGGGCTTAGCAGTTGGCTTGAGCCTTGCTCATGATATCCTGGGCTTCTTCCTCAGAAATGCCAAGTGCTTCCATCAGGCTTTCTTCATCTGCATACTGGGCAATGCCTTCTACCGTGGTGAACCCTGCGGCTACCATGGCAGCTGCCATGGAGTTGGAAATGCCCAGGACGGTAGCCAGCTCGCTTGCGCCTTCGTTGGCAAGGTTCTTAGCCTGGGCTTTTTCGTCATATGCTTCCACGCGCACATCCCAGCGTTCGTCCGGTGTGGAGATGAGGCGAGCCGTGAGGCGAACGTTCTGCCCCTTGCGACCCTTGGCCTTTGCGGCAGCTTTGTCATCTTCCACCACGACCGTGACCACATGGCTTGCTTTGTCAACATTGACCTTGAGGGGCTCAATCGGGGCAAGGGATTCTGTCACCATGGCCGCTTTGTCTTCCGTGTATTCGAGAATGTCAATCTTCTCGTGATTCAGTTCGTTCACCACATTCTTGACACGGGCTCCGCGCATGCCGACACATGCTCCAATGGGGTCTACGTTCGGGTCGTTACTGCGAACTACCATCTTGGTGCGGTAGCCGGCCTCGCGCACAATGCTGAGAATTTCCACGGTATGCTCGGCGATTTCAAGTACTTCATTCTCGAAGAGCCGGCGTACCAGGTTAGGATGGCTGCGGGAGAGGATGAGTTCATTACCGCGTACGCCATCGCGCACTTCAACAACGTAGAAACGCATTTTATCACCACTGTTGTACTCCTCACCGGGAATGCGCTGGCGCAGGGGAACAAGTCCTTCAAACTTTTCCACTTCCACAATCACATCACCCTTATCATAGCGCTTGACAGTACCGGTTACCACCTCACCAGCGCGGTCGCGGAACGCTTCAGCCAGCATTTCCTGCTCAGCCTTGCGGATGCGCTGCTGCATGGTCTGGCGAGCCGTCTGCACGGCAATGCGGCCAAAGTCTTGAGGCGTGATGTTCACGCTGATGGTATCGCCGGGAAGATACTGCTTGCCTTTCTTTGCACCAGCTGCCTGGGCAACGGAAAGCTTTACTTCGTTGAACGGATCCGTCAGCAGTTCGTCTTCCACTACAACCATCTCAGCCTTGATTTTGACGGAACCTTTCTGGGGGTTCACCACAGCGCGGATATTGTTGATGCGGTCAGCGCCCTGTACCATTTTGGAGTAGGCTGTGATGAAAGACGCTTCAAGTGCCTGAATGACTCGCTCGCGGGTGAGGTCTTTTTCGCGAACGTAGAAATCAATCAGTGCGGAGATATCAGTTGTAGCCATGGTGTGTCTATTAATGTATGCTGGTGTTTGATTGTGAACCGTGTACAAAAAAAGAGCGGGTCCCAGACCCGCCCCAATCGTGTAAACGGACCGGAACTTGTACGCGCGTATTATATAGCTGCTGTGCAGCAGTGTCAAGCACATTGTGTGGCAGATTGCACTCCGTGGTGAGTCAAAGTGAAAATCTTGACATGGGGGAGTATTTACGGTATGGTAGCACGCGTTATGGCAGGTCTAATCATAGCGCCCAAAGCGCGCATTTTTCACGGTCACGACTGGGTGTACGGAACGGAGGTCCGCACAGTGTTTGGCAATCCTCAACCCGGAGATGTTGTGTTACTCAAGGATCAGCGTGACCATTACCTTGGCTCAGCCATGTATAATCCTCATTCACAGATTGTGGCCCGCCGCTTTTCCCGCCGTAAGCAGGATTTGGACCGCGATTTCTTTGCCCGCCGCATTTCCCAGGCTGCCACTCTGCGTGACCGCTGGTTGCCAGGGGAGGAAATGATGCGCCTGGTATGGAGCGAAAGTGATGGTTTGCCTGGACTGATTATAGACCGCTACCAGGATGTGCTGGTGGTTCAGACCCTTACGGTGGCCATGCATCAGCGACTGGGCTTGATTAAGGATATCCTGAATGATTTGTTCCAACCACGCAGCATCATTGTCCGCAATGATTCTCCCATGCTGGTGGCAGAAGGGATTGAGCAGGAAACATATGTTGCCATGGGGGAGCAGCCCGGACCATTTGTGGCAACAGGCCGGGGAATTAAGTTCATGGTAGATTTGGCAACTGGTCAGAAAACAGGATTATATCTTGACCAACTTCAAAATTACCAGGAGGTAGCCCGCCTGGCACGCGGTCGCCGTGTGCTGGATTGTTTCTGTAACCAGGGTGGCTTTGCTCTTGCTTGTGCGAAGGCGGGGGCTGCGCAGGTAACAGCGGTGGATATTTCGGAAGATGCGATTGCATCTGTGCGTAAGAATGCCGAGCTGAACGGCGTGGAGGTGGAAGCCGTGGCGGAGAATGCCTTTGATTTCCTGAAGCGCGAAAGTGATAAAGTGCGTAACGGGGCAGACCCGAAGTGGGATTTAATTATTCTGGACCCACCCAGCTTTACCCGTAATAAGAAAAGCTTGAATGGAGCACTCCGTGGCTACAAGGAAATTCACCTGCGCGCCATGCAGATGCTGCCGGTGGGCGGCGTGCTGTCCACCTTCAGCTGTTCCCACCATATCAGTGCCAGCCTCTTCAAGCAGACCATTTGTGATGCTGCGGTGGATGGCCACTGTACCCTGCGCCAGACTCATGTGCATGGCCAGAGCCCTGACCACCCGATTCTGCTCAATATCCCTGAGACGGAATACCTGAAGGGCTTCAGCTTTGAGATGGTTCCTGGCAGGTAAGGAAAATACTTGCAAAAGTGCGTGCTTGTGCTACTCTTGAAGCTGCATGATACGGTATCTGACAGGGCTTGCACTATTCGGTCTGGCAACATTAGGATTGCCGCTGACCGCCCAGCAACCCGGCGGCAATACTCCCGTCGGGCAGGAGGAGTCTGTTTCGTGCAGTGAAGTGGCGGTGCTTGGCTATGGAAACTTTGTGGCGGCAGAGGGAATGTCCGGCATCACGGAGGCCACGTTCCGCGCGCAGATGCTTTACCTGAAGG
The DNA here is from genome assembly GCA_045538105.1 of Akkermansia sp. Classification (GTDB taxonomy): domain Bacteria; phylum Verrucomicrobiota; class Verrucomicrobiia; order Verrucomicrobiales; family Akkermansiaceae; genus Akkermansia. The sequence goes on from JAZSQS010000017.1 coordinate 35,339, forward strand.
AGCAAGGGATTACGCCTGTTTCCTTGCAGCAGTTTCTGGAGTGGCGTAAGGGGAATGGAGAGATACCCCGGCATTGTGTCCTGATTACGCTTGATGAAGCAGATGCCGCAGCCTACAAGGTGGCTCTGCCGGTGTTGCAGCAGTATGGGTTTCCCTTTGTTGTTTTTACGGATGCGCGGTGTTTTCAGGAATCTCCTACTCATCTCTCTGTTCAGAAATTACAGGAGATGCGCCGGGCTGGGGCAACGGTGGGAAGTCGCACCATGACCCGTCCCCTGGCTTGCGACTGGACTTTTGCGGCTGAGAGGAGTCAGGAGGCAGTCGAAAAAATGGCTGAACGGGAATTAGGCGTATCAGCCCAGCGGATAACGGCTACCTTTGGAAGTTGCGAGGCTTTTTCGTATCCCCGCGGTTATGCTGATTCCAATATGGTGGAGCACCTTGCGGTCTACGGATATAAAGCAGCCTTCTGCCGTATTCCCGGAAAGGTTAACCGCGAAACTCCCGCATACATGCTGAATCGATACATGATTGCAGATATGCCAGGCTTTGCAAAAGCGGTTAATTTTGGAGCCGCAGAGAAAGATGCTGAAGTGCTGCAGCGGGTGAGGGATATTGCGGCCAGGCATTTGCCTGTATCATCGCCAGTTGAAGTGAGCTCGCCTATGACCGCCAGTGGAGCATTTCCTGCTTTTGCCAATAATGCCGCAGCGGGTGATGCGGTGCAACCTCCGTTGCCGCCAGTGGTAGATCCGTTGCCTGGTTTGGTTTCAGATGCGCCTGAAGTGGCAAGTGTGCCAATCCCTTCTCCTGTTGCGGAGCAGGAGGAGTCCCCTCAGGAGAATTTGAAAGACCCTGTCTTGAGGCCTCGCCCTGTCAGTACGCTTCCTGCCGCTGGAACGTTCATCAAACGCTCACCTGATGGTGATTGGGTAACGCGAGAATTTTCACAGCCCCTTGTGCCGCGGGAACAGACCAGAGTGGCGGTACTGGGATATCATGATTTCAGCAATTCCCGTCCAGTAAGTGAGATGTGTATGCGAACAGCTGAGTTTTGCCAGCAGATGCAGTATATCAAGGATGCTGGGCTTACCGTCATCACTATGCAGGATTTTCAAGAATGGCTGCTGGGGGATCGCCGGCTCCCGGAGCGCTGCGTGCTCATCACGATAGATGATGGTTGGAGAAGCGTATATTCGGAGGCTTTTCCGGTGCTGAGAGCATATGGGTATCCATTCACCCTCTATCTGTATACCGAATTCCTGAAGGGACAGGGGCTTGCATTGCAACCGGAGATGATACGGGAGATGATGACCTGCGGTGCTACCATTGGCTGTCACTCAGCGACCCACCTTTACCCGAGCAAATGGAAGGCACATGCACCTGACTCCCCCGAATATGAGGCTTTGCTCCAGCAGGAGCTGGTTGATGCCGTGGCAGACATTAAGAAGATGTTTGGTAATTGCAGCACCTATTGTTATCCGGGGGGGTACTTTACCCCCGCCATGCTGGAAAAATTGCAATCTACTGATGTGAAGCTCGCGTTTACGGTGTATGAGAAGAAGGTAACGACTCTGGAAACGCCATTACAGGTACACCGTTATATGGTGTTTGGCACAGATCCTCGCATTTTCCGCCGTGCCGTGAATTTCGATGATGTGGCGGGTATTAAACCCACCGCCCAGGGCATTACTGAGGCTCGTGCCCGGGCGGAATCCTTCTTTCCTCCCGCGTTTGAAGGAATCGGGAATATACCGGAACCTCCAGAGCCGATGCCGGAACCAGAAGAAACTTCATCCCCTGAGCCTTTGCCTGCTCCCATCAAGGTTCACGAGCCGGAAATTCCCCATTTAGAAGATATTCCCGCTCCTGAATATACAAGTGTTTCTGCGTGATAGTCAGCGGTCGGCATACGCAGATGGTGCTGATTTTTTGAGTGGACAATTCGCAGGGCTATGGGTATAATGGGCGCGCGGTATGCTGAAACGGAGTTACAGGGCCCAGGAGAGTTTGGTGCGCTATTGGGCGCAGCAAGCGGTGGCACTTTGCTCCGATATTGACGATGAATCACTTACTGAGGCGAGGGAAACCCTGGAAGAAACCATTGAAAAAATGGCAATTGACCGTAGGGTTGTGCTGATAGGAGCATCGGGAGCAGGTAAGTCTGCCTTGTTGGGCGGTATGGTGGGCTGTCCGGTTCTGGCGAAGGTTCACCCGGAGTATCACTTCATACGTTGGCGTTACCTCAATAATAACGCTGATGCTGAGCATTGCCGCTTCCTTCCGGAACCCAATTTGTACGGAATGGATTTGGTTAACACCCGTGGATGCGAAATCCCTGAGGTTGCCTCAAGCGTAGCTCCTTTGCTTCCCGATGCTGATGCGGTGATTGCCGTGGTGGATGCCCGTAGCGTGCAGAAGTCCCCCGTGTGGGAGATGATGGCTCCTTTGCCTGAGGAAGGTGGACCAGCCTGTATTGTGGCTCTCACTCATACGGATGCCCTGGATGCCCACCAGACGGTGAAATTAAGTGAGGCCGTACGTGAAATTTGCCGTGAACGCATGGGGAGAACAGTGGCGGTCTACCAGGTGAATCCTACAAATGCGGCTTTGGCTGCTGAGTTTGGTAACAAGGTGGTGGAGGCTATGGAGGCTTCATCCGGGGGGCTGAGAGCAGCCATCCGCTTGGTGATGAAGTGTGGCTCTGATTTGTTGTACAAGCAGGGCAGTATATTGAAAGCACGGGACGCTGTAGCCCGAACTGATAGCGGTTTCCTTCAGGGTATTGAGCAAGAAATTGATAACTTCCTGGCAAGGCAAATGCAGGGTGTGCGGAATTGCGTGCTGAATTATGCAGCTTCCGCGCAGCGCTGTATGCCCCGTTTGCTCCTGCACCTGAGACGCAGTATAGGGTGGTTTCTTTCTCCTGTTGTCCTGTTGCGGTTGGAGGGCTACGGCGCGGCTTCAGAAAATCTGTACTACCGGCTAGTGCTGGATGACGTTTCTCTGCTGCAGGAGGAATTGGATAAGCAGTTTGTAGTGTCCTGCGGAGGTCACTGGCGCAGTGTGCGTCCACGCATGAAACAAACCCTGCATTGTGAAATTGGTGAATTCCCCAATGATGTGCTGGAGCTTGAGCTTGACCAGCTGCGACATCGGTTGACTAGTTCCATTTACGAACCTTTCCGCTTTTTGAAACTCCGGAGTGCCTTTGGTTCTTTCTTCAAATGCCAGGTTGAATGGATGCGCTTCTTCGTGATAGCGGTATGTATTCTACTGACCGTGGCTGGGGTCATGGGTATATTGGCCTTGGATTCTCTCGCTTTAATCATACTGGCCGTTGCCGGGGGGGTGTGGTTGCTGGGTTCGCTGATTCAGACCCTTGTACTCCGTAGGATTTGTGCTTTGGTTCGTACTAGTGCCGAGCCGTTGAGGGAGGGGTTAGTTGAGCATATGTCTGACCTGGTGCAGGATATGATTGTATCCCGCGTGGCGGCGTACAGACGCTTGTATACGGAACCACGTCAGAAAGTTGCAGCGTATGAGACGTCTCTGGCTCCTTTGCAACAGCGTCAGAGTGAGATTTTCCGCCAACTCCGCTCCGCGGCACCCCGAGTATAATCACCCATGCAGTACGACCTTTTCACTCCTCATGGTTCGCCGGAGCAGCCATCTATTGAGGAATCGCGGCAAATGCCGCTGGCTGCCCGTATGCGGCCGGAATCCCTGGCTGAAGTTGCTGGGCAGAAGCACCTGCTGGCGGAAGGTAAACTACTGCGCCGGGCTATTGAGACAGACCGCTTTTCCTCGCTTATTTTCTATGGCCCGCCCGGTGTGGGTAAAACCACGCTGGCCTATGTGATTGCGCGTTGCACGAGTGCCTTCTTTGTGATGCTTAATGGCGTTGAATCAAACGTGAGCGAAATTCGCGCCAAAATAGAGGAGGCCCGCAGCCGCATGGCTATTCATGGGCAGAAGACGATTCTCTTCGTTGATGAGTTGCACCGGTTCAACAAGGCGCAGCAGGATGTCCTGCTGCCGCATCTGGAGAAGGGAACAGTCCGTTTTATCGGAGCCACGACAGAGAATCCGTATTTCGCCATCAATTCGGCCATGCTGAGTCGCTCTCAGATTTTTCCTCTGGAGCCCGTGCCGGATAGAGAGATTGTGGATTTACTGCGCCGCGCTGCTGTGGATGAGCTGCGAGGGTTGGGAAAATTACAGATTACGCTGGATGATGATGCTCTGGAACACATTGCCATTAAGGCTGATGGCGATGCACGCAAGGCTCTTACGGCACTTGAGGTCGCCGTTCTTTCGACTCCGCCTGGTGCAGATGGGATGATTCATCTCTCCCTGGAAGTTGCAGAGGAGTCCATTCAGAAGAAAGCGGTCAAATATGACCGTGCGGGAGATGGCCATTACGATACCATTTCTGCCTTTATCAAATCCATGCGCGGAAGTGACCCTGATGCTGCCTTATACTGGCTGGCTTTCATGCTGAATGCCGGGGAGGATATCCGTTTCATTGCCCGCCGCCTGGTTATTTGCGCGAGTGAAGACGTAGGCTTGGCAGATTCCAATGCATTGCGCGTGGCCATGGATGCCGCCAAGGCTGCTGAGATGCTAGGCATGCCGGAGGCTCGCATTCCGCTGGCGCATGCCACGGTCTATATTGCCACCGCGCCTAAGAGTAATTCTGCATACATGGGAATCAACGCCGCTTTGCAGGATGTGAAGGAAGGCCGCACCCTGGCTGTGCCTGATCACCTGGCTACTCCGACCCGCAAGAAGTTAGCGAAACTCCGTGGAGTGGCAGAGGAGGATACCCAGTACAAGTACGCACACGATTTTGATGACCACTTCGTACCCCAGGCTTACCTGCCTGAAGGCCGGGTTTATTACCACCCCACGGCTAATGGCCTTGAACTCCGCATCTCTGAGCGTATGGAATATCTCCGCCAGCGCCGGGAGCAGGGTAAGTAAATGCTTCTAATAAGAATACCCCCACGGCTCTATTTGAGCGTGGGGGTATGCCTTTGTTACAATCGTGTCGGATTAATAATGACCTCCGCGGGGGCCATTGTGCCATTTCCAGGCGGTTTCTACAATCTGGGTCACGTCCTGGTACTTGGGAATCCAGCCCAGAATCTCAGCGGCTTTGCGGGAGTCAGCGATGAGACGGGCCGGATCTCCTTCTCGGCGGGGGCCATAACTTACCGGAGCCTTCATGCCTGTTACTTTCTCGGCTGCTTCAATAATCTGCTTGACGGAGAAACCATTGCCGGTACCCAGGTTGAACCAGTTTGTCTCGCCTCCTTTCATCAGGTAGTCCAAGGCGCGCAGGTGTGCATCGGCCAGGTCGTCCACGTGGATGTAGTCGCGGATGCAGGTGCCGTCCGGAGTGTCGTAGTCTGTACCGAATACGGTGATGCCGGGACGCTCTCCTTTGATGGCCTGCAGAATCACTGGAATGATGTGGGATTCCGGCTCGTGGTCTTCGCCAATGGCTCCATCCACCGAAGAACCGGAGGCGTTGAAGTAGCGCAGGAACACGCTCTTGAGACCATAGGCGCGGTCGCAGTCCTTGCATACCTTTTCCAGCATGTACTTGGAACCGCCATAGGGATTGATGGGATCCTGCTTCTCCGTTTCGGGAATCGGCACCTGGGTGGGTACACCGTAGGTGGCACAGGTGGAGGAGAAGACGAAGCGCTTGCAACCTGCCAGAATCATGGCGCGCAGCAGCACCAGGGGCTTGGCAATGTTGTTCTCATAGTACTTAAGCGGGTCAGTTACGGATTCGCCCACTTGGATGAAGGCTGCAAAGTGCACCACTGCGTCAAACTTGCCATTGACCAGCAGGGGATAGACAACTGAAGGGTCTCCGAGGTCACCCTTGACCAGGGTTACTTCTTTATCCACAATGGCTGCCTGGTGACCATATACCATGCTGTCAAGTACGGTCACTTCCGCGCCGCTCTTGACGAGCTGGCGAACAGTATGTGAGCCGATATAGCCGGCGCCGCCTGTTACGAGTACTTTCATTGTTGGTTGATTTTATTGTTGGAATTAAAGCAGGGAGGCAAGGAGCGCTTCCAGTTTGCGGATATCTGCTGAGAACTTACGGATGCCCTCAGCTGTCTTTTCCGTTGCCATGGCGTCTTCGTTGAAAAGGAAACGGAAGTTCTTTTCATCGGCAGGGATACGCTGTATATCGCTGGCTGCCGCCGCTTCGGGGGAGAGCTGTGGCTCCAGGTCAGTTTCTGTTGCGGCCAACTCAGCCAGCAGACCGGGGGAGATGGTCAGCAGGTCGCAGCCTGCCAGCGCCAGGATTTCACCCGTGTTGCGGAAGCTCGCGCCCATAATCTGTACCGGGTAGCCGAACTTCTTGTAGTAGTTGTAAATAGTGCGGACTGAGATAACGCCCGGGTCTGTCTCTGCGGTGTATTTCTCACCCGTGGCAGCCACATACCAGTCCAGAATGCGGCCTACAAACGGAGAGATGAGGCGCACTCCCGCTTCGGCACAGGCCACGGCCTGAACCAGGCTGAACAAAAGGGTCAGGTTGCAGTGAATCCCCTCCAGCTCCAGCTGGCGGGCTGCCTGAATGCCTTCCCAGGTAGCTGCAATCTTGATGAGCACTCGCTCGCGGGGAATGCCTGCAGCTTCATACAATGCCATGATTTCGCGCGCTTTCTTTACGGTCCCTTCCGTATCGAAGGAAAGGCGGGCATCTACCTCGCTGGAGACGCGACCGGGTACACGTTTGAGAATTTCAAGACCAAACGCCACGATGACGCGATCCATCAGTTCGCCAATCTTTTCAGCCGGGTCTGCTACGCTGGCCTTGAAATCTGCCACCACCGCATCAAGAATGGGTCGGTATTCGGGCTTGGCTGCGGCTGCAAGGATGAGGGATGGATTGGTAGTAGCATCCTGGGGAGAGAACTCCTCCATTTGTCGGAAATCTCCCGTGTCTGCTACAACCGTCGTATACTTTTTCAGTTGTTCAAGCTGTGTTGCCATAATTTCGTGCACGTATTCTATCACAATATATCCAGCACTTCAAGGCACAAGGCAAAAAAAATCCCCTTCCGGGGAACAGAAGGGGAGATTGGGAAAATGATATGACCGCTTCAGATGAGTTCTTTCAGCCTGTTGACGGTAATGCCGGGAACCGTGATGGTGCCTCCGTTCACGTTGCGGAGAATGGGGGAACCATCATACGCGACCCCGGTAAAGTGTCCGACAATGCGCTCTGTATCGGTGATGGCCACCACGGGGCGCGGTGCTCCCCATGCCGCCTCTAGCATGGGCATGACTCCTTCCAGCCCGCTTTCTACGAAATAGTCAAACATTTCGGCCAGCACGTCTCCCAGCAGGGTACGGAATTTCTTAACAGACGGGCATGCCGGTACGAGCTCGCACATGCGGGTAACGGGATCAGATGTGGTGCCCTGCATGGTATCGATGTCATTGAACATGTTGATACCGATGCCAATGGAGGCCATGCCTGCAGACGGGCGTTCCACCAGAATACCGGCAAGCTTTGCTTTGCCGACCAGCACATCATTAGGCCAGCGGAGCCTTAATCCATCAATATGGTAGTCCTTAAGAGCTTCAATGACCGCAGTCCCAGCAACCAGCGGTAGAACTCCCCAGTGCCGTTTGGACGCCGTATCAAGAGGCAGGTTATAGGTAGCCCAAAGTCCGCCGGTGTTACCAACCCAGGCACGGTTAAAGCGCCCGCGTCCACGCGTCTGCCGCTGCGTGGTGACAACTGTCCATGCGGGCATTTTACGCGCTATATTAAAGGTAGATTCACATTCCTCTACTTCGTTGACTTGCCATTTACTGCTCACGGTGCCATTCTACACTACTTAGTGGGATGCGTCTACCCTAAATAAAGGAAAATGTCAAAATTAATAGATGTATTCAACAACAGGATGAGGTGGTTTCCGCATATAAATCTTATTCGATGCCTTACTTTGCAATTGCCCTGGAGGAAGGTCTCTGATATATTGTGCGCGTATTGAAGAAGGGTTGGAAAATCAGGCGCTACCTTATGGCCGCTGCATTTGTTGCTGCGGTCTGGGCAGGTGTGCGTACTTGGTTTTATGTTAACGATTTAGCACAGCCTGTTCTCAAGCCTCTCAATCAATCATATGTGGGGTATGCCAAGGTCCCGCGCAAGGTTCCGGGGCTTCGCATGGAATCGTTTACGTTCAAAGGTTGGGATGGCGGAGATGTGCAGGCTGTTATTGCCGTGAAGGATGGAGATGAGTCGTCCCGCCAATTGAGTGTGATTGGTGATTTGATGGCAAAGCCGGTGGAGCGTCTGCGCCAGATTGATTATGTGTTGGTGTGCGTGGATTGGGATCATGGTATTCGTTCGGCCTTGCCTCTGGCTGAATCTCTTACCGCTGCCGGCCTGACCTGTGTATTATGGGAACCAAGAGGTGTGGAAGACCGTCGCCCGTACTGCACACACGGATTGAAGGAATGCCTGGACGTTCCACATTTGCTGGATGCGGTTACGACCCGTTCGGGAAAGCCGGAGCCTGTGTTTGCCGCAGTCGGTCAGGGATATGGAGCAGGGTTGCTGCTGCAGGCTGCTGCTGGGGAGCCGAGAATCAGAGGCCTCGTCTCAATTGATGCTTATGCTTCGCTCCGGCAGTCGGTGGAGCGCATGATGCCACCGTCTATATTCAGACCTGTTGTTTTGTGGCTGATGGACCAGCGCATCAGCCGTGCGGCCGGCATGGAGAGCTTTGATGTGGCCCCGGTTGAGCGAGCAGCCGATTTGGATCGCAGTGTGCCGGTACTGGTGGTAAACCTGATGCAGGATAGTCCTGTTAGTAACTTTAAAGATGCTGTCACCATTTACCGCAGACTTCCGAGTGACCGTCGCGCTGTGTGGACTCTCCGGTCTGATGCCGATCCTGGTAACGCCACTCACCGGGAGTTGAAATTTGGCAGGGGATTCCAGAAAGAGGCGGTGCAGGTAGGCCTTTTAAACGATGCAGACAGTGCCATGAGTTCCATTGTACACTGGATGAATCAGTGCGTAGTGGATGCAATAGAAGAACCCCGGATAACCGAACCTCCCAGACCCGATTTGACTGCAGCCCATATTCGGCTGTAAATGACGATTAGTATGAATCCATATTCCACAGAGCCAGGCGTAGCACATTTAGCAAATCGTGTGGGAAACCGTCGGCGCAATGGTTACGAACTCACCCGCCAGCGCGATATGGTTCCCATTGCAATGGGTGCTGCATGTGCAGCAGTCGTTGTGCATGCCTTGTTGTGGATGTATTTTCCTTCCCTCTCTGTTCTGGGGCTCGGACGTTTGATCGATATCCCGGATGAGGTTAAGCAGCACGAGAATATACGGGTAGTGGTCAAGGAACCACCCAAGGAGGAAAAACTTGAAGAGGCCGTAGAGCCGGAAATCACGGAGCAACAGCCCCAGGAAATTGAAGAAATTCAGCACGAGCCAGAGGAAATTGATATTCTGGATGTGGAGGTCCCGGAACTGGTTATGGCTCCCGGTCCTACGGAGTTGGCCGTGGCAGAGCCTGTCTATGCTGCCGAGGAGCAGTCACCTGCCAGTGAACTGCCTCCTGCTCAGTTGGATTTGAATTCGCTTCAGCCCCAGGATTTGGCTGCTGAGGCTTTGGCAATACCCGAACCGACCCCGGTGAATAGCAATGAGGTGGTGGCTGCAGCTACAGCCCAGAGTGAGGTGCTCGAAGACGCTTCCTCCCTCATGGAGCAGGATTTGAGAAAAGCAGCTTCAGAGGCCGGGCAGTCTAATCTTCCCGGGGATACACGCAGCCTTGCCCAGCTTATGGGTGAGGAACACCTGGGGGCGAAGTCTGGTGTTGCCCGTTTGGGGGCGGATGTCCTCTTTGGGTACAATGAGTGCCGGATGAAGAATTCTGCCCGCATTACGATGCTGCAACTCGCGGCATTGATTCAGAAGAATCCCGAAACGTACTTTGTGATTGAGGGCCACACCGACAGCATGGGTGGATCTGCCTATAATGCTTTGCTAGGCTTGCAACGGGCTGCTGCTGTGCGTGAATGGCTCATGGGTAATGGCGTGCCGGTGGATTATGTTTACATCCGCTCCTGCGGCAGTTCCATGCCCCTGGCCCCTACGACTGGTAACCGTGAACAACAGGCACTTAATCGCCGCGTGGAAATCCATATGCGCGCAGGTGGTGAAGAGTTGCCAGCAGGTGCCTGTGACCACAAATACCCAGTAGATCTTGCAAAACCCATCAGCCAGCAGTTAGCTGACGGTGTAAAGGTGCCGGCCACGCCGTCATTCCGGCTCCCGGTTGGTGCCAGCCAGGCTCAACGAAAGGCGGCAGAGGCTAGGAAAAACGCGACCAAACCTGCCGCCAAAAAGGGGAAAAATGCACGTTGAGGAAGGACAGGTGCTGCCCGGACGCTCTTTGCCTGCTTCCGGAGATTGCCGCTGGATTATCTCACTGGATTATGATGATACCTTGCGCTCTCCCTTGCCTGGGCAGCCCGTGCCAAAGGTGTTTTTCGATTTAATGGCAGAGTGGCATCACCTGGGAGTTCGGTGGGGAATCAACACGGGACGCTCTCTTCCTTATCTTTGTCAGGAGCTATTACCTTGTGCTCCTTTCCTGCCTGATTTCATCTGTACCTGTGAGCGGTTTGCATATGTGGCAGATGAAAGCGGGCGATTGAGCCCCCTGCGTGCGTACAATGCCAGATGTCATGAGGATAATTTGCGGGTTCGGGAACGTGTGCTGCCTGCCTGGAAGAGACAGTTGGACAAACTGCGTACTCAATGCCCTGAGCTGAAGTGGGTAGTGGCGGCAGATGACCCCCTTTCGCTTGAAGCGGAGGATTCTTCCACTATGGATGTGATTGCAGCTTTCCTTTCTCCGTTTGTTTCAGGACAGGAAGGAATTGCGGTTCAGCGGGCAGGACGTTATATGCGCCTGGCTGATTCCCGCTATTGCAAGGGTACGGTACTGCACACAATCGCGCAGTTGTGGAAGGTCCCTCCTACCCGCTGGGCAATGATTGGGGACGGCCACAACGATTTGCACGCTTTCAAACTTTTTCCCCAGGCTTTTTGCGCGGCGCCTTCGACTGCTCATCCGGATGTTACTGTTTATTTGAAAGAGCAGGGGGGCTACGTGTCCCAGACCCCAGGCGTGATGGAAATCCTCCGTGTATGGCAGCGGCTTAGAATGACAGAATGAGTACAAAATCCGTCTTAAAATTCGCTTTCGGCTTGACTTTTCAGGTAAAAGATAGTTTCATATTTCCCCGTTAGCCCATAGGGCAACCGACAATTCTCCCAATAGAGAAAACCACAAACGACACATAAATCATTATGGGATCGCTTAAGAAGAGACGTAAGGCTAAGATTAACAAGCACAAGCGCAGCAAGCGCATGCGCCAGAACCGCCACAAGAAGCGTTTGCGTTACAAGTCCTAAGCTGCGCGCTTAGGCCACGTCCGCAAGCGACGCTGTTCTTTTCACGGCACTGTTTCCCCAAGGAAGCGGTGCCGTTTTTTTGGGGTGGGAGCAGGAAAGGATAAATTGCAAATCTTGCAATAGCCACAGCTTTTTGCTATAATGCCCGCGCGTGAGGATTCAAACTCAGAAAGAGCACCGATATAAAACCCTTGAATTGCCGGAACTCCTTTCCGGCATGCTAGTGCTGTTTGTGGTGATTTGGGAAGCATGTTTTGAAGGCGTGGCCAATACTTTGGCAGAGCGGGATGCCTTCATTGATTCATCCCATCTCATATTGTGTGCTTTGGTGTGGTTCAATACCTTTGTGGTTCTGGTGCATTTTCTTACGGAGTGGATTCGCTATGGTATTCCCGGGCGTTTTCTGTGGGTGCAATTGCTGGTAGGTCTGGCTGCCTCTACGATTTTCTATGGCGGTGTGTGGAATGTCTTTGACCAGTGGGCTTTTCTGGCAAGCCTTGTATGCAGTTTTTTACTGGGGGGATTTTCAATTGGTACACTGGGGGCAATTCTTAAGGCCAGGCGTCTCAGCCCAGTAAAGGGGGGGAGCCGTTGGTCTCCTGCTATGCGTTTCTTCACTTACATGGTGGTGCTGGTGTTACTGAGCACCTTGATTCTACTGACTCCAGGGGCTGCATACAAGCCTGTTTCTCTGGTAGATGCCTTGTTTGTGTGCGCTTCAGCCACTTCCATTACCGGACTCACTACTGTAGATATTGCCTCTACCTTTACACCGCTGGGTAAGTTGGTGATTCTGCTGGATATCCAGATTGGCGCCATCGGGGTCATGACCTTCTCCTATTTTGTGCTCATGATGGTGGGGAGGCGCTTGGCTGTGCGGGAGAGTATATCCGTATCAGGTATGCTGGACCAGCAAGGGGTTAACATTGTACCCGCTATGCTCAGGGCTGTGTTTTTTGTCACGCTCATTGCAGAAGCTGTCGGTGCAGTCTGCCTATATCATTTGTGGAAGGGTGTGCCGGGGTTCCCCCAGGAGAACTTGTGGGGCTATGCCATTTTTCATGCAGTGTCTTCCTTCTGTAACGCTGGTATTAACATTTTTCCGGCAGGCATGGAGCAGATCGGAGTTGAGAATAGTAAGTCTGTGCAGCTAGTGATGCTATTGCTGGTTCTGGCCGGAACTGTAGGCTTTGGTGTATACCTGGAAGGCATTACCCGCTTGAAAGCCCGCTTGCAGGGAAAAATGCTGGCCAAGCGTTGGAGTACGAACTCATGGCTTGTTCTCCGGGTGATGTTTATCGTGATGGCAGTGGGGACTCTGGGCCTTACCCTTTTGGCTGCTCTGGAGCCCTCTGCTCACCAGTCTAATGGAACATTTAATCTGTGGGAATCTCTGTGGAATGCCATTGGGCGTTCCGCAGGCTTTGCGTTGTCCGACATTGGGCAATATGGCCCTGTTTACCAACTCTTTCTGGCATTTCTGATGTTTGTCGGAGGCAATCCCGCTGGTACGGGCGGCGGCGTCTATGCCCCAGTGTTCGCCTTGAGTATCCTGGAGGTATACCGGGTGTTGCAAGGTAAGCAGGACGTGGAAATCCACAACCGCCGCATTGCCCGCAATACGGTTGAACGCGCCATGGCAACTGTAGTGCTTTCGATTTTCTGGATTGTGTTCACCACCTTGATATTGTTGCTGCTCGAGCCAGCCGTTGCCCAGCAGCCTCAAGGTTTGGTCAAAATGCTGTTCATGGAGGTGAGTGCATATACGACCACCGGATTTGAACTAGGAGCCCTCCCGCAGGTTTCTGATATTTCCAAACTCATACTTTCCCTTAACATGTTGTTCGGTCGTGTTGGTATGTTCACCTTTATGCTCATCTTCATCCGGCAGAAGGAGCCTTCTCCTATCCGGCTTCCTGAAACCCGTTTGCCTCTAACCTGATTATCCCACATTTTATGAAATTCGTTATCATTGGTATTGGCCAGTTCGGCCGCGCTCTTGCTTTGCATCTCGCAGACCTTGGATTTGAGGTGACCATTCTTGATGAGGTGGAATCCATCATCACAGAATTGAAAGACCGTGTGACGTATGCCCTGGTGGGCGATGCCACGGATATCCGTGTGCTGCGTCAATTGGAACTCGTGGGTGAGGATACGTATGTGATTGTGGCCGTTGGGGAGCAGTTTGAACGTAATTTGCTGATTACGGCTCAGTTGAAGGAACTGGGTGTCACTAATATCTATACGCGGAGTGTGAATGAGTTGCATGGTAAACTGCTCAAACTTATTGGTGTGAGTGACCAGATTCGTGTGGAGGATGTGGCTGCCCGCCAGCTGGCTGCACGCTTTACGAACGAAGGAATGATGCGCCTCCGCCGTATCGATTCAACCCATTCATTGGCAGATGTCCATTTGCCTGATTCCTGGGTGGGACGCAAACTGCTTGAGGTCGGTCTGCGCTCTGAGTATCACTTGAACCTCCTGACTGTGCGCCGTGGTAAATTAAAGGAAAATCCATCATCGGATGATGTATTGTCCGAGCCGGAACAACCGGTCATTGATACACCAGATGCCAATTTACAATTCCAGGAAGGCGATGTCCTTGTTTTGTTTGGCAAGGATAATGATTTGCAGCGTTTTGTGGAAAAATTTGACTTGCAAGGAGAATGAAATCGCGCGTGACGATACCTGATAAAATATATGCTGGTTATATCTTTGATTTGGATGGAACCCTGGTAGACAGTATGCCGGTGCATTACCGTGCATGGCGCTGGGCTTTGCAGAAGCATGGGGCGCCGCATGAGGTGTTCCAATGGGAGGAGTTCGTGGCTCACGGCGGTATGGCTGCTCCGGATATCGTGGCTGATTTGAACAGGACATACGGGCTGAACATGGATCCGGAAACCGTGGCTGATGAGAAGAGGAATCGCTATGCCTGGCTGCTGGAAAACGAGACGCTCCCCGTCATTCCTGAAACCGTTAACCTCGTGCGTCGCCTGAAAGAGCAGGGAATTCCTTATGCCATAGGAACGGGCAGTATGCCATCTGGAGCCAGTGAGACACTCCTATCTGCCGGAATTGCAGATTTGTTCTCCATCATGGTGACTCCTGCCGATGTTCCCCCTGGTTTTGGTAAACCCCGACCGGATATCTTCCTCCTTTGTGCCGAGCGCATGGGAGTGAACGCCCGGGACTGCGTGGTATTTGAAGATGCTGAGCCAGGTATTTGCGCGGCAATGGCTGGAGGTATGGATTATGTGCGGGTTGCAGAATGTGCTCCTGTGCGTGATTAAAAGCGGATTCCGCAGCGTTTGACGCATTCTTCCCATGTTGCGTCACGGTGCATCAGCTCCGTGAGCCATGGCTCATCCGGCAGGCGTGCGGCCCGATTGAATGCGGCCGGACGGGTAATTCTGGAAAAAAGTACCCTGCGTATGGCAGATTTGGGGAAGCGCCTCAGGCCATATCCTCCTGGTTCTCCGCTTCTCGGCTGGTGGGAGGACCATACACACACGGAGTCCCCCTCATCCTTGACAAGGATGACGAGGTGTCCACGCTCCCGGGCTCCTATGTGCTCGTTCCACCAGATTTTCATCACATCAGAGGGGCGGGCATAACGCCAGTCAGTAAAGTTAGTGCCTGCTCCGAGTTTGTGGATGAGTAAGGCAAAACCAGGCCCATTGGCATTGGCGTATCCCCATGCGCCCTCGCCATCTTTTACAAGCCTGGGCATCAGGGCTTGCCATGCCTGGGGAGAAATAGCCCGCTGCCGGTTTTTATCCTCCCACTGCATCAAGGCTGATAGGGTTGCTACCCATACTGCTGATGAACAGAAGGAAGGGCGGGCAACCAGCGGGTTGAATCTGGGGCGTTTGCTGCGGCTATCCCACTGGAAGGAATCTACAAGTGCTTGTTTTGCCTCATCTGAAGTGCTGTAGCTACCATGCCCATACCGTTGCAGACTCATGATGCCTTCCCTCATGCATTTCCACCATGGGTAACTGAGTTGCGCGCTGAGGTTACGTTGCCTCGATACGAGCTGGGGAGCAGCTATGCTCATTGGGCTCAGCATGCCTAGAAATAAGATGGTGAAAAAAATCAGACGCATGTGCAGGCGCGAACAGTGTATTCAACAGGTTTCAGTAGTTCAAGGCGAAAGTCGGGAATGACGCGAATTGTTTTGCCTCTTAACAGGAAAATCAGCTTGAATTTATTACTTCCTCTGCTAAAATCAGGAAATGATGAAGAGGTCACTTTTTCTGCTCATATCAATCACGCAGCTGGCATTTGCAGAAACCTGGTTTGATACATGGATGGACGATACATCTGCCATGGCTCAGGAACTTTGCAGTAATTGGAAGCATGAGATGCCTGATACTGGTATGATGCCCAGTTATTTTTCTGTGGAAATAACGTCAAACATGGGCGAACGCCATGGTGGTTCCACTTTTCAATGGCAACAATACAGTCTTTCGGTTCCCTTGGCTGATCCTCGCCGTTCAGGTGGAGAGAACTGGATGTTCAATGCTTCTTTCAATGCTGATGTAACATTGGTGAATACCTCTGGCTCACTGGATATCCGTGAGAATGATTTGTACCATTTCTCGCTTCCTGTTTCCCTGATTGTCCCTCGTGATAACGGAGATGCCGTCATTGCGGCTGTTTCTCCTTCTCTCAGTTCAGATTTTGCTAAGAGCGCCCATAGCTTTCATATAAGCATGATGGCAACATACCGGGTTAAGCACAGTGATGAGCTGACCTATTCTGTGGGCTTGGCCTATTCTCCATACGCCGCAACGTGGCATTTAATGCCGGTTGTTGCCTTTGATTGGAAAATTACTCCTGATTGGACGTTCTCGATGAGCGGCTATCGACTGAGTCTCATGCGACAGGTGCAGGAACGCGTGCGCGTGGGCTCCTTCCTGCAAGGTGAAGGAGGCTCGTGGGCCGTGAGCACCCCCATTGGTACTCGAATGCTGCGCGTACGTTCTCTTGTGGTGGGGGTTACGGCTGAGTATGATTTCTCCCGTGGGGAACAGGCAAAACGTATTATCACCATGTCGGTGGGTAGTACTCTGACCACGGCCGTTGATTTCTGCCGCTATAATTCAGATAGAGACCGAGAGGCAAGTCATCATTACCATCCCGGTCTCTACTTCTCTGCTGGGGTTGATTTCCGTTTCTGACCTTTCAGTACAGTTGCTTGGTGAAGCGCAGCTTTGAGGTGTCAAATCCTCGAAGTTGCGCTTCTCGCAGCAGAAGGCCAATAGTAGCATCTGCCGCATGCCTCTGCCGGGTGAGTAACCATAGGAATTCTCCCCCATTACCGGATACCAGGGCATTCTGGTAATCCTCATCAACGTAGAGGATATGGTAGGGAGCCCGGAACCACCAGAAGGGTGGAACAAATGAAACCTCCATGCGTCCGTAGCCCGTCGGAAACCCACGACCCAGGGAGGTGCATTGCCTGCCTTTCCGGTTGATTCCGCAATTCAGGACGTTGATACTGTTGTCAGGCCCATCAGTGTAATCGGTGAAAACCTGCTCCATTCCCGATTCAAACCAATTTTCATATCGAGCCTGCTCATACCACCTTCCTAGGTAGCGGGGAAGAGAAACACCGCGTTGCGGGGTTGTGTTTGTGGAACTTTTCTTATCTTTCTTGAATAAGCGAGCGAGTTGATGCAGTATTTTCATAGAACATGGGAAAGTTTGCTTATCGTAAGAGTTTCATAATAGTTGGAAAGAATAAGACACAAGATGGTGCATTTGAACTTGCACAAAGGGGGGTGAACATGCTATTCTGAAAGGGACATGAGAAAAATGCTACTGTTACGCCTTTGTGCAGCTTCAGCCTTGCTGTTGCCCATGTGTGATTCTTTTGATGGACCACCCCCTGTCGGGCAGGTGAAAGCCGTTGACCCGGAAGCCGATAAATTGATGGATGAGGCAAAGGCTTACCAGAAAGCGGGAGAAATGTCAAAATCCTGTTCCCCCTTGAAGGAGATTGTCCGTTACCATGCGCTTGCGCCCAATGCGGCTGAGGCCCGTTTCCTTCTTGCCAAGGCTTATGAATCAACTCTGGATTATCGTGATGCATTCAAGGAATACGGTAAGCTGATAGACCGCTATCCCCAGAGCGATTTGTACGCCGATGCCTTGAACCGCCAGTTGGCAATGGCTATGGATGCAGCCAGTGGTAAGATGTCAGTGCCGGTTCTCTGGGGCGCCTGGTCCACCACTATGGAATCCAGCGTGGTGGTTAAATGGCTTCGCGAAATTGTGAATAAAGCTCCCTACAATGATATGGCTGCCACGGCTTCTTCCATTCTGGCTAAATATCTTCTGGATAAGGATAAGCCTGAGGAGGCCCGCGCAGAGTATGCCAAGCTGGTTGAACGCTACCCTGATAGCCGCTATGCTCCTGAGGCTCAGCTTATGGTGGCTCAGCTTTGGGCAAAAAACCACACCCGAGGGGATAATAACCTGGTCAACCTGAGTAACGCTCGTGAAGCATACGAGGAGTTTTCGCTGCGTTTCCCGAAGCACGCTGATGCTAAAAAGGCGCTTTCCGAAGCTTCCAATATGGAGAAGCTGATGATTCGTCAGCAGCTTGAGGTTGGACGCTACTATCTGGAGCGTTCCAAGGAATACACGTCTGCTATCTTCTGTTTTGAGGATGTCATCCGGCAGAAGGAACTTAACCCAGAGGCTGCTGAAGAAGCAGCAGAACTTCTCACCAAAGCCAAGGCAGAAGCTGAGGCAATGTCATCACCATCATGAAACGCGTAATATCAATCCTCTTGGGGGTAGTTGCTGCTTCTTTGTGCTCATGCGGATACCACCTCGGTGGTATCAAGCCTGACAACATGCAGAATATGAACACATTCTGCGTAGATGTTTTTGAGAATAACACCGTGCAGCCTGGCGCAGGCATGCTCATGACCTCGGCCATGACGAATGCTTTGCAGAGCGATGGTACTTACAAATTGGCCTCAAGGAGCGAAGCCGACTTTATCGTGTCAGGTGCTGTCACTCAAATTGAACGTGATTCCATCATGACCAGTTCTGAAGACTCTTACGTAAGTAAGCAGTTGCAGATAGAGGTTCACGTTAAATATAATGTGACAGACCGCAGGACGGGTAAAAAGCTCAGTGCTTCGGAAATTGAGGAACGCGCAGACTTTTTCAATAGCATAGGAAGTACTCAGAATTCGATGGAAGTTGCCCTTTCCTACGCTTTGCGCCGCGCCGCGGACAGTATTACTCTGCTGCTCACGAATCAATGATAGAATATCCCGTCAGCTTTGTCGGGTTACCCATCGGCAACCGGGAGGATATTACCCGCCGGGCATTAGAGGTGCTCAGCTCAGTGGATTGTATCTGCTGTGAGGATACCCGGAACACGGGTATGCTGCTCTCGCATTACGAAATACGGAAACCATTGCTCAGCCTGCATGAGCACAATGAAAGCCAGCGAGCTCCCGAGATTGCCACTCGAGCCCTTGCAGGCGAGCGTTTCGCGGTGGTGACGGATGCGGGAATGCCTGGCGTCAGCGACCCAGGATACAGGCTGATTCAAGAATTAAAGGCTCGCGGAGTAGGATTCACCGTGTTGCCTGGTCCTTCAGCGGTGGTAACGGCGCTTGTCGGTTCCGGCCTGCCGAGTGATGCTTTCTTTTTCGGTGGTTTCCTGCCCGTTAAATCAGGAAAGAAAACAACGATGTTGAAATCAGCGGTGGAGGCAAACCACACCAGCATCTTTTATGAATCTCCCTTTCGCATTGTTAAAACCGTGCAGGTGCTGGCAGAACTTGACCCGCAAGTACCTATTTGCGTCGCTCGCGAGTTGACCAAGGTGTTTGAAACATACCATCGCGGTGCGGCTTCTGCCGTCCTGGAAGAATTTAAAGTAAAACCACCAAAAGGCGAGATGGTGCTCTTGGTGGGAGGGCAGAATGCACCCAGGTGTTGATGCAAAAAACCGCGCTTACCAAAAGCGCGGTTTTTTGTATGTTTGAAAATCCTGTTGAAGGAAAGATTGTTATCTTAATGGGGCACAGGAATGGTCTGCTCACGATCCGGCCCTACGCCGACGGAGCCAACCGGGCAGCCGACCACTTCGCCAAAGCGCTTGACATAGGCCTTGCAATTTTCCGGTAGCTCGTCCCATGTGGTGCATTTGGAAATATCCTGCTTCCAGCCGGGGAGCGTTTCATAGATAGGTTCGCACAGTCCCCAGTCCTCAATGCGGGCAGGGGGGTACTCGAGAATTTCGTCACCCATCTTATATGCAGTGCAAATCTTGATGGAGTCTCGTTCATCAAGTCCATCCAGGTTGGTCATGGCCATTTCATCAAAGCCATTGAACATGGCTGAGAATCGAAGAACCACACCGTCTGTCCAACCGCAGCGGCGAGGACGTCCTGTAGTGGCGCCGAACTCTCGTCCAAGACCATGCAGGTAATCGGCAATCTCATCATCTTCCGTCACGAAGGGACCTGCGCCCACGCGGGTAGTGTATGCCTTGCAAACGCCGATGATCTTGTCAATCTTGGTCGGCGCTACACCGGAACCTGTGCAGCAGCCTCCAGCACTTGTGTTCGAGCTTGTAACAAATGGATAGGTGCCAAAATCAATATCAAGCATGGCACCTTGAGCTCCCTCAAACAGCACTACCTTACCCGCCTGAATGGCCTTGTTAAGCACGGGAATCGTGTTCGTGATGTGGGGCCGCAGGACATCCGCTGCTGCCATGACTGCGTTCAACGTGACTTCCGGGTCAGCCTTGGGCCAGCCCAGACGAGCCAGTTCATCATTGGCAGTCTTGATGCGGGCTTCAAGCACGCTGCGGAGGCGTGCCTCATCTGCCAGGTCAATCATGCGGATGCCAATCCGGCGGGCTTTATCCGCATAGGTAGGACCGATACCTTGCTTGGTAGTGCCGATTTTCTGGTCTCCCAAAGCTTCTTCCTGAGCAGCATCAATCTCCTTGTGGATGGGCAGCACCACATGGGCTCGGTCTGAAATCAGCAGCTTTTCGGGAGTAATGGAGACTCCCTTTTCCTTGAGGTAGTTGATTTCCTCAACAAGCGCTGTGGGGTTGATGACCACGCCGTTGCCGATGATGTTTACCTTGTTGTCCCAGAGAATGCCGGAGGGTACCAGGTGGAGCACGTATTTCTTGCCGTTGGCAATAACGGTGTGTCCGGCATTGCTACCGCCCTGACTGCGTACCACCAAATCGGCGGTTTCGGTAAGAAAGTCAATGACTTTCCCCTTGCCTTCATCTCCCCACTGGGAGCCTATGACTAATGTGTTCATGTCGGAAAATATTATTTGTCAGCATTCATCATATCCAGGAAGGTGCAGAAGGTGCAACCGTTCACTGGTTCGGGGGTATATTCAAGGCCTGCGGCTTTCTTCTCGCGGCAGATGATGCCGGATACAGAATCATCATTCAGATTGAGGTGGGAAACGTCCACTCCGGCGGGTAGGCTGGCTGCTACCAGGGCAAAGTTCTGGTTCGGGGCTGTGATTTCAACTTTACCGGTCACCAGGTTCTTGGATGGCTGGTTGGAGCCACGATGCCCGAACTTCAGCTTTTCCACCTGGCCTCCCAGAGCAATACCGAGTACTTCCATGCCCAGTCCCAGACCGAAAAGGGGTAATTTACCCAGTAACTCCTTCGTTGTTTCAATGACTGAGTTCAGGGCTGAGGGATCACCAGGTCCGCTGGAAAGGAACAGCCCGTCCGGCTGAAGTGCAAGAATTTCCTCAGCAGAGGTGGAGGCCGGAACAACGTTGACCTCGCATCCGTCCTGGCGGAGAGCCCGCAGTGTGCTGGTCTTAATGCCCAGGTCAAGCGCTACTACCTTGCTGCTCACAGGGGCAAGGGTGCCGTAGTAGGTCATATCGCCTGCCGTCTTATTCGGCAATTTCCAGGGGCGGGATTCTCCTTCCCACATATAGGCAGAGCTGGTGCCTACTTGAGCTGCAAGGGCTGCTCCTGCCAAGGAAGGCGCGGATTGAGCCCGTGCAACGGCTTCTTCAGCTGTAAGTTCTGTGGTGACACAGGCTCGCATGCTGCCCTTGGTTCGCAGATGCCGGGCCAGACGGCGCGTGTCTACTCCTTCAATACCGGGCGTGTTATGTTGGGAAAGCCATGCTCCCATGGGGGACTCGGCGCGCCAGCTGGAGTGTATGTTAGAAAGTTCTCCGATAATGACGGCTGCTGCCTTGGGGGACGCACTCTCGTTATCCTCTTCCACCATGCCATAGTTGCCAATGAGTGGGTAGGTCATGGCAAGGATTTGACCGCAATAAGCTGGGTCAGTGAGGATTTCCTGGTATCCCATTACCGCAGTATTGAAGCAAGCTTCACCTGTTACCGTTCCCGTAGCACCAATGGAGTTGCCTTCGAAAATCGTTCCGTCTTCTAATGCCAGAATTGCTTTCATGTGTTAAATTAAGCCGTGGCATTTTACCAATAGAATTCCCTATTGGCAAGACTATAATTTTCTTTTTCTGTAACTGGCGCGCGTGCGTGTGCGATTCAGATGCGAAAAAAATCGTCATTTTCCCTAAGATAGCTTGCAATGAGCTCCTAATTGTGCTTATAATATCTCGTCAATGGAGAACCTGTCCGTAAAGGTTCCGTGTAAGAACTCAACGAAAATTCTGAAAGTTATGGAAAACGAGCAAATCAAAGAAACCTCCGCAACGACCCCCGCTCCTGCCCCTTCGGCAGATGCCTGTGACCGCCTGAATGCTGCCCGCCAGTTTGCCAGTGAGCAGTATGAGAAGGTTCGCCGTGCTGCTCAGGAGCAGATGGAGCACGTTCGCGAGTACGCTGACCAGGCCCGCGTTCAGCTGAACGAGAGCTGGGACAAGGCTCGCGTGCAGATTAACGAAGGCTGGGACAAAGCCCGGGTGCAGGTGAATGAAGGCTGGGATAAGACCCGTGCTGCTGCCAAGGAGTACCACAAGACCGGTGAGGAATTCGTTAAGGAGAACCCGACTGGCAGTGTGCTGGGCGCTCTGGGTATTGGTGTCATCATCGGACTTATTCTTGGTGGCCGTCGCTGACTTTGGGTCGGCTGTGCCGCTAGGAGTGTGGGAGCCTTATGTTTTCTCTCTTCAAAATAAAGGAGCAGAAAGCCGTGCTGCGTGAAGAGGCTGTTGCTGTATTGCAACAGGCTCGCTGCGCGGCGCAGCGTACCGTTGAGCATACTGCAGCGCTCGGTCAGCTTTTTTCTGAAGAGCTTAGGGATTACGCCGGAGTGCAAGTCAAGCGCGTGGTCATGGGCATCGTGGCCTGTATCATGCTCTTGAGTGCGTATTTCTTATTCTGCGCGGCACTGGCGGTGGTGTTGCACTACTGGCTGGGGCTTGCCGAAGCTCTTGGAATCGTGTGTGCATTAAACCTGCTTGTAGCCATAGCTTTGCTGTGGCGGGTCAAGACTCTTTCCGGTAAGGCTCTGGCACCCGCAACTGTTGAGGAATTGAAAAACGACTGGCAATGTCTCAAATTACTTTGCAAGGGAAACAAAACGCCATAGTGCGTGTTGCAGAAAGCCGGGTGGCTTTGATAGATGCGGTTCATGCGTCCTGTGACCATGCTGGTCGTTGTGTTCGGGCGTTGCCTGTATCACCCGCGACACTGAGAAGGATTGGTGTCGTGGCGGGAGTGGCGGCTTCGGTTGCAGGGGCATGTGCCGGGCTCCGAACCAAGAAGAAAACAGCTCAGAAAAAAACGGAAAAATCAGGTATAACAGGATTGCTTTTCCAAATGCTGGCTCCCATACTTCTTCCTGTAGTGCAGGATATGCTGCGAAAAAGAATGACGAACAAAATGTCTGGCGAGGCAGGGCAGCCTTATGGCTTTTGATTTTCTTACGTGATGATGAAAAAGGTTTTTGTATCTGGAGCCTTCAATGTATTGCATGCTGGCCATATCCGTTTTTTTGAAGATGCCAGGGCATTGGGGGACTATTTGATTGTATCCTATCCGTCCTCAGATTTGTTGTGGCGCCTGTATGATAAGAAATCCGCGCTGGATGACGCTGATAAAAAAGCAGTCATCAGTGCATTGGCGATGGTGGATGAGGTCGTTGAGTCAACAGATGAGGATGTTGCCCTTTCCTTCAAGTCGGCCGTTATGACAACCAAACCACAGGTACTGGCCGTCACGACAGACGATTTGTATAAAGAAGAAAAGCAGACTTTTTGCAAGGAACAAGGCATAGAGTTCGTGGTCTTGGAGAAAACTCAGCCGGAAGAAAACCAGACAACGAGTACTCAGCTTCTTTCCCGCGTGAAGGCGCCGGCACATGCTCCTCTGCGCGTGGATTTTGCAGGTGGCTGGCTTGATGTTCCTGAAAATGCCATGCCGGGAGAGTACATCGTTAACTGCTCCATATCACCCACAGTGTCACTCAAGGAGTGGCTGTATCGTCAGGGTGCAGGCCTTGGCGGCAGCGGTGGTTGGAGTGTTCTGAACGGTTGGGATCCCGTTGCTTCTGAATTGGGGCTGGGCGTTGGCTGGCAGGATCCGGCCGTCATTGCCGAAACAGGGGCGTGCGTGTGGAAATCCGGCACCTTACCTGTTTTGGATTTCAAGAATACGGGCAGTTTCCTGAAGGGGAAAATGGCGGTGTATGATACGCGCATCAAGCACTATACCCCCGGTTTTGCCGGCTATGTGCGCCCCTTTGATCGCATTGCCAAGGCGGGTCGCATTGCTCGTCTGGGCGTGCTGCAGCAAGATGTGGATATCCTGGCGGTTGCAGTTCAGATGAGTTACCAATTGCAGCTGGAAGAAGGCATGCAACCCTTGCCGGACGTTGGGAACCAATTGGCTCATAAATACTGTGGTGGTGGACATGGCGGGTATGCCGTGTATCTGTATGAAACCCAGGAGGCCCGTGATGCTGCCGTGGACTCCTGTGAGGATTTGTACCCGGTTGAACCGTATTGCCGCACCTTTGGTAAGGATGAGCAGGTGCCCTGGGAACCCCGCTTCCTTGAGAGACTCCGCAAAAATGGAGTCATAAAATAATTACTTTCCTTCTCTTTGCTTATGCCTAAGGTATTTGTTTCTGGTTGTTTCGATGTGTTGCACAGCGGTCATATTGCCTTTTTGGAAGAGGCCGCCAGCTACGGTGATGTGTACGTATCCATAGGTTCTGATGCCACCGTCATGGCGCTTAAGAATCGCAAGACAATGTACACCGAGGATGAGAGACGCTACATGCTCGAAGCTATTCGGTTTGTGAAAAAGGTCTACATAGGTCCTGATACGGGTAAAATCCTGGATTTTGCACCTCTGCTTGACGAGGTAAAGCCCGACATTTTCTTTGTCAATGCTGATGGAACGAGTGATGAAAAGAAAGCCTTTGTGGAAAGCAAGGGAATCCGCTATGTTACGAGTTCCCGTATACCGCATGGCAACCTTCCTGAGCGCTCCACAACAAGCATCCGTCAATCCTTGAATAAGTAATGAAGGAGTCACGCATTACATATCATGTTGGAGAAAAGGGGACCCGACCATGGGGGGAGTGGCAGGTGCTGGATTTGCAGTCTCACGTTGTTGTCAAAAAGCTCCTAGTGTATCCAGGTGAGCGCCTCTCGCTGCAGCGTCACCAGCACCGCACAGAACGCTGGATTGTTACAGAAGGCGTAGCAACCGTGCGGTGCGACAATAATCTGATGCATCTCAGTGTGGGTGAATCCATTATGATACCCAGCGGTAGCATGCACCGTATCAGTAACCAGGGAACAGAGCCATTAGCCCTTATAGAGGTGCAGATTGGCAGCTATCTCTCAGAAGAGGACATTGAGCGCTTTTCTGATGACTACGGTCGTATTGACTAAATCCCAGTAATCCCCCAGCCATGAATCTCTCAGAACATACAGTCTGGAGCAAAGTTGACCGCATCCTGGTCGTGAACCTGGATTCCAGCCCGGAGCGCATGACCCAGTTTCTGCGGGAGAACGCCGACTCGCTGCCTGAGGGTAAGATAGAGCGCCTGAGTGCCGTGCTTGGCCGGGCTCTCCCCACCTATGGCAAGGCTCCGTGGTTCACGGAAAGGACAGGTGAACGAGCTCGCTTCTGGGGAGGGACTGCCGGCTGTGCCTTATCTCACCGCAGAGCCATTGAGAAAGCCAGGGCTGAAGGCTGGCAGAATGTGCTCATCATGGAGGATGATGCCGTAGTCCGGACGGATGCTGCCGGGCTGGATGCCTTTGAAAAGGCGCTCGATACCTTAACCGGAGACTATATGCTCTATCTGGGCTTTAATAAGCCTGTACCATATGGCCGCAAACTGTACTGTGGGCAAGGGGTAGACTTGTGGCAGGTGGAGGGGGTGCTGGCCACCCATGCCTACTTGTTGCCTGCGTCTATGTATGATAAAGTTCTGAATCTCCTGCCTACGGATGAGAACGTGTGGGAATGGCTTACCCGCTACCGCGCCGTTGATTCCATGTACCGGGATTACCTTTCTGCGCTTCCTGGTGTGAGGATTTGTGCTCTGTATCCCGTGCTGGTAGACCAGGGATGCACAACATCAGACATCGGAGGCCAGCAGTCTCAGGAAGCGGAATACTCCTGCAAACGCCCCCCCTATTCATACAACACGTTATCCGGACTTATTCACCGTTTGCTTTCCCCCTTACACCGCATCAAGGTTCAATTGAATTCATTGCGGACTCAACGCCGCGGAAGAAGAATCGGACTGCCGGGACCCCGCAAACGTAAAAAATAAGTAAAACCAAAAGAAAAATCTCCCGTTGGCATTGATTAAGCTTGAAAAATGTGCTTAAAAAAGCGATATTAGGGGCTCACTTATCAAGATATGTCTGAACCGAAAGAACGCAAGACCCTGGAAGAACGCAACCAGGCAAGCGACCTAGAGCGCCTGCGCCATTCCTGCGCGCACGTGTTGGCCGCTGCTGTTTGCCGAATCTGGCCCCAGGCCCAGCTGGCCGCAGGTCCCGCCATTGAGAATGGCTTCTATTATGACATTGAACTTGACCACAATATCTCCACCGCTGAGTTTGAGCTGATTGAGGCGGAAATGAAGAAGATTGTCAAGGAAAACCAGACCTTTGAACGAACTACTGTCACACGAGATGAAGCCATGGCTATGGCTCAGAGCGGTGAATTAGGTGCCGGAGGCCCCCGCCCAGTTGCTTCCAAATTCAAAGTAGACCTGCTCAACCGCATTCCGGAGGGGGAAGAAATTTCCATTTTCCGTAATGGTGAGTTCACAGACCTCTGCGCTGGACCCCACGTGGGGCGTACCGGCAACTGCAAGGCCTTCAAGATTATGAGTGTGGCCTCTGCCTACTACATGGGCGATGCTTCAGGCCCCCGCCTGCAACGCATCTATGGTACCTGCTTCCCGAACCGCACTCAGCTGGACGAACACCTCGCCCGCCTGGAGGAAGCCAAGAAACGCGACCACCGTCGATTGGGACGCGAAATGGGTCTCTTCACCATTGATGAAATGGTAGGGCAGGGGCTGGTGCTCTGGAAGCCGAAAGGTGCTATCATCCGCCGTGAGCTGCAGGACTTCATTACCGAGGAGCTCGACCGCATCGGCTACTCCCAGGTATTCACCCCTAACATCGGCAAGCTTGACCTCTACATGACCTCCGGTCATTGGGAGCACTATAAGGAAAGCCAGTTCCCGCCTATTCCGGATCCGGATGACTTCAAGCGCCTGCGTGACGAGAACGCCTCCTGTGCCGACCTGTTTAATGCACTGGATACCCGCACCATCAGCGGTTTCATGCTTAAGCCCATGAACTGCCCGCACCACATCCGCATCTATGCGAACGACCCTCACTCCTACCGCGATTTGCCCGTGCGTCTGGCCGAGTTCGGTACCGTGTACCGCTGGGAGCAGAGCGGCGAACTTGGCGGCATGACCCGCGTGCGTGGCTTTACCCAGGACGATGCTCACATCTTCTGCCGCCCTGACCAGATTAAGGAGGAGGTGCAGCAGTGCATCGGCATTGTGAAACACATTCTCGGGACTCTGCAGATGAATGATTTCCGTGTGCGCCTTTCCCTGCGCGACAAGGATTATACCGACCCGAAGTATGTGGGCTCCGTTGAAAACTGGAAACTCTCCGAGCAGGCTCTCCGTGAGGTGCTTTCCGAAGAAGGTTTTGACTTCATCGAAGCGGAGAATGAGGCTGCCTTCTACGGTCCCAAGATTGACTTCATTGTGCGTGATGTCATTGGACGCGATTGGCAGTTGGGAACCGTGCAGGTGGATTACAACTTGCCAGAACGCTTCGACCTCAGCTATACCGGAGCTGATAACAAGCCGCACCGCCCGGTTATGATTCACCGCGCACCCTTCGGCTCTATGGAGCGCTTCACCGGTCTGCTCATTGAGCACTTTGCTGGTAAGTTCCCCACCTGGCTTGCACCGGAGCAGGTACGGGTGCTGCCCATTTCTGATAAGGTTGCTGAGTTCGCAGAGCAGGTACGCGCCAAACTGGCCTCTAAGTTTGTGCGAGTCAAGCTTGATGATGCCCCTGACAAGATTGGTGCCAAGATTCGCAATGCCCGTCTGGATCGCGTTCCCTATATGATAGTGGTCGGCCAGCGCGAGGCAGAGGAAGGCAAGGTATCTATCCGTCACCGTGAGCTTGATGTCATTGGCACGATGAAGGTGGATGACTTCATTGCTGCCTTGGAGGAGGAAATCAGCCAGCGACTGATACGCCCGGTTCTGCAACCCGAAGCAAAGGAACAACCATAACCATCTTAGTTACAGAAGGCGGAGTCTCGTCTACACTTCCTCTTCTGCAACTCATACACAAGGACAAACCAAACACACACACAAGTGGCAGCCCCCCAGAAACCCAATAACTCCGCCAACAACCGCGCCCAGCGTGACAAAGGCGGCAACAAAGCACCGCAAATCCGCGTCAATGACCGGATTCGCGCACCGAAGGTACGAGTCGTCACCGCTAAGGGTGACCAGCTCGGCGTCATGGCCACCCGCGATGCCCTCGCCAAGGCCAAGGAAATCGGACTTGACCTCGTTGAGGTAGCCCCCAATGCAGATCCTCCTGTATGCCGACTTATCGACTATGGTAAGTTCAAGTACATGCAGGCCAAGCTGCAGAAGAACAACAAGTCCAAAGTGACCAAGATGAAGGAAGTGAAACTCCGCGTTGGCACCGACGTTAACGACTACAACGTCAAGATGGCCCGTACAGAGCAATTCCTTGACCATGGTCATAAGGTGCGTTTCCAGCTTCGTTTCCGTAACCGTGAAAATGCTCACCGCGAGCTCGGATTAGATGTGATGGCTAAGGTGGTGGAAGACATGAAAACGATGGGGCAGGTGGATCAGGCTGCCAAGCTTGCCGGCAACACCGTCACCATGGTGCTGGCTCCGCTTCCCGCAAACCAGCGCGTCAAGAAGTTCAAGAAGTACGAGGAGGCCGACTTCGACGCAGAGTCCGACGAATTTGATGCAACAGAAGAGGTTGGGGAGGAATAATTTCCTGCTCGACTGCATACTCCTCTAACAGGAATAGTTTCACCCCGCTTGGTAGGTACACCAACGCGGGGTGACTTTTATTTGGCCTTCATCTTTTTAATGACGAAGGTCACGACGCCAAAGAATTCAGCATCGCTGCCAGGCTGAATCCTTACCACCTTGAAGGCGGGGTTTTCCGGGTGAAGCTCAACTACGTTGCCACGTTTGAAGAGTCGTTTCACTGTGAATTCTCCTTCAATTGAGGCAATGATGACAGAGCCGTTCACAGCCGTCAGACTTCTGTCCACCACGAGAATATCGCCATCATCAATACCAGCCCCAATCATGCTTTCCCCCCGGGCTCTTACAAAGTAAGTGGCAGCAGGGTGCTGGATGCAGAGTTGGTTCAAATCGAGCGAACCGTTGAGTTCCCCCACTGCGGGCGAGGGGAACCCTGCCGCTACGCCCTCTGTAAAGAAAGGAATTCCGGGCTTATTATCCATATTGTGACTTTAGCATAGATGCGCCTCTGCCTTCAATCAAAAAACACGCCACTCAGAAATTACCTGAGTGGCGTGGGAATGTCTTAGTAATGCGGAAAAATTAGAACCCTTCGTTGGCAGGTGCAGGCACGGCTGGTGCAGGAGCTGCGGGAGCCGGGGTAATTTCGGCAGGTGCCTTGTCTCCAGGCTGGACCACGGGGTTATCGTTGTGCTCCACAATTGTGTCATCATTTTCATCAGCTGCAGCTTCCTGCTTGGCTTGGGCTTCGCTCACTGGAGCCGGGGCAGGTGCAGGTTGCGGGGACGCTTGAGCCAGCGGCTGGCGGGTCACGGGGTCAACCTCGACGCCGTTAATCAGCATACGGGTTTTGATTTGGCCTGTGGTCGGATCGTATTCACGGCTTGTCTGCACGGTCTGCATCTGGCCTGTTGAATCTGTGGTCATGGAGAAGCTGCTCGAGCTCATATGCATGCTGGTAGTCATGCCACCGTACTGCTGCGGCATGGCTGCACCGGGGATGGGCAGGGGAGCTGGGGCTGCAGTGGGTACCTGAGACGTGGCCGCATTGCGGCGTGCCAGGCGTGCACAAGCGCGTATGGATTCTCCTTCCTGACCCCGAATCAGGTATAGATGATCTACTCGCATCACGACTTCATCCCCCGGCTGCAGAGCTGCAATTGTATCTACATACTCAGCGGGCTGGCCGGGCAGTTCTTTGTTCATGGCAATCGTGTACTGCATGCCGGGAGTCAGCCGCCCGTCTGCAATGCGGTTGAAACGGCGGTATGCCAGGTTATCCAATACTTGGAAAACGGCCACCTGCACCTGAGTGGGAGTCTCCTGATCTACTCGCTGGACAGTCAGGCTGCGGAGCCCTACAAAACCGGCACGCACGGTGTTTGTTGCCATCAGGTCGCAATTCCCCTGGGAAGGATATGATGATACCAGTCCACTGGGCATTGCACGCAGGGCCGGCGCGTTTTGAGCCAGCAGCATGGGGGTACTCATGGCCAGGGCCATGACCGAGCTGAGGGTGATTATTCTGCTCATGATTACACTAATTGACACCTAGAATACGTCACCCGTTCAGATTTTCTATCAGATTTATGCAGGAATAATGATTAGGGAGTAATGAGTCATATGCAACCAGTCATGCTGCAGGGGTTGTGGAACTTATATTTCGAGGTGGGCGAGGAAGTCCAGAGCAGTGTGCTGAGCCCTCAGACTCCAGGATAAACACATGGTTGGAAAGAAGCTGCGGGGTATACCCGTAAAAAGGAAGTCACCCAGGAGCCGAAGCTCCTGGGTGCCCAACTACCCTATGAATCGGACTCTTTCGAGCCCGGGAACCTAATTAACGTCCGGCTCCGAGGACGAGGTCAATATATCTGATTTCCCGTATCGCGTCAAGTGAAATCCCTAAAAAATATATATTTTTTTAGGGAGGGCTGTTAATTTTTTCGTATTTTTGAGTTATCGAGCAAAAGGCGGGCTTTTGCTGCACAGAAAGAAACGCAGTGTTCGCATGGTCGCCCAGCGTAGTATTGGGGGGTGCGGTCATTGGGGCGGGCAGTGGGTTCCATCTCTTCATCCAGGCGGAGTAGCTCACGGCAGGTGAGGGTACCGAACTCTTGTTTAAATTCATCGGCCAGTTTACGGGTGAGGGAGAAGATGATTTCTTTATCTTCCGGATTACCGCTCAAGTTGCCCTTGCAGAAACCTGCCACCATGCAAAGCCCGGCAAAGGCGCCACATGTACCGCGCATCCTTCCAAGCCCCGCTCCGAAGGCTGAGGAAAAACGCAGTGCAGCCTCCTCGCTCAACCCTACTTGGTCAGCAAAGGCGGTGAAGACGGATTGCGCGCAATTAAATCCCTGGTGAAAATAGGCAAGAGCCTTCGTTTCTGCATCCATACGGGTGAGCATACCTACGTCAGCTGCATTTGTCAATGCTGGTTTTTTTTGCTCGCCATGTGCGGGGCATAATGGTAGAATCCGCTCAGGTAAACAGTCTCATTTTTGACATGCAGCGTACATTGATAAAACACGCATTGACCAGTGAGACCCCTATGGGGCAGATACTGGTGGAAGGCTGGGTCCGCACCCGCCGTGATTCGAAGGCTTTCTCATTCCTTGAGGTAAATGATGGCACGAGCCTTGCCTCCATCCAGGTTGTGGTAGATGCAGGTATTCCTGGATACGACGAGATTGGCCGGATGACCACGGGTGCATCTGTTAGCGTCCAAGGGAGCTTGGTGGAGAGCCCTGGTAAGCAGAAATGGGAAATCCAGGCAACTCAAATCAAGCTGGTTGGACCTTCCCCGGAGACGTATCCCTTGCAAAAGAAAGGCCATTCACCTGAATTCCTCCGTACTATCGCGCATTTGCGCCCTCGCACCAACTTGTTTGGTGCCATTTTCCGCACACGGTCCCGCATGGCGGCTGCTGTGCACCAGTTCTTCCTGGAGCGTGATTTCGTTTGGGTGCATACACCGATTATCACCGCCAGTGATTGTGAGGGTGCAGGTGAGATGTTCCATGTGACCACTCTGGATCCTCTAAACCAGAATAAAGGCTATGAGGATGACTTCTTCGGCAAGCCTGCGAACTTGACCGTCTCCGGGCAGCTGGAGGGCGAGACCTTTGCTTGTGCTCTGAGCAATATCTATACTTTTGGCCCCACTTTCCGCGCAGAAAACAGCAACACTTCCCGCCATGCCGCTGAATTCTGGATGATTGAACCGGAAATTGCCTTCTGTGATATATACGGCGATATGGATGTGGCTGAGGCGTTCATCAAGCATATTGCCCAAACGATGCTGAATGATGACAGCGGCGATTTTGATTTCTTCTGCAAATTTGTAGATAAAGGCTTGAGAGCCCGCCTTGAGGAGGTTTCTGAGAAACCCTTTGTGCGGTGCTCCTATACG
This sequence comes from Akkermansia sp., assembly GCA_045538105.1. Taxonomy (GTDB): domain Bacteria; phylum Verrucomicrobiota; class Verrucomicrobiia; order Verrucomicrobiales; family Akkermansiaceae; genus Akkermansia. The sequence continues at coordinate 67,779 of JAZSQS010000017.1, forward strand.
GAGGCTATTGAAATCATGCAGGCCAGTGGGCAGAAGTTTGAGTATCCCCCGTACTGGGGAATGGACATGCAGAGCGAGCATGAGCGATTCCTGACGGAGAAGCATTTCAAGAGTCCCGTTATTGTTTATAATTATCCGAAGGAAATCAAGCCGTTCTACATGCGACTGAACGATGATGGTAAGACCGTGACGGCCATGGATGTCCTCGTACCTGGCATTGGCGAAATCATTGGCGGCAGCCAGCGCGAGGAACGCCTTGAGGTGCTGGAGGGTAATATTGAACGCATGGGTATGGATATGGATGCGTACTATTGGTACAATGACCTGCGCCGCTACGGTACTGTGCCGCATGCGGGGTTTGGGGTCGGCTTTGAACGCCTTATCATGTTTGTGACTGGAGTCCAGAATATCCGTGATGTGTTGCCGTACCCTCGTACACCGCGCAACTGTGAGTTCTGATATTGACTTCCCCCTGCGTAGCTGATAGGATAGCTCATATATGAAAACGCGAGCGGAGGAATTTGCTGAATGGGGGACCGAAGTGGTGTTCGGTCGAGCTCATGGCTTCCGCGCGTGGCTTATGCGCTGTCTGCTGCGTTTTGCCTCGTTTTTTTTCTGGATTCTGGTGCAGGTCCGTCTGTTTTTGTTCCGCCGGCGTCTCAAGACGGTGCATTATCTGGGAACCTTTGTGGTGAGTGTAGGGAACATTACCGCAGGAGGCACCGGTAAGACTCCCGTGGTGGAGCTGCTTTCCCGAAGCCTGGCTTCGCGTGGGCGTAAGTGTGCCATTCTGACGCGCGGCTATAAAAGCCATGATTTGGAAAAACCGCAGATATGGCTGGACAAGGATGGTAAGCGTGTGAAGCGTATCCCGAAGATTGCCAGTGACGGTGTGACGCGCTACCTGAGCCCGCTCTATGCTGGTGATGAACCATACATGCTTGCCCGGAATCTTGATAATGTGGCTGTGCTCGTGGATAAAGACCGCGTCAAGTCTGGAATCTTTGCCATTGAACAACTGGGGAGCAATACGCTCATCCTGGATGATGGCATGCAGTTCCTCAAATTGAAGCACGAGATTGATATTGTACTGGTGGACTGCGGTTTCCCCTTCGGTACCGGGGCGTTGCTCCCCCGGGGAACGATGCGTGAACCACGCGCCAGCCTCAGGCGCGCCAGCTATATCATTCTGACTAAGAGTGAGGGCAAACCTCAGGATGAGCTTATTGCCACAATCCGCAAATACAATAAGGTGGCAGATATCATCGTTACGAATCATGCTCCGGTTCTACTGGAGAACATCTTTACTGGAGAGCAGCTGCCGCTTTCTGCCCTCAAGGGGAAATACGTGGCCTGCCTCAGCGGCATTGCCCGCCCGGAGAGCTTTGAGAACCTGGTGGAATCCCTTGGTGCCAATGTGGAAATACGCCGCAGTTATCCCGACCATTACTGGTTTGATCAGGAAGATTTGGATGCCTTTGTGGAGCGCTGCGCTGAGCGTGCCATGGATATGATTATCACCACAGAAAAGGATGCTGTGCGTTTCTTACGCCCTGGTGAAATGGATGTTCCTATCTATTTCCTTCGCATACATATTGATATTCTCCAAGGTCAGGAGAAATGGGATGCTATGATTGATCGTATATGCGCCCTTGGCGCCCCTCAGCCCGCGCCGGAGTGGGATGACGTCCTGTAAACGGCATTTACTCCTGACTCTGATTTTTTGAACAAAAAGCAAAGGAGGCAGCAGGATATCTGCTGCCTCCTTGGTTATTTCAAGGGTATATTCTTTACATGGAGATGCTGAATGCAATCTTGGCGGAAATGGCCTTGGCAATATCCTGCACCTGTTCGTCAGATACGGGCATATTGGTCTTGATGAGGGCCAGGGAATCTCCGCTCTTGTGGTCAGACGGAGCCACAATGTTTTCAATGTTGATTCCTGCCTGGGAAAGCGCCTGACCCACCGTTGCCACCACACCCGGACGGTCTGCATAGCGGAGAATCAGGGTATTGCCGGCAAGGGCTGCATACAGGTGATCAAATTCCATGATGCGGGAAACAACGGGTGTTCCGTCCACCACCATGCCGCGTACACTGGAAACAATTTGCTGACCATCCACTTCCATGTGGATGTCAATGGTCAGAGCGTCATCATAGTGCTTATCATCCTTCGGCTCGCGAGCCTTGTATACAATGCCGTGCTCGCGGAAGGATGTTTCTGCTGCGGCGGGCATGAGGCCTTTTTCTGCACCGGGAACCGTCCCTTGCAAAATCCATGGTGTGAACCATTTGCGGAAGGAACGGAGATTGTTGTAGAATGTGCATTCCACACGGCGGATGGGTTTGCAGTCACCCACTCGGTAGCAGAGTTGACCCAGCATGGCAGCCAGCTGGAGCTGGGCAGGGTGCAGGTCTGCCGGGCGCTCTGCGTTAATAACGCAAGAGGTGTCTCCACTACTGAAGTAATCCTTCATTTGCTTGGCTGCACGCATGGCTGCATTCTTATTGGCCTCGCGGGTGTTTGCTCCAAGGTGGGGAAGCAGTAAGTCTGCCACATCTGCACTGGGTTGCATGGCCGCCGTATCCTTGGGGTGAACGTCGGTGCAGTAGATGATGTTCTTGCCTGCGGTCTTGGCTGCACGGATGGCATCCTCATCTACCACGCCGTAGCGGGAGCAGTTGATGAGCATGGCGCCATCCTTCATCTTGCCAATCAGTTCGGCGTTGATAAGATTGCGGGTGGCTGGACCTCCTGGTACATGCAGGGAAATGATGTCAGATTCGGTAAAAATCTCCTCAATTTCTGTGGGAATAGCCCCGATGTTGAGCGCTCTCTGCTTGGAAAGGAAATGGTCATAACCCAGCACTTTACATTCGAACCCCTGGAGGCGCTTCACCAGCAGACGGCCGATATTGCCCAGACCGAGAATACCGACCGTCTTGTGGGTCAGTTCTCTGCCCATGTATTTCTTCTTGTTCCACTCGCCAGCGCGTGTCGTGTTGTCAGCCGGAACGACATAGCGGTAGGCGGCCAGAATCATGGCGATGACCTCTTCTGCTACGGCATTCGAGTTTGCCCCAGGGGTGTTCATGACGTCAATTTCCTTGCTTCGGGCATAAACATAATCTATGTTATCGTACCCGGCGCCAGCGCGGATAACGCACTTGAGGGAGGGAAGCGCATCAATAATGCCTGGGGTCACTTTCTCAGAGCGTACAATCAGACCTGCTGCATCTGGATTGGCCGCTACCAGTTCCTCGATGGGGGTTGCATCATCCTGCACAACGTCATAGCCTGCAGCCTGAAGGGTTGCGGCTGCTGCTTTGTCGAGCTTTGTGGGAATAAGTATTTTCATATATCTAGGTCAAATGGGTTAACGTTCAATTTCGTGTGCAAAGAGTCCGCTCCGCAGTTTAGGTTCAAACCAGGTGGATTTTGGGGGCATGATTTCACCGCTGTCTGCCACGTTGAAGAGGTCTGCCATCGTGACGGGATAGAGGGAGAATGCGACCCCTGTGCTGCCGGTGCGGATTTCCAGCTCTTCCAGCCCTCGTATGCCACCCACAAAGTCGATACGGTTGCTCGTGCGGGGGTCATCAATGCCAAGAACCGGAGCCAGTAGGTTGGATTGAAGAATGGCACAGTCCAGACTTTCAATCGGATGCGTGGCGTTGAATGTTCCTGGTTTTGCAGTGATACTGTACCACTGACCACCCAGATACATACCAAATTCGTGTTTTGCTCTGGGGGCGTGGGGCTTACCGGGAGCGGCTGGTGCAATGGTGAATCGTTCACCAATAGTTGTGAGGAATTCCTTTTCTGTCAATCCGTTGAGATCAAGAACCACGCGGTTATAGTCCATGATGAAGAGATCCTCATCACAGAAGGTTACGGCCATGAGGTAGTTAAATTCTTCCTCCCCCGTGTAATCCGGATGCTCTGCGCGGCGTTTGGCTGAAACTGCCGCACTGCTGGCTGTGCGGTGGTGCCCGTCTGCAATGTAGAGTGTGGGTACTTCTTCAAATCCCTTGCGGATGGCCTCAATTGCTTCATCATCCGTGACGGGCCAGAGCAGGTGGGTTACGCCATCATCACTGGTAAATTCATACTCCGGCTTGTGGAATTTAATCCATTCCCGAATGGTTGTGGAAATCCCCTCGTGCTTGCGGTACGCCAGGAATACAGGCTCTGTCTGGGTGGAGCAGGTATCAAAATGGTTAATACGGTCCAGTTCTTTTTCCTTGCGGGTCAGCTCATGCTTCTTAATTGTTCCGTCCAGGTATTCATCGACACTGGCGCAGCCCACAATCCCCGTCTGTACGCGCCCCCACATCATTTGCCGGTATATATAGTAACATGGCTTTTCTTCCTTGATGAGGAATCCTTTCTGGAGAAAATCCTGAAGGTTTTCTGCGCTTTTCTTGTAGGTAACGGTGTCGTGGATTGCTTCCTCGCTCGTGTCAATATCGGCCCGGCAGATATGAAGGTATGAAGAAGCATTGCCTGCAGCCATGTTGCAGGCTTCCTGGTGGTTCATCACGTCATAGGGCAGGCATGAGACTTGTTCGGCATATGCCTTTGGTGGACGGATGGCGGCAAAAGGACGTATGGTAGCCATGGTTGTTATGTGGTGGAGAGGGATTATTGGTTAATCTGGGCGATTCGTACGAGGGCGGCTGGCAGGTTGCGCGAACCATAATACTCTGCTGCCGCTAACCGGTCTGCTTGTGCTTCCATGAGCTGGTTAATTTTCCGGATAGCAGGCAGGTAACGTTCCTCGTAAACTTGGATTTCTAATGAGCTGACAGGTGGCAGGTTGGTGAAGGATTGTGACCAAATCTTCAGCTCTTCGCATATCCTCATCATATGCGGGACTGCGGCTTCAGCACTGTCACGATTCTTGATTTCTCCCATGCGCTGGCAGAGTGTCCCCAGTAGGATGATGCCGCGGCGAATCCGCTTTTCACCTTCAGGAAGAAGCTGATCTGCTTCTTCCTGTTGCGTCTGAGGAACGGCTACAATGGAATCATTGGCTTTCGCTGCTATAATCAGTACAGGCAGGGTGAGGAGAAGTACGCGTTGCATCATTTTTCTATCATCATGCACATTAAGCGGAAGGCTTGGGCTAATTCAACTGACTTGAAGCAGTTTGCCTGGCGCACCCTTGCTATTTGTTCATACATTTTTGCCCATTCTTCGCGCATGCGTTGACCGTACTGGGTTCGGACGAGCTGGTTCTGCTCTGGCGTAAGCGTTGGCATTTTGTGCAAACTTTCACGAGTCCTGAAAATGGACGGCAGAGCAGCTTGCAGTTCAACAGCAGCGGAAGTGGCACTTTCTTTATCGTGAGCTTTCTCCAGAATGGGCACCAATACTGATGGCAGAGCCGTATAGGAGTCAAATGCCTCGGTTACAGGAGCAGGTAGTTCTGCTGCACAGATAATCCCTGCTCCTGGAATAAGCAAAGCCAGATAAGTGAGGTATTGAACCTTCATATGGAATGATGTCAAGGAGAGGTTAACCAGCAGTTGCGGGTGCCGTCTCTTTGGCTGGTTGCTCGGAGTCGGATGCGGCAGGTTCCTGCTCCAATTCCATAGTGTTCTCACCTGTATCAAGATCCTGTTCTTTCTGGATAGCGCTCATGGCGTTTTCAATCTGGGCTTCTGCATTGGCCGTTTCCCGGTCAAGAATTGCCGTTTCCCGCTCCAGCTTGGATTTCAGTATGCGGTATTCGCGAAGGCGCTTGGTGATTTCTTTTTGAGTGTCTCTATGCTGCTCTTTAATAGGCTCCCGGTATTCGCTCGGAAGCAGATTCTGGTTGAGTGCCACAATAATCTTGTACGCTGCATTGTTCTCCAGTTTTTTGCTGGCTCCTTCCAAATCTCCTGTAACCATAGCCATACGCACTTCATCCATATTGGCCCAGTATTGTTGGAGTAAGGAAGGTACGGTACCCACAGCCTCATGCAATTCCTGGCCTTCGTTGCGGCGAATGGCTGATTTTACTTTGTTAACACACATGGAGAGAACCTTGAGGTTGCGGGGGGGCGGGACAACCCACACCTCTGCAATATCGTCTCCCTCCTCCTTGAGTTTGGCCGCAAGTTTTTCATATTGCCGTTTATCCAGAATTTCCATGGCGCTGCGCTTATCCGGAATCAAGCGTTTGCGTGCCGCAAATTCCTTGTCGTGCATGCGTGTCCACTTCTTCTGAAGGTCGTGGAGGGTCTTGATGTACCATGCGTAGGCTTGCTTGTATTCTGGAATGCCCTGGTAGCGGTCACGCATGATTTCAAATTTATCCAGACCTCCCACCTTGCGGCGCCCCTTCTTTTCCTTCATGTCAATCCGCATGGCCTTGTAAGCTGCTTCCCCGTCTCGCTGATACCGATCGCGGTCTTCGTTGCTGACTTTATCAAAGGTGAAGTCAGCCGCTCCAGCCCTGATGAAGTCTTCCTGAAGCTTGGCAACTTCCAGAGCACTCTTGTCCATTTTTTCCAGCTGGCGCGTTACCTGCCTCTTGACGTTTGTGGTTTGGCTGATGAGAGCCCGGCTTGGTTTGGTGATTTTTGCCAGTTCTGTATCAATGGCAGCAAGCTTGCCACGGAGTCGGAGGGTGGCGTCCTTCGCTGCATTATGATCACTTCTGATTGCCACCTGAGGCTCAGCTGGGGTTGTGGGTTTGGTTTCTGCCTTCTCCTCCGGAGCCGGGGGCGTTGCAGGTTCGCTAGGTGCAGCTTCGGCAGCTGGCGCTGTTGGAGCAGGTGCCGGCTCTGTTACCGGAGCGGGAGTTGCTGCCGGCTTTTCTGGCTCTGCCTGTTCTGAGACACGCATCATGATGATGGAGGAATTGGGGACTTCCTTTGTGATGGTCTTACCTGCTTTGTTCTTGCCCCTGAATTTGGTCGTATCTCCGCTCTTGTATATGACGGAGCAATCAGTGAAGCGTTCAGCAGAGGTTAGGGTGATGGTGTACACCGGAGCTGCCTGTGCCATTGAGACGGATAACGCAAGAAGCGAAAGGAAAAGGGACGTTTTCTTCATGGTGCGGGAGGATGAATCGTTCTTCGGCTCATATACTAGCATAACACTCCACTTCTTGCAAACAACAAATCATCACTTGACAGGAAAACATGACTTTTTGTTACAAAATACGCTCCCGGTATCCGGGAGCGCTGGGAAAAATGGTACTTTGCGATGTGTCGATTTTATTTGCATTGTTCGCGGATGGCGCGTGCGGCGGCGTGAACAAGCGGCGGACCGTTATAGATAAAACCACTGTACAGCTGTACTAGAGATGCGCCCGCTTTAATCTTATTCACGGCGTCCTCAGCAGTGGTAATGCCACCAACACCAATGATGGGAATACTGCCTTGAAGCTCCTGTGCAAAAGCGGCCAGCGTTTCGTTAGCCCGGTTGTACAGAGGCTTTCCGGACATGCCTCCGCTTTGGCTGGCGTGGGGGGAATCCTGTACACCGTCACGGGTGGTGGTGGTGTTGGTGCAAATCAGACCATCAAGCTGGCAGTCCTGGAATACATGGGAAAGGTCGCGTATCTGTCCTTCGCTCATGTCCGGGGATACTTTCATTACTAGGGGAACATATCGCCCGGTCTCACTGGAAAGATTAGCTTGCTCACTCTTCATGAGGGCCAGCAGGTCGGCTGCGCTATCCGCCTTTGCCAAATCCTGAAGGTTGGGAACATTCGGGCAGGAAAAGTTGATGGCCACGTAATCTGCCACATCCCAGACAGCGCGGAGGCAGGCCAGATAGTCCTGGTGCGCTTCAGCATTGGGGGTTGTCTTGTTCTTGCTGATGTTAACGCCTAGAACGCCGTTGAATCGCTTGGTGCGGCGAATGTTTTCAACACCTTCATCAACGCCAGGGTTGTTGATGCCCATGTGGTTGATGATGGCTTGTTGGGGAATGCAGCGGAAGAGCCTCGGCTTGGGATTGCCCGGTTGGGGAAGGGGCGTAAGGGTGCCGACTTCAACGAAGCCAAAGCCTAAGTGCCCAAAGGCTGCCACGGTGTTTGCTTCCTTATCCATACCTGCTGCAAGACCGACCCTGTTGGGAAACTTGAGCCCCATGATAGTTACCGGGTCTTCAACCGGAGCTGAGCCAACAAGGGCCGGCAGCATACGCAGGTGTTCCGCGGTGCGGAGCCCTGCCAGAGTAACTTTATGAGCTGTTTCTGGATCGAGGCAGAACAGGAACTTTTTGGCGAGATTGTAGAGGAAGGGGGACACTGTGAAATGAATTGCTTAATAAAGGGGCGGTTTACATGTGGAATGTTTTGCCGTAGTGCTCCAGGAACCATTCAGCAAAGCGGGGCATGGCTTCCTCATAATCCCAGACAGGGGAGTAGGCAAGCTCGCGCTCAAGCTTGGAGTTGTCTGCGTACATCTCAATGAGCTGACCAATGGAAATGGGGGAAGTGGGGTCGAGTTCAACCTCAGTGGTGCGACCTAACGCATACTCCATGGCCTGGGTGAAGGCGAGTAGGGAAACAGGCTTGCCGCGTCCCACATTGTACAGGGCGTAGGGTACTCCATTCTGGGCATACGGTTGGTTGGAGAGTGCTGCCTCCATGCCTTCCAGCAGGTCTTCAATGTATGTGAAGTCGCGCACCATGTGGCCATCGTTCATGATGCGCACGCGACGCCCTTTCATGATGCGGTCTGCCATTTGCATGGGTACGGAATCTGGGCGGCACCAGGGGCCGAATACGCTGAAGAGACGGAAGATAGTGACGGGCATGCCGTAGGATTTGGCGTACGTGTAGCACAGCAACTCAGCGGAGCGCTTTGTGGCAGCATACATGTTCAACGGCGTGTCCACGTGGTCATCTTCCTGCAAGGGGGAGGTGGCCTGGGCACTGTACACCGTGGAGCTGGAGGAGAAGAAGAAATGCTGGACTCCGTACAGACGGGAAATTTCCAGCATGTTCATGGTGCCCGTAACGTTCGTGTCGTAGAACTTGGCTGGTTTCCGGTTTGCCGTTGCTGAACCGGTAAGGGCAGCCAGGTGGATGATGATGTCGAATCCTTCCTTTTTGCAGAGAGCATCAACTCCATCACGATCCAGGACGTCTAGACGCTGGAATCGGAATCCGTTAGCCCCTTCAAGTTCAACACCGGGCTGGATATCGTCACTGTTAATGCCCAGTAGCGAAAGTCGTGCGTACTTGAGTTCGAGATCTTTGTTGTTGCAGATGTTATCAATACCAACAACATCATGCCCGTTGGCAATCATGCGGGCAGACACGTGGTAACCGATGAATCCGGCAGCTCCGGTAACGAGAATCTTCATGTTCGGGGGATAAGAGAAAAGGTTTTGCTGCGCGCCATTGTACCAGACAAGGGCAGAAAATCAATACTTTTTATTCAGCTTCTACTACTTGGGTAACCGTGCCTATCGCAGGGCAACTGAACTCGACCACATCCCCGTGTTTGAGGTATTGCGGGGGATTCATGCCCAGGGCTACCCCTCCTGGCGTGCCTGTGGAAATAACATCACCTGCATTCAGTGTCATGAACTGGGAAACATAGGCTACCAGCTGGGCCACCGGCATGATGAGCTGGGATGTGTTGGCTTTCTGTCGAATCTCGCCATTCACCCTCAGCTCAAGTTCGAGGTTATCAGGGTTGGGAATTTCGTCCTTCGTTACCAGAATGGGGCCAAAGGGGGCGAATGTATCATAGCTCTTGCCCTTAGTCCACTGACCTCCGTGTTCCAGCTGGTAAGAACGCTCGGAGTAATCGCACATGAGGGTATAACCGACAATGGCACGGCGTGCTTCTGCTTCCGTTGCGCGGTGCAGCGTGTCCCCGATGATGACAGCCAGTTCTACTTCATAATCGAGTTTGCTTGCACCCTCTGGGTTGATGACATAGGATAAATCCGACGAAATGGCAGAGGTCGCTTTGAGGAAGATAGAGGGCTCATCGGGAGTATCACCGCTGAATTCTTTGGCGTGGTCCGCATAGCATTTACCCAGGCAGGCCAGGGTGCAGGGTTGTACATGGAGCGCGCTGGAGAGAACAAGCCCGTTCATGTCAACAGGAACGCCATCTGCTGCACCTTTGGAAATCCATGTCTCGATTTCTTTGCGTAGCTTTTTCCCATCGGGGAGCATGGCTGCCCAGAGTTGCTCATCCTGTGCGGTCACATCAATGAAGCACCCCCGCTTGGGAACCCATAAGCCAATGGTGCTTTCACCTTCTTCGTCAACGTAGTATTGAAGTTTCATGTCGCTGTATAGTTGTCATTACATGGAATCCCACCCACTGATGGTATCGGGAATATCCTCAAGTTTGGGCAAACCGTACGTTTCTCGGATAATGGGTTCTTGCTCTTTCGGTACATCAGCAGGCTCCGCAGTGACCGCCTCCTCTATTTGCGGCACATCGGAATCCGGTTCTGATTTAGGTTCTTGGTTCTCTGCTGCTTCTTTTTCCCTGCGGGCTTTTACCGCAGGAGGAACGTAGCCTAAGTCGATTTCTTCTCCACCCATGGTCAGCGCTTCCTGAGCCTGGGGTTCTTCTTCTTCCAATTCCGGAGTGGAGGCGATGGAACGGTATTTGAACACGCGGTCACCTTTGGCAACGGAGCCCGCCCGGATATCGGCTGCAATGATGTTGTTTCGAGCATGCTGGGACGACGAAACAATCAGGTTGGCCATGCGGTTTGTGGAGGCGTCAATGGGATGGGAGATGAGCACAGTTCCTTCCGGAGGTAACGGTCCGATGATACGCAGCAAGGCAAATTTATCAGAGGCAAAAACCTGGTGCACCGAACCCAGATACACGGGAGGAGGGGCTTCCTCCTGCTTTGGTTCCGGTTTGGCATCCTGCTCTTGTTGCTGTTGCATCTGGCTACAGGAAATCTGTAATGCACAACCCAGGAGCATAGTGAGGGTGGGCAGAACTTTTCTCATAAGCCCTAGACTATCACAAGGAGCCTGTCTAAGTCAAGTGGCAAGATATTCTTGCATTATGTGGTGAAGAATGGTAGAATGCGCGCACATACACCAGATTCCTTATGCCCGGTACATCAGAACTCTACCGCCCGAATGCAGCCATCATTTACCAGCGCGCTGATGGACGCGTGCTCCTTTGTGAGCGAGTGAAGCCAGCTGGGGCCTGGCAATTTCCGCAGGGCGGCATTAAGAAGGGGGAATCGGCCATGGACGCAGCCTGCCGGGAAGGAATGGAGGAAACCGGCTTCCGACCGAATGAGTATGAGGTTGTGGCGTCCCGCGGACCGTACCGCTATGATTATCCCCCGAAGGAACGGGAACGAGTGTTCCGCAAGCGGGGTATCCCGTATGCCGGGCAGGAGCAGTATTATTTCCTCTGCCTCATGCACAGTGACCAGGCTGAGCCTTGGTTGGATAACAAGGAATTCCGTGACTACAAATGGGTGCAGCCCCATGAGGTTGACCTGGATTGCCTTCCGGATTTCAAGCGATCTGTCTACGAGCAGGTACTGCGTGATTTCTTTCATGTGTGATGCAGCCCATTGCGTACATCCGCAGCCCGTTTGCTGAGAAGTTTGGCGTGCCTCGCCAGGGCAATCTCGCGCCGCATGTTGTGAGCGAGATAGTATTTGAACCCGACTTCCGTAATGAGGATTGCCTGCGCGGGCTGGAGCGGTTTTCACACATCTGGCTCATCTGGAAGTTTCATTGCAATGGGAATGAGTGGCATCCCACGGTGCGTCCACCGCGTCTGGGCGGCAATACCCGCCTGGGGGTGTTTGCTACTCGCTCGCCTTTCCGTCCGAATGGACTGGGGCTTTCTGTGGTGAAGCTGCTTTCCGTTGACCCAGGGCCGGTTCTGAGGGTTTCCGGTGCAGATATGGTGGATGGGACTCCCATTTTTGACATTAAGCCCTACGTGCCGTACTCTGATTCTATACCTGATGCGGCCGCCGGATTTACCGAGACTCCCTGGGAGCCGCTGGGGGTGCGGCTGCCGGAGAATTTGCCTGCTCAAGTTACGCCAGAGTGGTGTGCTGCATTGCAAGAAACTCTGGCTCAGGATCCACGCCCTGCTTACCAGCAGGATGCAAAGCGGGTATACCATCTTATATTGAAACCTTTCGAGGTGCATTTCCGGGTGGAATCCGGCTGCGCCATCGTCACCTCTATTACACCGTATGTCGACTGACTGGGTAGGAGAATTGGAGCGCGTATTTCGCGAGAACCTTACCGGTGGTGCCTCCGTCTCAATCTGGCAGCACGGGAAGGAACTCCTCACCGCGCATGCCGGCTGGCCCGCTGATTCCCTGGTGCCTGTCTTTTCTGCCACCAAGCCAGCATCTGCCCTTTGCCTTCTGCTGGCTCTGCACGATTGCTGTCGTACTCCGGAGCTGGAGGTGGGAGATATCTGGCCTGCTTTCCCTGCACCACGGTGTACGGTCGGCCAGGTGCTTTCGCACCAGTGCGGGCTGGCAGCCCTTGTTGAGCCTGCTTCTCTGGAGGATTTAGATGCCTGCCGTGCTGCTATTGAGCGCAGTACTCCCGCCTGGCTGCCTCCGCAGCATGGGTATCATCCTCAGACGTTCGGCCCCATCGTGGATATTCTTCTGCTCGAACTTACAGGCTTGCGTGTGTGTGAGTTCTGGGAGCAGCGCATTCGCCGCCCCAATGACCTCGACTTCTTCATCGGTCTGCCGGAAAAAGAATTCCGTCGCGTTTCGCCACTGCAAGCGCCCCGCATCCAACCGGGCTATATGCACAAGGATGAATTCTACAAAAAGTATTTCGATACCAACTCATCCGTTTACCGAGCATTCCATAGCATTGTGGGATATGGAACCCCACGTGAGATGAGCACCCCTGCTGCCTGGCAATGCGGTAGCCCGGCCAAGGGTGGGGTGGCCAGCGCTCGCGGACTTGCTCAGTTCTACCAGATCCTTCTCTCTGATTTCGTCCCCGCTGATGTGCGCGATTGGTTGTCAACCCCTCAATGCAAAGGCTGGGATCATACCTTGCAGCAACCCTCCGCTTTCACTTGCGGAGCCATGTGTGAGCCCGCCTATCTCTTCCCCAGAGGGGGAGTCGGTCATGCCGGGGCAGGGGGTAGCCATGCGTTCTGCTCACCAATCTCCGGCCTCTCTTTTGCCTATGTGATGAACCGCATGGAACTCGGCAACTTGCCTGGCTCCCGTGTGGTCAAATTGCTGGAGATTATTGCTGCATCTGCGGATGCAGGCAAGGATTCATGAATGCCGGACTTCAGCGGGCATTGAGAAAATTCACAACCCCACGCCCGATGGCTTCTGCATAGCGTATGGCGTTTTCCTCCTGACCCAGGAATTTGGCGTGCTCTGGGTTGGAGAGGAAGGTGGCTTCAGTGATGATGGCGGGGATGTAGGATTCATTGCAAGCATTGAGCCAGTCACCACCGCCTTTGCGTCCATCATTGCGGAGGATGATGCTGCATGGAACGCCGTTGTTGGGCATGCCGCCCTGGTCATAGATGGTATCGGTAATCACTTGAGCCACGGCAATGCCTAAATCACCACCTGTTTCGTTACAATAGATTGCACCCTTGTTGTACACCATCCATTGGGGCGTCATACTGTTGTGGTGCAGATAAATGACGGCGGCGGGTTTCTGGTCAATGGCGTAATTGGTGCTCAGCATGCCCACAGCCATGCGGTGTGGGTGGTGTTTGGAGCGGTAAATGGCATTGGGCTCCGGGGTGTTCACATGGAAGACCCCATTGCGGATGGCAATAGCAGCCAGTTCTTTATCCGTGGGCAGGGAGCCGCGGCAGCAGATACGGCACTGGTATCCCGCTTGCTCGATGACGCGGGCTGTGTGTTCAACGTAGCGGTACCAGTATTCACATTCCTCAATTCTGCCGTAGCGGTTATCCGGTGTGCGGGCTCCCTGACCACCGCGTACAGGGTGGTAATAGTGGCCGATATCGAGCACTACTACTTTGGAATCGCGCACCTGGGCCTGCATCATCTGCTGGGTGCAGCCGGTGAGCAGGAGCAGGGGGAGTACCAGGAGGAAAAGGAATAGTTTCTTCATAAGCCGAGTTCGGTCTGACCACTGGGCTGGATTGCTCCCAGCTTCTGGTAGGTTGCGGGCAGGGCTTCGCGCCCGCGCGGGGTGCGCTTGATATAGCCCTGCATGATGAGGAAGGGTTCGTGCACGTCTTCGATGGTGGATTCATCTTCCCCTACGGCTACGGCCAGAGAGGAGAGACCAACGGGACCTCCTCCGAATTTGTAGATGATGGTTTCGAGCAAACGCTTGTCCATCTCGTCCAGCCCGTCATCATCGATGTCAATCATACCCAGGGCTGCTTGTGCGACTTCTGCGGTAATGCGTCCATCGGCCTTCACCTGGGCATAGTCGCGTACCCAGCGGAGCAGGGCGTTTGCCACGCGGGGTGTACCGCGGGAGCGGCGGGCAATGGCCAGGGCTCCGGCGGGGACCAGGTCAATATCCAGCAAGTTGGCGGAGCGGTGCAGAATCTGGCAGAGTTCATCAGCCGAGTAGTAATCCAGACGGTTCACCAGTCCAAATCGCGAGCGGAGCGGTCCGGTGAGCATACCGGCTCGAGTGGTGGCTCCCACCAGGGTGAATTTGGGAAGGTTCAGCTGAATGGAGCGGGCGTTCGGCCCCTGGTCAATGATGATATCAAGCCGGAAATCCTCCATGGCGGGGTAGAGATATTCCTCAATGGCGGGGTGCAGACGGTGGATTTCATCAATAAAGAGCACATCTCCCTTCTCCACATTGGTGAGGATGCCGGCCAAATCACCTGCTTTCTCAATCTGCGGACCACTAGTGGTATGCAATTTGTGTCCAACCGCACTTGCAATGATATTGGCCAGTGTAGTCTTGCCAAGTCCGGGGGGGCCGCTGAGCAATACATGGTCGAGCACATCCCCACGCATGCGAGACGCTTCCACCATGAGCATGAGGCGTTCCTTTACCTTTTCCTGGCCGCAGAACTCACTGAAGGCGGGGGGGCGCAGGGAGAGATCATAGCTGCTTACGGGGCTATCAGCCATGCGGGTATAAAGGGAATCGGCCATTGCGCTGCCAATGTAGCATATTTCACCAGGCTGGTCAAGAAAGGCACGCGCCCTATCGTTTTTTCTTGCTTACGAGAGCAGCCTGATGTAAAGTAAGCGTTGAGTTTATGCCCGCAGTCCTTACTATCTTTGGATTTTGTATATGTAGCTTCACTTCTGCCTGCATGGGAAGGCAGCAGAGGGCGATGTGGGTGTACCTGTTGGCTGTCCTGCTGGGCTTGCCGGTGGCCGTTGGGTGTGCACTTGCTGCGTATCAGGTTTATGGCTGGGAAGTGGGAGCCGTAACGGGTTGCTCATCCTTGGCCGTAGTGTTGTTTTTACGCGGATTCTGCGTGTTCTGGATGCGGATGTGCCGCCGCCTGCACATCTGGATTCACCGGATGAAGTAAAACGCAAAAAAACGGGCGCCGAATTGCGCCCGTTTTTTATTGGGTGAATATGTCTGCCTGATTTATTTGGCAAGCTTGGCGCGGCGGGCTCGAACGCCGGCTGCCAGGATATCAAACATACCCAGCGTGCCGTTCCAGTCGATGCAGGCATCGGTGATGCTGACCCCGTATTTCATATCAGGGCTGCATTTCTGGTTGCCGGAGTATAGGTTGCTTTCAATCATGACAGCTCCAATGTGGTCACCGCCTGCGGCGAGTTGCTCAGCTACGCTTGTTGCAACGGTGGGCTGTTTGGTCCAGTCTTTGTGACTGTTACCGTGGGAGCAGTCAATCATGATTCGGTTGGAGATACCTGCTTTCTGCTGGGTGTTCCAGGCTTTTTCCACATGTTCTGGAGCGTAGTTGGGCCCATCAGTAGACCCGCGCAGAATCAGGTGGCAACCTTCGTTGCCCTTAGTGGATACAATGGCGGATACGCCCTGCTTGGTCACGGAAAGGAAGCAGTGCGGGTGCTCCGCTGAAACGATGGCATCCACCGCAATCTGCACACAGCCGGTCGTTCCATTCTTGAAGCCGATAGGCATGGAAAGACCGCTGGCCAGCTCGCGGTGAACCTGGCTTTCCGTTGTGCGAGCACCAATAGCACCCCAGACGATGAGGTCACTGATATACTGCGGAGTAATCACATCCAGGAACTCGGTGGCAGCGGGAATACCCATTTCGGCGAGCCTCACAAGCAGTCCCCGAGCCATACGCAGCCCACTGTTGATATTGTATGTCTCATCCATGAACGGGTCATTGATGAGCCCTTTCCAGCCAACGGTGGTGCGGGGCTTCTCAAAGTACACTCGCATGATGAGCAGCAGGTCTTTCTCATACTTCTTGGCCGCTTCTGCTAGAAGACCTGCGTATTCAATGGCTGCCTTCGTGTCGTGAATGGAGCAGGGACCCACAATGACCGCCAGCCTGTCATCCTTTCCGGAAAGGATATCCTGAAAAGCATGGCGTGTTTCAAACACCATACGGGATGCCTCCGGGGATGCCGGATAGTCCTCCATGAGAATTGCGGGCGATATCAGCGGGCGAATGCCCGTGAGACGTACGTCGTCTGTAATGTATTGGTTCATTAATTATTTCTGGTTCTTCCAAGAGTACACGTTGTCTTCAATTGCCTCTTCCAGCAGCTCAGAAGCAATGGCGGCGGCTTCTGCAGCTGCCTTCCTGGCTTTCTTGCTCTTCTTTTTACCTTTCGTTCCCTTCTTGGAGGGTGTGTCTGTCACAGGAAGTCCTTCCTGATCAGGGCCTGTGCTGTATGCAAAGCAGTTCTTGCCACGATAACGGCGGGAGGTGAAGGGGTCGATGCAGCCTGTTTCTTCTTCGCAGAGAATGATGTAGTAAGGCTTGCCCCAGGGATCATAGAGACCCAGCTCGCCAGTGGAATCAACGAAGAGACCTTCACGCGGGTGATCCTGCTCATCGGAGTTCATGTAGGTTGTGCGCGTGGTGTTCATGCGGTTGTCCTCGTCATCCTCGCGATTGGTAAGGATTTTAATCAGGTTGGCATCCTGGCCAGCAGTCGTGGTCAGGTACATCTGGTCGTTGTCATCAGGTTCCACCATGTTGGTGACATAGGGAAGAACACCGTTGTTGTCCTGCTTGAAGCTTTCAACTGCACCTGCAATGTCGGTACAGACTTTCTTGGCTGCTGTGCGGGCAGCATTGGTCTGAATGCTCATGTAGGTGGGGTAGGCGATACTGGCCAAGGTTGCCAGGATGGCGATAACGATAATCAGCTCGATGAGGGTGAATCCTTTGGCCGAGCGGGGGGAGAGTGAGATTTTCATACGTGCATCATGCTAGCATATACTCCTTACTGGCGCAAGCAGAAAAGGTGTTCGCCGCAGGCAAACAATTCTTATTTTGCAGATTTCCTTCGCATGTGTAGGAACCCGTACTTGGGGGAAAAGATGTAGGCGAGCAGGAAAATGGCTCCTAGTACCACAATGATGGTGGCTCCCAGGTGCCAACCGAGCGGGAAGGAGAGGAAGAAGGCCACAATGGCGCCTAGCCCTCCAATGAGTCCACCTCCCCAGAAGAGCCAGCCTGCTTTATCGGTCAGTAGATACATGGTGGCTGCTGGTGCTACCAGGAGCCCCAGGGTCAGAAAGGCTCCTACTGCCTGAAGGGAGGAAACCAGCACCAGGATGATGAGCGCGAAGATGCCGTAATTGAATGCCCTGGTGGGAATGCCCATGGTGGCGGCGGCTCGCGGGTCAAAGAGCACCATGAGCAGGGGACGCTGCCATGCCGTGATGCTCAGAACTGCTATTGCGCCAATGAGGTAGGCAATCCAGAGGTCGGCATCGCCCATGCTCATGATATTGCCGAAGAGCCAGTCATCTACCTTCTGTTGTAAACCAAGATTAATCAGAATGATGTATCCTAAGGCGAAGGCCGTGGTGTGCAGAATTGAGAGCGCAGTATCGTGGTCCATCCTTGAGGTGCGGGAGACGAAAAGGGAGCCGAGCCCCACGAGCAGACCCGCCATGACAGCTCCCAGCAGAATGCTCAGCTGAAAGAGCCCGAAGCACAAGATGGCCAGGGCAATGCCAGGTAGCAGGGCACAGGACAGCGTGCCGATTTGCAGTGAGGAACGCCGCAGCACGACCAGTGCGCTGACAAATCCGTTTGAGAAGCCAATGACGCCGCATGCCCACAGGCTGCGTTGTGCGAGGGGTTCATTCAGAAATTGCAGGAACTCATTCATGTGCGTTGGAATGCTTGGTCCAGGTTTTCCTTGGTGAGTACGGTGGCGATATCCCCTGCGGCAATCAGGTGGCGACGCAGGAGAATACCCCGGTCAAAAATCCTGGGTGCAGAGGCGAGGTCATGGTGTGAAGCAATAATCAGTCTTCCCTCTGCCGCAAGGGAACGCAGTAGTTGGGAGAGAGCCTTACTACCCGGAACGTCAAGTCCGGTAAATGGCTCGTCCAGTAGGAGAATGTGAGCCTCCTGCGCCAAGGCTCGTGCCAGGAAGCAACGTTGCTGCTGACCTCCGCTCAAAGCTCCAATCTGGCGTCCCTGTATATGATGCAGCCCCATGGTGCAGAGAGCCTTGTCCACTATTTCCTTATCGTGCGGGCGCATGGGCTGCCATATGCCTAAGGCCGGGAAACGTCCCATTTCCACCAATTGCCGCACAGTGATGGGAAACTGCCAGTTAACCTCACTGCGCTGGGGTAGGTAGGCTATCTCGTGGCGTTGCTCTGCCAGGGAGGTTCCATTCCAGAGGATTTCTCCTCGCCAGGGAGGGAGAAGCCCTGCGAGCGCATTGAGCAGGGTGGATTTGCCCGCCCCGTTGGGGCCGATAAGGGCAAGCGTTTTGCCACACTCCTCTTCAATACTGATATCCTGCAAGGCTGGGGTGCCGTTGTATCCGGCCGTGACTCCCTTGAGCTCCAACTTGTGGTGGAAGTGGTGGTGGTGACCTCCTCCCCAGCATATGTGGTCTTGCGCTTTGTTTACCATGTGAATGTGAAAATTGTGTGCAAGGAGTTGCTGCCTTCTTCCATCCATTGGGTTTCGCTCCGCACGGGGAGACCATCGGGCTCCAGTGTCAGTGTCACGGCCTGGGGGCCGGTCTCCTGCCATTGAGCCTCTACTTCAAGTTCTATCCTGCCGCTCAGGGGTAATTGCAATTCTAGCTCTTGAGGAGCATGCTGTGTATCGACTTCCTTCCATTCCCCCTTACCGTGGCGTAGACGGAAATTTTGGATATTACCGCTGTATTGGATGCTGGTGTATACTGTTTTGCGGGCAATTTCCTCAGGTGCTTGATGAACCTGTGCTGGGGCAGGAGTACCTGTCAACAGGGGTAATGGAAGCCCTGCCAGCAATACGCCCGCCAGAGTGAGTAGAAAAATGGTACGCGGCGACATGGTGAACGCTGGAAATACTACGCTTGCCTGGGGGTGTTGTCAACGAAGCGTTGAGACATGCAGCTTACTTGGCGTTACCGGATTGCATCAGGAGCCCCCCGGTGATATTTCTGATGTTGAACCGGAATAGTTCTGCGTAGGATGGTGTTTCAGAGAGGATTCCATCCATAGCCAGGGGCCGGGTTGTGGCTCCTACTTGCTTTGCTATGGTTTGGAGCACCTTGGGTGGTTCATTCGCTCCATGGAACAGACACGGTACTGCGTTTTCTCTCAATTGGGAAAGGATGTGTGCCAGTGAAGCTGTATCTCCTTCACTTTCCTTGGCTATGCCGTGAATGGCAATGGCCTTGAATCCGAATTCCTTGCAGAAGTGACTCATGGCAGCATGCGAGCTGACAAGCACGCGCCGATGCTGTGGAATAGCCGCAAAGGCCAGCTTTGCTTCCCTCGATAGTTGGTCCATTTGGGCAGAATAGCTGCGCTGCCCTTTGGTAAAGGTGGATTTTTTGTCTGGAAGGGCTGCTTCCAGGGCTGCACGGAGGGTGCGGGATGCCCGTTTCATGGCTGCCGGGCTGTTCCACCAGTGCGGGTCTGCTATGGTGCTACCGGGTAAGTAGGCATCTGGTACGGCGCTTCCCAGCTCCACGATGCGTGTGTAATCGGGCAATGAATCCTCCAAATCATCCAGATAAGGTTCAACACCCTTGCCGCAGGCAAGCAATAATTTGGCGCCGGTTGCTGCTGCGATGTCTGCCGTTGTCGGTTCAAAGGAATGTAAATCACTGTTGGGTGGAAATAAATCAATTACTTCCACTGCATCTCCTCCCACCTGGCGTGCCATGTCGCTCAGCAGTGGGTGCAGGCTTGCCACTCGCATGGCGCCCTGTGTCCCCATGGCGCAGACCAGTGCAAGCATGATTCCGAAAATGACTTTTCTCATGCGCGGGATACTAGAATAATTCCAGCGTACTGTCAATGAAACATACTGCCATATCGTCATACGCTATGAAAATACCAACATAAGAATTGACAATTAGAAATGGAGCATGATAGAATCCAGCCGCGTTTCTGAGCCTTAGGCCGGGAACAAGATTTATCACATACCGATATATACATCATGTCTATTGTCAAGTTTTATAAGGAAGAGCATCAGGTGCCGTTGGAAATGCACAAGGTGCGCGTGGTTCAGAAACTGTTCCTGCCTACCGTAGAAGAGCGCGTGCAGAAGCTGCGCGAGGCAGGTAATAACACCTTCCTGCTTCAGAATAAGGATGTGTTCATGGATATGCTTACCGACTCCGGTGTGAATGCCATGAGTGACAATCAGATTGCTGCTTCCATGCAGGCTGATGACTCCTACGCTGGTTCTGAGACGTTCAACCGTCTTTCCCGCGTCATTGAGCATGTTTTCGGTACCAAGTACTTCCTGCCCGCACACCAGGGCCGTGCTTGTGAAAATATTCTCGCTGAAACGTTTGTGAGCGAGGGCGATGTCGTTCCCATGAATTTCCACTTCACTACGACGAAGGCCCATATCACCCGCAAGGGTGGCCGCGTGGAGGAGCTTATCATTGCCGAAGGTCTTGACCCGAATCTGGAATTCCCCTTCAAGGGTAACTTCGACATTCCCCGCCTGCGTGCGCTTATTGAAGAGGTTGGTGCAGAGCACGTTCCCTTTGTGCGTATCGAAGCCGGTACGAACTTGATTGGTGGACAGCCTCTTTCCATGCAGAATATGCTGGAAGTAGCAGCTGTATGTAAGGAATACGGCATCATGTCAGTGCTGGATGCCTCGCTGCTGCAGGATAACTTGTACTTCATCAAGACCCGTGAGGAGGCCGCCAAGAATATGACGGTGGCCGAAATCATCCGCAAGATTGCGGATCAGATGGACCTTATCTACTTCTCCAGCCGCAAGCTGGGCTTCGCCCGTGGTGGTGCCATTATCTCCAACAACGAGAGCCTTATCCTTAAGATGAAGGCCTTCATCCCGCTGTACGAAGGTTTCCTGACGTACGGCGGTATGGAAGTGCGTGCCATGGAGGCCATGGCCGTGGGCCTCATGGAGACGCTGGATGAGGAAATCATCAATCAGGGTCCCATCTTCATTGAGTACCTCGTGAAGGAACTTTCCGAGTATGGCGTACCCATGGTGAAGCCTGCCGGTGGTCTGGGCGCTCACATTAACGCTTCTGAATTCCTGCCCAATATCCCGCACGAACAGTACCCCGCCGGCGCACTGGCAACGGCTCTCTACATTGCCGGTGGTATCCGTGGTATGGAGCGCGGCTCTCTTTCCGAGCAGCGTAACCCCGATGGCTCTGAGAACTATGCCGAGCTTGAACTGGTGCGCTTGGCCTGCCCTCGCCGTGTGTTCACTCTCTCTCAGGTGAAATACTGCGCTGACCGCGTGAAGTGGTTGTACGATAACCGCGAGCTCATTGGTGGCTTGAAGTGGGTGGAAGAGCCTGAGGTTCTCCGTTTCTTCTTTGGTCGTCTCCAGCCGCTGAGCGATTGGCAGGAGAAGCTGGCAGCCAAGTTCCGTGAGGATTTTGGTGAAAGCCTTTAATCATCTTAAAAACGCATGCGGGGCGTATCCTGCATGAAAAAACCGCCGGTTTTACCCGGCGGTTTTTTCATGTTGAGTTGATTTTGATTGAGAAAATCATACACTGGTATATACTGGTAGGGATGACACGCTTATTTCATGCCTGTTTGCTCAATCTGTTGGTTGCGTTCTGCCTGACTCCGCCAGGACAGGGTGCAGATGCGCCTAAGCCCAGGACTGGACCAGCTATCCAGGGTTATGCCTATTTCCTGCCTCAAAGTGATAGCGCCAATGCCTATGATTGGGTTCGGAACTTTGTGAAAGCAGGCTGGAAGCAGGAAATGCTGGAGGACTTGCAAAAATCACAGTGGGCACTGTACAGCCCCCGTTTTTGTTTGCCTCCTTGCCGTTCTGAGTTCGTCTATTCTGCTTTTTCGCTACCTCCTTCGCAGGCAGGTAGTCCATACATGGTTCTGTACCAGGGGACGGTGATGGCTCCGGAGAATGGCTTTTTTCGCTTTGTCGGTATGGGAGATGAAACGCTGCTTGTCAACTTTGGCGGGAGAAATGTGTTGGAGGCGGGATTCATTCTGCCGTCCGATAAATCTAACAGCGCTGGCCCCCCAAAAATAAAGAGCATGTTCCGCACGTTGAAAAAGACCCAGATGAAAGTTCCTGGTGCAACAACCTGGAATGAAGAAGCTGGCGGGCTTTTTTGTGGCTCCGTGTTTCAGGTTGAAAAAGATAGACGATACGCCATACGCATCCTGTATTCAGATTCGGGAGGTCGGGCTGGCCTTTGCCTACTGATGCAACGATATGGTCAGGAAAAGCCTTCTTCGGAGAATCAATTGAAATTACCCGAAGGTGAAAAATTGGATTTGTTCCGTACAGGTGGCACCCTTCCTAAAAAGGAGATGTTTGCTCAGTTATACGGCGTGAGTCCTCAGTCTGATTCACTGGAGCTGCCTGAGTTCCGGGAAGATAGTTTGGTATGGCCTTCTTGTGTTGACGCTCCAGATGCAGCGTTGGACGCGGCGCTGCTGTCGGTAGATTCCGTGGGTGAAACGGAGATTGTGCAGGAGGAAGAGGAAGCAAAGCCTGCCCGGAAGAATAAGAAAAAGGGAAAGAGGAAAAAGAAGAAAAAAAAGAAAGCCTGATACCTCATTTCCCATGTTGCAGGAAATCAATGTTAAATACGCAGGAAAAGGAATTCTTCAACAGCCTGCGGAAGCCAACCTGTCGGAACAGAGACTCCATTTTTCAGAGCTTCACGTATGGCAGAGGATGAGGCTGCGTGCATTCCGGCACAGATGAAGGTGCTGCGGACTCCCGGGCGGGGGAGGGGGGCTGTACCCCGGTGGTAGACAATGAAGTGCAGCAGTTTACAGAGGTAATCAAAGCGCGCCCAGCGGTGCAGTTGCTCCCACTGGTCTGTTCCCATCAGCCAGTATAGTTTTGCTTGGGGGTGCTCATGGTGCCAGTTTTCCGCTATGCGCCAGCTCCAGCTAGGAGGAGGCAGCTGCAAATCCATGTCACTGACAGAGGCCCAAGGCATGTCCTCAGTGGCGAGGCGCAGCATGTGCAACCTCTCTTCATCTGTAAAATGCGTCTTTTGACCTTGCTTAAACGGTGAGCATGCTGCAGGCAGAAAGACTAGTTCATCAAGTCCGCATGTCTGCTGGGCAACTGAGGCAATCTTGAGATGCCCGGTGTGGACAGGGTCAAAGGAGCCGCCAAACAGACAGATTTTCATTTACAGGCCGTTGGTGTTCTTGTACGGAATGAAACCACCGATGGGGAGTTTTACAAACTTCCGTTCTTCTGGCAGTCGACGGTAGTGATTGATGAACTCCGTCAGGTTGCCATAGTTGATGGAATTTTTGGTGATTCCCTGGTGGCCACAGTTTACGTTGATGTTGAAATGAAGCTCAGCGTGCAGATGGGCGGTGAACATGCCACCGTTAGTGCCAATGGTTCCTACCTGCGTACCGCGGCCAACGATTTGCCCAAGGCGGACGTCGATGCGGTCCAGGTGGGCATAAAGAGATTGGCAGCAGAGTACTTTGCCTGTTTTTGGCTCACGGAAGGCATGTCGCACAATCACCACCTTGCCCCAGCGTCCACGAGCCTCTGCCGCATAGGTCACCAAACCCAGTCCGATGGAATAAACGGGGTCGCCCAAATCGGAGTTGCCGCCTCCATTGCCATTCCAATCCTCACCAAGATGCCGGGGGGTGGCCAAGCGCAAGCCTCGGGACTTATAGTACCCTTTACCATCTGGCTTGCCAACGGGAAAATCAAAACCATCTGCCAGTGGAACAAAAGCCCATTGTCCATCAGGGGTCTTTTTCGCCATGACTACGGCGTCGGCCTGCATGCCGGCTACTGCCAGCACCAGGGCTGACATATGGAACAGGAGTCGGAGCATACGAAACATGCCAGCATGCTACCACATGGATTCTCGTCTGGCAAGCATCAAAATTGCCATGATAAATATCATTTTCAACTGACATTTTCAGGTTCTTCCCAATCCCCTTCCAAGATGCACCGGGGGCGTTGGCTTTCATCAAGGTCATTACATTGCAACTGGCGCTCTTGTAGACCTGGCCATGATTCATGCCCTTCTTGCTCGGCGTGGATGATGTTGTTGTGAAGTAGCCATTGAATGTATTGTTCGTCTCCGCAGCGTTGCAAAATACTGCAATTCACTACAGTCCCAGATTGTTGGAATAAGCGTCTTGCTTCTTCTGGATTATGAGATTCGTATGCTTCGTGCAGTGCGTTCCAGAATTGGGCTTCTTCAGGGGTGTCCATTACCCCATGCTGCCCATGTTGGATATGAATGTCAATGATTATTAGATTGCCGCTAGGTATACATCCCTGGCGTCTGCCGCTGTGAGCGGATGTACGCCGGGCAGGGTGGGTATGGAGGCTCCTCCGCCGTAGACTCGGCAGGCTGCTTGCGCCATGGCGCTGAAATCTGCATTTGCGGGGATTCCCAGTTTTTCCATGCTTTGCGGCAGTCCCAGTTCCCGGTACCAGGCCTGCAGGCGTGAAATGCCTTCTTGAACGAGAGCCCTGGTGTCCCTCTGGGGTGTGACGCCCATGACGTTGGTGGCCCACTGGGCAAAAATTCCCGGATTGTACTGCCAGACGGCTTTGATGTATGCGGGAACAATGACGGCAAGTCCGGCGCCGTGCGGTACGTCATAGATGGCGCTCAGTTCATGTTCCAGAGCATGGCACGCCCAACTCTGCTCTCTCCCAAGTCCCAGAAGGTCGTTGTGGGCAATGGTCCCACTCAATGCGAGTTGCCCCCAGGCATCAGTATCCTGCAAGTTGTGCAGCAGCAGACGTGACTGGGTTATAATGGTTCGCATGGTTCCTTCTGCCAGAGCATCGGTAAGCGCTGTGTGCGTGGTGTTCGTAAAGTAGCGTTCAAAGATATGGCACATCATATCACAGGCGCCATAAGCCATTTGTTCCCTTGGCAGGGTCAGGAAGAGGGTGGGGTCGACAATGCTGAGAACGGGACGTAAGCCCATGTGTTTGAAGCCAAGCTTGCGCCCTGTTGCTTCGTCGCTCAGGACGGAATTGGGGCTGTTTTCACTACCGGCGGCAGGAAGCGTGAGTACGGTTGCAACAGGGAGAGGCGCGTGTTGAGGAACAGACCCCTTCTTCAGATACAGACTCCACACGTCTCCTTCATTGGGTACGCCAACTGCAATGCCCTTGGCTGAATCAATCACGCTGCCACCTCCCACGGCAAGGATGAGTTTGACCTTTTCCTTACGGCAGAGTTCGATTCCTGCACGCACTAAAGTAATGCTGGGATTTGGTTTTACCCCTCCCAGTTCCACAAAGGGAATGTCCGCATCTCGCAGGCTATTTCTGATGGTGTTAAGCAGACCTGAGCGAATGACGCTGCCGCCTCCATAATGGAGTAGTATCTTCCCTGCCGCAAGCGGCTTGAGGAGGCCTCCGGTGTTCAGGTGTTCTCCAAGGCCGAAAATGTAGCGGGTAGGGTTGTGGTAATGGAAGTTGAGCATGCGGGTACTTTACCACACTTTCTAGGCTTGTGTCTATGTAAAATGACGCCAAAAGGGATTGCTTTTTACCTTGGCCCGCTATAAAATGCCGCGACTCGACATGTGCAAGAAAATTGTAGCATCATTAGCCAGCACGGCCTGCATCCTGGGAATGGTAGCATGCCAGCAGCAGAAGAAACAACCACAACAGGCTACTATTGTGACTGCCGCTCCTGTTGTAGCACCTAAACCTGTAACCCGGCAAGTAACTAAACCGGCTCCCAAGCCAGCGGCTAAACCGGTGGTAAAGCAAGACGCCGCGCCTATGCCCACAAACGTCCCGGCGCCTGAGCCCGTGGTTGTGGACCAGACTGCAGATTCAGGCGGGGCTGCCGTTGTCGTGGCTCCTGTTCAGGCTGAACCCAAGCGTTTGCAACCACTGGGTATGCGCGTGTGTCACGTGCCCGTGAAGGGCATGTACGTGGCGTTGACTTTTGATGATGGCCCACATGCTGCCTTGACCCCAAAGGCCTTGGATATTCTCAAGAAGCATGGGGCGAAGGGGACGTTCTTCATGCTGGGGCAGAATGCGAACCGGAACCAGTCAGTCGTCAAGCGCGCCGCCGCGGAGGGACATGAGCTTGGGGTGCATACATGGTCGCATATCAAGATGAACTCTTGCCCCAGAACCAAGGTTGATAGTGAGGTGAACCGTACGCAATCATTGCTGGGGCGCCTTTCCGGCACTTATCCCCGCGTTATGCGGCCTCCATACGGCGCTACAAACAAGACCCTGGTTTCCCATATGCACAAGCAATATGGGATGGCTTCCGTTTTATGGGATGTAGATACGCTTGACTGGCGCAAACCGGGTGTGTCAAAGGTAATAGCCACAGCCGTTGATAAGGCCAGGCCCGGTTCCATTATCCTGGTGCATGACATTCATGCATCTACCATTAGCGCCTTGGAAGGAATCATTGTTGGTTTGCAGAATCGAGGATTCAAGCTCGTGACTGTCTCCGAGATGCTCGAAATCGCCAAACGCGAGGCTGCTGAAGAAGCTGCAATGGCTGCAGCTGCCCAGATTCCCGAATCCGGCTCGGAGATTGAAAATACGGTCGAACAACAGCCCGATGAAGCCCCGGCAGAGTCTGCGGATGCACCTCAGGTGCCTGAGCCTCAGCAGATTCAGGAACCAACTCAAGCTGCTGACCCCCACGCAGCGAGTGATGAGGAAGCTGTGGTTGATTTAGAAACTCTTATCCAGCAATAAGTATGTCTCGTAGCAAAGTGAAGGGAAAGGTGTATCTGATAGGCGCTGGCCCTGGTGATCCGGGGTTGATGACACTGCGGGGGCGTGATGTCATTGCCCAGGCTGATTGCCTGGTTTATGATGCCTTGGCCGCTCCGGTCATGCTCAGCTGGGTCAAACCCGGTTGTGAGAAAATCTATGTGGGAAAACGCGCTGGCAATCATGCCATGCCCCAGGCAGAAATCAATAAGCTGCTGGTGGAATGTGGCTCGAAATATGGCTGCACTGTGCGTCTGAAAGGGGGGGACCCCTATGTATTCGGACGAGGAGGTGAAGAAGCCCTGGCTCTAGTATCAGCCAAGGTTCCCTATGAGGTAGTTCCTGGGGTTTCTTCTGCGATTGCCGGACCTGCCAGCGCTGGGATTCCGGTGACTCACCGTGATTGCTGCACCCAGTTCACCGTTTTCACCGGACATGAAGGTGCGGATAAGCAGGAGCCAACCCTTGATATAGCTGGTATTGCTGCGGCCAAAGGCACCAAGGTGATGCTGATGGGCATGGGCAATCTGCGCCAGACCTTGAGTTCCTTAATTGCTGCCGGGCAGGGGGGGGATGTTCCCGCTGCTGCTATTCAATGGGCTGCTACCGGTCGGCAGAAAAGTGTGGTGGCAACGGTTGGGAGTCTGGCGGATGCTGTTGAGAAGGCTGGCGTATCATCTCCTGCTGTTGTGGTGATTGGTGAGGTGGTAGCTCTCTCTTCCCAGTTAGATTGGCGTTCGAAACTTCCGCTAGTTGGGCAGCGTATTGTGGTGACCCGAACCAGGGAGCAGGCCAGCGAGTTATGCGCCCAGCTTGCCGAGATGGGGGCCGATGTGCTTGAATTGCCCACTATCCGCATATCTGACCCTACTGACAAGCGGGATTTTGCGGAAGCGGTGGTGGATGCCCCGCATTATGATTGGCTCATTTTCTCCAGCCCTAATGGG
This sequence comes from Akkermansia sp., assembly GCA_045538105.1. Classification (GTDB taxonomy): domain Bacteria; phylum Verrucomicrobiota; class Verrucomicrobiia; order Verrucomicrobiales; family Akkermansiaceae; genus Akkermansia. The sequence continues at coordinate 95,993 of JAZSQS010000017.1, forward strand.
GTGCGCCGCTTCTTCCAGGCTTTCTTTGCCGTGTATGAGGATATCCGTGAAATTGGTGGAGCCCGCATAGCAGCTGTGGGACCGGGTACTGCGGCTGAGCTCAAGAAGTTCGGTTTGATGGTGGATATAATGCCCCAGAAAGCAGTAGCTGAGGAGCTGATAGCTGAGTTCGACCGCAAGGGAGACGAGTTTGGCGGTGTGGCAAATGTGACCATGCTCTGGGTGCATGGCGAGCAGGCTCGCCGAGTGATTTACGATGAGCTTATGAAACGCCAGGCAATTGTTGATGAGTGTCTGGCGTACAACACCGTGCCGGAAACAGAGGACGAAACTGGCGCTCAGGAACGCTTCCGCACGGAGGGGGCAGATATCATTACTTTCACCAGTAGCAGTACGGTGCGGCATTTCATGGATATGAAATTATCCATTCCTGAGGGATGCCGCATTGTAAGCATTGGCCCGGTGACGACTGCCACCCTTGCCGAGTATGGGCTCAAACCTGATGCTGAGGCTCAATTGCATACCATACCCAGTATGCTGGAAGCTATTGTTGACATGCAGAAATGAATCAGGTGAGCGAGTCTCAAATGTTTTGCCTTGGGGTGAACTACCGCAACTGTACAGTTGCTGTGCGGGAGTTGTTTGCCGTAGGTAAATCCCGTGTGGCTGAGGTGGATGTGGCTCTGTCTGCTTTGCCTGGTGTTGATGAATGTGTCTTACTTTCTACTTGTAACCGCACGGAAATTTATTACTGGAGTAAATCGCCCGAGGATTCATTTCAGGCGATTCTCCACTATTTCCTGGGTAACGCACCGGATGCCTCTTCCCGCCGTAATTTATTTTACCATTTGCAAGGGCAGGAGGCTTTGTTCCATCTGGCAGCAGTTGCCTCAGGCCTGGACTCCATGGTGGTGGGAGAAACGGAAATCTTCGGACAGTTGAAGGATGCATACCGGGAAGCTCTGGCTGCGGGGGTCACCGCCGGCTTTGCTAACCGTACATTTCAGCGGGTCTTTACAATAGGGAAAAAGGTACGCAGTGAATCTCGCATTACAAGTGGCCCCACTTCTGTTGGTGCGGCCGCCGTGCAGATGGCTCAAGGGATTCTTGGTGATTTGGCAGGTGCAAATGTGCTTGTGGTCGGAGCTGGTGAAGTTGCACGTACCACTGCCCAGAGTCTGCGTTCCCGCGGAGCTGAGAGTGTTTTTGTGGCAAACCGTTCCTATGACCGCGCGGTGGATTTAGCCAGCCAGGTGGGGGGGAAGGTCATACGCTTTACGGAGTGGATTCCCTACTTGGAAAATATTGATATCGTCATCGTCTCTACCGCATCGCCCGCGTATGTTGTTTCTCCTCCTGTGCTGGAGCAAGTGCAAACCACGCGTCAGCGCCCCTTGTTCCTGATTGATTTGTCGGTGCCGAGAAATGTTGACCCTGCTTGTGCTTTGGTAGATGATGTCTATGTGTACGATATGGATGCCATGGAGGAAGTAACGGCAGAAACCCGCCGCCTCCGTGCAGCAGAAATTGCAGCTTGTGAGCAAATGATTTATTCGTGGATTGCTGATGAGGGAGGGACGCTGCTCCGAAGTCACGTCTATGCAGGTCATCAAAATTGAAGCAGAAAAAATCATTTTTGTTTGAACGCAAGGTTCAATCGTTTGTCTACACCTTTGTCCTCCCGCGAACCGTTATTTTGCGTTATGTCCAAAAATTCTCCAAGCCCGCTACCCGAATCAGAAGAACAACTGGTTGCGCTTCTGGCAACGCTGAAGGTTGAACGAGTGGAAGAAGCTGATTTCGAATCGCGGTTCCTGGCTGAGTTTCATGAACGCGTAGCCAGGGAGGCCGTATGTTGCCCGGCCAGGCGGCACTTGTTTGCCCATATTATACAGATGCTTGATAATTTCGGGCGTGGGCGAATTGCCGTCGGTGCTTCGGTCATGGGGCTGGGTCTGGTTGCTGTAACCTTTGCCCTGTATCCGGCAGAACCTTCCATTGTTGAAACAGCGGCTTCAGTGGCAGTCGAGAAGCCGATAACCCCCTTGCTGATGCCTGCCCTGGCAAATGACCTTGAAGCCTGTACTTCGATTCAGGTGGAACCAGCAGCCCATGCCTCTTTTGAGGTTGGTGGCGTCATGGTGACCCGCGGCCAGCATAGCACGGTGATAGAGGTGCCGAATAATTATGTGCCGGTGTTCCGCCACACTACTCCCCACCGCCATCAGGCGGTGCCTGCCTTGCCTGCAAGCTCTGTGCGTTACGCTTTCTGATGAAAGCAAGACTTAACCATAGCCCTTTTTTTTATTTTGCTTTTGTAAGCACCTATTCTGGCTTGCATTCATAACAGGTCTTTGGTATAAAGGTTGGGCAATGGAGAAAGAGTGCAGTAAGTGTAGGCGTAAGTTTCACGCAACGCAGGAGGATATTTCTGTTTGTCCGGAGTGCTTAAAGAATGAATTTGCGACAGCCGCACCCAAGTTAAGCGCGGATGAACATGCTGCGCTTATGGCGGAGTACCACTCCTCAATGCGGCGGCAGTCGGCCAGAGCTGAGACTATGGGCGGGATTTATGCTTCCGGGCACGCATTCAATGTTGCCGGAACCTTGCGCCTGGCTCTCGGCCTGGGTATTTTTGCTGTATGCGGGTTCATTTTTTTGGTGAGTGATACTGACAACGGCATCACATTCCTGACCAATGAGGATTTGGAATCCCAGCGCCTCTTCTCGATGATTTTCTGTGTAGTGAGTGCAGGTTTGGTAGTCACGGCTTCAGTATATTACAAGAAAACGGTATATGCCCTTGGTCTCTTCATCCTCCTGATGGGGTGGTTCATGCCCAATATGCTTCAGGCTGCCATGAAGGAGGCCGCCAAGGCGAAGGCTGCCGTGATGGCAACTCAAAAACAGCAGAACGCTTCCACTGATGAGAATGCTGATGGCCCTGTCATGACCGAGGCTGATTTACAAGTGTTTACTTCCTTGAAAACAATTGCCAACCGCATCACGCACTACGCTGTTTTCATTGATAACCAGGATAGCCGGGCTCGTGGTATTGTGCGTGATGCCCTGAATCGCCTTCTCCAGGCTGAATACACGAGGGCCTATACTCGAGCCAATGGTGCTTTGTATGTGGCAACCAATGTCCTTGGCTCGCGTAAGAATATATCCCAGATTCTCTCACGCTTTGGTACGGTGACGTACGCTGAGCCTGCCAGGGGATTATACGAAATCCGCTTTGATAACGATAAGGCAAATCTGGTGAGCCAGTTCTCCCCGGATGTCCTGACCTCACCTATGAATCCTTCGTACGTAACAGCCAATCTTAGTGAGTTGCGTTGTGTGGACCCGATGCGGGTGCGTATGTCTGCTCGTTCCCTTGCTAATTCAAATGTGCGCGTCCTTCGCGGCGAAATCCGCGCGGCTTTGCTGGAGGTTCTGGCCGAGCCGTGGGAGTCAGACCCGGATACTTATGCTGCGCTGATTGACGCCATGGTTACATACAGCCAGAAACAGGACCCTGAGGCAACTGCCATTTGCTTCAATTACTTTGAAACCCGCCGGGAGTTGAAGCGTGAAGTGGCTCCGGATGTCATCCGCTATCTGATTCTGCAAAAGCCGGAGGCGATGGTGCGCCCCATGGTTGATATGTGGTGTGAGAATCCCATCGCTTGGGCTGACATGTTGGACCTGCTCGGTTATCGCGTTCAGAATCATTTGGTTAGCATTTTGCAGAAAACAAATGATATCCGTTTGACTGGTTCTATTCTCAAATACCTGGAGGAACATGGCACTAAGGACGCTATTCCTGCGGTTCAGCCTCTCCTCGAACACTCTGATTCCATCATCCGCCATTCTGCAAAATCTACGCTCAACGCCCTGCAGTCTCGTCAATAATCCTCACACGACCCATTATTTTATGTCGGCAAGACTTATTCAGCTACTGACCGGAGCCTTTCTCTTCTTTTGCGTGGGTGTAGCCGTATTCCCGGTTTTGTTCCCATCCAAGATTGAAAAGAAGGTAACCAATATCAACCAGGGATCGACTATTGTGCGCGATACCAAGGTGGATGACTGGACCAATGATGATACCCCCGTGGGTGATGATGATGAGGCGTGGGAGGAAGAACCAGAGGATAAGACGCCGGATCGTCGTATCGCGAGCCAGGACGATGAGACCTTTGATGAAGAGGACGTGCCGATTGACCCGAAGCAGAATGTCATTCCAGAGGCTCGTGTGCATGCAGAGTTTACCACGGCGTTGGGAGAAATGCGCCGCCTGGCAACGCTCCTTGAAAAGCAGGAAGCTGACAACTATACCAATGATGAATTTAAGGCTAATGATTGGGCTGACCCGGAGAAGATATACTTTTCCTTGGCAGACCGAGTGCTTTCCAAGTTGGGAAAACTTGATGAGGCGACCATCATGAAATTCTTCCAGCAACCTGAAAACCGGCTCGATCTTGCCCGAATCACACTGATTCGCAAGGCTGGTTCCCAGGCTATTCGGGATGTCTCCGTTCGCCCGAAGGGTAAGGAAATGCTCGCCGCACTTGCCGGAGATTTGAATTGGATGACGAATCTGCTGCATTCCGGTCCCACCAAGAAATTGGATACAGCTCTCTGCTATCTGGAAACTTTGTATGGTAAGGTAGGAGAGAAGGAACTCGCAGTCCCGACAACCCGGCGTATTGCCACTACCACGGCTCTTGAGTTTGCCAGGGAAGGGTGGGCAGAGCAGGAAATGGTTAACCGCTTCAACTATTATAACAATAGCTGGAAGGAAGGGAAGCTGAATTCCCATTTCGATAATTTGCAGTATTGGGAAACCCGTTTTGTAACCGGTTGCAAGCAGCCTGGTGATGGCGCTGGTCAGTGGGGTGGCCCTCGTAACTTGACCTGGCACCGCGATAATGTGCGCCTGCCTATGGAGCAGTACCTTGGTGCTGAAGGTCAGTTGGCATACCGCTTGCGTAACGTGGCTGGTGACTCCGTGTTCTCTGCTGAGTACCTGGCTCCCATCTGGAAGTATGTGAACTTCACAACGGGCTGGGCTTACCGTGAAATTGGCGGCGTGTGCGGTGCGTTGTCTCACTATGCCACATTCAGTGCCTTGGCTGCCGGCCTGCCTGCTTCAACCATGGGTGAGCCTGGTCACTGTGCGTACGCTATGCGAATTGGCAACGAATGGAAACGTGGAAATTCCATTTATTGGCAGCACGGCTTACATAAGACCTTCTGGGGTGAACATGAGTGGGGATACCTCATCCTTACACAAAAGCTTTATGAGGAGCGTTTCAAGACTCTTGCTGCAGACCAGATGGTGGCAATGGCGGACTTCCTGACGGCCCGTCGTAAGATGAAGGCTGCTTTCAACAGCTATGAAATCGCAGTGAAGGCTCAGCCTAACAACTGGCCCGCGCTCAAGCGTTACGCAGCCTACCTCAAGTTGAAGGCTCCGGAAGACCGTGAGAAGTGGATGACGCTCCATGATGCCGTGATGGACGGCATGGGTAAGGAGCATTACCACGCAGCTGCAACCATGCTAGCTCGCTACGTATACCCGAATCTTGCTCCCTTGATAAAGGATCGCGCCAAGTTGAATAAGATGTATTCCGGGCTGTTCCAGCATTTCAAGGATTGGGGTGCAAACCGTTGGGAGATAGCACCGATTCTCGATGCCCAGATTGGAACCTGCAAGACGGATGATGAACGCAAGGCGTATCTGCGGGAGTCACTTCGCGTTCTCATGAAGCGTCCGGATTATTCTGGTGCGGTGCTGACCTGGGGGTTGGGTTACATTTCCCAGCTGCCGGAAGGGGATGGTAAGATTCAGGAAGAGTTTACCAACATGCTGGTGCAGGCAATGAGTCGTGCCGGTACCTCCAAGAAGCAGATAGATGAAACATGGGCTACTTTGGGAGAGGCTATACACGCAGCCGCAAAGAATAAGGAACGCCGCACGTTCCAGGCTATTGGCAAGCTTTCCTATAATAAGTGCAAGAAGAAGTTCCCTAAGAAGGGCCCTCGTATTAAGGGGTTCTCTGGACGTGTTGTTTCTGCAACAGGTTGGATTGACACCGCCACCACCATTGGCAACCTCTCAGAATGCTGTCTGCACTGGGGTGTGTTGCAGCGTTTTGGTGGTACCATGCCTGGCAAATTTGAGGGCAAGGCAGGCTTGACTGTTGGTATGGAAAAGAAGTGTGATATCAACGGTGTGGTGTGCGTTAGCAGTGAGAAGAAACTCAAGAATGACCGCCCGTTCTATATTGAAGTATCAGATGATGGCCAGAACTGGCAGCGTGTGCGTCCCAACGGAGAGATTTCTGGTAATCAGATTCGCTTCGATTTGAAGAAGAGCGGAGTTTCCGGAAAATTTGTCCGCATGCTCCGCGAGGGCGATAAGTATGAACCTGGTATTGTGGGGTTCTATGTGTATGGTAAACCTCAGAAAAGCTAACCCGTAACAGAAGATGATGAAGAAATTAGTTCAGTTCCTGGGTGTGTTGCTGTTGGTGGCGGTTCCTGCCAAGGCTGCTATAGCGCGCACGTATCCGGATGCTCTCGCCAAGACCGGTAAGAATCCGATAGTCATTTTCATCTACGGTGCAAACTATGATAAGGTAAGTCAGAATGCCTATGAGGAATTTGTGAAGAAGAATAAGATTTCTCCATTTGTGCGTCAGGCTACCTTTTTGGAAATGCCCCTGTACCAGCAGCCCAATGACCGTGAGAAGAAGGACATGGAGAAGCGCATGGGTAACAAGCGCTTGCCTGGTGGCATTTGGAGCTATCCCTGCCTGGCTGTTGTAGATGCCAAGGGAAATCTGCGTGGGGTGGTTCAGAAGCCGGAGGAGATGAAGGATCCCCAAACCGCGCTCGCAGCTCTCAAAATCCATATTGAGAACTTCTATAAGCAGGAAAAGTGGCTGGAGAAAGCCCGCAAGGCCAAGGGTGAGAAGAAGGCTGAATTCCTGCTGGAAGCTGCCAATATCGATTTGAATATGCCCAATGATGTCCTTAGTAAGAGTGAAAAGCAGAACCTTGAGGATGAGGCCGGGCTTGGTAACCGCATGGGATTTGACCCGACGTCCCTGGTAGAAGCCTTGCAGATTAAAGCGTATGACCAGGCCAATGCCCATGTTCGAAAGATGATGGCTCAGGGCGGGTACTCCAAGCTGCAGCGTCAGATGATGATGGCGGCATATGCCGGTCATCTCCGTCGTGGGGGTGAGAATATGGCTCCAGCCTCCAAGGAGCGTCTCCGTGCTCTCTATACAGAGATGCGTAACATTGACCCCAAGTCTACCTACGGTGCATATGCTGAAGGAGCTTTGGTTATCTGGGTTGAGGGAGGTACGCTGACGGATGACCCGATTCCTACAGAAATTAACCGCGTGGGCAACACGTCTGATGAAGGAAATGGCTCAGGCTCAGGTTCTGGCTCTCCGTCAAAATCTGGTGGAGCTGGAGGCTCCGGCTCCACAGCCATGGGCAGCACGTCAATCCCGGCGGATGATGTGGGTGCGGTGGATGATGACTTTACCGGCCCTGAGGATGATTCCGAGGAGGGGGATAATTTCTAAGTTCAGCGGAGCATCATTATAATAAACTTGATTTTTCGAGCCGGTGGGTGTAACCTCCCACCGGCTTTCCTTTAATCATGACTGGCATTATTGTTTTTGTTTGTGGCTTGCTTTTCCTTATATTGGGATATCTGGTATACGGACGCATGGCAGAGAGGATATATGGAGTGGATGCCAGGATGGTGATGCCCTGTGTGCAGATGCCAGATGGTGTTGACTATGTGCCTCTGCCCATGTGGAAGGTCTTTTTGATTCAGTTGCTGAACATCGCGGGATTGGGGCCGGTGGTAGGGGCTATTTCCGGCTGCCTGTTTGGCCCTGTGGCATTGCTCTGGATTGTCATAGGCTGTGTGTTTGCCGGTGCCATACATGATTTCCTTGCTGCGGCCATGTCTGCGGAGCGAAAGGGCGCCAACCTGCCTGAACTGGTGGGAGAAAATCTGGGTGAGGTTGCCAGACACGCCATGCGTTATGTATGCATATTCCTGCTCCTGATGGTAGGTGTGGTCTTCACCCTTCTGCCTGCCGGTATGATGAGCAATATGTTTGGCGTGATGCCTGTTACGGGGTGGGCGCTTGTCATTTTGCTTTATTACTTCCTGGCAACTATTCTGCCCATCAGCACCATTATTGGCCGCATCTATCCCCTTTTTGGAGCCGTATTCCTGTTTATGGCTGTGGGTTTGCTGGTGATGCTGCCGCTTAGCGGATATGAGGTGTTGCCGAGCTTGAATTTCGTTGAAAATGTACATCCCAAAGGCGTTTCTCTCTGGCCTATGCTGTTTGTAACCATAGCATGTGGTGCCATTTCCGGTTTTCATGCTACTCAGAGCCCCATGATGGTACGCTGCCTGGTAAAGGCTGCCGATATTCGCCGGGTCTTTTATGGCGCCATGGTTGTGGAGGGAATGGTGGCTTTGATATGGGCTGTGGTGGGGCTGACCCTGCGTGAGGTTGTGGTGAGTGGCTCCTCTACAATGGCTGAAATGACCTTGACCAACCCCTCTGCCGCGGTACATGCTGCGTGCAATGCTCTGCTGGGCGAGCATTGTGGTATGATTACCGTTCTGGGCGTTGTTGTCCTTGCTATTACCAGCGGTGATACCGCGTTGCGGAGTTGCCGCCTCATGGTGGCTGATGTGGTCAGACTCTCTCAGAAGGGAATGGTTCAGCGGTTAGCCGTAGCAGTTCCACTGTTTCTGATTGTCATGGTGATTTCCCAGTGTGATTTCAGTGTTATCTGGCGCTATTTCGGATGGGGGAACCAGATGTTGGCATGCTTTACCCTGTGGAGCATTGCCGCTTGTCTGCGCCGCAGGGGGAAATACTGCTTGTTTGTCATCATTCCAGCTGTATTCATGACCTGCATGTGTACCTGCTTCCTGTTCTATGCTCCGGAATGCGGAATTGGGTTATCACTCAACCTTTCTACCTCCCTTGGATTATTGGTTGCTGCGATTTGCTGGGGGGCATTTGCCAGATTTGTTGCTCCTGCAAGGCAGAAAGCATCTGCATAAGCATTTGCCGCTTGCGTTCATGTGCTAATTTTGGTAAAGTTTCCATACCTGAGGCATGGAAAATCTTGATGAATACCAGAACGGACGCAAAGCGGCGGAGGAACGCCGCCGTAAGAGCCGCTCTGCAAAGGAAAAACCAGTTGCGTATCGCGGTATGGGCTACTGGTTCAGGAGGCTTTTAATTCGTGTCGGCATTGTCTTTGGTGTGTCGTGCCTGACCATGCTCGTTCTGGGCTATGCCTTGTTTTCTTCCGTAACTGCCAAGTATCAGAAATGGGCAGAGGAATTTAATCTGGAGGATATCAATAACCTGGATCACCCCTGCATCATATTTGACCGCAATGGGGAGGAAATTGGCCGCATATATGATGAAAACCGCAGCTATGTGAGCTACGATAAAATCTCCCGTGCCATGATTGATGCCCTGGTGGCTCAGGAGGATAAGAATTTCTGGACGCATAACGGTTTTGACCCGATTGGCATTTTGCGCGCTGCGAAAGAAGCTGCTGCCGCTGGAGGCCAGGCCAACCAGGGGGCTTCAACGATTACTCAGCAGCTCGCCAGAAATGCCTACGACCTGGAGCAGCGCACCATGGCTCGCGGCGGTAGCCGTTATGAACGCAAGGTGGTGGAAATCTTCCTTGCCATGCGTATTGAGAAGAAGTACGACAAGCAGCAAATCCTTGAATTCTATATTAACCGAGTGTACTTCGGGCGCGGCTTTTATGGCATCCGTGCGGCATCTCTCGGATACTTCGGCAAGGAACCTGCAGATTTAACCGTGCGTGAGGCGGCAAGTATTGCAGCCCTCATCAAGAATCCGGAAAATTATAATCCCCTGCGGAATGCTGATTTGAACTGGCGCTGGCGTAATGATGTTATTGACCGTATGGAGCGCGCCGGTATGCTTACTGCGGGAGAAGCTGCCCGGCAGAAGGAAACCCCACTGGGACTGAATCCGAAACCGCTCAAACGCAATACTTCATTCCTGCATGCCATGGTGCAGCAACAGGCCATTGGTATTTTCCAGAATCCGGAGCGTGGTGAGGAAATTGTCAAGAGCAGGGGGATTAAGATATACACCACCATTGATCGCCGCATGCAGGAGGCTGCTGAGCAGTCACTGCGTAGCCAGTTGGAAAAGATTGAGTCCCGCAGTGATTACACCCATGTCCGTTTCACGGAAACGAGCGACCCTCGTTGCGCTCAGCACCGGTATGTGGATGGCGCTGTCATGGCGGTTGATAACGCTACGGGTGGAGTTCTGGCCTATGTAGGCGGCCGAAGCTTTGACCGGGATAACTTTGATATCATCGAGAGCGGGCGCCGTTCTGTCGGCACGGCTATGCTGCCGTTCCTGTACATGTGCGCCTTCGATAACGGCTATACTCCCTGTTCCCGCTTGCTAGATGATGCCTTGGATAACCGACTGGCTGGTATTGGTGGTACAGAAGGTATTCTGGGTGAGTGGGGAATGGAGGTGGAAAAAGGTCGCTATCTGGATTCCATCACCCTGCGTCAGAGTTTGGAATGGTCAAAAATCGCGGCATCTGCACGTTTGGGCATTGCTTTGGGCTCGCACCCCACGCAGGGCGCCCGCTGTTTCCAGGAGACTCTTTCCTCTGTGGGAATTACACCTCCTGCCCGTAATCCAAACAGTACGGAACTCAAACCTCTCTATTATCCCCGTGTATACCTTGGTACGGAACCTGTTTCTCTCAAGGAGGTAACGATGGCCTATACGGTCTTCCCCAATGCAGGTAAGCGTCCCATTGCTCCCTACATTGTGAGTAAGATTACTGACAGCAACGGTAAGATTCTGTGGGAAAATCCGCTTTCTGTGACGCACCGTATGGTGCGTAGTACCTCCCCGTGTACTGCCTTCCGACTGCACAGCATCATGCAGGAGTCCATGGAGAAGGGCTCTGCCCAGCGCGTGCGCTCATTGCTGCCTGAGAATTTCGGAGGCGCGGTGAAGAGCGGTACGAATTATGATTTTTCAGACAACGCTCTCTTTGGTTATTCCAGCAGTATCACATGCGGCGTATGGATGGGTTATTTGAATGACCATCAACCTATTTATCCCCAGGCATTCGGTTCTGATACCTGTGGGCCTGTCTTTGCTGCTGTGATGGAGGCTGCAAAGGGGCGCTTTGAGGATAAGCCCATCCCCGTTCCTTCGGATACGGAGGAGGTGGAAATATGCCTTTCCTCTGGTCAGGTGGCCACCAACTTCTGTTTTGAATCTGTCATGAAGGATGGAAAACCCGGCTATATACGCTCCACCTACCGGGAGTACATTCCCAAGGGGGATGTTGCTCTGGGGCAGTGTTCGATACACGGTGACGGCAGCCCATCTCTCATCGATTTCATGGAGACTCAGCCCGGCCATATGAACTCATCCAGAGTGTTGCCCATTGTACCCATTCTGCCGCGCAGCGCAGCACTCATAGGAGAGGACCCCTATGACTGCGAACTGGATTTGAACCCCAAGTACCGGGATGCGTCTGATATATCGGACGTGACCGCAGAGGAGGTGTCTCCCATCAATGATGACAGCCCAGAAGAGGTGGATGGCCCGACGGTTGATACCGATTTGCAAATCAATGCACCGCGCCCGTTGCGGAGCTTGCCTCTGGTTCCGCTGCAAATATAGTTTCTTTTTAATTTAGCGCACCATGGATTCCTTTACTCAGACTCTGGCTGCAACGCAGGAAAAAGCATTTGAAATCAACATGGATAAAGGCGTCTATGGCGCCTTTGCAGAAATTGGCGCAGGGCAGGAAACGGCCAACTGGTTTTTCCGCTCATCGGGCGCCGCTGGTACAGTGGCCAAAACCATTTCTGCCTATGATATGACAGTGAGTGATACGCTGTATGGTCAGGCGCGGCGCTATGTTTCAGAAGAGCGCCTCCGGCAGATGATGGATTATGAGTACTCCCAGCTGATTGACCGCCTGGGTGAAAAACGTGGCAAGGATACTTGCTTCTTCTCGTTCTGCAATACTGTCAAGGCCAAGGGATACCGCGATAATGGCCCTTGGTCGGCGTGGATTGGGGTGCGCTTCCAGCTCAAGCCGGAGCTGCCGCCTAGCGATTTTGTGATGCATGTGCGCCTGCTGGTACCCGACCACGATATGCAGATGCGCGTGCTGGGTGTGCTGGGCGTGAACTTGCTCTATGCTCTCTTCTATAAGCTGGAGCGCATGGAGCAGTTTGTGCAGAGCGTGGGTGATAACCTGGACCGCGGCTTCTACGAAATTGATTTCATGCGGTTCAGCGGGCATGGTTTCGGCATGTTCGATAACCGCATCCTGGCTATGGAGCTCGTTCGCTGCGGCTTGTCGGAGGCTTCCCTCATCAGCCCCGATGGTACTGTGGTACAGCCGGCAGATTATCTCTACAAGCGCCCCATCGTGCTTATGCGCGGCAGCTTCCGTCCGCTCTGCAACATCCACCTGGAGATGATGGATGCCGTGCGTGCCAAGTTCCTCGAAAGCCTGCCGGAGGAGCAGCATACTCGCGTGGTGGATATCTGCGAGATTTCGCTCTCCAACCTCCTGCGCGGTGAGCAGGTGGATTTGCTGGAGTTCCTTGATCGTGTGGATGCACTCGCGGCCGAGGGCAAGATGGTGATGGTCACCAACATTGCGCGTTTCCACCGCATTTCCACACTCCTGAGCCAGTACACTAAGGAGCCGGTAGCCATTGCACTTTCCATCGGTCTGCTCAACGAAATCTTCAAGGACAAGTGGGCCGAGGACACCCCCGGCGGCATCCTGGCCACCGCGGGCCACATCTTCGTGAACAAGACCAAGTTCTACGTGACCCCCTGGATTAACCGCAGCACCGGTGAGTTTGTGACCGCCGGCACCTATAGAGCCCCGGAGAAATACCACTACCTCTACCGCCACCTGCGCGAGACCGGGTGCATCATTGAGGTGCCCTACTTCAATCAGAAGCTCCTGTTCCAGACGCCGCGCGATATTGTACGCATGATTACCAGCCGTGATGACTGCTGGCGGGAATATGTGCCGGAATCTGCCGCACGCATGGTCGAGCATATCAAGGAGGAGCAGAAGTGATGAACCACCGGGACGAATTCCCCATTCTGACCACCAGGATCGGCAAGCGGCCGCTGGTGTATCTGGATAACGCGGCCACCACGCAGAAACCCACTTGCGTGCTCGATGCCGAGCGTGCCTATTACGAGCAGCAGAACTCCAATATCCACCGCGGCGCTCACTACCTGAGCCGCCTCGCCACGGAGGAACACGAAAAAGCCCGCGAAACCGTGGCGCAGTTCCTGCATGCTGCCAGCCCCCGCGAAATCATCTTCACCAGCGGCTGCACCGCCGGCATCAACCTTGTGGCACAGACCCTCGCCTTGTCCGGCCTTATCGGGGCAGGGGATGAAATCATCGTCACGACCGATGCACACCATTCTAATATCGTGCCTTGGCAGATGCTCTGCGGTCGCGTGGGGGCCGTGCTGCGCCCTGTGCCGCTGACCGCCGCGCTGCAGTTTGACATGGAGGCATACCACCGCCTTCTCTCGCCGCGCACTAAGCTGGTAGCCGTGCCATATATCTCCAACGCCCTGGGTGCCATCAACCCCGTGCAGCAGATTATAGACGATGCCAAGCGCAACAACCCCGCCACCCTGGTGCTGGTGGACGGCGCGCAGAGCACCGCGCACCTGCCGGTGGATGTGCAGGCACTCGGCTGCGATTTCTATGCTTTCTCGGGCCACAAAGTCTATGCCCCCACCGGCACCGGTGCCCTCTGGGGACGCGAAGAAGTGCTGGAGATGCTCCCCCCCTGGCTGGGTGGCGGTGAGATGATCAGCGAGGTCACCTTCGAGAAGACCACCTACAACACGCTCCCCTTCAAATACGAAGCCGGCACCCCCAACATCGGCGGCAACATCGTGCTCGCCGCCGCCCTGCGCTATGTGCAGGGAATCGGGCTCGAGAAGATAGATGCCCACGAAATGGCGCTTACCCGGCGCATGTTCGATGGTCTGCAGCAACTCGGTGTCAACATCCTCGGCACCCGCGAGCAGCGCGGCGCCCTCATCTCCATCACTGTACCCGGCGTGCACCACTACGATCTCGGCACCCTGCTGGACCAGATGGGCATTGCCGTGCGCACCGGTCACCACTGCTGCCAGCCCTTCATGCAATCCCTCGGCATCACCGGCACCACCCGCTACTCCTTCGCCCTCTATAACACCATGGACGATGTGGAAACCGCCCTCGCCGCCACCGAGCGGGCTCTTGATATGCTGCGTTAAAATCCCATAACTACAAACCAGGAAAAGAAGAACGATGAGCAGAGATGACAGATGGCAGCAGCGTTTGCAGAACCTGAACCGCTCGTATGATTGTCTTGCACGAGCCTGTTCTACTGCACCCGAAGATGAACGTCAGCAGGCTGGCATTCTTCATTTTTTTCAGATGACGTTTGAGCTTTGTTGTAAAACGCTCAAAGATAAGCTTGCTGATGAAGGAATTGATGTGGCCAGTCCCAAAGAAACGATAAAGCAAGCGTTTGCCGTGGGGCTGATACAGGACGCAGAACCCTGGCTGAATGCTCTGCTGACTCGTAACATCTTTACGCACGCCTACAGTGAGGAAATGGCACAACAAGCGCTGAAACACGTGATGGAAGATTATTTCCCCATGGTGCGAGCCTGTGTTCAGCATCTCAACTCCCTTGCAGATGATGAATGATGGCCTGACTCAGAAACAGCGCGCCATGATTGCGTCTGTGTTGGAGGCTTGCCCGGCCGTGAATGAGGTTATCCTTTTTGGCTCCCGTGCTATGGGAAATTACAAACCGGCGTCGGATGCGGATTTTTTTCTCATTGGCGAAGGCATAGGCATGACTGAACTCCTGCAAATTCATCGAGTGATTGATGACCTTCCATTGAGCATTGATGTTGATTTGCTCGCTGATACCATGCTTCATTCCCCCGATGTCCGCCGCCACATCCGACAGCACGGCCGCCTCTGGTGGAGCCGTACATCGGGACTTCTGCCATAGCGTCTGCCCTATCCGCCACCGAGCGGGCTTTGTCTATGCTGCGTTAGAGAAGTCCGACCAACGGGAGGATATCGTCTGCCGCGTCGCGGCAGATATCGTTCCCCATGCTGCAACCTTCCGCAAATTTTCGTTCATAGGGAAACCTTCCATCCCTCTCCAGAAAACTAAACACATGCGCTTTTCGTATGTGAAAAATTCTCCCTCATCGCCCGCCGGGGGCTTGGTGTTGTTTCCCAATGGAGGCGGGTATTTAATTATTTGTGCTTATCGGGATTTTTTTTCAGCAGCCTGCGGCTGAGTGAAAACGCGCTGATGAGCAGGGAGGTGGCGCTGAAATTCGTAATTCATGATGTCCCAATGGGGGAGAGCGAGGGTAAGGAAAGCCCCATTGGAAACGATATTGCCCTGCGGGCAACGATATCCACCTGCGGTGGACGATATCCGGCTCCGCCGGACGATATCGCCCAGCGGGCGACGATATCCGCGCGAGGCGCGGACGTAAAATGAACCCGGCTGGTCGGGAGTACCGTACCAGCCGGGGTTAGATAGATTGATGTTTCGTT
>JAZSQS010000009.1:0-11900 GCA_045538105.1 Akkermansia sp.
CGTGAGCTTATTGTTTCCCAACGAATGCCGGATGCCTGAGCGGTGAGCCATAGGGAACGATATCCAGCCGCTGCGCGGCTGAACGATATCCGGCTGAAGCCGGACGATATTGCGGCTGGCGCCGCAACGATATTCAGCCGCAGCGCGGCTGAACGATATCCTCGTTTTACTCGGACGTGGTGGACAACAAATCCCGCAAGCTGGTTTGCTTGCGGGATGGGGTGGGAAAAGTGTGGTTAGGTGGCGTGTTTTATAGGAGGCTGATGGGAAGGGCAGTACCTGTTTCTCCCAGTGTGAAGGAAATGCCGAAGCCCAATTCGTTTTTGCCGCCGTTATCACGCATGTAGAATGTGGTGCCTACGTACCATGCTCCTGCGTGTTTGAACAGGGAGTATTGCTGGATGGGCATGCGCCCGTCTGTGATGTCATAGTACAGTTGCATGGAGAAGGTGTACTTCTCACTAAGTCGTACATTTGTGCGTAAGCTGGCTTGTTCTGAGTTTTCCAGAAGGGGGTGTCCGTCGATGCTGTGGAATGCTATGTAGGTCTCCAGCCATGGTGCGGGGATGGTACGCAAACCGATGCTGTACTGGTGGAACCCTTCACCGTTATCGATGGTGGGTGTTTGCGTAAGGGCATATAATTCCAACCTCCTGGACGGTTGGAAACTAACGATGTTATACAGGTTGGAAAAATTGTAATCTGAGTTGGCGTTTTTGAGGTTCCAGTCTATAAACGTATCCCAATTGAGGATGCGCTGCCTTTCTTCATCAACTTGTGTGGTGAGGATGTTTTTGAAACCAAGTCGCCATATGTTCCAGTTGCCCCAGCTGTCGATGGAGTTGAACCCACAGAGGTCAAGCGGAATGGGGGATGATGTGTTGCCCGTCATGGTGCTTGACCATGTGTCAATCTTGGGGACGTTGGGGTTTGTTGATGAAATGGTTCCGTTGGAGTATGTTGCATAGGGCTGAATCAGGTGGTGCAGCCCTTTGAAGCCATACGGTTTGAATTTGAAATTGGGATACGTGTTGGTGAATTTAAGGTTGAAATCGCATCCAACGTATCCGAGGAAGCGGTTGTCTGAGCCGATCCCTCCAACATCATAATAGCCCGTATAGGCACCGCCTACTTTAGGGTTGATGTTGAGGAATTTGAAGGCGGTGAAACTGGTGGTGAACTCGTGCGTTGTGTTAACTCGTGCGAAGCTCTCAGTGTCCATCATCTGGCTGTAGAAGTCCTTTACCTTACCATCTTTGAGTCGGTCAAGGAGAACTTGGTCATCAACCTTCATGATGGAGGGCAGGTATTGCTTCATGATGGTGGCCGAGTTGGTTGTTTCGTAGCTGATACCAGTATTGCCAATGGCTGAACGAACTCTGTAGAAGGATGCTTCCAACCGTTCGTCCGTTACGTAGTAGTCATTTGGAGCAAAGCGGGTATATATCATGCTCTGCGTGGACTTAGTCCGGCGTACCAGTCGAACGGTGTTGTCCGGCTTATCATCGAGTTTGCTGATGTTAGGCAGGAAATCGCGCAGCATGTAACGGTCGCTGACGATGTTGATGTTCGAGACTAATTGCCAGTCCGCGTGAACATCCGCAGGAGGAGTAATATCCCACAGAGCTTGAAGCGCTATACGATAGCGGTTGGCGCTTGTTGGGAGCCGTTCACTATCAAGCGGGTTAATCATGGGGTTCCTGTCCCTCAAATAGTAGGCGGAAAAACCTGTCATGTCCTTGTGTTTTTCGGTCATGGCGATGTCTTCCAAATCCAGACCTGTTGCGACGCCGCGACGGGTTCTGAAGTCCAGGTGAAGTGTTGCAAGGTAGTCGGCCGTGGGCATGATGCCTTCTACCCTGCGGTTGCCAAAGAGTATACCGTAGCTGTTTTCCAGATAGGTACCCCAGTCTGAGCGAGCGCCTGCACCCGGCATGTAACCTTCACGGGGGTTGAGGGAGTGGGTGAAGGTGAACCAACCGAGAATGGGGATGGTGTAGTCAGCATCTTTGGTGGCCAGGCTGAGTCTGGTGACTCGCCCGTAATCTCCGGGGTAGATGGTGAGAGCTCCTGTTCCAAGCCAGATGGAGGGTTTTTGAACATCTTCCGTCGTGATGTATGCATCATGAACGGTGATGAATTCCTTCCCTTCTTTGTCTGTCTGGTATTCGATGCGTGAACCCCGCACCAGCAAGCCGTTTACTTTGATTCGAACCTTACTGACGGATGTGCGGTTTTCTTTCCAGTTGTAGTATCCCCCGTCTTCGCCACGAACCAGTACTTCATCCTGGTAGATGGTAATGGGACCGCTGAGTGTGGCTTCGTTCGTTTCAAGTTTTGCTTCCAAGGCAGATGCGTGAATGTCTGCGCCGCTGTTGGTACGAAGCCTGATGGGGGATTCGGCAGATGCCTGGTATGTGAAGGTCTTCGCATCCTGGTCATAGGATATGGAGCCTCCTTCGTTTGTGACGTGCAAGGTGTCGGGAATCTCAGGAGCCTGATTGCCTAAACCATGAATGACACGGTCGGTGATATCCGTTATTGGATTTGCTGGTCCTTGGCTTTTAAAGATTTCCTCTGGAAGCGGAACAAGATTGGATCCCAGTGCAGGGAGTGGGGTTAGGCTGCCTAGAATCAGAGCCATCGCCATCTTTGTTCGCCGTTTGTTTTGTTTCATATGATGCTTCCCCATTGATTTTTCTCATTTTGCCCGAATGTGAGCTGAATGTCAAGCCTCGGGCGTGGGTTGAAGTATGGAATTTATAGGGGCCCCACAGTATCGGGAGGTGAGGCGCTCTGGTGCTTTGAGTAAATCAACAATGACGAGGCAATCTAGCGTGTTACCGAATTCACTGTCGATGTTGAAGGATACCATTTCTCCTCCGAGGCGCAAGTACTGGCGCAAGAGTACGGGGATGCTTCTGCCATCTGGTTCGAGGTCACTGACCAGGGCAGAGAGAAGCCTGAGGTCTGCCAGGGCAGTCGGGAGTAGCCGGGCATCTTCGCTGAGAAGGTTAAGGTCTGTTGGCGGTGTTTTGGCCTCAACGTGTTGAGATATTTTGTGGTTCATGCAGTGGCACTTGAGGTACTCATGTATGAGTGTGCGGGAACGTGGTGTGTAGTCTGCAGAAACGCTGACCGTACCATAAAGGTAACGGTATGTAGGATGTTTTGCGATGAATCTTCCGATTCCCATCCACAGGGTATCCAGAGAGGCCGGATGTTTCTGGTAGGGTGCCGTAATGAAGGCTCGCCCCATTTCAAGACCGTTTTTAACGTAGTTGACAAACTCAGTGTCAAACGAGAAGAATTCGGTGTTGTAGATACCAGCGCTACCATACGAACGAACGATATCATCTGTCCTTCCCATGCGGTAAGCTCCTGCAAGTTGTTTTTCTGCCGGGTCCCACATGATGAGGTGGTCATAATACAAGTCGTATTCGTCACGGTCGCAGGGCAGCCCGGAACCCTCTCCTACGGAACGGAACGTGATTTCACGCTGAACGCCGATTTCCTGGAGCATGTTGGGGATTTGGGTTCCCTTAGCGGTGAAAATCTGGAGGCCTGTTCCCTTGTGTGTGTAGATGAGATGCTCTTCATGGGGCAGGGCGTCGAGCTCCCGCTGGAGTATATCAGGGGCAACGCAGGGAGCGATGGTTGCAAGGGAACGGGGTGTTTCTCCCATGGGAAGGGATGCGGATTCCTTGTAACGCAGCATCATGCTGTTGAGCCGGAGAAAATCAGAGAGAGCTTCATCGTTTTCCAGTAATTCCATACGGCTGGGCGGGATGGGTTTCCCAATGCGTACCTGGTGGAGGGTTTTCCGGTCTCTCTTGATTTCCCGAGGAAGCAGGGCAGAGCGTTTGTCCTTGCAGAATTTGGTGACCAATTGGAACAGTTTTCCATTTTGTCCGGAGAAATGCATGGGTACAACGGTAGCACCTGTTTTGCGGATAATGGCGGCCATATTGGCTTGCCATGGGTCTTCTACAACGCGACCATCTTTCTCAGACCATGAGGCAGCAGACCCGCTGGGGAAGAGAATGAGGCAATGTCCCTCGCGCAGCCACTTGAGCATTTCTCTCATGCCGTTCATGTTGGCTCGTTTTGCTGCGTCACCTCCGTAAACATCTACGGTGATTTGGTAGGGCCTCATTCCCCGCACGCATGTCAGGAACTCATTGACGACGATACGCACATCGCTTCGGGCCTTCATGACGATATCCCCAATCATGAGTCCATCGGACATGCCATGTGGATGGTTGCTGACAATGACACATGGACCCTCTTGCGGGATGTTTTCAAGCCCTTTGAGTTCGTAACGCAGGGGCAGATACTTGCAGGAAAGCTTGAAAAAATTATCCGTGCAGCCCGCTTCCAGGTCTTCTTCAATCTTGGAGTGGGCAACGTTGAAAATATGGAACCCGAGGAGGCGTTCCCCGATGTTGAGTAGCCATTCGGGCCAGATTTTGCCTCCTGGTACGTACTCTGCCAAATCCATGATTTTTGCTTTCATAACTCAGAGCCCGATGCAAATGAACACCGCATCATCATGATAACACATAAGTTAGTATGTGGTCAATCTCAAAACACTTTAGCTGAGTTATTTCTGCGCCTCCTCATCGGCGTAAACCACGGTGGGGTTGATGCGGGGAATCACGTTGATACTGCGCGGGCGTCGCTGTGTGGCGCGGCAGTGTTCCAGAATCATGGCGAGACGCTCCATCTGGCTCTTGATATCATACACCTGCATCAGAACCTCTGCTCCGTTTTCCAGTGTGATGATGATTTTCCAGTCCTTGGGGCGGAAAATCTCACGAATGGCCGGGATTTCTACAAGTGAGTAGAGGTTGGCTGCCGCAACGAGTTCCACTATGGGGCGGCGGCGTGCTTCATCTATAATTGTTCCAGCAGTGAAGGATTTGACGTCACCAGGCTGGATGTACCAAACTGGAACACCCATGAAATTGCGGTGGTATTCCGGCATGACAGGAAAGAGCCAGCCTGAGGGATCCATGAAGAAACGCACGCGGTTGCCCGTATCTGCGCCACTTTCTTGCTCCACATATACCACGGGAATACGCTCATTGATTTCAATGTGCAGCGTATCTGGCAATTCAGCGCGTATGTGAGCAGATTCAATGCAGAGGTTTTCCTCAAGCTTGCGCTGCATGGCTCCGGTATCGAGGGTGGCCATGTTAATAGCCCCCTCAATGCCGAGAATCCTCATGGCTTGTTCCTTGGATATGAGATTCTGACGGGCATCAAAGCTTACTTTGTCAATGCTGAGGCTGTATGCTTTTTCAACTGCCGTCATTGCCCCCCAGATGATGCCTGCCAGTATGGGCAGGGTAATGAGCAGAACCAGAGTCCAGCGGCGCAAACGTCGCAAGCCGCGCCGCAGTGCCACCATACTGAACAAGCGGTCTTTGAGGGAGAGCGCCCCCTCAAGCCCTCTTACGTTGGCTGCAGAGAGCTTTTTCCGGTATTGATTGCGTTTCTTCATGCGTATCCGCGAGCTGGTGTTCGGTTAGCTTCGCGGCTGGTTCAGGGAAATTTCTGCAATTTGTTTGCAGAGTTGACCGTATGAAACACCGGCTGCTGCGGCTGCCTTGGGGAAGAGTGAGGCTCCGGTCATGCCGGGAATGGTGTTGATTTCGAGCACATATGGCTTACCATCATCGGTCAGTAGCACATCAACTCGCCCATAGACTTCCACATTGAGCGCCTTATATGCCGCTACGGCGGCATCCTGCACGTCCTTGGTTTCCTGCTCGGATATATCAGCAGGGCAGATGTAGTCGGAACCAGCTCCCCCATACATGGAGGGATACTTGTTGTTCATGTCGTAGAATCCACTTCTAGGGCAGATATGCACCACGGGGAGGGCTGTACCGTTGAAGATTGCCACTGTAAGTTCCTTACCTTTGATGTATTCCTCTACGAGAATGTCCTTGCCGTATTTGGCAGCATCTGCAACAGCTGCCGGGAGTTCGGCGGCATCCTGCACGATGTGAACACCGACAGATGAACCTTCGCATGGGGGTTTGATGACACAGGGAACCGGCAGGGTCGGCATTTCTCCTGCTGCAATCGTTTCGCTCTTCGGGGTTGGCACACCGCCGGCAATGAAGAACTGTTTGGTCAGAACCTTGTCAAAGCAGTTGCGGCTGGTGGTAGAGCCAGCTCCAGTGTAGGGAATGCCCAATTCCTCCAGGTATGATTGAAGCCCACCGTCCTCGCCGTAGGTGCCGTGAATCATATTGTAACACAGCTCAGTTCCTTCCGGAATGGCAGGACGCTCACAATCCACAATGACGGGGATAATGTTTGTGAAACCTTCTCCGCGAAGCGCCTCAAGCACACCATTGCCAGAGGCGAGAGAAACTTCACGCTCCGAACCTGGACCACCCATGAGCAGAGCAATCTTTGTATCCTTTTTAAGTTCCTTCATGATAAAAATGGTTTAGAATTGTGGTTCACGGTCACCGATTACCTGCACTTCCTCGTGCAGAACAATGCCGCGTTCCTTCTTAGCGACTCGCTCGATGTGGTTAATCAGTTCTGTTATATCAGTAGCCTTGGCATCACCTGTATTGATGATGAAATTAGCGTGTTTGGTGGAAACCTGCGCTCCACCCATAGTGAAGCCCTTGAGCCCCAACTCATCAATCAGCTTACCGGCTGGTATGGAATCAGGATTGCGGAAGGTGCATCCGGCGCTGGGTTCAAGCGGCTGGCTGTTTTTTCGGCGGACGCGGAAATCCTCCATAGTTTTTTCTATTTCTTCGGGATTGCCCTGCGTGCCGCAGAAGGTGGCCTGAACCACCATGTTGTGCTCAAAATCGGGAATGGAGCGGTATCGGGCTGGTTCCATTTCACCCTTGGTGAAAACAACCTCATCGCCATCTTCATCAAGTGCGGTGGCAGATTGGAACACCTGCCACATTTCGCCACCCATGCAGCCAGCGTTCATTCGTAAGCTGCCGCCTACGCAACCTGGGATACCATCCATCCATTCAAAACCAGAAATACCATTCTTGGCCGCAAATGCTGCAAGTTTCTTGAGTTTTACTCCAGCACCAGCAAGGATGGTGGTTTCATTAACCAGTTCCAGACGGTCAAAATCACCGCCACTTGGGTGGATAACAGCGCCGCGGATACCGCCTTCACGCACCACCAGATTGGAGCCGCGCCCCACCACATGCACTGGCATGCTGCGATCCTTAAAGAAATTGACTACATCCTGCATGGACTGGATAGTGTCTGGTTCAATCCAGAATTGCGCCACGCCACCCACACCCAGAGTGGTGTGCTTCCTCATGGGCTCGTACAGGCGGGCGGGGATATCCCGACCGCAATCGTTGAGCATTTCTGTGAGGGTTCGCAAGTCTTTGGCTATTTTGGAACCAGCTTCGTGCACATTGCCTGCTCCCAAGGTCAGGAACAAATCACCTGGTTTCAACTGGTTGCCTACCACATAGTGAGCCTTGGGCATGTCTGGCAGGAATGTTGCATCCCTCTGTCCGTGCTCCTGGACTGCATCTACAATCGTTTGCCCGGAAATGCCGGGAATGGGTAATTCACTGGCAGGGTATACATCCGCAACGTATAGTTTGTCAACGTCTTGCAGAACTTTTCCGAAATCATCACGCAGCAACTTGGTGCGTGTGTAACGGTGGGGTTGGAAGAAAATGACAAGGCGATCCGGGTTCAGACTCTTGGCCGTTTGCACCGTGGCTGCAATTTCGGTTGGGTGATGCCCGTAATCATCAACGATGCGGTAGTCTTTGGAAAGATATTTCGTTTCAAAGCGGCGGCGGGCGCCGGCAAATGAGGCCAGCCCGCGCGCAATGCTAGCGAAGTCCGCTCCCATTTCTAAGGCTGCGGCACTGGCAGCCAGGGAGTTGAGTACGTTGTGGCGGCCGGGAATACCAAGCTCCACTCGACCGAGCTTTTTACCCTTGTGGTTGATGGTGAAATGGGTGCGACCGCGTTTTACAGTCACGTTTGTGGCAGTGTAGTCGGCATCTTGCCAGCCGTAGGAAATGCTGTTCTTATACTGGCCGCAGACATCTGCTGCTCCCGCATCACTCTTGCAGTAGAAAATGGAGCCTCGGGTCTGACGGCAAAGCGTATGGAATACCTCTTTGATGTGGTCGAGATCCCGGTAGAAATCCAGGTGTTCTGCCTCAATGTTGAGGACAATGCTATGTTCAGGAATATAGTTGACCAGGGTGCCGTCAGATTCATCGCCCTCTGCAATCAGGTAATCGCTGTCAGCATTCCAGTGAGCATTAGCACCCAGAACCGGAATTTCTGCACCCACGTAATGGCATGGACGCAGGCGGGCTTCGCGGAGCAGGTGGGCAGTCAGGGCCGAGGTTGTGGTCTTGCCGTGCGTTCCAGCTACGACAACGCCTTTCTTGTTGTTGAGAATAGCAGCCAGGCATTCTGCGCGCCGCAGGCAGAGACTACCGGATTTACGGGCCGCTGCCAGTGCCACATTATCCTCCCTGATAGCACTGGAGTAGATAACAATCTCTGCGTCAGCCACTGCATCCGCTGTGTGCGGGCAGGCAAAGATAAGTCCACTTTGCTGAAGGCGTTCCGTTTCTTCGCTGGTGACGCGGTCACAGCCGCTTACCCGGTGCCCCATTTCCAGGAGCATGCGTGCAATGCCGCTCATGCCGGCACCTGCCACGCCAATAAGATGAATACGTACCGGGTTGTCCCGATCCAGAAGTCGTTTGCGTAACTGGTCAATCATAGCAGTACGCTCATTATATACTAAACTGCCCCGCACGCAAGAAAATATCTGTTTTAGTCAGTGAAATTCTCCATGTCGGGGTAGGTGGGTGGATGAATGCAGAACGGCGCCAAGCTGGCGCCGTTTTGCAAAACGTTATTTTTTGGACTTCTTCTTTTTTTTCTTTCCTTTCTTTTTGCCTTTTTTCTTCTTTTTCTTACTATCACCAGCCTCGTCATCGTCAGCCTCGTCAGCATGATTTGTGCAGGTGCCTTCCATGACAATGACCTCCAGCCCCTTGAGGGTAATTTCCAGCTGCTCGTCAATATCAATAGCCTTGCCCACGATTCCTGGGAGGCTGCGTTGCCCTCTGAATGAACTGCGAAGCTCAACCGTTCCCGTTTTAACATAGGGAGGAATATCCAGTATTTCTCGCAAGGTTGCCCTCAGCGTCTTATCGGAGTTTGCAGAATTACGGAAGGTAAGCGTGCACTTGGTGGGACTCCAGGCAGCCCATCCATACAAATCACCTTCGTTTGTATCTTTGTTCCAAGGATCACCCCCCACCCAGTGAATATCCGCCAGCACGTCCTCGTTACGTCTCAGCCACTTGATAGCCTCTGCCAGTTCATTCCACAAACGACCGTTTTCCTGATCCAGCAGGTCGCGATCCACGTAAAGCTCCTGCAAGCACGTGCCGCAGCCCACGTGGGTGCGAATCTCTTTCAGGCAATTTTCCGGATCCTTTGCCATTTCACGAGGCGGACCATTCTTTGTAATGATGATACCGTGTGTCATCACCGAATTGATGGGATAGAGAGGAGAGCGTTGCACGAACACCTCGTGAATCAGACGGTCACGGTAATTCATCCATCGGTCGCGGGGATCGCCCACGTTGCCAATGGTGCCGAAGTCATTTTCCTGGCGCCAGAGGGAATCTGCAAAATGCAGCCAGAACGGGCTGGACCATGTGCCAACCGTTGTATTGATGAAAATGTCAGGCCTGGCTTTGCGAAGTTCTCGTAATACGCTCAAAATACCTTCAGCATCTTCTAGATTGCCGGGACCTTTTGCGTGGAACTGGGCAGAAATACCGTCGAATTTGAAATAGCGCATTTCATAATCACGCACCATCTGGGTGCAGCGCCCCACAAAGGCATCAAAATACTCCTTGTTGGACAACTGGAAGTTACCTATCTGATTATTCGGATGGTTCTTGTTCCAGAATCCCAGGCGGCAGGCTTTGGCATGACCATAACCACCTACGGGTCCCAGCCATGTACCCAGGCCGCTCTTCATTCCCCGCAGGACTTTATCAAGTTTGGAAAAACCATTGGGGAAGCCGGCATGGAAGTCCCACAGGGAGTTGAAATCATCCCAGCCGTCATCAATCACAAAGGCGTCAATGGGCGTCTTGCGTTTTTGAATCATTTCGCGCTTCCATGCCTCATACACTTCCAGCTGGCGCTGCTCTGTATTTCTCTGCAAGGGGTTCTGGTTATTATTGCAGGTGATGCCAATCTCGTACCAGTCGTTATAGTGAATAAACAAACGGTAAGGCACAGCGCGCTCCCGCTCCAGATAAGCCAGGAATGAGCGGCGGCGTTGCCTGGGTGCAAAAAAGCCAGTCACTGACGATACGTTCCAGCTCTGCCCGGCTTTCAAGGTAGCCCGGCGTACCCAGTCACCCGTCACGGCTGCATCAGAACCTGTGCTGTTGTCATCCATTGTTGATTCCAGGGGCAGGGAATAAGAAATCTTCCCGCTTCCGCTAACATCACTCGTCTTAGTATCAACCCAAATCAGAATCGTGTATTTTCCGGTAGAAGGCACGTTCAATTCATACAGATTCCCTTTGGATATCGGGTGGATATCCTCAGTGGCGAGCTCTTCGCTGCCTTCCGGGAACAACTGCACCCCCACCACATTCAGCCTACCGCTGAACTCCACCTTGCAGTTGCCAGCCGTTTGAAACCCAAGTACACCTTCTGCAACTTTAAGCCCTTTCACCACAGGACCGTCTTTTTCCTTGTATTTCGATACCAGCTTCCCCGGAACATTGAACGCCGCCTTGAACGTTCCTTCATCCCAGAATTCCGGATCCCATGCAGCTTGTTCATCTTCATTGTCCTGACCTCCTGGTGCGTTCATCTGAGACATAGGGGTCTCCAGCCCACAGAAAATCAAATTATTCACCACAACCTTGCCGTGCGTTGTGCCTCCAGAAAGTTTGGGAACTCCCCCCATCACCACCTGGTATTCCAAAGGCCGTAAATTGGCAAATTCTACACTCTTCTGAGCCTGCACATCCATTATTTGGCGCACGTAGTGCGAATTATCGCGCAATTCCGCCTGCCAAGTAATTTTCAGAGCCCCATCCGGAGTGGTGAACGTGCACTTGACCGCCTTACCGGGCAGACGTTGAGAAAGTTTTGCGCTTTTTTCATTCCCCTTTAAATTCACCTCCTCCAGCGCACTACTCTTCAAATCCTTTGACTCGTAACTCGTACCATTGGCCAAGGTGATGGTAAACAAGTTACTCCCCTCCTGAATGACCTTGCGCCCGTTTGATAACCTCAATCCCCCAAAGGTTACACCGGAACCTGATTTGTTCAGCGACACCGCAAACATCCGATTGCTCAGCGTCGCCTTGGATTCGCTACATTCCACCTTTGCCTTCCCTGGTGCCTTTCCTGGGAAAACCACTTCTGCATAGGCATTGCCCGTGCTCCACGCCATCAATAGACAGGCCGAAAAGAAAATCTTGTTCATCATCGACTGTCTATATAGCATGTATGACCCTTGGAGTACAGAAAAAAATAGCACTACTGAAGTATATCCACGTGTGTTCCAAAGTTTTGGGATACTGGAATTGACAATTGGTAACTTCCATTTAGTTTGCACGATTACAATTTCTTGCTTTTATAGAGGTAACTAATGAAAATTACCTATTTGTAAGCATATGGTCATATCAATCTTACCGACGGGTATCTGCGGCTGAGCTTCGCGTCAGCATTCGACATGCTGTATACTCATCCGCGTTGCGGATTGGGGTGAACTTTCCACCGCGCGAGGAATAACCTGCCACCCGCAGCATAATCTCAAACATATAGAAAACAAACACATATGAAGAAGACACTTATCGCACTCA
>JAZSQS010000050.1:0-94712 GCA_045538105.1 Akkermansia sp.
GCTCCAGTGTTTTGGAATAATCGGTATTCGTTATCACATATACACGGCTCGCATAGAATCGGCTAATGCCTCAATCAAGCGAATACAAGTTAAGGTTTGCGGGCTGTTCGATGTGAGGTATCTGTTCTTGAAGCTGCGCCAGATTTACTTTCTGAGACTCCAAGGAAAGCACAAGACCTTACTTTTATACTACCAGCAGATTTGAAACAGACCCAAGTCAGATCTGTTACTGATGCGCTTTTGAATGATGACGCGAGGATGGATGAAATGGGATTTGCTGCCAAGGCATGGTACGATGGGTATTTCTCACCCAGGGCGCAGGCTGAACGAATTGCTGCCTGTTTATTATCGTAAATGATGGTGGTTAAGCTTACTCCGCAGCGTTGATAAGCTTCTGGAGTTCGTTCATTTCTTCCATGATGGGAGCGGCATCCTGCCAGGAGATACCGGGTGTATTGACGCGAGAGCGCAGTTGGTCAACGTGTGCCTTGAGGGCTGCAAGAGAAGAGTTCGAGCATGTGGCTTCAACGGTACCCGGCACATCGGGAATATCGATGGGGGTGTGCTGAATTTCGTGCAGTGCTGCGGCTTGCTCCGGTGGAAGCTGAGCAAGGAATTCCTGCCAGGATTCTTCATTACCTGGAGTGGGGAGGAATTCCATGAAGCGTTGGAGCAGCACGCCACCGGAAAGCCAGCGGATGGGTTCCTGCAGCTCTTCAATTCGCTCCAGGAGCATGGATTGGGCTTCAGCACTGACCGCCGCCAGGAAAATAGTATCACGAATAGCCGGATGCAGGTTAATGGGAATGACTCGGATGGGTGGTTCCGGGGTTGTGGTTCCCGGCAGGTCTGCTTCATCTATTGCATCCCATGGGGTGGGGGAGTCTGCTGGTTTCGGTGAATCCTTGCGGGCGCGGATAATGCCTTCCACCGTTTCGCGTAGGGCTTCCAGGCCAGTATTGAGTCGGGTTGCAAGGTCGGCAACTGCCACATCACGCCGGTTCCTGTCTGTTATTTCAGCAGCCAGATCAGCCATGCGGGGGATGAGTGCAGCGCGCGCATTTGCATCACCCTGAATCATGCTGAGCTCCTGGCCTGTACGAACTTCCAGATAGGGGCGCGCTGAATCAATGGCTTCACGCAGGGCTTCCGCACCCAGCCGACCAATGAGGGAATCCGGATCTTCCCCCGCAGGGAGGCTGGCATGGTAGACCTCAAGTCCGGCTGCTGCTAGTTTCCGGAACGTTTTCTCACTGGCCTTGATACCGGCGTTATCTCCATCATAACAGAGGATGGCTTTTTTGGCATATTTGCGGAGAATCCGGGCGTGTTCATCGGTGAAAGCTGTGCCAAGCCCGGCAACCGCGTTGCGGATATCTGCTTTTTCATGGCATGCGATGACATCCAGCTGGCCTTCGCATACCACCACACACATACCCGCCTTGCCTATTGGCCCCGTGGCCTTGTAGAGCCCGAACAGGAGTTCACCCTTATGGAACGCTGCCGTATCAGCTGTGTTGACGTATTTACGCGGATCCTGGCCTTCCTGAATGATGCGGCCGGAGAATCCGACCACTTCCCCTCGCACGTTGTGGATGGGAAACATGAGGCGATCCCGGAAAACGGGGTAGAGACCGCGTTGCCCCCTCCCCAGCAGGTAGGATTCTGCCAGCAATCGTTCATCAATGTTGTGCGTGCCTGCCAGGTTTGCCAGTTCCCGGAAATCGGGGGGAGCCCAGCCTAGTTGCCATGTACGGGCAATTTCAATGCCAAAGCCTCGTTTCTTGAGGTACTCGCGCACATGGGCTGCGGCTGCATCGCGGCAGAGTTTGCGGTGGTAGTATTCTGTGGCCAGGGTGTTGGCTTCTACCACGCGGGAGCGCATTCGGCGCATACGTGCCATTTCAGGATTTTCTTCTTCCTCGATGACCGGAATGCCGTTCATATCTGCTAACCGCCGCAGCGCGGTCGGGTAGTCGAGGTTCTCGAACATCATGATGAACTTCAGCGCATCTCCCCCCACACCGCAGCCGAAGCAGTGGAAGGTCTGTCGGGCGGGGTTGACGTGGAACGAAGGCGTTTTTTCGCTGTGGAAAGGACAACATGCTTTCCATGAATTACCGGCTCTCCTCAGTTGAAGGTATTTGCCCAGGAGTTCCACAATATCTGCAGAATCCTTGATGCGAGCCACGCATTCCTGGGTAATTCGAGCCATGGCAGGAGGGTTAGCAGCTGGTGAGAAGGCGCAGGTGCTCCTCGAATCCGGGGTAAGAGGTGTTGATGCTGTGACAGTTGAGAAGGGTTGTGCTGCCTTCTGCGTTTAATCCAGCCATGAGGAAGCTCATGGCAATACGGTGGTCTCCGAAACAATCCATGGTGGCTCCGTGTAGCGGGGCTCCGCCGGTTATCTCCAAACCATCCGGGAATTCTTCCACTTTGCCACCCATGGCACGCAAGTTTCCAGCCGTGGTGGCAATGCGGTCACTTTCCTTGACACGCAATTCTGCCGCATTGCGGATACGGGTGGTGCCTTCCGCAAAAGCAGCAGCAACGGCCAGCACCGGTATCTCGTCAATAAGATTAGGAATTTCATCTTTGTATACCTCGGTGGCAACAAGCCTGGCTGGTGACTGCACGGTGATGTTACCGTAAGGTTCGCCGCGTTCTGATAGTTCAGTGATGCTGATGTCTGCCCCCATGCGGCGCAGTACGTTGATAACAGCATTGCGCGTAGGGTTCAGACCCACATTCAGAAGGGTGATTTCGCTGTCGGGTACGATGGAGGCGGCAACTAACCAGAAGGCCGCACTGGAAATATCACCGGGTACGGTGATATCCTTGTTGGTGGGAATAACCGGCCCTTGCACAGAGATATCCAGCCCGTCATCAGAGATGGTGCAGGGGATACTGAAATGTTCAAAGAGGCGCTCTGTGTGGTCGCGTGTGATGGCAGGCTGGTGTATGGAGGTGCGCCCCTCTGCCAGTAGTCCGGCCAGCAAGACTGCGCTCTTCACCTGTGCGCTGGCCATGGGCAAATCATAATGGATGGGCTGTAGTCTGCCTCCTTCAATTTCCAAGGGGGCACACCCGGGCTTTTGTCCGCAGGCTGTGATGTGTGCTCCCATTGATTCAAGCGGTGTAATGATACGGCCCATGGGACGGCTGCTCAAGGAGGTGTCCCCAAACATGCGGCTGCGGAATGGAAGTGCGGCGAGCATGCCTGCCATGAGTCGCATGCCGGTGCCGCTATTTCCGCAGTCAATATCACGTGCCGGCGCCTGGGGGGACATGCCCGTTCCCGTAAGGGTGAAGTTCTGAGGCCCGTCTTCCTCCTCTACCTGGGCTCCCAGCTGCTGCATGGCCCTCAGTGTGTTAAGGCAGTCTTCGCTGTGCAAGTAGTTGCGTACTTTCATGGCTCCCCGGCCAAGGGCTCCTAGAATGGCGACCCGGTGGGAAATACTCTTGTCCCCAGGTACGATGATAGTGCCACGCAGCCCCTTGGTGGCGCGGTTCACAGTGATACGGTCACTTGACATGAATCTGAATGCGTTTTTGTTGGAATCCCTCCTTGAGGAGGATGTTGAAGAAAGCTTCTACTCCCAGCTCTCGCTGGGCGCTGATGATGGCCGTGCGTAGTGTTTCTCGGCACTCGTCCAGCGAGGGCGTATAGGCGGGGGTTATGGAGCCAGGAACGATGATGTGCCATCCCCATTTACTCATTACCAAGCTGGGTGTTTCGGCTGGTAGGGCTCCTCTCCCGAAGAGCTTCAGTTCCGGCAGCGGGAGCAGGGCATCATTATACACAGTCCCCAAATTACCCCCACGCGCAGCACTGGCGGCGTCATCACTCATTTCTGCTGCTACTTTGGCAAAGTCTTCACCTGCCGCAAGGCGGGTCATGACCAGTTCCGCACGGTTGCGTGCATCGTCCTCATTGCGGTTTGAGCGTGCAATGAAGATGTGTTTGACGATTCTGCTTTCCGGGATGGTCAGTTCATCCTTCAGTAATTTGTAATGAGCCTCAATGGCGGCTTGGTCTACCTGGGTGTGTGGGGTAAGATTCCGGTCCAGCAGGGCAAGCTGCATTTGTCTGGCCTCCACTTTATCTGTAAACTGGCTGCGTGTGTAGCCTTGGGATGCCAGATGCTGCTCAAAATCAGCATCATTCCCGGAACGTGTAGATAGTTCTTTTACCGCCAGTTCTGCCGCAGCTCGGTCATGGGACAGCTGGTTATCGTTATAACGTGCCCGCATGCGGAGCAAGGAACTGCGAACCAGATCCATGAGTACGGTCAAATCCGGCTTGGCTTTGCCTGTTATGGCTTTTTGCTCAGACTTGTGGCGCGCTAGTTGGTCATGAGAAATTCGCTCTCCATACACGATGGCTGCTGCATCGGCTATTTGCTTATCCTTGTGCAAAAACCCATACATGGGACCTTTCATAATCCACAAATCCAGCACCATGTAGCACAATGTCATGCCAATGATGGCCGCTTTGATTACGTAGATTCTGGCTGAGGTCCAATTCACGCGGTTATTCTACTCCCCCTTCTGAACTTTGGCAAACAAAAAGCACGTTCACATGCGTTGCCGACTGCTGCTTTCCTTTGGCTTGATTTTGTTGTGCAGGGTAGAGGAATAGGTTTCAAGCGGTATATCGTAGCCCACATAGCATCGGCGGCGGATATCATCTTCACTCTCTCCTGGTAGGTGCTGTACGGCTCCACTGCGGATGAGTATGCCCGCTATGCTGCCGTTGTGCAGGGGGAGAAAATCATACTGGCGGGGCATGTTCGGGGCGAGTGAGCGGAAGGCACTTACAAGCCCGGTGGAGCAATTGGCAGAAATGGTGTTGTACGGGGTACCGCCAGCAGCTGCTTCTTGAGCCAGCTGGATGAAGTGCTGAAGCAGCTTGCGCCCGCTTTCAGGACTGATGTTCATGGGGTATACGCTCAAATCCTCGTGCCGTATGTTGGTTCGTAAGCCAAAGATGTCTTCCTCCGTCCCGAAAAGGTATAGCAGCCCATATTGCTTGTACAGTCCCGCTATGGCATTTTGCTCCATGCCTTCTGGCAGCCTGGTCTCGGCTGACACCACAAAACGCTTGCCATCTGCAAAATGGAAGCTCAACATGGTGTGGCATACGGCTTCCATGCCGTCCCAGTGGCATTCGGCAAAATCTACACCGGTGAGGGTGGCTAAATTATATGTTTCCGTAAGGTAGCGCGCTGTGCTGTCCTGCTCAGTCCGGTAGCGGAAATCGCGGAGATTATGGATGGTCAGCAAGTGACCGTCCTGCTCAAGTTCCGGTGCAACTGCCCAGGGCTTTTCCCATTGTGCTGGCTGGGGTGGGGGCAGAAGGTGGTAGGTAATGATATTGATGATTACGAGCGCCCAGAGGATGAAATGAACGGAAATAGACCTTCTTTGCCTTTTCCAGAAGAACATTCCCAGCAGCAACATGCCACTGGGAATGAGGCAGATGGGCTGGTAGTACCACAAGCCTGCCATCCAGAGGATGGGAAGGATGAGCGCTAGTGCAGAGATAGTGAGGAGGACGTAGAGGCAGGCCTTTTGCATCAGAAACGGATGATGAGGGGAACACGCGGCGTTTCTCCGCCTTCGGTGAGGGAATCTGTGTCTGCCTTGTTAACCCAGCCACGAACACCGGTGAATGTTTCAACGTAACACCAGCTGCCGCGCGAGGCCAGTTGGTGCAGAGGGGTGGAGGCGGTCAGTTTCATGATTCCTGCCCCCTTGGCATCTGCTGAGGAACGGAGCTCCGTTGCTGTCAGTACATAGGCAACATCACTGGGGGGTAGGGACGATAAATCCGGAGTCTGGCGAGTTATGTAGTACCCCCAGTCGGCAGCGCAGAGCAGTGAGGCAAGAGCGCTGAGTGCTGTAAAGGTCTGCAACCATGGTTTATGTTTACCACGGCGGACAATCAGCAGGGCAATGCAAAGTGCCAGAATGGCGGTGCTCACGATGCTGGCAACCCAGAGTTGAGAGGGTGTGATGAGCGTAAAGATATCATCTGTGACGGAGCCAGAAGGAAGCAGGGCTCCTTCTTTGCGCTGGATGAATTGGAGGTTGAAGCGCGCTTCCTTGAACCCAGGGTCAGCCTGTAGGGCACGGGCGTAGCAAAGTGCTGCCTGGCCCGGTTTATTGAGCCGGTAATAGCAGTTGCCCATGTTGTATTGGCGTAAGGCTTCCGGGTAGCCTTCTGCCTTTTCGAGCGTGGTTAAGGCCTTGGAGTACTGCCCTCCCTGGTAATCTGCCATTGCGGTGGTCGCTTGACTCAAAGGAAGGAGGCACAGCAGGAGGAGAACGGCTTTGCTGCTTATGCTTCGCAGGATTCGCATGATATGGTTGCGTTCCTGGTTTGACAAGGAGGCCTGGGCATCGGGCCGGAATGCTTCTTCGTCACGCTTGTCCAGGATTTGCTGGAGTTGAGGTGTCATGCTACCTGCCGGAATGTGGGTTTCAATGTAGGCTCCGGCGCCTTTGAGGAAACTGAGTGGATCTGGTCGGGCTGCGAGTTCGCTAAGTTCACGTTCTCGGGCTCGGTCTGCTGCTCCGGCTGCTACTTTCCGGCGGAGCTGTTGCACAGTGAGCGCTGCGAAAACGATGATGGCCGGTAGGTAGAGAAGATACCACAGCCAGCGTGGAAGATTCCAGACGCGACCATACATGCTGCGGGGAATATAGCCATAAATGTCTGTCATTTCTGCCACCGGAATGGTGCCGGCTGGTGGCGGCTCTGCAGACGTGGCCTGCTGAATTCCGCTGCCGGCGGCATCCGTTTCCTGCCATTGAAGAGGAATGGGGGCTGTGGCCGCCTGGCGGTATTCCATTCGCTTCGGGTCAAAGTAGGAGAAGGAGAACGAGGGGATGCCTCCCACTTCAGCAGTGGGCCGCAGAAGCTGACTGAATATCATTCCCTGGGTTTCCCCGTTGGGACCAACGATGGGCTTGCGGGTAGCGGGAACGAGCTTCCATTCGGAGGCGTCCTCGGGTTTCGGACACTCCAGCTGCTCCAGATTACCCGTTCCTTTGACCGTTATTTCCACTTCCACGGCTTCATGCATAGCCAGGCTTTTGGCCGTTGTGCTGGCTGAAATGGAATATTCACCTACCATGTTGGCAAAGTTTGCTGGTGCTCCTGGAGGCAGAGGCAGCGCACCCACACTCAGAATTGGTAACTCACCTTCTGCTCGCATGAGGGTGAAGAAACCCTGGCGTTGCTCCAGAATGATTTTTCCGGCAACATCTGAATTGCCTTCACGGAATGGAGTGAGCGTCCCGGTGAAATCTACTGTGCGCCAGTTTTGCCCCTTGGCATAAGCTGTGGTTGTACCCATAATCTGGTTATGCACCATGGCCAATACGCCCTGAAGGGTTGATTGGAAGTTTCCGACTCGCACATCTACGGCATTCAATTGGGGTGCCCCCACGGTGTCAACTCCACCGGGGAGCAGAATCTTGATGGCGGTTTTGATGGGTTGGTGCACGTAGCCTTCCTGAATGGAGGTGTGCCAGAGTACACCAAAGGTGACCGGCGATTTCATCCAGCGGATGGCGCTCTGTGATACGACCGGCAGGGGGGGGACAGTAACGCTTTCGGTACGGCCTGAGTTATATTGTACCTGCAAATCTTTAATTTGCACTTTGCCCGGTGAGTCCGGGATGATTTGGATAGGGTAGATTTCGATGACTGCACGGTTGGGATCCAGGGGGTTGGCTCCAGCGTAGTGCTGCATGATTTCTAGCGCCGCGTTTGTCACCGTCGGGCGTTGTTGAATACGGAATAAATCTTCTCCTACTTCCGTATCCACTAAATAGAGGGCGACTTTTTCCCCCGGCATGGCTACATCCACCGACCAGACTGGGACTATTTCTGCAAGTGCAATGCTGAAATAGCTGAAAATGAAGGCGATGAAAAACGGAATCTTGTGTTTCATGGAAATATCGGATTCGGGTGTTTAGTAATCTTTTGCAGGCGGCCGTACCTGGTCATGGGCATGGGGAATGGGTGAGCCTTGTTCTTCATCTAGGTGGCTCCTCAGAACAGAGGCTGCATAATGGCGGGCTTTTTCTTCCTCATTTGGCTGCTGCTGTGCAGATTCTGGTTGAGCTTGCTTTTGCTTGTCTTGCTGGTTCTGCTGGTCTTGTTTGTCCTGCTTGTCCTGCTGGTCTTGTTTGTCCTGCTGGTCTTGCTGGTCTTGCTTGTCCTGCTTATCCTGCTTATCCTGCTGGTCTTGCTGGTTCTGCTGGTTCTGCTTGAGCCGTTCGATTTCTTTTTCGAGCTTTTTAATCAATTCATTGATGCCTGCTATATTTTTGGATGCGGCTTGCAGAGAAGGCTGAAGCTTGAGGGCATCACGGTACGGGATGATGTCTTGCTTGAGGGAGTCTACGATTTTCTGCAGAGCATCGGGGGAAACTTGTGCTGCAGCTTCCTCCTCTTCATCAATTCCTTCCGTTTCTTTCTCTCCGTATAGAGCCCTGAGGTCGGCAAAGGTTTTGCTGGCATTCACTTGCCCCATTTGATAGAGAGAAGCCGCTTGGATTGACAGGTCCTCGTCCAGCAGCGATTGAGAAAAAGCCTCTTTTGCCTTACTGCCTTCATTGGATTGCATGAAGGCCAAACCCTGCTTGTAAGCAGCAGCGGCTTCTGCTCTGGGGGCTGCCTGGATTTGGGGCTGAACCAGAAGGAAGAGGAGGCTTATGCTGGCAGTGTGTCGGCGAAACCTCCATTCAGTGCTGCTGAGCAGTGCCAGAATCAGGAAGATGAAGGCTGAAATAGCAAACGGAGAGAAAAGGTCGTTGGGGACTTTGTTGATGGAGAAAGCTTCCTCATGTTTATCAATTTTACGCACTGCTGCCTGGGTGAATGCCGTGAGATTGGCATTGGAATCCATGATGAAGTAATCACCGCCGGTAGCTTCAGCAAAGCGGCGCAGGGATTCAGTGTTCAGTTTGCTGATGACGTGCTTACCGTTAGCATCCTGCCAGAGACCGTTCTCTCCTTTTGCATCAGGAATGGGGCCACCGGCCGCGGTGCCGATGCCTACCGTAATGACCAGCAGCTTGCTTTCCTTAGCTTCTTCTGCCACATCCAGAGAAGAGTTGACCGTGTCTTCTCCATCACTGAGGATGACAAGAGCATTCGTGCTGCCTTTCGGGGTGCTGCGCTGGAAATCCTGCATGGCTTTACGGAGCACTAGTCCAAAATTCGTACCGCCCACACCGGCCCAGTTCCGGTTCACTTGTTCGAGTGCGTCGCGCAAGGCAGTGTGGTCGTATGTGAGGGGGACCACAAGGTCTGCCTCACCGGAGAATACAATGAGCCCGATTTTGTCTCCAGGCAGAGCATCGATAAGCTCGTAGGCTGCCGCCCTGGCTTCAGCCAGACGGGAGGGCTTGACGTCTTCCGTTTCCATGGAGCGGGAGATGTCGAGAGCAATTAGCAGGTTGCGACCGGTCGTAGTGGCTCCCCCTTCTCGGTATCCGTTGATGGGTCGGGCAAGAGCTACAATAATGCAGACCAACGCCAGCATGGCAAAGCACGCGGGGAGGGCTGTTTTCCACAATGGACGGCGGCTGACAAGTTCCTGGTGTTTGGCAGAAACAAGCTTGCGCCAGCCTTGTCCAGAGCTTCGCCAGGCCAGAATCATGAGACCGGTCAATACTGGAACCAGCAGGAGAAACCACAGGATGTTCGGATAGAGAAAACTCATGGTGCAGGCTTGGGTAGTGTGAAGTTCAGGATGGTACCCAGCGTCAGGAGCAGGGCAGCAGCCGCCAGCGGCCAGGGGAAGAGTTCGTCAAAGCTGATGAGGGTGCGGCGTTTGGCTTCTGTTTTTTCCAGCTTGTCAATGTTGTCAAAAGCTTTTTGCAGGCGGGCTCCGCTGCTGGCTCTGTAGAATTGCCCTCCGGTGATTTTTGCGATTTCGCGCAGCGTTTTCTCATCAAAGGTATCAACATTGGCAGTGTAGCGCGAAAGTCGTTCGTCTTTGCCGATGGCGATGGTGAAAATTTTGATGCCGAGCTCTGCGGCCTGGCGGGCTGCGTCCACGGGTGAGATGCTGCCTCGATTGCTCATGCCGTCTGTCACGAGGATGATGACCTTGCTCTTGGTTTCCTTTCGCTCATCCAGCCGGAGTGCGGCTGAGGCAATGGCGGTACCGATAGCGGTGCCATCTTCCGCAATGTAACCGGGACGTTGGTCATCAGCCAGGTAGAATTCACGGATAATATAGCTGACAATGCCATGATCCAGCGTGAGGGGACTGCATAATTTTGCCTTTCCGGCAAATGCAACTAGTCCAATGCGGTCGTTCGGTCGGCCGGCAATGAATTCGT
Source organism: Akkermansia sp. (assembly GCA_045538105.1). Lineage (GTDB taxonomy): Bacteria > Verrucomicrobiota > Verrucomicrobiia > Verrucomicrobiales > Akkermansiaceae > Akkermansia. Next base: position 10,369 of record JAZSQS010000050.1, read on the forward strand.
TGATGACGTATTTGGCTGCGGTGAGTCGGTCGATAGCTGCGCGCTGGGTGCGCCCCAGGCGGTCTTTTGCCGTAAAGAGCATATCCTGGCTTGCCATGGAACCGGAGAGGTCGCAGGCAATCATGATATCGATACCGCTTACACTTTCCTCAGTGTGCTGGTTTTTCCACTGGGGGCGGGCAAGGGCAATGATGAGAGCCGCCATGGAAAGCACCATGCAGAGGGGACCCAGGCGCCCGGCTAGTGTTGCAGGGCGCTTCAGTTGAGCTGCAGCAAAGCGAATCGTGGGGTGGATGAGGTGGGCTGTTGTACCACGGCGGCGGCGCAGGAGGAGGAAGAGAAGCACGCAGGGCAGAAGCCAGAGCCATGCTGGCTGGGCGAAGGTAAACTCCCTGGTCGATTCCAGTACGGGAGCAGCAGTGTTGGCCAGTATCATGCGGTTACCTCCTTTACCTGTTGCTGGGCTGCATCAATGCGGATGACCAGCTGCCGGGCTCTTTCCACCAGCTCGTGCGCCAGGGTCGGATTACTGTCCGTTGCACCGGCGTACTTGAACTCAGCCAAGTGCTCCAGCAGCTCCCGCGTATCACACTGGCAGCTTTGTGGTACATTTGCGAGCGAGTCCATGCGCTGGGAAAATTCTTCATGTGTTTCGTAAAGAGCAGGGTCCTGGGTCTGCCCGGCCAGGAATGAACGCAGCACTAGGGAGAGCCTCAGCGAACATTCTCGCATAGGGGGCAGAGCTGAATCCAGCTCCCCCAGTGCTGCCAGAGCTTCCTGGAGCGGTGTGGCACCTGGCTGTGCTCCCTTGTTTCTTCTGCGGTAGAACCACCACGCAGTTAGTGCAGCAAGGGGAATGATAATGAGGCTTGCCCAGAGCAGGGGAAACCAGAATTCCTGCACCATGAATGTATCAGCAGGAATATCTTTTTCCAGGGTCGGAATTGCTTGTAGAATGTCGTTACCCATGGTGGTGTATCAATGCGCGAATAGTCTGCTGCGGCGATTGAACATTTTGCGAAGAGCAGGAATGAAATCCTGAGTGGTGCGTAAATCCAGCGAATCGATGCCCAGCTGGTTGAATACGCGTTGCCATTCCACCCGGTGGGCCTGCATGGCGTTGGCATGTGCCTGGCGCAGGTGCTTGTCCTCCAGGTCTCCTTCAAACAATTCTCCGGTTTCCGGGTCGCAGAAGCAGATGCGGCCTGCAGCGGGAAGTTCGATTTCTGCCGGGTCATTCAGCCGCACGGGTATGAGCTCATGCCGGAAATTCAGCTTACCAATGGCTTGTTTATCGACCGGTGCCAGGTAGTCGCTGATGAGGAATACCATGGCACTTTTGCGTTGAGTCCGTATGATTTCCGCTGCAACTTCCTCCATGGTGTCATCCTGCCCGGCTGAAGGTGCTCCCAGTATTTCGCGCACGACTCGCTGGCACTGCTTCATGCCTTTTGCCGGTGGGAGGTAGAAATGCGGTTGGCGTCCGAAGAGCAGGAGCCCGACTTTATCTCCATTCAGCGCGGCACTATATGCGAGTACTGCTGCAATCTGGGCGGCGTACTCACGCTTGGTATCTGCAATGCCAGCGCTGGCATAGTCCATGCTGCCACTGACATCTACAGCCAGCAGCAGTACTTGCTCTCGCTCTTCATGGAAGGTCCTGACATAGGGCGTGCCGGTGCGCGCTGTTACCTTCCAGTCGATGAAGCGAGGTTCGTCACCGGCGCGGTATTCACGGAAATCATCAAAATCAAGCCCCTGACCACGGAAGCCGGAGCGGTATTGGCCGGCAAAGGTGGCGGTAGACATGCGGCGCGCCTGCAACTCGATGCGGCGAACCTTTTCCATGATTTCCTGCGTCTTATCCATGGCTTTTTACGGCACTGGTACCTTGGAGAGGATGCTGTCGATGACGTTGTCGCTGGTCTTGTTGGCCGCTTCTGCCTCGTAGGAGAGCAGAATTCGGTGGCGCAGGATATCGTGTGCCAGGTCCTTTACATCCTGCGGGGTAACATAGCCGCGCTGGCGGGTGAAGGCAAGAGCCTTGGCTGCGAGGGCAATGTTGATGGTTGCTCGTGGCGAGGCTCCGGCTCGCACCATGCCTTCCAGCCGGGGGTCTACCTTTTCGGGCATGCGGGTGGCACGCACGAGGTCTACAATGTAGCGCTGCACAGCCGGGTCAATGAAAATTTGATCCATCAGCGCGCGGGATTCATCTATCTCCTCAACGCTGACTACCGGACTGGTATGGGGGGTGGCTGTGGTGCTGCTCATCATTTCCAGTACTTTGAGCTCCTCATCGCGGCTGGGGTAGTCTACCACAACCTTGAACAGGAAGCGGTCGAGCTGGGCTTCTGGCAGCTGGTAGGTGCCTTCTTGCTCAATGGGATTCTGCGTGGCCAGCACCAGGAAGGGGTTGGGTAGGGGATAGCTGCGTTCGCCAAGGGTGACTTGGCGTTCCTGCATTGCTTCCAGCAAGGCACTCTGAACCTTGGCTGGAGCGCGGTTGATTTCGTCTGCCAGAATCAGATTGGCAAACACAGGCCCTTTCTTGGCGCTGAACTGGCGTTCCTCAGGATTATAAATCATGGTGCCCAGCAGGTCTGCCGGCAGCAGGTCAGGGGTGAACTGAATGCGGGAAAATGCCGCTTCCATGGTGCCGGCAAGTGCTTTTACAGAAAGTGTTTTGGCAAGCCCCGGCACGCCTTCCAATAGTACGTGGCCTTTGCAGAGAAGACTCAGAATCAGTCGGTTCACAAGCTTTTGCTGACCAACTACCACTTTGGCCATTTCTTGTTTGACTGCGCTCACCCACGCAGATTTCTGGGCAATTTGTTCGTTAAATTCCTGTGTGTTCATGGTCGTGGTTTGCGCTCAAGTCTACCACCTGAACGCGGTTAATCAAGTTCGTTCAATGTCAGTTGACGTATAAGAGGCTTTCTTTGTTCAATTACAGACGGGGTTGTTTGACAGAAAACAAGGCGGCGCAACGGAATGATCTGTCGCGCCGGGGGAGGAGGAGCTGGGAAATGTATGAAGAATCAGGCTGCAGGGGCGTCTGGCCCATCTCCGTATTTGTTTGCCTCTGCAGTGCGGCTGCAGCAGAATACGATGATGACTATCCAGCCAATGAACGGCAGTAAGTACCACAGGAGGTTCCATGCGCTGCGCCCTGAATCGTGCATGCGACGTACAAATACGGCCAGTCCGGGAATCAGCGTCAGCAGATTATAGATATCTGAAATCGGGGTGGTATCGTTTAGTAATGCCTCTAATCCGTAATAGGCAATGTCCATTCCAAGGGGCAAGAGCCCCACCAAACACGTTGAAAGAATCCAATACCAGTATTCCGAGCGGCAGGCTCGCCCGCTGAATTTGGCATAGCGTTTCAGACAGGAGATGAAGGCATTGAAGATATTATATGAGGGAAAAGGAACAGGGGGAGTGGGTGGTGCAGGAGATGTAGTTGTCGTCATGTTGGATGGTAATTTCCCTTATATTACGCTCGTGCAGATGCTGGGTCAATGTAAAAGAAAATATAGAGTTGAGTTCTTGCTATCCGTTTTCAAATTTGGTATGATGCGGGCATGCAGAACATCATCAGCACCGGTAGTCCGATAACCCAGCAGCTCACTCATGAATGGTTTGGAACCCCCGTTAATGCTCCTGTGGAATATAGTTTTACCATTGAGGATGAATATCTGGTTTTCCGTGTAAGTCAAGCTGCCACGGTCACGGTTCATCCTGATGCCCAGCCTGGTGAATTTACAGAGGAATTGTGGATGTATGATACTGCGGAATTCTTTGTGGCCGATGCAGAGGGAACGCAATACCTGGAGTTTAATCTCTGCCCGAATGGTGCATGGTGGGCATGCGCCTTTTCTGCTCCGCGTGTGCGCGACGCAGCCGCCGGAGTTCCGGTGGGAGTGCACACGCAGGGAAATGTGACCCCGGAGGGTTGGGCTTGCTGTGCGTACTTGCCGCTTTCCTATTTCCGGAGCCTGGGTATTGATATCTATGATTGCCGTCTGGCAGCTGCCTGCATTCTCAATAGCCCGGATTACCTTTTCTTGACGACTTCTGATGACCTGAGTGGAGAGCCGGATTTTCACCGTCCGCAGAGTTGGGCCATCGCCCGCATTTTGCCGTGATATGAAGCCTGCTGAAAAAACGAACGTAATGCGGCTCCTGGAGCAGAAGAAGGTGCCGTATCATCATTATACCTACGATTCGGAGGAAGCTATTTCAGGGCTTGAGGTTGCAGAGAAGCTGGGTCAGGATCCTGCCCAGGTGTTCAAGACGCTGGTGACGACCGGACGCAGTGGGGTTCACTATGTGTTCGTGATTCCCGTGGGCGCGGGGCTGGAGCTCAAGAAGGCCGCGAAGGCTGTTGGCGAAAAATCACTTGAAATGCTCAAGCAGAAAGATTTGTTACCTCTCACAGGGTATGTGCATGGTGGGTGTTCGCCCATTGGTATGAAAAAGCCTTTTCGCACCATTATTGACACTAGCGCACAGGCTTTTGATTCCATCATCTTCTCAGGTGGCCGCATCGGGTTGCAGGTGCAGCTCTCTCTCGCTGACCTCGCCCGCCTGGTGCGCTTCCAGTATGCGGATGTTACTACCAGTTTGATTCATAATTGAGGTGTAAAATGTCGATTTGTTCCCGATATCAGGCAAAACGGGAACAAAATCTGACATTCTTGCAGAAAAGGCTTGCCAAGTGAAGGAATTAGCGGTATCCTCTGCGCCGCGCGGGTTTACTAAAAATCCGGTCGTTGGTCCTCCCTTTCCTCAGGAAGCAGAGCCCGCAAGGAGGGAAACCCGACCACAAATACACACAAATATGTCTGACGAAATGATTCAGGAGCAGGGGCCTATCAAGCTGGCCCATTTCGAGATTCCCAACACGCTTAAGCGCATTGCTGCCCCGGAGGATCCCAACCACGTGACCTTTATTGCCGAGCCTATTGAGACTGGTTTTGGTCACACTCTCGGTAACTCGCTTCGCCGCGTGCTGCTCAGCTCCCTGGAGGGTGCTGCCATCACCAGCGTTCGCATTGCCGGTGCCCAGCACGAGTTCACTTCCCTTCCCGGCGTGGTGGAGGATGTGACTGAAATTATCCTCAACCTCAAGAAGGTCAAGTTCAAGCACTTTGGCAAGGAGCCCCGCACCCTTTCCCTTCGCGTGACGAAGCAGGGCGTGGTGACTGCAGGTGATATCCAGGAAGATCACATCTACTCCGTTGTGAACAAGGATCAGGTTATCTGCCACCTTGACCAGAGCACCATCTTTGATTGCGACTTTGAGGTGAACGTGGGGCGTGGTTTCCACACCGCAGATGATAACAATGATAAGGACCGCCCGATTGGCGTGATTCCGATTGACTCCATCTTCTCCCCGGTGACCCGCGTGAAATACGCTGTGGATAACGCCCGTGTGGGTCAGATGACCGAGTTCGACAAGCTCGTGCTCGATATCTGGACCGATGGCCGCGTGTCTCCCGGTGATGCCATGCTTCAGGCTGCCAGCATCATGCGCCATCATCTTGATGTGTTCGTGGACGCTGATAGCCGCCGCGTTGAGTTCGATAAGGCTAATGGTGGTGAGCAGGATGCCAATACCGCCCAGCTTCGCAAGTTGCTTAACATGAGCGTGAATGAAATTGAGCTCTCTGTGCGCGCTGCTAACTGCCTGAACAACGCCAACATCACGACGGTTGGTCAGCTGGCCATGAAGACGGAGAGCGAAATGCTCAAGTACCGCAACTTCGGTAAGAAGTCCCTGAACGAGATTAAGGACAAGCTCGTGCAGCACGGTCTGTCCCTCGGCATGCAGTTCGACGCCAAGCTTCTCGCTTCTCCCGCTCCGGCTTCCCGCCTGCGCGACAATGGCGATGAAGCCCGCGCTACTGACCTGCAGGCTCTTATCACCCACAACATCGACGCCTTCGGTGACGATGACGATGAGTAAAGATTCCAATATATTAACATTAACACACTAACACATTAAAAGACTATGAGACACGGCGTAAAGAAAGCCAAGCTTCAGCGTACTGCTTCCCACCGCAAGGCACTGCTTGCCAACCAGGCATGCAGCCTTATCAGCCACGGCCGCATCACCACCACTCTGGCCAAGGCCAAGGCTCTGCGTCCCTACGTGGAGAAGCTCATCACCCTCGGTAAGAATGGATCCCTGCATGCCCGCCGCCAGGCTCTTGCTACGCTGCCCCAGCCCAAGGTTGTGGCCAAGCTTTTCAGCGTGGTTGCTGAGGCTACCAAGGATCGCCAGGGTGGTTACACCCGCATCGTGAAGCTCGGCCAGCGCATGACCGACAGCGCCCCCATGGCTCTGATCGAAATCATCGACCTGCCCCAGCTCACCGCTCCCGTGGCTCCCGCCACGACCACGGCTTCTGGTTCTACCTCCGAGGAGGCCTGAGCCGATAACCTGAGCGAATAAAGCTTACAACAGAACCGCCGCAGTTGCTCTACGTAGCTGCGGCGGTTTTCTTGGCCTTTTTCCTAAAATTGCTAAGGAATAGTTAAATATCGCTTGACTAAACACCGAAGATGTGGTATTTAGTCGGCATGCGAATCGTGATGATGGCAACGGGGGATATAGCCATTCCCTCATTCCAGGCATTGGCTGCAACGGGAAACGTGGTGGCTCTTATCACTCAGCCAGATAGGCCGGTTGGGCGGCATATGGAGCTGACTCCCCCCCGTGTGAAGGTGGTGGCAGAGCAACACGGGATACCCGTGTTCCAGCCTGAACGGATGCGGGATAATGAAGCGGTGGAACAACTTCGGGCATACGAGCCAGACATTGTGGTGGTGATGGCCTATGGGCAGATTCTTTCACAGGAAGTCATTGATGTACCCAAAGTGGCCTGCATCAACGCACATGCTTCGCTACTGCCTCGTCATCGCGGAGCCGCATGCATACAGGCCGCCATTGAGGCTGGCGATGATGAAACCGGCATCACGATCATGCATGTGGTCAAGAAACTGGATGCAGGGGATATCATCTGCAAGATGTCCGTACCGTTGCGAGGTACTGAAACAGGAGAAAGCTTGCACGATGATTTGGCACAGCTTGCACCGCAAGCGCTCATAGAGGCTATAGAGGCGCTGGCAGCTGGGGAGGATATGCGCGAAGAACAGGATGAGAACCTCATGACTTACGCACCAAAATTGCTGCGCGCCCATGGTCAGATTGATTGGAACCAACCAGCATTGCAAATTGCGAGGAAGATACGCGCGTACCATTCCTGGCCAGGAACCTTCACCGTTTACCCTTCCGTGCATAGTGGTCAGGATAAGATGCTGAAGATATACCCGCCGGTAGATATGTTCCTGAACATCCGGAAGCCAGAGGACGCCGTGCCTGGCATGGTGTTGGAATCCGGCCCGGAGGGCATGCTTGTTTCCTGTGGCGGACGCCGCGGCGGTGCGATCCGAATCACCACCATGCAACCCGCCGGTGCGCGAAAAATGAACGCGGAAAGTTTCTTTGCCGGGCATAAGATTATGCCTGGCACCATCCTGGGCTTGCCCTCAACACCCACCGAATAAAGGCCATGGCACCAAGACAAAGAGCTGAAAATAAGAAGATGCTGGGGCTGTATGTAGACAGCGCGCTGGTAGAGAAATTCCAGAAAGCCTGTGCGTACTACGGACAGACAATGACCTCTGCCGTTACCTTGTTTATTGAGGAAACCGTGCAAGAGTACGAGGAGTTACTCAAGGAGGAACAGCAGGGCTGACGCTAAGAATCACTTCGGTTGCGGAGCCGTTATCTGCTGATTATCCTCTGTGGGCTGATGCCCTGGTGTGTCGTCCGTAAACCACCAGAAGTATGCGGCTGTTCCTGCGTAGATAACGGTAAGGATACCACCGAAGAAATTCACTAGCGTGCCAATGATGCGCCATCGGGTAATAAGCGCCAGCGCCAGTACCGCCAGGCTGATTAGCACGGCAATGATGACAATGAAGACCGTGGAGGCTACTTCGTGAGGCTCAGAGAAGACGTAGTTCATGATGGCTGGCACCATGCCCAGCATGAACGTGGCGCCAAAACTGTCCCATGCATTAAAGGCGTTGAAATCTTCTGCTTGTTTGTTCATGCAGGTGGAGTATAGCGCGCTACAGGCGCCATGGCAATTTCTTTTTTCCCCACCTCATGGGATAGTGTGTTCGTAGAGAAGAATTTTCTTTACAAAACCGTAGCATTAGGGCATCCTCTGCCCGTCTATGATATTTTCAGAACTTGGAATTTGCCCGGAAATTCTGGAGGCCATCGAGGTGCTCGGATTTGAAACCCCTTCGCCCATTCAGGAACGGGCCATTCCCCCGGCTCTGAGCGGAGCCGATATTCTGGGACTTTCACACACGGGTTCTGGTAAGACGCTGGCATTTTCCATTCCTGCGCTTGAGAGCATAGACCCCTCGCTGCGTGAGGTTCAAGTACTTTGCCTGGCTCCCACGCGCGAACTGGCAGTACAAATTTGCCGGGAGGTGGATAAGCTTGCCTTGTTCCTAGATGGAGTATCCGCAGTGCCGATATATGGAGGTGCTTCCTTTGGCCCCCAGTTGGCCGCCTTGAGGCGTGGGGTGCAGTTTGTTGTGGGAACTCCGGGACGCGTGATTGACCTCATGGAACAGGGGGAACTGAAGACGGACAGTATCTCCATGCTGATTCTGGATGAGGCTGATGAGATGCTGGACATGGGGTTCCAGGATGATATCGACCGCATTGTTAATTTGCTGCCCGCTGAGCGGCAGACGCTTCTTTTCTCTGCCACGATGTCTGCCGCCATCCGCAGCCTTGTGGATTCTGTGGCAAATGAACCTCTTGAAATTTCCATAGAGCGGCCTCAGCTGACGGTGCCAACATGCGAGCAGATTGTGTATGAGGTTGTGTTTTCCTCCCGAATCGAGGTGCTCAGCCGCCTTATCGAAATGGGCCGCATGAAACGGGGGCTTGTCTTTGCCAATACGAAGCGAGTGGTGGATGATATTGTGGACGGATTGCTGGCTCGCGGTTATGCCGTGGACCGTTTGCACGGAGACATGCCTCAGACATTGCGTGAACGCGTGATGGATTCGTTCCGCAAGGGGAACCTGACAGTGCTGGTCGCTACGGATATTGCTGCTCGCGGCTTGGATATCGATGATGTGGACACCGTGGTGAACTTTGAATTGCCGCGCGACCCTGAAGATTACGTTCACCGTATTGGGCGCACGGCTCGCGCTGGCCGAAAGGGCAGAGCTGTTTCCTTCATCGGCCGCCGTGATTTCTCCCTGCTGGGTCGACTGGAGCGGTTTGTCGGGGTGAGGATGCAGCGTGAAAAAGTGATGACGGGTACCCAGGTCGAGGAGGTGCGCCGCGAATCCCTGGTGGATGAAATCCTGGAACAAGCCGCCGCAGCAACCGAATTACCTGAGGAACTCATGGATATCGACATGCCTGCTGAGCAATTGCTGGCTGCCATGTTCCAATTGCTGGTGTCCAAGACCAGCCGTGAATTGCAACCCATTCCGGAGGATCGCCCCAGCAGGTTCTCCCGCCCGTCTCGTGCGCAGGAGGGGGACTCCTCTGTTGTGGAGAAGGGAAATGACTGGAGCAGCTTGCAGCAGAGTGTGACCCTCTTTATGAATGGTGGCAAGTTGCTTGGTCTGCGCCCTAAGGATATTGCTGGCCTGTTCTATAATGAAGGCGGCGCTCCTAAGGGAAGCGTGGGGGATATCCGCCTGTTCCTTAAACATTCGTTGATTGAGGTAACTCCGGAGATTGCGCCACAGCTTATTGAACGCCTGGGGACTTGCTCCATTTGTGGCTATGAGGTGAATGTGCGAGAGGATAAAGGTCGCCCCGCTGCTGGCAGTGCTCCCTTTGAGCGGGAAATTCGCCCGCGTGAGCGCGAACGCCGTGGAGCTTCTTATGCCGGTCGTGGTAATTCCTCCTACCGGCGCGAGAAGGAGGGACGCCCAGGCTACAGACAAGAGCGTTCAGAGCGAGTCTTTTATGATAAGTTCAGCCGGCGTCCACGCCGCCGGGACTGATGCTCCTTTTTTTGCCGCGGCTTCAAGCCGCGGCTTTTTTATCTTGACCAGTTTGAAAACTCTGTTATAAAGGAAATAACGCTGTTTCACCTTGTCATGACCAAAAGATATCTCACCACCATATGCGCGGTGCTTTCTCTTGTAGTCAGCTTGTTGCTGGGAGCTATATATGGCGTAAGACCTGCCTCCACCAGTAACAGCATGGCGCAGAACCAGCAACGCGAAGTCCAGCAGGAGCTGCCTGGCTATTAGGCTGAACTGTGCAAGAAGGCGCAGAACAAAGCGCAGCATTCAGAATGAATGCTGCGCTTTTCTGTTGGGAATTTCCCCGCTGGTGAATCAGAATTCGAAATGAGCCTGCAGACCTGTTGCGCTCACTGTGCTGACGTCACGGTAGGCCGGGTCAATGTAGAGCTGATAGAAGGGCGCCAGGGAGATAAAGTCGTTCACATGGTAACGATAGGTGAACTCAATGACTTTTTCGTAAGCGTTGACAAGCGGATTAGTGTCGGTATTGGCACACTTGTATGCACCAATGGCAGCGCCGAAGTAATCCTTGGGACGGTTGGGAATGAGGCGCAGGGTGGTGCCGACCATGGCTTCCTTACGGGCGCGCTGGTGCTCGCTGGAGGCGCATGCCAGGCGTGCGTAAACCTTGATGCGGTCTGAAACATCATATTCCACACCGGTCATGATGCCCACGGAGTTGTGCTCTTCATCAATGCCCTGGGTGTTCGGTGTATCCATGCTGCAGAAGAAGGGGGCAACGCGCCAGGTTCCCTTACCATCGGCAAAGACGTGGCCGTACTCAGTTACAATGGCATAACCATTCGTATTGCTCAGGTTCAGCGGGTTATCACCCAAGCCGACCCCCGTGCCGATAAGTGCTGCGCTGACGAAGTTTTCTTTGTTGATTTCGTGCTGGACGACTGCACCCGGCGTGCCGTAGTACATGGGAATAACTGGGGACTTTTCGAAGGCATCATTGGCAAAACGGGCGTGACCGATGCGGTCGAAATACATGCTCATCCAGATTGCACCAACATTGAGGCGTGTACGCTTGTTGTTGAAATACTGGTTCAGCGTGGCATTCATGATGTAGAGCCCGGCGGGACCAACGCTATCCGTATGCTGCCCCGTGCCGATGCCCAGTCCTCCATCATAGAAGAATTGCTTGTCTGCCGAATCATGATCCAGCCCCCAGCTGCCTGCAACTGCCAGGTTGAACCATGTGCCGCCGTTTACCTCGTCTCGGATAATCCTTTGGTCAATGGAGGCAAAAAGGAGTGCGAGGTAGTTATCGGAATGGTAGCCACCAGTGCTTTGGTTGTCGATACCCCAGTAGCCCCCGAAAATTTCCAGGTAGAAACCAGTGCCTGTTTTCTCGTAGAGTTTTTGCTTGTAGGCAGGGGCATCATCACCGGGGATGAGGAGGCTGCCATCGTAGAAACGGTGTTCAGCAGCCTGAGCCGTGGTGCTGGCGAGCATCATGCCTGAGAGGACCAGCAGACTTTGGAAGAGGTATTTGATTTTCATGTTGATGGGGATAAAAGCGGTGAGACTTTAGCATAAAGCCGCTGGCGTGACAAGACAATATAACAAACCACCGCAGTTTTCTACAACTGCGGTGGCTATTTTTGACGTTGTTTGATTGGTATCAGAAGGCAAAATGTGCCTGCAGCCCCGTGGCGCTGACCGTGCTGACATCGCGGTATGCCGGGGTGAAATAAATCTGGTAGTAGGGGGCTACGGTAAAGTATTTGTTGAGTTTGATATTGTACGTGAACTCAAGCACCTTTTCATAGGCGTTCACCAGTGTTTGCGTTTCATCATTTCCTTTGTAGATGCCGAAGCCTACACCCAGATAGTCATCCGGGCGGGAGGGAATGAGGCGCAGGGTGGTACCCACCATGGCTTCCTGGCGGCAGCGGATATATTCGCTGCTGGCGAGTGCCAGGCGCCCGTATACCTTGGCAATATCGTTCAGCTGGTATTCAACACCGGCCATGAGACCATAGGCATTGCGCTCTTTCATTTGCCCCGCTTTATTTTCGGCCTCTTCGCGGGTGAAGAACGGGGCAACGCGCCAGATACCTTTGTCTTCAGCAAATTCGTGTCCCCATTCACCCACCATGGCATAGCCAATGGTATTGCTGAAATCAAAGGGGTTCTGGCCGCCGGGAACTCCAGTGCCGACAAGGGCAAGAGTGGCAAAGTTATCCTGGTTTACTTCGTATTGCACCACGGCACCAGGAGCCTGCCATACCAGCGGCAGTACGGGAGATTTTTCAAAGGCGTCATTGGCAAAACGGGCGTGGCTGATGCGGTCAAAGTACTGGCTCATCCAGATGATACCGCCATTGACGCACACGCGCTTGTTATTGAAATACTGCTTGAGGGTGAGGTTGAGCAGGTAGAAGTTAGCAGGTCCGAAAAGGTCCGTGTTATGCCAGGTAGCTGAGCCGAAGCCCCCATCATAGAAGAACTGTTTATCGGCAGAATCATGGTCGAGCCCCCAGGAACCCATGAAGTCTGCCCTCAGCCAGGTACCACCATGCACGTTGTTTTCTACGATTCTCTGGTCAACTCGAGCCCAGACTTTCGCAATGTAGTTGTCGGAGCTGTAACCGCCTGCTGCCTGGTTGTCGATGGCCCAGTAGCCCAGACCCAGTTCCGCAGCAAATGATGTGCCGGTCTTATCAAAGAGCTTTTGCTTGTAGGCTGGGGCGTCCGTACCAGGAAGCATGAGCCCCCCATCATAGAAGAACTTACCGGGCCCCACGTATTCACTGGCCTGTGCTATACCGGTAGCCGCCAGTACAGAGAGGAGAAGATGTCTGATTTTCATGGCTGTATGAGATTGCTGGCACACTTTACCATATTATTTGTTATGATGCAAGCCAATAGAAAACGCGCATATTCTATGGCGTTTTAGAAAAAGGAGCTTGCGTTTGGCTGGAGGATTTGTTAGCATCATGCTGTTGACGCTCCCTGACTACCCTATTCCGAGCCAACTGAGACAGGTGTACTGTCTTTAACGCCGGGCAGGAATTGGAGTTAGGGCGGGTCGGCAGACCAAAACCAACCCATTATCCCCTATGAATATCGAAGTTGAAATCAAGCGTGTCGGTTTAGAGTTGTTGCACATCCTCCTCCCTGGAAAAGGTAATTCCTCTTGTGCTCTGCGTGCATCCAGAAAGTCCCGCTTGCAGGAGTTGCTACCCGCAGAGAAGCAGGAAAGGAGCCATTACTTTCTTTGGGCCATTCTGGCCTATGCCTTGCTTGCCCCGCTTTTGTTTATGCAGGGGGTGATGCTCACCCGCCTCTGATGCAGGGAATTCTGCTTGCTAGGGCTGGGGGCATGAGCTAGAATGTCCTCCGATATGGCAGATTCCGTTACAGTGGATGACGTGAAGGAAATCCTCAAATCTCATTTTGGTTTTGAGTCGCTTCGGCGCGGGCAGGATGAGGTGGTCAGCAGCATTCTCGCCGGGCGTGATGCCCTTGCCATTATGCCCACAGGTGGTGGCAAATCCTTATGCTACCAGTTACCTGCGCTCTGCCGCCCCGGCCTTACGGTGGTGGTGTCCCCTCTCATTGCGCTCATGAAAGACCAGGTGGATGCACTGCAGAGCAGGGGAATCCCCGCAGCTGCCATCAATTCCTCACTGGGAACGGATGAATACAGACAGGTGATGCAAGCCCTGCGCCGGGAGGAACTCAAGATTTTGTATGTGGCTCCTGAGCGTTTCTCTCAAGAAGGCTTTATGACCCTTTTGCGAGAGTTGCAAATAGGTCTTCTGGCGGTGGATGAGGCTCATTGCCTTAGCCAGTGGGGTCACGATTTCCGCCCTGATTACCTGCGTTTGGGGCGCGTGCGTGAACGCCTGGGCTTTCCGCAGACAGTGGCGCTTACGGCAACGGCTACATCCCATGTGCGGGAAGACATCCTCAAAACGCTTCAACTCCATGAACCCGCTGTGGTGATTAGTGGTTTTGGGCGTGATAATCTGGATTTTGCCATTACACACTGTGAGGGGCGCAAGGCGAAGTTTGAGCGAATTCATGCGGTGATTTCCCGGTGGAAGAAAGGAATTATCTATTGCTCAACCCGCAAGAATGTGATGCTGGTGTTTGAGATGCTGGCCTCCCAGCAGGTGAATGCGGTGGCTTACCATGCGGGCATGACTGATGAAGAACGCATGTTCTCGCAGGAGGCTTTTGTTTCTGGTCGTGCAGATGTGGTAGTTGCCACGAATGCGTTTGGTATGGGTATTGACCGTCCGGATGTACGCTTTGTCGTTCATTTCGAGATTCCGGGCAGCATTGAAGCTTATTATCAGGAGGCAGGCCGTGCCGGGCGCGATGGTGAACCCGCAGCCTGTGAACTCTTGTTTAATCATGCCGATTTGAAGACTCAGGAGTTTTTCTTTGAGGGCTGCAACCCTCCATTGGCCTTGATTCGCTCGTTGTACAACATGCTGCGTTTTGAATGCGACGCCTCAACGCATGAATTGCACATGACGGTTGATTGCATGGCCGAGCGCTTGGGGAAAGATGCCAACCCCATGGCGGTGGGAACGGCTCTTTCCTGCCTGATTCATGCTGGTGCCATTCAACGTTTTGATGTGCCGGGGCAATTGACCAAAGGAACGCGTTTGCTGAAACCTGAGGTGAATTTTGAGTGCCTGGAAATTGACCGGGAAGGACTGGAGGAAAAAGCCCGCCGGGATCATCTCAAAATTGAGGCAATGATGCGTTTTGCGTATTCATCCGGCTGCCGCCAGCAGTGGATTCTGGACTATTTCGGTGAGCAGGAAACTGTATCATGCGGGCATTGTGATGTTTGCTGCGAGGCTGGTGCTGAGAACCGGGTTGAGGTGAGTGGAGAGGATTTGATGACGGTTCGCAAGGCTCTGGCCGGGGTGGCTCGCGCCTCCAGGCGCGGAAGCAACGGCGAGTGGTTTGCTGTGTATGGTAGAGGAAAGGTTATGGATATGCTGAGGGGGGCAAAGAACGCCTCCATGCATCAGTATCTCACGTCTCTCTCCACATATGGAATCCTGAAGCATATGACGGATGCTAAAATGAAGGCTCTATTCCGGGCTCTTCTCGAGGGGGGGCTTTTGCAGAGCACTGGGGGTGAAATGCCCCTCATAACCCTTACCGACCTTGGGGAGAAGGTGATGCAGAGCCGTTTGGTACCCCAGTTGTCCTGCCGGGGGTGGGGCAGTGCCTCAGCGCTTCCTGCGCCGACTGTTGCTTCCCGGAGGAATAAAACTCAGCATTTGCTCCAGAGTATGGGGCTGGGCCGTATGGATAAGGAGCTTTACGAACATCTGGCCGAGTTGCGCCGGGATTTGGCTGCCGAATTTAATATGCCAGCCTACCGCGTGATGCATAATGAGACGCTGAGGGCTCTTGCTACGCATAAACCCACCACCATGGAGGCAGCCAGCCGACTCAAGGGCGTAGGTCCCTGGCTCCGTTCGCACGGTCTGCGTGCGTTTGTGGAGCTGATTCAGGATTATGAAGAGTGCTGAGGACTTAGGCTCCTTCAGCACTTTCCCTTGTATTCGTACCCGGCCTGTTGGATAGTGGCAGCCAGCTGGGCGTCTTCAATGGGAGAACTGGTAACCAGCGAGACGGTAGATGTCTTGTGGTTGGCCTTAACTTCAATGATGCCAGGTATCTGTTCAAGTGCCTGGGTGACGTGGCGTTCGCAGTGTGGGCACATCATGCCTTGAACGGAAATCGTAATGGTGCTCATGGTCATTTGTGGGATAAAGGAGGGCAGCTTGCAATGGCGCAGACGCAGGGCGTTGCATACTACAAAAAGACTACTGAGGCTCATACAGGCGGCGGCTATGCCGGGGGTGAGCTGCCATCCCAGCAACGGGTAGTACACCCCTGCGGCCAGGGGAATGGTCAGAATGTTGTAGAAAAAGGCCCAGAAAAGGTTCTGGCGGATGATTCGGATGACTTCGCTACTGAGTTGCAGAGCCGCCACCGCATCTGTCAGTTCACTGCGTACCAGGATGATTCCGGCACTATCGATGGCAACATCTGTTCCTGCCCCAATGGCAATTCCCACATCTGCCGTCGTGAGCGCTGGGGCATCATTGATTCCATCTCCCACCATGGCCACGCAGTACCCCTCACTCTGCAATTGGCGCACCAGTACCTCTTTGTCCTGAGGTCGCACGCCGGCGTGGTATTCGGTGATTCCTGTGGCATGGGCGACTGCGCGTACACTTTCCATTCTGTCTCCACTCATGATGATGACTCTCATGCCGCGCTTCTGCATGGCTGCGACAGCGTAAGCGCTGTCTTGCTTGAGAGGATCGCTTATGATAATCATTCCCATGTAACGTCCTTCTGCTGCAAAGTAGATAGGGGAAACTTCTTCCTGGAGCTCTTCAGGAATGGAAATTTGGTACTCACTCATGAGAGCCGCATTTCCCCCCAGGCAGAGTACTCCATGCACCATGGCGGTGATTCCTCGACCGGGGATGTACTGCAGTTCTTCGCAGAAGGTGGGGGACTTGTCTGAAGTTGCTTTTTGAATGGCCAGAGCCAGCGGGTGGTTATTGTTCTGCTCCAGGGTGGAGGCGAGCTGGAGCAATTCCTGCTCAGAAACGCCTGCTGCGGGAATGATAGCAGTGATGATGGGTTGACCGCTGGTGAGGGTTCCTGTTTTATCTAGAATGACAGCCGTGGCTTTGCGGGCATTTTCCATGGTGGCTCCATTGCGGAAAAGTATGCCTCGCTCGGCTCCTTTTCCTGCTCCTGCCATGATGGCTACCGGTGTGGCCAGCCCCAGGGCGCAGGGGCATGATACAACTAATACCGCTATGGCGCACCCCATGGCGAAGGCGAGCTTGGCTCCGCATAATACCCAGAGTATGGCCGTGAGGAGGGCTATTCCCACCACCAGGGGGACGAAGATGCCTGAAATGCGGTCTGCTTGCCGGGCAATGGGGGCTTTGCTTGCGGCGGCATCACCCACCATGCGGATGATGCCACTGAGGGTGGAGTGCTCCATGGTCTGGAGTGCCTGGGCTTGAAGAACTCCGTTCCCGTTAATGGTTCCTGCGTAGATAGTATCTCCTGCCTGCTTGAGTGAAGGCATGCTTTCCCCGGTAAGTGAGGATTCGTCAATGCTGGAAATCCCCTGCGTAACGCGTGCATCTGTGGGAACCCTGGCTCCTGGTGCAATGTGCAGAATGTCCCCGGCCTGTACCTCTTCTGCTGGCAGGGTAAGGGATTGACCATCCTTAATCACATTCGCGGTCTGCGGTAACAACTGGCGCATTTTCTCCAGTGCGTCCCCAGTGTGGGCTGTGGCCCGGCTCTCCATCCACTTTCCCAGGGTAATGAGCGTGAGTATCATTCCGGCTGATTCCAGGTAGGAAGCTCCAGTGTGCAGCAGGCATGTGTCTACCCCAGTATAGAGGATACCCGCTCCCGCTCCAAGGGCTATGAGGGTATCCATGTTGGGTGCCCGGTTCAGCATGGCCCGTGTGCCTGACTGGAAGAATGCCCTGTTGAGCCACAGGATGGGAAGTAGTAGTAGTGCTTCAAGTGTCTGAGAACCAGCCCCCATTCCCAAGTGGTGCAGCAGTATGAGGGGGATGAGGAACAGAAATGAAAGAAACAGGCGCCATTTCAGTTTGCTATCCTGTGTGGGATGTGTGCTGGTTCCCCGCGCCAGAGTAGCTCCGTATCCGGCTCTTTCGACTGCGTGGATGATGCCTTCGCTGCTCTGCTTTGAATCGTTATAGCGCACCCGCATGCTGCGGGTGAGCAGGTTGACCTGGGCTTGCTCCACCCCAGCCAGCTCCGTGACAACTTTTTCTACGCGGGAAGAACACGCGGCACAGCTCATGCCTGTAACGGTGAAGTCCTGTTGCTTCATGCGCGTTAGCTTAGACGAACTCTCGCTTGAAAGCAAGCTTTGGATTCGTCATTTCCGGGCAGAGTGGAGAATTTCATCCATACTGTCGGAGCGGGAACAGCTGATGGCATCACGCCCCGTCTGGTCCTGAATGGACGGGTCAGCTCCGTGTTTGACCAGGAGCCTCGCCATGCTCCGGTTGTTATCAATCACTGCGTGCATGAGCGGTGAAACACCGCTTTCGTCGCAGGTGTTGGGATTGGCCTTCAGTTCCAGCAGAACTTCAACGCATTTTTGCTTATTGTTCAGCACGGCGGCAATGAGCGGAGTTCTGCCTTCGCTGATTTGCTCGAAGTTGAACCCTCCTTTCTGGGATGCAAGAATGCGGAGAAGTTCATGCCTTCCGTTTTCTGCTGCGTGCATGGCTGCACGTAAAATGACATCACCCGCCTCAGCGGCTTCAGGTTGAGAGAGAAGCCCACGTACCGCCATCTTCTTACCCAGAATGGCGGCAAGCTCCAGCAGACTGCGGCCATCCTCATCGACCAGTCTGAAGGGATTGGCGTGCCCCTCCTGCCACCTGTCATTTAAGGCATTATAGGCAGCGATTTCTGCCCGGTAATCTTTCTCCTGCCGCAGAGTCACCCATGAGCAGCTGCAGAAAACAAGGTAAACCGCACTCCACACCACGGACATGTGCGCTTTTCGGCGGGCCATGGATTGCGCCAGGCTCAGAAGACCATTGACGATAAAGCCAGATACGCAGAGCGTGAGCAACCACACTTCTACAGATGACGGCGTTTCGATGCCAACGCTGACTTTCCATGAGAGAAGAGCGATGATAATTAAGAGCAGGAGAGGGTTAATGTAGTCTTTCATGTTTGTGCGTGGCGGTGGAAGGGAATTAGTCCTGGGTGGCATCTTTTTCCTGTGAGGGGGCTTCAGTTTCCTCCTGCTTTGCCTCCGATTCTGGTTTGGGGGACGCCTGGGCGTCTGCATCGTTGACCGATTCTTCCTTTGCAGACTCTTCCTTCACCGAATCCTCTTTCTGGGAACTGGTGTCGGTCGCCTCTGCCTTGGGCTTGCTTTCCTGCTGTGTGGAGGTCTGTACTGGTGCAGATTTTTCCTTATCTGCAGGAACTTCTGCTGTTTTGAGTTTCTTTGTTGTGGCCGGGGCCCCCGTATTCAGACGCAGGGTTTTCTGCTTCGGTTCAGTAATGGGCTTCGTCTTTTGCTGTGGCGTTGCGGGAACTGCCTCCGTTTTTGTTTCAGTCACGGACTTGCCAGGAGCGTCTGCCTTTGCTTCCTTTGGTGCTGCCTTGCAGGTTTTTGTTGTGATGAATGTTTCAAAGAAAGCCATGAGGAGGGCATATATCAGGAAGAAGGCTGCGGGAACTGCCGCAACAACCCAGGGGGAATTTTGTACCAGTGCCAAGGCTTCTGGCATGACTGGCTCTGTGCTCCCTGCCCAAAGCTTCACAATGTAGGTGAAGAATGCCGTGAGCCCGTACCAGAGGGCATAGCTGATGACGGCGGTGATGGCCACTCGTCCGCATGAGGGTGCACATATCCACCCTGCTACGAAAATGAGCAGGGTAATGGCAATGGGTACCTCGTAGGTCAGCATGCTCTGGCAGAGTTGAGTGACCGCCTCGTTATGGCTGAGAACGCTGGGAAGGGCAATCTGCGGCCCCCACCATGCGTATAACCCTCCTGCCGCAAGGATGATGATGGACGCGCAGAAAACGACATTCCACGCAGCTTCCAGGATGCGGGTGCAGGAAAGAATCCCCAGCAGAAGAATGACACCTAGGGAAATGGTGTAGATATTAACCCCTTTGAACAGGCTGGTGACTTGTTCAATGTCGATGGATGAACAGAAATCACCAAGAGAGATGGTGGGAGAAACTGTCTGGTAGCACGCGAGCGAAAGCAGCACGATGATGCTGAACACCACGCGGAAGAGAATAGCCATTACTTTCATGACCTGACCATTTTAGGCAATAGCGTCGGTTACGTCAAGGGAAAAGGAACTGATTCCCGTGATTATTTCATTAAGCAAAAGCCGCCGGGGGCGATTCCGGCGGCTAAAGGGGGGTGAAGATGCTTGCCTTTATTCAGGCAGGCATTCTCCTTCTACCATTTGTTCAAGAGTCTGGCGGTGGCGTATGATGCTCCATTTGTCTCCATCTACCAGCACTTCTGCAGCCAGAGGTCGGGAGTTATAGGTGGAGGCCATGCTGAATCCATAGGCGCCGGCACTCATTTCTGCCAGGATTTCACCAGGCTGTACATCGGCTATGCGGCGGTTCTGAGCCTGGAAATCTCCGGATTCACAGATGGGTCCAACGATGTCGGCTACAATTTCGTCATGAGCATGCTCTTTGACAGGCCAGATTTCATGGTAGCCTTCGTAAAGAGCCGGGCGAATAATGTCGTTCATGCCGGCGTCAATCATTTTGAAGGTTTTGGCTTCCCCTTTCTTCTCATAGATACAGGTGGTCAGCATGGCTGCTGCATTACCTACCAGTCGGCGTCCGGGTTCAACCAGTATCTTGATGCCAAGCGGTTGGAGCAGGGGGATGATGGCATCTGCGTAGCTCTGGATGGTAATTTGTTCCGGGTGGGCGGCCCACCATTCCGGCTTGCCGGATTCGAGACATCCCTCATACACGATGCCAATGCCACCACCAATAGACAAGAACTCAATTCCATAGAGTTCAATAAACTTTTTGACAATGGGAAGCACTTTTTCGATAGCTGCTTTGAATGGTTGCACTTCAGTCAACTGTGAACCAATGTGCATTTGCAGCCCTCTAATTTGGAGGTTTGGCATTTCCTCTGCGATGGTGGCGTACACCGCTTCAATCCGGGAAATGTCTACGCCAAATTTATTTTCGCTGGTTCCTGTGGTAATGTACTTATGCGTATGGGCATCCACATGGGGGTTGACACGCACGGCTACAGGTGCCTTTATTCCCAGTTCACCTGCAATGCGGTTGATTTCACGGAGCTCGTTTTCACTTTCGCAATTGAAACAATATATGTTCTGCTCCAGTGCATAGCGGATTTCTGGTTCTGTTTTGGCAACACCTGCGTAGGTGCAGAGGGTGGGGTCCCCCCCGGCATTGATGACACGCCAGAGTTCTCCCCCGGAAACAATGTCAAACCCCGCACCCTGCCGAGCCATGAGGTTCAGGATGGCTTTGCTGGAACAGGCTTTGACGGCGTACGCCACATGGGCGTTCAACGGGGAAAGGGAGTTGCGGAATTCTGCTAAATCCTCGGTGAGGGTCTTTTTACTGTATACAAAGACAGGAGTGCCAATGGCGGCTGCTATGTCTGCCAGGTTGACATCCTCGCAGTGGAGGGCGCCGTTCTTGTATGCGAAGGAATGCATTGTTTATTGCTTTGTTTTGTTGTTTAATTTTTTGACGTGGGGCGGAGGCTCATCAGAAATAATGGTGGCAGCCCAGGAAAGGTCGGGCGAGTTTTCCAGAGCCAGCTTGATGAGCACCATGATGGGTACGGCGAGCAGCATGCCGCATGGCCCCCATACCCAGCCCCAGAACAATACCGCCAGGAGCACCACGGATGTGGCAATGCCGAATTGTTTGCCCAGGAAAATGGGTTCAATGCCGTTACCAATGGCAAAGTTGATGCAGATGTAGCACAGGGTGATGATGGCGGCGTCTCCCCAACCTCCCATGAGCAGTGCCATGATGATGGGGGGAATGGCGGCCACAATGGAACCAATGGTGGGGATGTAGTTGAGCACACAGGCCACAACCCCCCAGAGGAAGGCAAAGGGAACCTCCATGGCGGCGCATGCCCACCATGCCAGTGCACCAGTGCAGGCGCTGGCTACTGTTTTGATAAACAGGTAACGCTGGATGCCGCGCAGGGCAACTGTGAAATCTTCCTTCCCCTTGGTGCTGTTGGGCAGACGGTGCAGGTTTTTCTTGAAGAGTTTGGCTTCTCCCAGCATGAAGGTCATCAGGACGAGTACCAGGGTGCAGGTGGTGACAAAGGAAATGGCTTGCCCGGAAATGGATTGTACCAGGCTCACCAGCTGCTGGGTGTCAAATATATCCTGTGGAGAACGAACCAATGCGCGGGCTTGTTCTTCCAGACCAAAGTTGCCTAGCCAGTTCATCAGCTCATTGTATTTTTCTGCGATGCGAACCGTAAAATCTCCCTGCAGGGTGGCCTTCATATCTGCTGCCAGGAAGTTGATGATGCTCACCACGCCGAAGAGAATGCCTCCGTCTGCTATGACTGTTGCCGTAACAGCCAGCCAGTGCGGGAAACGCAGATATTTACTCAGGAGTTTGGTGATGGAATAGCTGATGATGGCCAGGAATCCGGCCATCATGATGGGCAGCAGTACGCTGCGCGCGGCCTGCAAACCCAAAATGACAATGACGAATGCTGCCGCAGTAAGCAGGAAACGGGCGCCTTCGCCAAAGTAGTGCGGACGCTCTTGCTCTGGTTGTTCTGGTTGGGCTGACATAGGTTGCCGACCATTCTACACGCGCACGCCGCGCATTTCAAGCGGAATGGCGGTCATTAGTAAAAAAATGCAGGGTTAGCGGGCGTCGGGCGCCGCATCTGGCCAGTCGTGCCGGGGATAACGCCCCGCAAGATCCTTTTTCATTTGAGGATAGCCATTGCGCCAGAAGGAATGCAAATCGCTGGTGATTTGGTAGGGCCTTTGGTTGGGTGCCAGTATTTCAACTTGGCATTTTACGCGTCCTTCGGCTATGACCGGTGTATCAGGTACGCCGAAGAGTAATTGGCATTTGAGTCCGAAAGTGGGGGTGCCGTCCTCCCGGTACAGGAGCTTTACTTCGCGGCCATTCGGTAGTTTGATTGATTTTGGAGCGTAGCGGTTCAGGCATTCCCGCTGCCAGGGTGAGAGCCATTCGTTCAGAATGGGCAATACGGCACGGTTCTGGATTTCCTTGTAACATACCGCGCCTTCGCAAATCATGGTGATGGCCACCAGACGGTCTTCTTCTCCGAACTCCGGCATTTCCAGTTCGGGCATGGCCTGCCTCAGGCAGGTGAGGCGGTTAATCCACTGCAGGACATGCCCATCCCAACCTTCCAGCCGCAGGTTGCCACGCATTACCTGCTCTGCCAGTAGTGGGGCGGCGTCATCAGGGTGGGCATCGCCAGTTTCTTTTTCTTCTATGACCAGGTCACGATATAGCGTGCGGTGGTGACTAAGCACTCGCTTGCGTGCGGGGTCATACACGGCAATGTCATCCTTTCTAGTTGCCAAATCCCCAGGGTTGAGGATTGTGCATTTGCTCAGGCGTGTTTCAACGCTCTTACCGCCTATCTCTGTGATGCCTGCGGCTAAAAATACAGTGGCTTTCCTGGCAACGGAAAAGGCGGGTGTACTGCCACCTCTTCCTTGACAAAGACGCGCTGTGCCAACAGATGATTGATTACATACGGCTACATGCAGGGGAAAGCTGTGTAGCAGTCCTGCTACGACGTCTTGCCGGTGGTCTGCGAAATGGGGCGTGCAGGATGAGGAACGCAGGATTTGCCGGAAGGATTTTGTGATTTCTTTTGCGGCGCGTGCCATGATGCCCATTTTGCTGCAGGCTGCGGGATCATAGCGCAGTTGCTCTGCCATTTGCACGGCGCGCCATTCAGCTTGGAAATCAGTGAAGTCGTCTTCGTGGAGCAGGGGGGCGGCAAGCCCGGTGTTCAAGGCTATGTCCTCGCCTTGCAATAAGGCGGCAATAGCAGCCATTTCAACAGTACAGCCGTGTTCATCTCCGGCTACCAAAAGGCGTGCCAGCACCGGGGGAAGGGGGTGTTGCAGCATTCGCTTGCCTGTGGGGGTGAGCCCGTCATGATTGGCTGCTCCCAGATTTTCGAGTAACTGCCAGGCGCGGGATGTTTCTGCTTCGGTCGGGGCATCTGGCCAGGGAAAACGGCGGATGTCGCCCAGATTTCTGCAGCCCCAGGCGAGTAGATTCAAAAAGGCTTGTGAAATATCTGCCCGGTGTACTTCGGGCGAGGGAAACGGGGCTCGACGTCGGTGCTCACTCTCACTCCACAGACGGATGCAGCGGCCTGGCCCCAGTCGGCCCGCGCGTCCTGCGCGTTGCTCTGCTTGTGCCTGTGAAATCGGCACTACATGCAAGGTGGAAATCCCCCGCAGCGGATCCCAGCACGATTCGCGTGCGGTGCCACTGTCCACCACAGAGCGTACGCCTTCGATGGTGAGGGAGGTTTCTGCAATATTAGTGGAAACAATCACACGAGGCCTGCTGCCGTTCTCCACTGCGAGTGTCTGAGCTTCGGGGCTGAGCTGCCCATGCAGGGCAAAGACATCCCGCCCCCGCATCCAGCCCACTTGTTCCAGTATTTCCACGGTGCGGCGTATCTCGTACGCGCCCGGCAAGAAAACGAGCACATCGCCGCAATCGGGATGTTCTATCAGTTGTCGGACGGCGGTGGTGCATTGCTCCCATACCGGGGGTGGTTGCACATAGCCGTATTTATTGCGTACGGGTACCGGTGGCATGTAGCTGATTTCTACCGGGTATAGGCGCCCTTCTGCCCGTAACAAGGTGGCCTGGGGCAGGTATGCTTGCAATTTGTCCAGCTCCAGCGTGGCTGACATGATGAAAACGCCCATTTCTGGACGCGCCTTTTTCTGCAGCTCCAGCACCCGGGCAAGACATAAATCCCCGCTCAGGCGCCGCTCATGTACTTCGTCAAAAATAACGGCAGAAACTCCGAGTAACTCCGGATCTTCTGTAAGCCTACGCTCCAGAATACCATCCGTTACGAAGAGAATGCGGGTGGCCGCGCTACGCTGCGAGTCAAAACGCACGGTATAACCCACTTCCTGACCTAGTTTGCAGGGAAATTGCCGCGCTACATAGCCTGCCAGCAGCCGCGCCGCAAGTCGACGCGGCTGCACCACGATGATGGTGCCTTTTTCTCCCCATCCTGCCTCCAGCAGCATGCCTGGCACGCGGGTGGATTTCCCGCTGCCAGTCGGAGCGCTGAGTAGTACGCAGAATCCCGGCTGCCTTACTGCTTCCAGAACTTTGCTTCGTATCTGCTCAATGGGTAACATGGTGCGCGCATTGTACACTACCTTACTGACAGAAGTCAAGAATCCGCCTTACGTCATAATTCAACGAAAATACTTTCATTATCCTGCCTTGTTGATAGAATATGATTCATGAAGAGCGATGCCTTAAAGTATCCTGGTTCCAAGCGTATCTACGTAGCCGGTTCCTTGTATCCTGATTTGAAGGTGGCTATGCGCGAGGTGGAACAGCATGACACTGTATTTCCGGATGGAAGTACAGAATCGAATGAGCCTGTCAGAATTTATGATTGTTCCGGACCCTGGGGTGATTCAGATGTTCATGCCTCGGTAGAAAAGGGAATCCCTGCGTTGAGAGCGGCCTGGATTGCTGCCCGCAAGGATGTCATCAAAGATGCTGACGGCTCGTTGAGGGCTGCTGATTCCGCGCATCCTCCTACTCAGCGAGAGTATGCGTTGCGCGGCATTATCACTCCTGAGATGGAATATGTGGCTATTCGCGAGAATTTGGGTCGCGCTGCGGCTTTCCAGTCCGTTTGCGATGCATTTACGCAGAATATGCTTTGCCCGGCTGATGAAGTGGGCACGGGGATGCCCCGGCCTAGCGAACTGGAAAATCAACCCGGCTTTACCCCGGAATGCATGACTCTGCGTGCTGACCTTGCTTACCAGCACCCGGCAGAAGCTCGTCCAGGGAACCGGATTCCGGCATTTTATACTGCTGAATTTGTGCGCCAGGAGATTGCCGCCGGACGTGCCCTTATCCCGGCTAATATCAACCATCCGGAAGCTGAGCCCATGATTATCGGACGCAATTTCCTGTGCAAAATTAATGCTAATATCGGCAATTCTGCCATATCCTCAGGTATTGAGGAGGAAGTGGAAAAACTGCGCTGGGCTATTCATTGGGGTAGCGATACGGTGATGGACCTTTCAACTGGCAAGGATATCCACAAGACCCGTGAGTGGATTTTGCGTAACAGCCCGGTGCCTATCGGCACTGTTCCCATCTACCAGGCTTTGGAAAAATGCAGCGGCAGGGTGGAATTCCTCAGCTGGCCTATCTTCCGGGATACTCTTATCGAGCAGGCCAGGCAAGGTGTAGATTATGTGACTGTCCATGCTGCCTTGCTGCAGCGTTTTGTGCCGCACACTGCCCGCCGCGCCACCGGTATTGTCTCAAGGGGTGGCAGCATCATTGCCAAGTGGATGCTGTTGCATCAGGAAGAAAACTTCCTCTACACCCATTGGGATGAAGTATGTGATATTCTTGCCACATATGATGTTGCTATTTCTATTGGCGATGGCCTTCGCCCTGGCTCCATTGCTGATGCAAATGATTTTGCCCAGTTGGCTGAACTGGAGGTGCAGGGGGAACTCACCCGCCGCGCATGGGATAAAGGCGTTCAGGTCATGAACGAAGGCCCGGGACATGTGCCTCTGCACCTGGTGCCGGAGAATATGAGGAAACAACTGGAGTGGTGCAATGAAGCCCCATTCTATACCCTGGGACCATTGGCTACGGATATTGCTCCCGGTTATGACCATATTACCGGAGCGCTGGGCGGTGCCCAGATTGCACAGCGTGGCTGCGCCATGCTCTGCTATGTCACCCGCAAGGAACATCTTGGCCTGCCTGATAGGGAGGATGTGCGTGAAGGCGTTGTTACCTACAAGATTGCTGCCCACGCGGCAGACCTGGCCAAGGGACACCCCGGAGCCCAACTGCGGGATAATGCACTGGCCAAGGCCCGCTTCGAATTCCGCTGGGAAGACCAGTTTAATCTTTCGCTTGACCCTCACCGAGCCAGGGAGTACCACGATATTACGCTGCCTCATGCAAATGCCAAATCTGCACACTTCTGCTCAATGTGTGGCCCGGATTTTTGCGCCATGAAACTCACCCAGGAGATTCGCGCACATGAAAAAGAAGTTAAACGCTGATATTCGATGCTTGCAAGGGGGCGTTGAGTGTGGTATACAGCATGCAGAGACTTATGCCTAAAATTGCGGTTATCAGTGATATTCATTCCAATCTCCATGCTTTGTACTCCGTTATGGAAGATTGGCAGAGCGAGGGGTGTACGGATGTTGTGTGCCTGGGGGATATCGTGGGGTATAATGCTTATCCTCAGGAATGTATAGAGGCTATCCGTTCATTGCAGTGTGTGGTGGTGAAGGGGGAGCATGAGGACGCGCTGCTGAAGCCGGATATGCTCCAGTCTGCTCACATGAGCTGCGCCCGCCACGCTCTGGATTGGACTATGGCAAGGCTTTCTTCCGAAGCGATGCAGTGGTTGTCCCGCTTGCCGTATAAAGCGCTTGTGCATTCCTCTTTCATGGTGTCGCATGCAGGGGACCGCCCCGTCGGGAACACCTGGCGGCATATCAAGAGCGGAATGGATGCGGCCTCCTGTTTCAAAACTCAGATGTTGCCTGTTGCTTTCTGTGGTCATTCGCATTGCCCTGCCATTTACTCTTGGCAAGGCTCTATGGGAAGCGCCGCATCTGAATCAATGGAAGAGCTGCAACAAAACGGAATGATGCAAGTTCGGCTTTCGCCGCATATCAAGCACCTGATAGATGTTGGCTCTGTCGGACAGCCCCAGGATGGTGATCCTCGTGCTTGCTATGTCGTATATGATTCTGATGAACAAGTTGTTACGTTTAGGCGCGTTGATTATGACCGTGATGCAGCAGCTCAGGCAATTGAGGATTCGGGCTTGCCTGTGCGCCTTGCGGAGCGGCTCATGACCGGGCTGTATGCGTAGAAACTACCCCAACCTGCCATCCTGGGATTCTGCCCCGCGTCATGCCCGATAAAATAGGACTGCTTCATGAATTAGGGGCTTGCATCCGCGGTCTGATTATGGTATAAAATATCAGTTGCCTATGCCGAGAATTGCGGTTATCAGTGATATTCATTCCAACATGCATGCGCTTTGTGCTGTCATGGAGGATTACCAGTGCGAGCAGTGCACGGATGTGGTGTGTCTTGGTGATGTGGTGGGGTATAATGCATATCCCCAGGAGTGTGTGGATGCCATCCGCGCCATAGGTTGCCCCGTGGTGAAAGGAAATCACGATGAAGAAGTATGCCGCATGGATCAAACACGCATGAATCCCATTGCCCGCCAGGCCATGGAATGGACTCGGAAACAGCTTAATGAGGAAAGTCTCACATGGCTGAGCCGCTTGCCTATGCAGCGCATTGAGCGCTCCATGTTTGTCATGGTGCATTCCAGTCTGGATCAACCCAAGGCCTGGAACTATATCCTGAACTCCAATGATGCCGTAGGGCATTTTGCCAAACAGGGCAGGTATCAACTTTCCTTCCATGGGCATACGCACCAACCTCGTGTCTTCACTTGGGATAAACGCTACTGCGTGGAACAGAACCACCATTGGATTGAACTTAATCAGACCGGGCAGACTGTTGTATACTTGCAGCCGGGACTTCAATACTTCATCAATGTCGGTTCTGTCGGTCAGCCCCGCGATGGTGACCCTCGCGCCTGCTATGCTATTTATGATACGGATGCCGCTACGGTGACGTTACGCCGTGTGGAGTACAAAGTTGAAGAGGCTCAGCAAGCTATCCTGGCGTATGGTTTGCCTGCGTACCTTGCCGAGCGTCTGGCAACCGGTCAATAACCAATCTAACAACACGGGAAACATACTACCTTGCCTATGTCGTTTATTCAACGCACTTTTCCTGCTCTTGTCCTGCTGGTTCTTGGAGCCTTGCTGGCGTTATACCTTGTACCAAGCGAATTGGAACAGATGAAGTGGGAAGTACCGGGCATGCCCGAAACATACCCTATTGAACAACTCTGCCGCCCCATCTTCCTGGGCTTGCTTTGCTTCCTCCCCTTCCTGGGAGCCCTTGCATATGCATTCATGGGAACTATGGATCGCTACATGAGCAGGAATTTTATCACGTACTTCCTCATGTGTACGCTGATTCTGCTGCTTATCTACATTTTGGCCGACTTTACGGACAATATGGAGCGTTTCCGTACCCGTTTTGATAACCCTGTGGCGCAGGCTTTGCACTTTTACGGAACCCAGTTGCCCATGTTCCTGTACCAGATTCTACCCTACACGCTTCTGATGGGTACCTTGTGGAGCCTGAGCAAGCTGTGCGGTGGTTGTGAAATTACAGGCATGCTCCAGTCTGGCCGTTCTCTCCTGCGTCTCTGCATGCCTGTATTCGTCATGGCTTCCCTTGTGTCTGTTGGCTATGGTATTTGCGGCTTTCACTGGGCTCCGAGCGGCTCTCTTTATCGCGAAATCGTGATGAAGAAAAACAAGAATGCAGATGGCACCCCCAAGTCCATTGTTTATCGGAGTGATGCCACATCGCGCATCTGGCGCATTTTCTGGCCGGCTTTGGTCACCAGCCCAGGGGATCCCATGAAGGGCGTTACCATTGACCAGTTTGATCCCGAAGTTCGTGGCCGGCAGTTGAAGCAATACCGGGCTGAAAAAGCTACCTGGAACAAGGATGACTCCACCTGGACGCTCGAAAACGTCTATATCCGCGAACTTGCAGCCCCGGGCATGCGGCCGAAAGATGATCAGTTTGAAGCTAGTATCACCTTGCCTTTTGAGGAAAAACCCTACCAGATTATCACTCCGAGCCAGAATGAGCGAGTCGATTCCATGGGAACATCTGCCCTTTACGAATACATTGATTCTGGCGCTGGTTCCAGAGAGGAGCGCCGCAAGCTCAGAACCGAGTGGCACGTCCGCATCGCTCGCGTGTTCTCCTGCATGGTGCTTGTGCTGCTGGCTATTCCCAGTGCGGTGACTTTCCAGCGCCGTGGTACCATGAAAGGCATAGGCATAGCCGTATTGCTGGCTGCCCTGATGCTCTTCTTCTATCGCGTGTTCCCCTCACTGGGTGAAGCTGGTGTGATGCAGGCATGGCTCAGTGCGTGGATTCCGAATTTCCTGTACATCATCATTGCCGTATACCTTTACTATAAGAATCTGGCTCATCGTTCTTTTTCTGAGTGGTTGCGTGCCAAGATGAAGCGAGAACTCTGATGCCCCTCCATGCCGCGTATGCGCCTGCCTAAGGGAATTATTTTTGACTTCGATGGCGTGTTGGTGGATACCGAATGGGCCATCTACCAATCATGGGTTCACCTCTACGCCCGCGAGGGACAAGAAATATCCATCGAAACATATTCTCCGTGCCTGGGAGCTGGGTATTCTCACTGGGATCCTGCCGCGCACTTGGAGAAGCTGACGGGCAGGCAATATGACTGGGAGCGTGAGACTCCTGCCCGCCAGGCCATGTTGGAGGCAGATTTGGAGCGCATGGGCCTTATGGAGGGGGCTCTTGAACTGCTGGATTGGTGTGCAGAGCAGGGCATAGCGGTGTGCGTGGCCTCCTCCTCCTCTCGCCGTTGGGTGCAGGGATGGTTGGAAAAATTGGGAATCTATGAACGTTTCGCCGGTGTCTTTACCCGTACGGATGGCTACCCTGTCAAGCCTCATCCCGCTCTTTTTGAAGCTGCTCAGCAATGCATGAACCTGGAAAAAGAGGATTGCCTCATCATAGAGGACTCTGAAAACGGAACCATAGCAGCTGCTAATGCTGCCATCCCATGCGTGGCGATTCCTAATCGCATGACTGAAGGCTGCAACTTTGACCGGGCTGCGTACCGCTGCGGTTCTCTGCATGCTCTTTTGTCTCTGTTTTTAAGTAAAATCTAAGTGCCTGGATATCAGTAATTTCTGGGTGCTGAAACAAAAATGAATAAAAATTTATCATTTTTGGCTTGCATTGCTACCGATTTTGATGTAGAATCTCCCCGCACCCCGTCCATGACGGGCTTGCTGAATGGCTCGGTAGCTCAGTTGGTAGAGCAGCGGATTGAAAATCCGCGTGTCGGCGGTTCGATCCCGTCCCGAGCCATTTATTTTTTTACCCTTTTTCATACATTGGCTCTTTCCATCGGGGCGTAGCTCAGCCTGGTAGAGCGCCAGCTTTGGGAGCTGGATGTCGCAGGTTCGAATCCTGTCGCCCCGATCAGATTTTACCATAAATAACGCACTGTAGAAGATGTAACCCCTTCACAGTGCGATTTTTTGTCGGGTCAAGCCCAAAAATTCGCATTAGATGCACATTATGTCTTAGCTTGTTCTCGACAAACTGGCAGGGATATGTTTAAGTATTGGCACGTTTATTCCCTTTTCTCACGCTTATGAAGTCCTATACCATTTTCCAGAAGTCTGATGATGAGACGGTAAACGCATTCCTCGAGTGGATGCGTAACCAGGAGCGCAACGTGTACCGCGCAGCTCTCCGCGAGCTGGGTGCCCTCAAGAAACTGCGTCCTCAGTACATGCAGCAGAAGCCGGTGGCTGAGCAGTTTGCCTGGATTAAGAAGATGCTGTCATGGAAGCCGGCGGAAACAATTGCCGACCATTTGCTTCAGGTGTGGCTTATCCGCAAGCATGAGGCCATGCTGGTGAGCTTCATTGACAAACTGGGCATTGAGCACAATGGCCATGGTGTGGTGGATGTGCTGCCCGAAACGCTTGATGCGGACAAGCTGAAGGAGGCCGTGGATGCTCTGTTTGAGAACTATCCTGCCGGTGCTGTTTCCGTATACCTGCACATGTTCCAGAACCAGACCGAGGAAGGCTGGCCTGAGCTGCAGGCTATTCTCGATACAGACGAACGCGTCACCATCAAGTAAGACTTTATTTAAACCGCAATTGCGGCCGACAGGGCGGGGTGCTGCCCGTCGGCCGTTTTACTTTTTGAAGAGGAAATAGCTCCAGGCTGATTCATGACTGAGGATGAACAATTCATGCTGCTGGCCGTGCGTGAGGCAGAGAAGGCTCGTGCAGCCAATGAGGTTCCCTGTGGCTGCGTAGTTGTGAAAGAAGGGCGTGTCATTGCTCGCGGATGGAATCAGGTGGAGACGCTCAAGGATGCCACTGCTCATGCTGAGATGCTTGCGCTGACGGCTGCCGAAGCTGCCGTGGGGGATTGGCGGCTGGAGGGGTGCACGGTATATGTGACTAAGGAGCCATGCCCCATGTGTGCTGGCGCCTTGGTGCACTGCCGCCCGGATCGCGTTGTGTTCGGAATTCCGGATTCCAAAGGTGGAGCCTGCGGCGGCTGGATTAACCTGCTGGATTCCAATCCCCCCCTTAACCACAAATGTGAGGTGCAGGGCGGGGTGCTAGGCGGGGTTTGCCTGGAGCAGTTCCAATCATTCTTCCGGGAGGCGCGAGCTGCTGCGAAGGAACGTAGACGCCGGGAAAGAGAGGAGGGAAACCATGCTGCCGCAGATTGAATTATACCTGAATGCTGATTGTGCGTGGGTGACTGAGCCCATGTTGGAGGAGTATTCTGCTGCATTGCAGGCTTTATTACCTGAGCTGCTCGCAACCCCTCAAGGCCCTGACCATGTTCTAACGGGATTGGACGTAGTAGAAATTTCAATTGTGGATGATGCCACTATTGCAGAGGTGCATGGGGAATTTTTGAATGACCCCACGGCAACGGATGCCATTACCTTTCCCTATGGGGAAATCTTGGTGAGTTGTGATACCGCTTATGCTTATGCCGTGGCTCATGGCATATCTCCTCATGAGGAGTTGTTCCGCTACATGGTGCACGGCCTGACCCACCTGCATGGTTATCTTGATTATGAGCCGGAGGATAGGGAAGCTCTCTTTGCCGTTCAGGAGCCGCTGGTGAAGCGTTTCTTTTCGGGGTCCTGAGACCTTGATAACAGCCTTTTGGGGTTGACTTTTGGCCTGATTGGAGTTATACAGGTGTTGTTATGAGTATGATTCCATGGGTTGTAATGGCAGCCTCCAGCGTGGCTGTGGATTATGTCAATCCAATTCCCGGACCTGGGGAAGAGGGGTTCAATCCAGCTCCGCGTCACCACTTACGCTTTGTTATGGAGAATGACTCTGCGTTTGGTAGCGATTGTAATTATACGCACGGTACGCGAATTGATTACGCCAGGGTTTTGGATAAGAATCCGAACCATGCGCTCGGCGTCAGCTTTACACAGAATATCTACACGCCTGAAACGCACACGGATGGAGCGGTGCCAGGTGAACATCCCTACGCTGGGTATGCTGCACTTGGCCTGGCGCATATGTATATTGGCGAACAGGTCGGTAATTGTATTGAGTTCCAGATTGGAACAACGGGCAAGGCTTCACTGGCTGATGAAATGCAGGACTTCATTCACAAGACGGGAGGCATGGATCGCTGGGAAGGCTGGCAAGACCAGGTGCCTTCAGAGGTGACCTTCCAGCTCACGGCTCGGCAGGATTACCGCCTGCCTTGGTTGGAATGGAAGCATTCTGGTGGCCTGCAGACGGATGCGACCTTCTTTACTCGTGAAGAGCTGGGTACTGCATTTATTGCGGCAGAGGCAGGCGCTTACGTGCGCCTCGGAAAGAATTTGGCCAATAGTATGCAGATGAGTGGTAACCACGGAGCTGATTATGGAGTGGGGCTGCTTCACAAACCAGATTATGACCCAACCGAGCTCTCCTGGTATGTGCGGGCTGGAGGTTCGGTGAAATATGTAGTACACGATTTTTCGATTGACGGTGGCGTATTCCATGATTTTGAGCGGACTTGCGGCCGCATGCCCTGGGTGAGCGAGGCTCAGTTGGGCGTGGGGGTGCGTCGGAACGGGGTGGATTACTATGCCGGCATGGTGGTGCGTTCCCGCAGCTACCGCACTCAGAAGGATGATACTGTTTTCGGTACGTTTAATTTTGCCTTCCACTGGTAATTGACAAGGAATGACGGCATGGCTTAAAGGGGGGCTTATGGCAATGGGGGCCGCGTGCCTGCTGCTGTTTGCCGGAGGCTTTCCCTTGCTGGGGGCTCCTGAAGTGTACCGCGGTGGTGCCATGATGCTGCTTAGCGGTATCATCCTGCTGCTCTGTGCGTGCGGGGGCTGGAGCTTGGCCGCAGGCAAGCGCATCCAGTTGGTGGCAGGACTCGTGTTCCTTTTCTTCACCGTTACGGGAGCGGTCATGCTGTTTCAATATGGAGCCAAGGCAGTGGAATATGCTGGAATTGGCGGGGCAATGTGGGCCGGAGCCGTAGGCATGGGCTGCGTTGCTTTGACGGGGGTGGTGTTCATGGCGGTTTTTGGCTTTTTATGCTACCGGGTCATGAACAGCCGGATTCTTTGGCTGGCCGGGCTTCATTGGGCGGTTGTGCTTATGGGGGTGGGATGCATTGTTGATGCTGCATGCGAAATTCGTATTCCCGTCATTATCCCGGCGGATGCCCAGACTGAACTTACCGAATTGCAGACGCAGGATGGCCGTGTGTTCCCTCTTGGTTTCCGCTTGCGGGTGGATGACTTTGTAGTGAGTCATTATGATGATGCTGCGTATTTTCTCCAATCATTCGAACAGGGTAAGCCCGGCCCCATGCAGCAGGTAACACGCAAGGGGGATACCTTGCACCTGGGGAATGAAAGCTGGCCTGTCAGTTCATTGAAAACGGCTCCTGGTATGCCGCATCCCTTCATGGTACTGCCCGGAAAGCCCACGCGGGTACTCGTCCAGAAGCCGGGTACTGTGCGGGATTATTGCGCCAGGGTGGTGGCCTATACAGACCACAGGGGGCGCCCGGAAATCCACAAGGCCGATTTGCGCGTTAATTCACCTTTTACCTGCAAGGATTGGATCTTTTCCCTTTCTTCCTACCGCCGGGAAGCGGAGCGTACGCAGGTGTTGCTGCAGGCCAGGCGGGCACCAGGTCGTTTTGCTGCCCTTAGCGGCATGGTTGGAATCATTATTTGCACGGCGGTGTGGTGCTGGTGGAGAAAGGAGGAACAGCCTGCATGACGATGCTTGTGTACACGCTTACGATTTTTGCATTGTTGCTCTGCATCATCAGTGTGGTGGCATCA
This sequence comes from Akkermansia sp., assembly GCA_045538105.1. Taxonomy (GTDB): domain Bacteria; phylum Verrucomicrobiota; class Verrucomicrobiia; order Verrucomicrobiales; family Akkermansiaceae; genus Akkermansia. Next base: position 45,350 of record JAZSQS010000050.1, read on the forward strand.
TGCATGAATCAGGCAGCGGCTGGTCGCAAGGCATTTGCTGCGGCCTGGGGAGTAGGACTGTTGCTCTTTGTGGCTGACTGGATGCTTGCCAAGGCGCCCCCATTTGGCAATATGCGCCATGTGTTGGCGTTTTTCCCGCTGGTAATGGTTCCCGCATCATATTACCTGCGTCGCTATTGTAAATTGGATCTGACGGCGTGGCTTGCAACTGCGGCAGCCATTGCATTGATTGGGGCGCTCTGTATGCCATTGCAGGCCTCCTGGCGCCAGATGCCCGCTTTGCAATCTCCCTGGTTTGCCCCGCATGTGATTGCCTATGTTGTTTCCTATGGCCTCATGACCGTTGCTGCATTACTGGCGGTGGCTTCCTATTGGAATGAATGCCGTTTGCAAGCTGCGGACGCGGTGGTGCGCCTGTCGTTGCCATTCATGACATTCGGGTTGTGGAGTGGTGCCTTGTGGGCAGATTCTGCCTGGGGAGGGTATTGGGCATGGGATATCAAGGAAGTCTGGTCGTTGCTCACATGGGGAATCTACCTGCTTTATCTGCACCTTGCCCATTATCCGGCATTCGACAGTTGGAAACGCCCACTCTTGCTCCTGGGGTTTGCAGCCGTGGTGGTTACCTTTCTGGTTGTCAATCTACTTCCGCGGATTGATTCGATACATTCATATGCCCAATGATGCGTTCAGATGGGCGTTCGGTGCTTTTATCCTTGACCAATAGGTACGTACCTCTGTAGAATGAGAGCATGTTGAGGTGCATTCTTCCATTGGCTTGCCTTCTTGCGGCTGTATCTGGAGCAGCTGTCACGCATGCTTCAGAGGAGAGGAACTGGGAGGCTCCGCATTCACTCGAGGCGGAAGCATCTGCGGAGGTTTCTCTCATTCCCTTTCCAAGAAGTGTTCACTGGCAACCGGGAAAATTGCACGTTGCAGGTAAGGGCTTGCAGCTTTTGGGAAATGTGCAGGGAACCATGATACAAACGGCCTTTGCTGACTATGATGCTGTTCATCCGGCCGGGACGGCTGGCTTGCTGCATGTGCATTGCAGCCTTAAGGCTGATGCGGTGCCAGTCGAACATGCCGCTGAGGGATATCACCTAACCATTGGAGAAAAAGGTGTGCTGATTGAGGCTGCTTCAGAGGCCGGGCTATTTAACGGCTTTCAGACCCTTCGTCAAATGCTGTCCACAGGGAAGGGATTTCTGCCCTATTGCAGGATTAGTGATTGGCCAGCTTTCCGTTACCGCGGCTATATGCAGGATTGCGGCCGTAATTTCCGCAGCGTAGAACGCCTTAAAAAGGAAATTGCACTTGCCGCCCAGCTCAAGGTGAACCTTTTTCACTGGCATCTTACAGATTACCCAGCCTGGCACGTGCAGTGCAAGAGTCATCCCAGGTTGAATGCTCCCCAATTCAGAACGCGTGACCGCTACGACACATATTCCTATGAGCAGATTCGTGAGGTTTTCGAGTATGCTGCGGCGCGGAATATAACCATCATTCCTGAGCTGGATATGCCCGGACATAGTGCCTATTTTGACCGCGCGTTCGGCTTTAAGATGCACAGCCCGGAAGGTATGAAGGTGGTTGGGGAATTGCTTGATGAATTCTGCCGTGAAATCCCGGCATCTATTTGTCCTATCATTCATTTTGGTGCCGATGAGGTCCGCATTCCCAATGCTGCTGAGTTTGTGAGCTTTGTTTCACAGAAACTCATGAGCCATGGGCGCACGCCTATGCAGTGGGCCAGTCACAGAGATTTGCCGGTAGGCTCTGATTCCATTGAACAGCGGTGGGGCGAAGGCCTGGATTATGTTGCGAAGTCTATGCCATCGGAGTGCATTACCCGCCGTGCGTTTGATTCCACCATGGGATATTCAAACCTGCTGGACCCGGCCTTGTTGGTGCGCCGCTATTTCTTTATGCGTCCCTGTGGTAGTGCCAAGGGTGACAAGCACCGGCTTGGTCCCATACTCTGCATCTGGCCTGATGGTAAGGTTGACAATAAAGATTTGATACCAGGCATGTGTACCATGTGGCCGGGAATGATGGCTATGGCAGAGCGCGCATGGCTGGGCGGCGGTGCCGATGGTGACCATTTCCCGCTTGAGATGACTGCTTGGAACACGCGCTCTACCCAGGCGTACCGTATGTTTGAGCTCCGCATGAAGTCCCTGGCAGATACGTTGTTCCAGGGTGAAGCCTTCCCGCATTGGATAGAGACAAATGTAGAGTGGACGCTTGTGGAGCCTGTGCCTACCCAGCAGGCCTCGGGGGTGCGGGAAAAAGTTTTATCCGGTGATTATGAAGGGCTGAGCACTCGCAAGGCATATTGTGCGAACCTTTACTTCCGTACGCGCCCCGATACAGGATACCTTGGAATATTTGCCAATACCAGGCCTGGACATACAGTCTGGGCTATAACAACCATTAGGGCAGAGCAGGCAGGTAAGCAGAAATTTATGCTTGGGTTTGATGCCCCCGCCCGTTCCAACCGTCGGTGGACGGGGGTGCCCCAGGCTGGGGAGTGGACCCAGTGCGGCACCAGAATCTGGCTTAATGGAAAAGAACTTTCCAATCCTCGCCAGTATCGACTTGCCGGGCAGCGCAGGCATCCCGGAAATGCCTGGAATTTTGAGCTGCCTCTTGATCCTGAGGAAATATGGTGGATTCAGGATCCCATTGAAATAGAATTGAAAGAAGGAGAAAATATTTTCATGATAGAGCATCCGTATGTTGGGGAACATCAATCATGGGGAATTTCTTTGATTCCTCTTGGAAAATAGGTGTTACGAACGGGAAAGTGCTAACTTTTGCTTAGGGAGGAGGGAAGGTTTTTCCCTCCTCCCATCTGCGTATCTTCCGGGGTCGGTGTTAATATGGTGCCAGGCGCGGAGAACGTTTGGGGAAAGAGATGACTTTTTCTTCCCAGAATTTCGCGGCGATGTTTCTGGTGAGTCCGGATTGGTTCAAGTACCTGCTAAAGAGTAATTTGGCGCTGCTGTGTCCCATTTCCGTCTGAAGCAGGTAAATATCCCGATAATGAACCAGATGATACGAGGCAAAGGTGTGGCGCAGAGTATCAGGCCTCCACGGTTCGAGCCCGGCATCGCGGCGCAGGGCTTTCCAACGCCGCACCCAGCATGGCGGTACCACTCGGGATGTGGGTGGTGCATCCTGTTTCCACCGGTGCAGCCAGCGTTGAAGAACCGGAAGGATAGTGACGAGCCTGGCGCCTCCGGTTTTGCTGATTTGTCGGGCAACGGTGATGAGATGATCTTCAGTGTTGATATCCTTCCACTGGAGCCGGGCGACTTCCGCCGGTCGGATTCCTGCCCATAGCATGATGCCGACCGCCGCAGCGCAGCAACGGTGTTCGGGTAGTGCTGCGGTGGTGAGAAGCTGGTTTACCTGTTCCAGGGTGAGGACGTTGATTGGTTGTTCCAGCCTTTTTGTTACGAGAAAGGAGGATATGGGATTTTTGCTGCACCAGTTTTGCTGGATAGCGTAGTTGAAGAAACAATGAAGGAGCCTTCGGGCTTTATCTGATGTGTGCGGAGTCTGGTATGCAGCAAAAATGATTTGCACACAGTCCTGTGCATTTAGATTGCGTACCGCGCACTTTGCAAGATCTGGTGACTGCCTGACCATGCGGCGCAACACGTTGCGGCATTCCTGCAGAGATGCAGGGCGAAGCCCGATTTTGGTAGCTAGATAGAGCTCAACCGCCCGCCCGAACTGTTCGGTGTGGCAGTTTTCCTTGTATACTTCAATCCCGAAGTTGAAGATGGTTGAAAGTTCGGCTGCAGTGCAGGGAATGTTTGGTAGTTTGTGCTGGAGTATCTCGCAAACATTGAGCACAAGACGGGCTGCGTCATCTGGGCATAATGGTGTGCCTGCAAATGACTCCGATTTTAGGGCTTTCTTTTTCGCCATACGGGAGGAACAGGGGGTGGATAGTTGCCCTTCATTCTAGTTTCCTTCCCTATGGAGTCCCGTAGGCTGGGCGGTGTTATTCTCTCGGAATACCTGGTTCCGAATCCTCAGCTTGGGAACTCCGATTCCTGGTTATGCCCAATTTTACCAATCTGGATGCTGTGTAATTTATTTTGCTTGTTGGTCTGCAAATCTGAATAACTGAATATGGTATTATCTGAAGTCACTTAGATAGAGAGTTATACCTTTTCCCGATGTGCCAAGATGGCTCTACGCATGGCTTCCAACCCTTGCTGTAATTGCGTTGGAGAGGTTGCAAAGTTGAATCGGACGCATTGCGGAGCTCCAAAATTGGCGCCATTATCCAGATAAATTCCCGCATGCTGGAGGAAGAATTCGTGGGGTGACTCCACGCCGAGCGCAGAACAATCAATCCAGGCGAGGTAGGTTGCTTCAAGCGGGGTGAGCTGAAGCATGGGAAGTGCCCGCGAGATGAAGCTTTTCAAAATTTCGTAATGCTTTCTGAGTGTACTGAGGAGCTCTGCATGCCAAGACCATCCTTCGCGGTAGGCGGCAAGGGCTGCTGTGTAGGCAAAGACACTTAGAGTTGGCAGGGTGTGTCCTTGGACTCGTTGAACCGTTTTTAACAGCTCTTCATTGGGAATGGCCATGAAGGTGAAACAGATGCCGGCAATATTGAAGGTTTTGCTGGGTGCGCTTAGCATGATAACCCGTTTCCTTATTTCCTCCGGTAAGGTCAGAACGCTGGTGTGGTGCTTGTTTTCATCCAGCACCAGGTCACAGTGGATTTCATCCGAGCAGAGCACAAGCTTGTGCCTGTTGCAGAACTCACCCAGTTTCAGGATATCCTCCGGACTCCATACCCGTCCCAACGGATTATGCGGGTTGCAGAGTAGGAACATGCGGGTGTGGGGCGTGACGGCGGCTTCCATGGCCTCCCAGTCAAATTCCCACTGACCGCTTATCCGGACGAATGGAACGCTGATTAACCGGCATCCTGCGTCCTCGTGGCAGTGCAGCATAGGGGGATATACCGGTGTGCAGAGCATGATTTCATCTTCAGAATGCTGGCAGACGGAGCGGGCTGCCAGGGTGAAGGCCGGTACGCATCCGGGGAGTGCATGCAGCCATGCAGGCTGGGCGTCCAGCACGCTGTGTTTCTCAACCAAGTAGTTACAGATAACTTGCCGCAGTTGCTGAGTCATGAAGGCATAGCCGAAATAGGGATGTTCCAGGCGCTGTTGCAGCGCTTCGATAATGCAGGGGGGCGAGGCGATGTCCATATCAGCAATGCCGAAAGGGAGCGGCCCCTGGAGATCCCATTTGATATTACCGGTTTCCCTGCGGCACTCAGTGTTGGCAAATTGAATCATAACGGTGCGGTGGTGCATCCGTCTGCCATTCTATCACTTTTTGTTGTACCGACAAGGGGTAAATGAAAAAAAAGCGTGCAGACAGGCATCCGTCTTGAAATTGTTTTTGATTTCGCATATACTAATCGCGTGAGTATGCAAGTAATCATTTCTAGCGCAGATCCGCTTAAGTCGATGGGGTGGGGACTGATGGAGCTTTTTGAAAAGGGTGGTCCCCTGATGTGGCCGCTGTTGTTCCTTTCTGTTATCGCCTTTATGGTGATGTTTGTGTGTTTGTGGACTACCCGTACTTCCGCAGTGCTGCCTTCCCGCATGGTGATGTCGGTAGAGTCATGCATTCGCCGTAAGGATTACGCGGGGCTCATGAGCATGTGCGAGCGCGATGGCTCCAGCTTTGCCCTGACCATGCATGTGATTGTGATGTTCCTGCAGCGCAATCCCCGTGCCAATATCGATGAGGTGCGCGAGGTGGCTTCTGCTGAAGGCGCCCGCCAGACTAACATCCTGACCCGCCAGATTAACTGGCTTTCTGATATTGGTGCCATTGCCCCCATGATTGGTCTGCTGGGTACCGTGGTGGGCATGATGAAGACCTTCATGGAGATGGCCGCTGGTAACTTTGAAGGCGTGAAGCAGATGCAAATGGCCAACGGTATTGCCGAGGCCATGATTACGACTGCAGGCGGCTTGGTTCTGGCCATTCCGGCCATGGCGGCCTACGTGTTCTTCCGCAGCCGCATCCAGAAGCGAATTGCCGACATGGAGGTTGCGGTGACTCATATCCTTTCCGTGGTGGCGGTTCAGATGGATCGCGAACGCCGGCTGGGGAATAACTACCAGCGTGGCATGACCCAGGAGGTCATGGATGAGGAGGATTTCTGATTTCTGCCTGAAGAAGCACTGTTCAGACGTTGACCCCGAACCATGAAGTTTAACACAAAAATCCCCGAACCAATCGGATTCCAGCTTGCCCCCATGCTGGATGTGGTGTTCCTGCTGCTCATCTTCTTTGTGGTTACGCAGAAGTTTATTCTTAATGAGCAGGACCTCAAGGTCAAGGTTCCCACGGCGCCGAAATCAACGGAGGAAACATCCCGCGCGATTGATGAAATCATCATCAATGCCCGTGAGGAAGATGGTGAGCTCATTATCACCATTGACCGTGAGATTTTTACACGTGAAAAGCTCTCCGCTATGCTCAAGCGTATGATTGGAGTGAATCCGAACCAGCCAGTGCGAATCCGCGGGGATGCCGAGATGAGCTGGCAGCGCATGGCTGATGTCATTTCCACCTGCTCCCAGGCAGGCGTGTGGAATGTTTCCTTTTCCAAGCAAATGCCCGAAGCCAAGAAATAATGGCGTGGGGCAGAGGTTAACCTATTCAATCCTGATACCCCTTTAATATGAATACTCGATTTTCCGCCGCTCTGGCATTGGGGGCTACCTTGGTGCCGGCTTTTGCTCAGCAGGACACCACGAACGAAGCTCCGTTGGTTGCCAATGCTGAGATGGATAGTTACGCCATTGCAGAGCAGTTGTATGTCCAGGCTCGCCATATGACGGAACCTATCTCCCGCGGGCAGACTATGGGGCGTACGGCACAGTTGTTTGCCCGTTATGTGGAGCGTTTCCCCAATGCTGCAAACAAGGATAAGGCCATGTATCTGCAGGCCATCTGCCAATCAGAGGCTGGTGATGAGGCCGGGGCTAATCAAACGCTTGGCCTTCTGGCAAACCAGCACAAAGGGGAATATGCCGCAGCTGCTGCATACAAATTGGCCAACCAGGCAACCGAGCGCCAGATGTGGCAGAAAGCCATGGGGTACTACCATGTTACTGTGCGTGAAACACATAAGCCTGAGCTGAGGAATGATGCCATGTACCGCTTGGGGCGTGCCCAGTTGCAGACCGGAAAGCGCAAGGAAGCAGAGTCGACCTTCCGTACCCTTCAGGTCATGCAGGGGATTGATCCTCTCATTTTGCAGACTTCCCTGCTTTCCATGGCACAGATGAAGACGGAAGATGGGAACGATGCCGAAGCATATGAGCTCTTCTGCAACATCCTGGGAATGAAAACCCTCGATGACCGCGTGCGCGGTACTGCCACGTTGCAGGCTGCCCGTCTGGCAGCGCGCCTGGGCAAGGGGGATGAATCCCAGAAACTGTATGGCCGCCTCACTACCATGAAGGGTATGGAAAAATACTCAGGTGAAGCTCAGATGGAGAGTATCCTCTCTCTTTACAAAAGTGGTAAGTATGCAGAGGTGGTGCGCCGGGCTTCAACCCAGCCGACGAGCCTGGATGACCCGGCCAAGGATGCCCGCCGTTCCATCATCGTGGGGCAGTCGGCCATGGAGGTGCGCCAGTATGAGGCTGCTGCCATCTGGTTTGAGTCTGCAGAGCGCAACCTCCCAGGAACGCCTCTTGCTGCAGATGCAGGATACCGCCGCATGATTTGCCTGCAGCAGATTCGGGGTGCTAATTTCTTCCAACAGGCAGAGAAGTACCTGAGCACTTATGCGAATCCGGGAACGGCTACGGCTGCCTTACCTTGCGTTGATTTGGTGCGTCTGATGTATGCAGACCGCCTTATGGTATCAGATACCGCCGGGGCAGCTCGACAGTTTGATGCCCTTAATTTTGATAATTTGCCAGAGGCCGTGCGCCCCGATGCCATGTACAAGAAGGCGTGGACGGCCTCTCAGGGGAATGTGTATGACCCCTTGCCCACGCTCTCACGATACATCGAAACCTACCCGGCAGATCACCGCATGCCTGATGCGCTGACCCTGCGCGGCACGTTCCAGGGGAAGAGGGGGCGTGTGAATGAAGCTCTGGCTGATTATGACCGGGTCATCCGGGATTATCCGGATTCGTCATCCACCGCCGTGTGCTGGCAGCGCGCCGCCAAGCTCTGTGCCGGCCGCGATGCTGATAAAATGGTTCATTACTACAAGGGCTTCATTCGTCATTGTGCGGAGTTAACCAAAAAGGGGCAACAGGTGAAACCCGGCGCCCTGGCTGAGGCTCATTACAACATTGCCGGAGTACTGGCTGATAAGGACCCCGCGGCTGCGGTGCCGCATTTCCAGGAGGCTCGTACCATGTATCCGGAGCAGTATGCTTCCTTGGTGGATTTGCGCCTGGTGCAGTGTTTCTTCAAGATGAAGGATGCTGAAAACCTCAAGAAATCGCTGGAGGTGCTGGAGCGCAGTAACCAGGCATCCTATAATGCACTGCCTCCCGCTATTTTGCGTTGGTGTGGTTGGACCTGCTTCCAGGCTCATGATTATCTGGCTGCAGATAAGTATCTGTCTGATGCTCTTACCCGCGAGCCTCGTGAAAAATACACCGCAGCAGATGGCAGCGAACAAGAACGGCCCAAGGTAGAACCAATCGTATGGAAAACGCTGGCTCGTGCCCGCCTGGAATTGCGCCTTTTTGCCCGTGGCCTGATAGCTGCTGAGCATTATGTGTCCATCGAGAAGCAACCGTACCGCCAGGCTGAAGGTATGCGCGACCAGGCTCTGCTCCTCATTGGCCTGAACCGCGGAGCCGAGGCCCGGCAGATATGCGAAAAAGCCATTGCCATGGGTATTGACGGCCCTATCAAATCGACGCTCTTTATTGCTCTTGGGGATGCATACTACATTGACCGTGAGTATAGTGAAGCTGCAAAATACTATGGCCGCACCGCCAATATCGTGAGCGATAAGGAACTCAAACCCCTGGCCTTGTACAAGATTACCGTGGCTTTGAAGAAATGCGGAAAAGAGGGCGAGGCTTCTCAATACGAACAAGCTTTGCATGCAGAGTTCCCCCAGTGGACTCCTAGTGCCAACGTGCAGTACATGATGGATGAGAAGAACCATCCCTCAACCATGTGATTGAGCAGGTGCCATGTTTTACTCTCCCTCTCCCAACAGGCACAAGAGCTGGTTCCGCATCTTGAGCATTGGACAGAAGAAACTACTAGCGGTAGGTTCTTTGCTGGGTGGTGTGCTGGTAGCTGTGCTGGTTGTGTTGGGAATTTATGGCTACAGGGCAGCCCAGTATGATTTGAACCAGGTGGTTGCCGGTGTGGGAAACAGCGTTCTGTATGATTCCCAGAACCGCCCCATTGCGTCCATTGCTGAGGAAAATTCACAGTTTGTACCGCGTAATGAACTACCAAAGGCTTTGGTGAATGCCTTTGTTGCACGAGAAGATGAAAATTTTTTCGAACATGGCGGCGTGGTATTTTCCTCCGTGTTGCGTTCTGTCTGGCGCAACCTGATGTCGTGGCGCTATGAGCAAGGTGCTTCCACTATCACCATGCAGCTCACCCGCAATGTGTATGAACTGAGCGGAAAATCCATGGACCGTAAACTCCTGGAGGCCATGCTGGCGCAGCGCATTGAGCGCAAATATGATAAATATACCATTCTGGAGCAGTACCTCAGTCGGATCTTTTATGGGCAGAACTGCTACGGAATCAAGGCTGCGGCTCGTCACTACTTCGGAAAGCAGGTCAAGGAGCTTAATCTGGTGGAATGTGCCACGCTTGCCGGATTGGTTCGTGCTCCCTCTTTGTATAATCCAGTACGGAGCATGGAGAACGCTCAGCGCGTGAAGCGCGAAACCTTGCAGCGTATGCTGGAGTGCGAGTTGATTACGCAGGAGGAATGCCAGCAGGCTATGGATTCTCCTATCGTGTTGAATCAGGGTAAGGGGGATGAGGATATCTGCAGCTCCTACTCCGTCATGTGGATTCGCCATGAGCTGGAGTCCCTGCGTTCGGAAATCCCGGAGCATAGCGGCGGGATTTCGGTCGTTTCGAGTTTGAACTTGCCGTTGCAGCAGTATTTGGAAAAAGCAGTGGAGGAGGCTCTCACTGCGGTAGAGTCCCCTGGTCACTACCCCGCGGCATGGAATGAGGATAAGACCCCGCAGGAAGCGGAGGCCGCTGCAAAGGCCTTTGCGCGCATGAAACGCCCGCAGGGACTCAAGATGCGCGGGGAGGACAATGATTTGACCGACCTGTTGCAGTGCTGCGTACTGGTGGTGGATGCGCGCCGTAACCAGCGTGGTAAGGTGCTTGCCCTGGTGGGAGGACGCAGCGCGGTGGATGGCAGGGACCGCTGGTTGGATAAGGTGCGCCCCGGACGGGTAGCTGCACCCCTGCTATTCTGTTGTGCATGTCTGCCTGGAGGGGATGATTTGCACATTGTGGCTCGCAGCACGGAGGTAACGGGTCTGCGCCTGGGCTATGATGTGGTTCGTTCTTTTTACGAATCCTTGAAGCTGCCCATGGAGATTCCATCGCGTGAGCAGGAGCGTTATTTGTACAACGGCATGTTCAGTTTGCGGCGTATCGATTTGGCGCGAACCTTGTTCTGCCTGTTGAACGAGGGCAGGGGATACCGCCTCAGTATGGTGAATACCGTCTGGAACAGCAACCGGCAGATGATATACCACTACGAACCGGAAAAATCCCCTGAGTACATTCGCCGCGAAAGCGCAACCGCCGTGGCGTCACTCCCTCCATTCCATGTAACGGAGGGTGAGCCGGTGTCCATGAATGAAACCCTGCCCGAAGGTTCAGGCCAGTGGGCCATGGTATACCGTCCCCGCGGTGTGTGCGCCTTTGTGTGGATGGGCTTTGATGATTCTTCCCACCCCCATGCATCAGCCCGTGAGCTGAAGCCGCTTCTTTCCCGCGCTGCCTCTAATCTGGCCAAGGAGGTGTTTGAAAGAGCCCGTCAAGAACTGCGGGCGCAGCAGCAGGCCGCCGTGCAGTCCCAGCCCAAGGCATCATGATGAACGATTATTCTGCATATCTGACCGCAGCAAAGCAGGCCGCTATGCAGGCTGGTCGCTTTTTGCGCGAGCAGTTTCATGAGGTCAAGCTGGTAGATGAAGCCCTCCAGCATGATATCAAGTTGCGCCTGGATAAGGAAAGTCAGGCCCTTATTTCGCAGCATCTGCTCAGTGCTTTCCCGGACAGTGCAGTTATGGGGGAGGAAGGCAACTGTGGTGCGGCAGAGGCTGAATACATGTGGATTGTCGACCCCATTGATGGAACTGTTAATTACTTTTACGGCATTCCCATCTTTTGTGTGAGCATTGCGCTGCAGCACATGGGCCGGCTTGTGCTGGGCTGCGTGTATGACCCCATGCAGCAGGAGCTCTTTACGGCTATTTCCGGGCAGCAGCCCATGTTGAATGGCATTCCGGTTGCGGTTTCATCCCGCCAGCAGATGCAGGAAGCCGTGGTTTTTATTGGCCACGGTACTCATGATGGCTCAGGTGAGGCAGGTATCCGCCGCTTTGCCCACCTCTCGCGCCAGGTTCGTAAAATTCGTATTCTGGGCAGTGCTGCACTCAGCCTGTGTTATATAGCGGCTGGTCGCTTCGATGGCTATGTGGAGAGCCGTATCTGCCTGTGGGACTTTGCTGCGGCACGTGTTATCCTGGAAGCAGCTGGTGGCCGCCTTGAATTTGAACCGGCAGATGCAACCGGAGTCAAGGGCTCTATTCTGGCCTGGAATGGCAGAATCCCCCTGCAATCTGCACTGCAAATGAACGATACAGATTCATGAACCCTCCTCCTTCAGTACGCCACCTGGCCTGGAAATGCCTGCTGCGTTGGTCGCAGGGCGGTATTTTTGCAGAAACGCTCATTGCGCGGAGTTCCAGTGAACATCACTTGGGACAATCTGACCGCGCGTTGCTCCAGGCGATTGTGTATGATACCCTGCGGCATCTCAGCTGGCTGGATCATATCCGCAGGATTTTGCGTCCTGGTAAATTGGAAGAGAAGATGCGTTGGCTGGTACTTATGGGGCTTTGCCAGCTTTTGGTGCTGCGCCAGGCTGAGCATGCTGCTGTGAGCGAAACCGTGCGCCTGGCACCCCAGCGTGTGCGTGGTGTGGTGAACGGCATGTTGCGAAATGCAGCCCGGAGGCGTGATGAGTGGGAAGCCGAGGCTGGAAAACTTCCCTTGGCCGTGCGCTATTCCACTCCAGCCTGGCTGGTGCGACGCTGGCTGCGCGAGTTCGGGGAGGCTGAGACCCGCGCCATGCTCGAATGGAACTCTTTGACTCCGCCTGTTTATGCGCGTCTTAATCCGCTGAATCCTCCGGCTGTTATTCCTGAAGCATGGGAAGCCTTACCCCAGCTTCCCGGTTGGTACCGTCTGCATGGCTCTTTGCCGCTGGAGGAACTCAGGGCAGGGCAGTTGTACATAACAGACCCCTCCACGCGCTATTGCGTCAGATTGCTGGCTCCGCAGCCCGGGGAACGCGTGCTCGATGCCTGTGCTGCTCCAGGCGGCAAGTCTGCCGCTATGCTCGCCGCTACGGGGGGGAATCTGCACCTTCTGGCAACAGATGTTGAGGAATTCCGCCTCAAGCCCTTACGTGAAAACCTGCTCCGAGCCGGTGGTCAGGATGTGCAAGTGGCTCGTCATGATTGGACCCAGCCTTGCCCGCAGGAATGGATGGGAGCTTTTGATGCGGTGCTGCTTGATGTGCCGTGTTCCAACAGCGGCGTGCTGCAGCGCCGTGTTGATGCCCGCTGGCGACTCTCGGAGGATGAATTCGCCAGGCTTTCTGCCCTGCAGCTCCTCATCCTGGAGCAAGCCTGCGTTGCTTTACATGCGGGCGGACGCCTGGTATACAGCACCTGCTCCATAGATAGGGAGGAAGACCGTGCCGTTGTTGAGGCCTTCCTGGCAAGGAATAAGGAATTTTCCCTGGTGGAGGATTACCTTGCACTCCCCCACCGGGAGCAGGCCGATGGCGCCTACGCAGCCCTCCTACAGAAAAGCTGATTTTTTGTTGAAAGATAAAAAAAAGCTCGCTTTCCCTGCATTCAGCAGTATAATGAAAGACGAACCTTACCCCACACCTTCTCCACTATGATTACAAAAAAGCTCACCATTCAGAACAAGCTTGGTATTCATGCCCGGCCCGCCGCTCAGTTTGTGCGCGTTGCCAGCCGCTTCCAGGCAGATGTCTCGGTGGAAAAGGATGATGAGGCTGTGGATGGTAAGAGTATCATGGGCCTTATGATGCTGGCCGTTGGCTGGGGCGCAGAAATTGCCGTAACGGTTGACGGCCCGGATGAGGCTGATGCCATGGCAGCTCTGGAGGAGCTGGTCAATAGCAAGTTTGGTGAGGCCTGATTCCACGCCTCCCATTTACCACCTTCACCCACATTTCCGGTTCATGAGCGAAGGATTAGAACGCCGGTTTCAAGGTCAGCCCGTGTCGGAGGGTATTGCCATGGGCAAGCTCCGTGTGGAAGCCCGCGGTTGCTCTGCTCCCATGACCCGCACCATTCTGCCCACTGAAATCGAGAGTGAGTGGCAGCGTTTTGAAACGGCCTTGGAGCGCACGGAACTCGAAATCAACGTACTCAAAGCCAGGGTGGAGGAGCTGAGTGGGGCTAATGAAGCCGCCATTTTTGATGCCCACCTCCTCTTCCTGCGCGACCGCATGATTCTTTCCCGCATGCGGAAGGAAATGCCTAAGCGTTTGCAGAACATTGATTCTGTATACTACGCAGTGGTGCAGAACTTCATGGAGGCCATGCGCATGGTGGATGATGCCTACCTTCGCAGCCGAGTGGCGGATATTGCGGATGTTCTGCAACGAGTGCTCAAGAACCTGGACCAGGGAGGCGCCAAGACTCGCCGGAATAAGCCGGTAAGTGAGGAACCCTGCCTGCTGGCCGCCTATGACCTGACCCCCAGTGATACCGCTGATCTGGATTCGCAGAACGTGCTGGGCTTTGTGACCGAAGCTGGCTCCTCCATTTCCCATACGGCTATTCTCGCGCGTTCCCTAGGGCTGCCGGCGGTGGTGGCTGTGCCTAACCTGGTGCGTGAATCCAGGGTGGGAATTCCTGCTATTCTGGATGGGTACAACGGCACCTTGATTTTGAATCCTTCGCCCGAGACTCGCAGCTATTACGAAAAACTGAGGGCTGAGAAAGAAAAAGCATATCAGGCATTGCTCGAAATGCGCGATTTACCGGCTGAAACCCGGGATGGTCGCCATATCCGCGTTGCCTGCAACCTGGAGTTCGTGCATGAGTATGGCTCCATCAAACGCAATGGAGCCGAGGGAGTGGGATTGTATCGCACCGAATTCTTCCTACTGGGAGGGGATGGTCTGCCTGATGAGGAAACCCAGTACCAGCACTACCGCCGCCTGGTGGAGGAGTGCTCCCCCCAGGAGGTGATTTTCCGCACGCTCGATTCCGGTGGAGACAAGTTGCCCTTCGAAGTGCTGGAGGAAAAAGAGGATAACCCCTTCCTGGGCTGGCGCGGAATACGCGTTTCATTGAGCCGTCCCGCGGTTTTCAAGGAACAACTGCGCGCCATTCTCCGCGCCTCGGCTCATGGCAAGGTCGGGGTTATGTTCCCCATGGTTTCCGGCTTGACCGAGGTGAAGGATGTGCATGCCATTCTGGAGGAATGCCGCCGCGAGCTGCGCGAGCGCGGGGAATCCTTTGATGAACATATGCGCGTGGGCATCATGATTGAGGTGCCGAGCGCTGCTGTCATGGCTGATGTGCTCGCTCGCTATGTTGATTTCTTCTCCATTGGCACCAATGATCTTACGCAGTACACCATAGCCGTAGACCGTGTGAATTACCGCGTGGCCGGCATGTTCCGCTCCACGCATCCAGGTGTTATCCGTCTGATTCACCAGACGATTTCCGCCGGTATTCCCACGGCAATCTGCGGTGAAATGGGCGGGGATATCACCCTGGTTCCCCTGCTTGTCGGGCTGGGGGCTACCGAGCTTTCCGTGGGCTCCCACCTGCTGCCCTTGATTCGTTTTGCAATTCGCCACCTTAATTATGAGGAATGCCGCCAGATGGCGGAAAAAGCGCTCCAGGCAGAGGATTCTCGCACCATTCGGGCTCTTTCCAAGGAACTTGCCCTGCGTTCATACCCGAACTTGTTTGAGTGAGCACACTGCGTTCCTGGGTCGTTTTATCGTATCTGAATGCCGGAAAGAATGCTTGCGCGGGGCGGGGGCAGGGGTATAATGAGAGCTAACCGATATGAGTATCCTTTCTTACGCTAATCAGAACGTGTATGAGCTGGTAGCATACCAGCCAGGTAAGCCGATTGAGGAGACAGCCCGTGAACTAGGGCTTCGCCCGGAAGAAATCGTGAAACTCGCCTCTAATGAGAATTCCATGGGGCCTTCTCCCCTGGCTGTAAAAGCGATGCAGGAGGCCGCTGCCGGCATGCACATTTATCCGGACGGCGCTTCGTTTGCACTGCGTAGCCGCGTGGCTGAGCTGCATGGGGTCGATTTCAAGAATACCGTGGTAGCTAATGGCAGCAGTGAGCTAATCGAATTGCTGGCTCATGCGTTTCTGCACCCTGGCGCTGAGGTGATTGCTGCAGATTATGCGTTTACGCTTTACCCGATAGTCACCAAGCTGATGGGGGCAACGTATATCTCCATACCAAACCGGGATAAGTGGGTTCATAACCTGGATGCCATGCTGGCGGCCATCACGCTAGCCACCCGGCTGGTGTTCATTACGAACCCGACCAACCCTGTCGGTACCATGGTGACACAGGCTGAGCTGGAGGCGTTCATTGCCCGCGTGCCGGAGCATGTGGTGGTGGCCATTGATGAAGCATACATTGAGTTTGCTGGAGAACCGACCGACAGCGTGCAGTTTGTGAAGCAAGGTAGGAATGTGGCCGTGCTCCGCACGTTTTCCAAGGCTTACGGTCTGGCCGGTGCCCGTTGCGGATACGCTATCACAACGCCAGATATTGCGGATTTGCTCAATAAGGCTCGCTCGCCCTTTAACGTGAATTCTTTTGCCCAAGTCGGCGCACTTGCGGCATTAGATGATACGGAGCACATTACCCGTTCGGTCGATATGGTGAACAAAGGGCGGCAGCAGTATGTGGATTTCTTCCAATCCTGCGGTCTGGAGTATGTACCTAGCCATACCAATTTCATCCTGGTCAATGTCGGCAATGGTGTGGAAGTCTTCCGCAAGGCTCTTGCCATGGGGGTTATTATGCGCCCCATGGCGGCGTATGGACTGACCGAATTTATCCGCATCACGATTGGTAACGAGGCTGAAAATGCCCGTTGCCTTGACGTTTTAGCCCAAATTCTGCAAAAATAGTGTGATTTTACAAAATATCCTCTTGACTTAGTAGGATATTTGTGTAGAATGAAGACGTACCCGCGAGAGCGAGGTTCAGTAAAAGAGAGAGAAAAGTTGACACCACCCCGGTAGCCAGAAAGGCTACCGGGGTGGTTCATTTGAGGGTTGGCAGTTGGTGAATGGGAATTGGTTTTCTGGCATGTGAGGGTGTTTAGGCTTGAAGATGTAAGGGAAATGTGGCAAAGTTGGGGGCGTACTAAGAATCTTACATTTTACCATGTCTGATTGCACTATGAAGAGCATTGAGGGCGGCGTGACCGCCGCCAAGGGGTATGTGGCCAACGCGCTGAGCTGCGGTATCAAAAAGCCAGAGGCTACGCGCCTGGACTTGGCGCTTGTTTATTCTGAACTGCCAACCACATCATCCGGCACCTTTACGACGAACCGCGTGCGCGCAGCCTGCGTGCGCGTAAGTGAGCACCACCTGACCCGCGGCAATATCCGCGCTATTGTTGCCAATAGCGGTAACGCTAATGCCTGCACGGGGGCGCGAGGTGTGGAGGATGCCCGCACGGAGTGCCGCGTAGTGGCTGAGCAGCTGGGACTTACGCCCAGTGAAGTGGCTGTTTGCTCTACGGGAGTTATCGGCCTGCCCATGCCCATGATGCGAATCACTCCCCGCCTGCCGGAGCTTTGCTCTCATCTTTCTGCCGCAAACGGGCATAACGTGGCTTCTGCCATTATCACCAGCGATACACGGGAAAAGGAGGTGGCTGTGGAAATCACTATTGATGGCAAGCCTGTGCGTATAGGTTCCTGCTGCAAGGGTGCCGGTATGATTTCTCCTTGCATGGCCACGATGATTTGCCTCATCTGCACCGATGCCGGAATTTCCCGTGAGGATTTAGACCGTATTGTGCGCGACGGGGTGGAGCATTCCTTTAACCGCATTACCATTGATGGTGACATGAGCACGAATGATACCACGTTGGTGATGGCCAATGGCGCTTCCGGAGTGCAGCTGGCACCGGGGACTGCTGGCTGGAACGAATTCGTAGGAGCTCTTCACCATGTGATGCTGGAGCAGGCCAAGCGCATAGTTCAGGACGGTGAGCGAGTGACGAAGTTCGTGACCGTGAAGGTGGAAGGCGCCCCCACGCAGGAGGAAGCTAAAAAGGTGGCAGAAGGCGTGGCCAAGTCCAACCTGGTGAAGAGTTCCTGGAATGGCGGCGACCCGAACTGGGGTCGCATCATTCACGCCGTTGGTTACTCTGGAGCCTTGGTGGTGGAGGAAAAAGTGGATATCGATATTGCCGGTCTGCCGGCCTGCCGAAGTGGCGAGCAGACGGACACGCCGAGCGATGACCTGCGCGCCCTGGTGCAGGCCCGTGAGTTTGAAATCCGAATCAACCTCAACCTGGGGAATGAGGATTACGTGGTGTACACCACTGACCTTTCCCCAGAGTATGTGGACTTTAACCGCTCTGAGTATGCATACTGGAATCAGGCCAAGCGCGATGGCCTGACCCGCTAACCCTTCCCCTGTCTCATCATGAAGTGGATATCCCTCATCCTGGCTGGATTGCTGGTAATACTGCCTCTGGTGCCTCAGGCCGGGGCAGAGGATGAGGGATTCACTATTTCCCGCAAGGTAAAGGGAAAGAAAGCCAGGGAGCGTAACGTTCGCAAGGCCGCCAGCCGCAAGAAGAAGGAATTGCGGGAAATGGGGGTCAAGAATGTGCGAGTGCGGAACCCTGGGGACTGGCCGCGCAAGGTTTCTGTTCCCAAGGATACAGAACTGAGGGAAATCAAGCTGCCAGGCGGGGAAAAGGGCTGCGTCTACGTTTCCAATAACTACGAATACTACACGCGGATTCCGCTTTCGGCGGATGCCCAGAAAACAGTTGTGCGGCTTTGCGAATGCGCCTATGCTGCCAATAAGGCCATTGGTGAAGTGCTGCCGGTTCCCCGTGCCACGGCCGAGCGTGGTGGCAAGCGCTTTGCTGTGGTGCTGCAGCCCAGCATGGAGGCGTATTATGAGGCTGGGGGGCCAAAAGGCTCCGCGGGTGTGTTTCAAGGGGCTTATCGCAAGGGAATCAAGCAGCTCCGGGAGGAGGATATCGCTATGGACCGGGTGATGATTCCCTTTGAATCGCTCGGCCTGGGACGTTCCGGTTCCGTGGTGCGGGAGGATATCGATACGCATGCCTTGGTGCATGAATTGACCCACCAGCAATTCCTGCTCAACAATCTGCCCATATGGGCGAATGAAGGCTGGGCGGAGTATGTGGGCTATGTGCCATATGTGGGCGAAGACCTGGATTTTGACCGTGGTTTTTCCCTCATTCTGCATGAGGCAAAGAAGCGTGCCGCCTTCGAGGCTCTGGATTTTGATTTCAGTCTGGAGGATTTCCTGACCATGGATCAGAAGACCATGTATGGTTACATGGCTCAGCGCAAGGATACCTATATGCTTTCTGTCATGACGGTGGCTTTCTTTGTGCATCTGGATGGCAAGCGAGGTATTGATGCCATGAAATCCTACTTGCAGGCCTTGCTGGAGGGGCAAGGCCCGGACGAAGCTGCAGAAAAACTGATAGCACCCTACCGCACTGCCAAGCGTTTACAGCAAGCGTTTGTGCGGGCTTGGAAGGCAAGGAAGGTGACGGTTGGCTTCCCAAAGAAATGAGCTGACGAGATTAATTAAAAAACAAGTAAAGCGCCGTTCCCTAGCAGGGGAAACGGCGCTTGAGGCTTTTATCAGCTATTGCAGAACAGGAATCAGTCTTTCTTCTTTTTCCAGAGTGGATAGGAGATAAGGCCGGCATAGACAAAATCGAAAATGCCAATGCCCACGAAGAGCATCTGCTCCTTACCCTCCAGACTGAGAAGTCCGTAGCCCATCAATACTGCGCCGAGCAAGGCAAATAGAGAAACCCGGGTGATTGTCGTCTTACGGGAAGTGTAGTCAGCCATAGCGTGATGAAGAAAAGAGGTTTACTTGGTGAGACCGAGCAGCTCCATTTCAAAAATGAGCGTGCTGTTCGGGCCAATGCTCCCGGGACCATTGGCGCCATAGGCCAGGTTCGCCGGAATGGTCACACGCCACTTGGCTCCCACGGGCATGAGCTTGAGGGCTTCCGTGAAACCAGGAATAACCTGGCGGATGTTGAACTTGACCGGGCTCTGGCTCTGGTCGAATACCGTACCATCCACCAGCGTGCCTTTGTACATGACTTCTGCCGTAGGGGCATCGCCATGCTTGGCTGCATCATAGCTTTCTCCGGAACCAGGGGTGATTACCTCATACTGGAGACCCGAATCCGTCGTGGTTACGCCTTCGCGCTTGCCATTCTCAGCCATGTATGCCTGACCAAGCTCCAGATTCTTCTGAGCCTTTTCGTCGCCTCGCTTCTGGAGCATGGAGAGGAAGGTCTGTTGGTATTCGTTGACGTGTTCGTCAATAAGGCTCATATCCATGTTGCCCGAAAGGCCATCCTGGAATCCCTTGCCCAGCATCTCCGCCAGCACGTCATCACCCTGGAGTCCGGGCAGCATCTGCGGCATCACCTGGCTACCCACGCGGTAGCCGATGAGATAGGACATCACTTTAATCATCTGGTCTTTATCCATACGCTCAATGTAGCATAGTAAAGAGTACTGAGGCAAGCTGTTGTAAAGTCATAACACCAGACTTCAGTGGCAAATGGAGCTCTCTCTTAGCGTTTTCTCATGTTGGCGGGCAAGATATGCAGCAAATCGCGGTATTTGGCAACTGTCCTTCGGGCAACGGTAATGCCTTCGCCTGCCAGCAATTGCTCGAGTCGGGCATCAGAAAGCGGACGCCGGGAATCTTCTGCTGTAATGAGTTCTCGTATACGGGCCTGTACGGCTTCTGGTGAGACCTGAGTACTATCGCCCGCAGGAATTGCTGAGGTAAAGAAACGGCGCAGTTCCATGATTCCTGTGGAGCACTGGAGGTATTTCCCATTGACGGCCCGTGATATGGTGGAAACGTGGAAGCCCGTGGCTTCTGCTACTTGTTCCATACGTAGCGGTTCCAGGAACGCTGGACCGTTCAGGAAAAACTTCCGCTGGCGTTGCACGATTTCCTGCGCGACTTTCAAGATGGTTTCCTGCCGCTGTGAAATGGCTTTGATGAGTTCCCTTCCTTCTGCAAAGCAGCGGGAAAGATATCGTCGAACCTCTGGTTTGTCTGCTTGTTCTGCCATCATTTCGCGGTATGCAGCTGAAAGGACAAGCCGGGGTATGTTGGCATGGGTGAGGCTCACTTCCAGTTCGTTTCCTTTGCGGGTTACAAGTATATCAGGTTCGATGACGCTGTTTTCCTCGCGGGCAAAAGCCGCTCCAGGATTTGGATTCAATTGGGAGATACGGCGGGCTGCACCCGCCACGGCGGCTTCGCTTTCCCCGAGTTCCAGTGCTGCATCAGCATAACGGTGCTGCACCAGCTGGGGCCAGTAGTCCTGCAGCAGTCTCATGGCCAGGGTGTCTTCTTCTCCCAAACGTCGTAATTGAAGTACCAGGCTTTCTCGTAAATCTGCTGCGCCTACTCCGGCGGGATCGAGGTCCTGCACGGCTCTCAGAGCCTTGTTGAGCAGGACCGGACTCCATCCTTGCTGCTGGGCAATGCAGGTGGGCTGCTCGCTGAAATACCCCCTGGCATCCAGTTGCTGCACTAGTGTCAAGGCGGCTTGTTCCACCTTGACCGGTAGTGCGCTGCGGCGAATCTGCTCTTCCAGGTGTGTGGCAAGGCTTGGCGCTTCTGTGAGGGAATCTAACAGGAAATCGTGCCTTTGCGCGGAAGCAACATCCAGTGGGGTAGAGTCGGCATCCTCATCGCTTAGAGGCAGCTCTTCCAGCGCGGGATTGCTGGCTATGGCCTGCGAGGTGAGGACTCTCAGTTCCATATTCGTGGCTTGAAGCGCCTGCATGAACTGCTGCATGGCGGTGCTGGCCACCATGCTTTGCTTCATGCCTTGCTGCATTCCTGCGTTGCTCATGCTCGCATGTGTTGTAGCAGATTGTCGTTTACCATGCAAGCTTGCTTCGCGGCATGGGATGTACTGGAATCCAAAATCCTAGAGGTCATCCACCAATGAGGTGCTTTTGGCGTAGGCTGTGGAGCGGGCTTCAAAGAAGTCGGTCTTGATGAGGTTGGCATTACTGAACTGGCTGACCCAGGCGCAGGCGGCGGGCTCTGCCTCATATCCTTCGTAGACGGGAGCAAAGCCTAAATCCTGGCACCGGCGGTTGGCCAGGTAGCGAATGTAATCTCGTACCATCCCGGTGGTGAGCCCGGGGATATCTTCGCCTATAACATAGCACCCCCATGCTATTTCCTGCTCGGCGCCTTCCTGAATCATGGCTCGGTATTCGTCTACCTTTTCCGGAGTGAAGAGCTGCGGTTCCTCTCGCTGAAGTTCGCGGATGATGTTGCGGAACAGCCAGAGGTGGGTGCTTTCATCGCGGTTGATGTAGCGGATTTCCTGTGCACTGCCTGGCATCTTCTGGTTGCGACCCAGATTGTAGAAGAACATGAAGCCACTGTAGAAATACACGCCTTCCAGAATAAAATTAGCTACCAGGGTGCGGGCAAAATTCTCCGGTGTGCGGTTTTGTTGGAATTCGTTGTATAAATTGCCGATGAAGGTGTTGCGGCGCAGGAGATGCTCATCGTTCCTCCATTGGTAGAGGACATCCTGCCGCTGCTGGGGCTCACAGATGGTATCGAGCATGTAACTGTAGCTCTGGCTGTGCACGGCTTCCTGGAAAGCCTGGATACAGAGGCAGAGGTTAACTTCATTAGCGGTGATGTATTCCCCTACGGAGGGCAGGTTGGCTGTCTGGATGCTGTCCAGGAACACCAGGAAGGAAAGGATTTTGTCAAAGGCACGTCGCTCAGCTGGGCTCAAGCGTGGGTAGTCCTTTACATCGGCTGCGAGGTTGATTTCCTCCGGAATCCAGAAATTATTCATGGCTTGGCGGTACCACCCGCTGACCCAGGCGTATTTCATATTGTTGAAATCGTTCAGGTTGGTGGTGTTGCCATTGATGATGCGGCGGGCGGCGGTATCGGTGTCGCCCTGGGGGTTAAAGAGCGGTCTGCGGTTCAGCTGGCACATAATTCACATTCTTCTACTTCTAAGCTTTTGGAGCGGATATAATAGATGGTCTTCACCCCGCATTCCCAGGCGAGGATATAGAGGTTGAGTATTTGTCGGAGTGTGTATTCATGGGTAATGTAGAGATTCATACTCTGAGCCTGGTCAATGTGGCGCTGGCGCACCCCGGCTGCCCTTACCGACCAGGTCTGGTCAATGTGGTGGGCGTTTTTATAGAGCCAGAGGGTCTGGAGAGTGAGATCCGGTGCCACACGGGGCATGAGCCCGCTTTTCTTTTCTTCCAGGAAGAAGAGTTTCATGACCGGGTCAACGCCCGCAGTAGTGCCGGCAATGATGCTGGTGCTGCTCGTGGGAGCAACGGCCAGCAGCCAGGCATTGCGGAGACCGTGGGTTGCCACGCGCTGCCTTAAGTCCTGCCAGTGTGGTGCGGAGTATCCTCTGCGGTCAAAATAGGCACCCGTTTGCCATTCGCTGCCTTCAAAATGAGCATAGGCTCCTTTTTCCTGTGCAGCATCACAACTTGCGGAGATGGCAGCATGGTTTATCTGCTCAAAGAGTTTATCGGCAAAATCCAGGTGCTCCTGCGTTTCCCAGTGCAAGCCCAGTTTGGCAAGCATGTGGTGGTAGCCGCTCACGCCAAGCCCGATGGGGCGGTTGGATCGGTTGGTGATTTCTGCATAGGGCAGGGGATAGAAGTTCAGGTCAATCACATTATCCAATGCCCGCACGGCGCTTCTCGTGATTTCTGCCACTTCCTGGGGATTGCGTACGTCAATACGCCCCAGGGAAAGACTGGCAAGGTTGCATACCACGAAGTCACCGGGTTTAGTCGTGGTGACCACGATAGTTTCACCGTTTACTTTTGTGACTTCCTGGCAGATGGATTCAATGGCACTCATATTCTGGGCAATTTCTGTGCAGAGGTTACTGCAATAGATGATGCCGCAGTGCTTGTTCGGGTTGGCTCGGTTTACCAAGTCTCTGTTGAACGCGAAGGGGGTACCGGTTTCCACTGCGCTTTTGAGGATGAGGCGGATGATATCCTTGATTGGGACGGTCCGCTTGTGTATGCGGGCATCTGCCACGCAACTCTGGTAGCGCTCTTCCCATTCTTCCCCATAGCTGTCTTCCAGGGCGTAGCCCTTGACACTTTTTACTTCATGCGGACACATCAGGTACCAGTCCCCCTCGATGTTATCCCGTGCCTGCTGCCAGAAATAATCTGGATAACACACGGCCGGGAATACATCGTGAGCCTTCAGTCTGTCGTCTCCATTATTGGTTCGCAATGCCAGGAATTCAGGTAAATCGCGGTGCCATGCGTCCAGGTATACTGCTACTGCTCCCTGGCGAACGCCCAGCTGATCCACAGCCACGGCTGTGTCATTGGCCAGGCGAATCCAGCGGATGACCCCGCCGGCTGCCCCTGGAAATCCTCGTATGGCACTGCCGCAGGCGCGTACTTTTCCAAAATACAGCCCCATGCCGCCGCCGTATTTGCTGACCTGGGCAAAGTTATCAATGCTGCGGTAGATGCCTTCCAGACTATCCGGTACGGTATCAATGAAGCAGGAAGAAAGCTGGTGGAAGGTCTTGCGTGCATTGGCCAGTGTAGGCGTGGCCAGGGTCACTTTCAATGTGCTGAGCATGTCGTAGAATCGCTCTACCCACGCGGTACGGTTATTCTCCTCATTCATGGCCAGGTGCAGGGCAATCCCCAGGAACATTTCCTGCGGGCTTTCCAGCACGGTTCCCCTATGGTTGCGTATCAGGTAGCGCCCATAGAGCATTTCCAGCCCTGAGTAGTTGAAAAGTTTGTCTCTTTCCGGCCTGATTAACTTTTCAAAAAAGTCAATTTCTGACTTGGTGTAATGTGCCAGGATATAGCTGCCATACACGCCTTCCTTGGTCAGGTGCGTGATTTTGTCATGCAGGCTGGTTATGCCGGCCTGGGCTGTGTGCCTACTCAACTGTAACTGAAAGCGCAGCAGCCAGAAGCGGGCTGCTATCATTTCCCAGCCAGGTGCATCGCGGCTCGTGAGTTCTGCTGCGGCCTTAATCAAGCTGGTGAGGGCAGTTTCATCATCTTGCCCCTGTTTGCTGAAGCTGCGGAATCGTGCTGTCAGCTGCCCCAGTGCATATTCATCTCCTGGAAACTCGTGCTGAAGTTCCTTGAGCGTTTGTTCCAGCGCTTCCCGTTTGTTGAAGTGCTGGAGCAACTGCTCCCGGGCGGCGCGGGCTCGGCTGCGCTCATTGCGGTAGAGTATGAAGCTTTTGGCTGCCTCATAGTGCCCAGCTACCATGAGGCTGGCTTCCACTAAATCCTGGATGCTTTCCACTGCCACTAGCTCTTCCCCCTGGGTCAGCAACTGTGTCTCAATGTTGGCGGCCAGTTGCTCAGCTTCGCGTTCTGCGTGGTAATGCCCCACGCTTTCAAAGGCGAGCTTGATGACCCGCTTTACCTTTTCCCGCTCGTATGCGGCTGTCTGTCCGTTCCGTTTCCGTATTTTCATGGCTCCACTACATCTTGTATGCGTGTCCCCAGTTTACTGCTTTATCTTGAAAAGTCAAGCAAAATGGTAGGAAAAAGTGGAAATGTTTTTATCTCGATTTCAAAGTTGCTTATGCTGAAGAGATAACGGATTATATAAAGAAAAGGGTGGGTTGTAAGGCAAATGTTAACTTAGTGTTTAGACGATGCGCGACGCAAATGCTCTCATCTAGAGTTATCTGGATGAGCGCATGGCTGCCGCAATGCGGATACACCGGTAGTTCCACTTCATCACACGTGGCGTAATAAAATTTGCCTTGACTATCCACGCCCTCTCCTGTAATCCTCAAGTACTTCAAATACACAACACTGGGCATGGTAGGAGTTTTCTCCTCCATGCTCAATGTCTTTCTACCCTTTACTAATACTTTTCTCCTCTGCCGTTTCTTTCTTGCCTGGCTCAGTCCACAATTTTTGCAGAAGAGCCTAACATTGACGTTCTGTTGACTCGCCTTTACATGAGAAAAATGGCTTGAAATCACGCGGATTTATGCTAATGTAAGGTTGTTCAGTGGTTGGAGAACATCGTTTGTACGTCTCTGAGGGATGCTATTCACAGGCTGAACGCCGTTTATAATAAAAATATTACCCATTCAGAAAAGATGAAGAATCTCCTCCTCATTGCGTTGGTTGCAGCCTTTTCCATGGCATATGCCCAAGGCCCTCGCCACCACGGGCACCATGCCGGTAAGCACCATGCTCCTCACGGACACCATGTTGGTAAGCCACAGGCTGCACACGGACACCATCATGCCGGTAAGCCTGGTCATGGGCATCACCAGCCTGTAGGTCGTCCCGGTAAGCCTGGTCATGGGCATCAGCAGCCCGTAGGTCGTCCCGGTAAGCCTGGCCATGGGCATCAGCAGCCTGTAGGTCGTCCCGGTAAGCCTGGCCATGGGCATCAGCCGCCCGCAGTCCGTCCCGGCCGCCCGATTTCTCCCCCTACCCATATCAAGGGTAAACAGCCTGTGATTCGCGAAGGTCAGAGTATCACTGCGACACGCGAGGATGTTTCTCGCGGCCCGTCTGTCAGGGAGCGTTAAATGCCAGCGCGCCGCAGATACTGGCGGTCAATTTGCGTGGGGAAGGGCGCGAGGCTGCCGTTCCCCACGGTTTCTTTTAAAAGGGAGAATGGGGAACGCAGCACCTGTAATCGGGAAGGTGGGGATGGGGGAAACTGTTTTTTTGTGTACCCGCAATGTTGTTCAGGTGCTTTTTACTTGCTCCGCTGGTGGGCAATGAGTAGAATATCTCTGTCCTCATCTATGCTGATATGAAAACAAGTATGCGTTACCTTGCCATGGGGGTGTCCCTGTGTGTGCTGAGTGTGTTCCCGGCATGCCGCACCGTGCCGCTCACGGGACGTACCCAGTTTATCCTTTCTTCGCTGAATCAGGAGAAGGCCGCAGGCCTGACTACCTATAACCAGTATAAGAGCAAGTTCAGCCGTTCTCAGAATGCCGCGTACAACAAAGCTATGAACAGTTGCAGCCAGGCGATTGTGAAAGCTACGGCCTATAACGAGTATGATTGGGAGTATACGGTTTTTGAATCCAAAACCCAGAACGCGTTCTGCCTGCCTGGTGGCAAGATTGCAGTGTATTCCGGGTTGATTGATTTGATGAACAATGAAGCAGAACTTGCCTTTGTAGTGGCGCATGAAATTGCACACGCCCTTGCCCGGCACAGCGGCGAACGCTCCTCATGGAACCAGCTCAAATCGGTGGGGGCGGCAATCCTGAAGTCCAGAACGGATAGTGCGGCCGCGGAATCTGCCTATCAGAAGATCGCCCAGGTGGGCGTTATCCTTCCGTTTAGCCGCAAGCATGAGTATGAGGCAGACAAGATGGGTATGCTGCTGATGGCTAAGGCCGGTTACAAACCTTCTGCTGCCATTGAGTTCTGGTCTCGCTTCACCCAGGGGTCGGCTAATGATAATGTGATTAGCGGTTGGATGAGCACTCACCCGCGCGATGCAGATCGCATCAACGCCATGCGCGCGAACCTGGCTGAGGCAGAGGCTGCCTATGCTGCTGCGCCCAACAAGAAGGGCTACGGTATGTCAATCTGACCCCCTGGTTCCTACCCTTTCTGGAAAGAACAAGCGCAATGGGTTGATGCCCATTGCGCTTGTTTTGGCGATGAAATACTGCTACCTTTACTTGAAGATGACTTCATTGAGGAAGCTGTGCGGTTTCTTCGGGTGCTTGATGCGTACTTCCTTTGCACCCGGATTCACCTTGAATCGGCTTACATGGAAGCCTTCACTGACACTGGTGGCGCCGGTGACATCGCACTTGATATTGCCTACAGTAATCATTTCCTGCGCGCCTGCCGGCACGGGCATGGTGACATCAAGCGGAGCCTTGCCGCAGTAGTAGGCTGAGGCAAGGTCAGCATCGTAGATATTCCGGGGATCGGTATCGAATGCATCTTTTGTGATGCCCATGTTGAAAATGGTCAGCTTCACCTCCTGGGCAGTGTTTCCGGAGTTGACCAGGCTCATGGCTGTGATGCGTTCCTTCGGGAGCTGTTCCTTCTTCACCATGATACGGTTATTCACCACCTTGGCCTTGAGTTGTTCCTCCTTGCCC
The DNA here is from genome assembly GCA_045538105.1 of Akkermansia sp. Lineage (GTDB taxonomy): Bacteria > Verrucomicrobiota > Verrucomicrobiia > Verrucomicrobiales > Akkermansiaceae > Akkermansia. The sequence goes on from JAZSQS010000050.1 coordinate 73,116, forward strand.
GATTCGAGGGTGAGGGTAATGATCCCCCAGTTTTCCAAATCAGCATTTTCCAGGTTGAACTGCACCCATTCGGGGGCAATGGGAGTGGGCAGTTGCAGGGAAATGCGTCCCTGGGGCTGGAGTTTGAACACTTCCATCACGCGGTTGATGCCGATTTGCTCATTTGTGGTGTAGGCAGAGAGCTTGCACCCTTCGATATTGGAGTCTACATAAGGTGGCAGCGAGCGGTTTACTGCAAATTCACAGATGGAAAGCCAGTTCGGGCGCGGGGTCACAATGCGGTAACGCACATAGCGGGCGCGGATGGGATTCTGTGAGAGATTGACAATGGCCATGTTTCCATACTGCCGTTTACCTACCTGCTGCCAGGCAGTACCATCATTAGACACTTCGAACACGCCACAATCAGCGTAATCATTCCGGCGGGGGCCACCCATCACCATGCTGATGTTGTTGATGGACACCGGAGAGCCGTGGTCTAGGCAGTACCACTGGCCTTCTTCCTGGAAGCCATTGTTTGACCAGAAGGTGTTGGTGCGACCATCCTTGATTTTTGCTGCTTCAGAATTCGGATTCCCACAGGAGGCTGTGAATTTGGCCTCTGGCCGCTTCTGACCGGAAAGCTCAGCGTACACACGGTCATTCAGATAGGAGAATGCCGCATTGAGCACCGGAGTCATGGCATAGGCCGCCACCTCCACATCATCCACCATGCGTACCCCGCTGCCGGACCATTCGCTGCGCAGGGTAGAGCGCATATCATAGAGCGCCTGCACCGTGTCGAAGAAATAGTAGAACAGGTTCTCGTCCTTAGTGGCAAAGGCTGTCATGATGGAGGCTCCAGCTACGCCGCAGAGTTCGAACTGGTCGAGCCATGGACGGATTTCCTGGCAGAGCCCTGCCACGGGATTACTCGTGTGCTTCAGTTCGCGCGCAGCACTTACCATGCGGTCGAACTCCAGCTGCAGAAGCTGCCCAGCCTTCATGTCTGGCTTGTCGGCGGCGATGCTATCGATGAATGTCTGCGCGGTGGGGGCAATATCTACCGATTCTTCGCGGAAATAGCCGTGACCGTTTGGCAGAAGGTAGGAGTTGTGTGAGCAGAATACCTTCATGGCTTCCCGGTGGCGGGGATAGAGGCGGCGCATACCTTCCTCCCAAGTGGTTGTGGATTCAAACTGGTCAATGTTCCAGGTGTAGTTGGCCACACCGAAAAGCCCCACTTTGCTGGCCTCCGCATGCTCCATGGGGTTTGCTACAAAGCCGCTCATCTGGTTCTTCATGTCCGGATCCGTGTCCAGCCCATATGTGCGGCCCATGGATAGGCGGCTCCGCTTGAAGTCATTGCAGGGCCAGTTCCACCAGACGAACGTGGGACGCTGCACATGCTTGTTTACCCATTTCTGACCGGAGAGGGTGATATCGTGTACCACGGTATCACCCGTCCACATGACAGGAATGCTCTTATTCAGTCCGGACCCAATGGTTTGCAGGAATTTCTCATTCGTCCAGCTGCGGTTGTAGCCAGTGGGGCACATGATGAGGGTTTGGTTTACGTCCGGATGCTTGCGGATGAAGTTTTCCAGAATGTAGTTCGTAAGCTGCACCTGGCGCTCAGCCTTGCCAATTTCGCCACTGGAGTCATCCACCAGCACGCCGAAGTCGCGCACTCCCAGGTCATACATCTGCTGTAACTTGTTGCAGAGGGCATCCAGCTGGTTACGGCCTTCATTTTCGTGCCAGCGCACGGTGTTGGCTGGGTGAATGGCCCAGACGAATCGCACAAAGTTCCTGCGCGCGTATGCAATGAGGTCTTTCAACTCTGCCGCTTTGTGTTCCGGATAGGGCTTGTAGCAGCCCTGACCGTGGTGGTAGGGGTCATCCTTTGGAGCGTATATGTACGTATTCATCTTGTTGCGCCCCATGAAGCGGAAGATAGAGCAGCGGGATTCAAAACTCCAGGGGGCTCCGTAATAGCCCTCTACCACGCCGCGGGAGGGCAGGTCTGGCCAGTCTACCAGGATGCCCATGGGCAGTTCTCCCAGCTGTGTCACCTCGCGCAGACTCTTGTCTGCAAATACATCATTGTGTGCCAGTGTGGCATCCTGCACGTTATACAGCATCTGGATGATGGACTGCCGGGCGTAGTAGCGGCCTACTTCATCATTAGCGTAGATGGTCAGCTTGCCGGGATTGATGAGAATAGCGTATCCCTCTGGAACGTTGGGGAGCCTGTCCCAGAGACTTCCTTTGCTACCGCTATTCCGCATGAGAATCTGTACCTCCTTCACCCGGGTGGTTACGGAACGCATGCCGTTGTGTTGCGGCAGTGGGTAGATGACCACTCCTTCGGCTATCTGATGGCCGGCTATGAGAAAGAAGAGACAGCAACTTAATGCCCTGAAAAGGGCGGGAAAAGGCAATTTCATATGAAAGTATGATTAGATGCTTATCATGGGGAATTCCCACTTATCCTACATTATAGCGTTGATTGTGATTGATTGCAAGCGGTATTCGCGAAAATAACAGGGAAAGGAACTTCATTTGCCGAAAGATGCACAAATGCCCACAGATTTTGTAAGTAATAGAAACATCAGCGATATGTTGAAAGCCTCCTCCACAATGCCCGATAAACCGAAATTTAGAGGGAATGTTTGCCCGTTTGCACGTAAATCGAAATGGATTGCAAGGCTGTCATCGTAATTACCGCCGGAACGGCAGTAGGGGAGGAAATCATGTAGCCAAAGACTGCGGAATATAAACACTGCTGGACACCCGATGGGGTGGGCTGCATTTTGACCTCCTTCCAGGCTGGTTTCGATGGCTCAAAAGAGCCGATTCTGATTCGCTCGAGCGGAATTCGGCTGCTCTTGCCAGACCACGCTCTCCGTCAAACATCAATTTGGCAGGTCCTTTACTCAAATGTTGGGACGCCTACGCTAAAGATGAACCTTTTCAAACTTAATGCTTGCGTTGGAGTCCGGAATGTGTTAGTTTGTCCTCAGTTGCACATGGAATCGTTTCATGTGTTCTCTACATACCAAACCCCAATTAATCTAATCGTTATGAAGAAACTCGCAGTTCTCGCTCTGACCGCTGCTGCTCTCTGCAGCTGCGAAGGTGTAAACCTGGAAACCCTCAATGCCGCAGCCACCAGCATCAGCAACACAGCTAACAACGTGCAGACTACTGTGGATAACGTAAACGCCACTGTTGACAGTGTTCGCGCTGCCCGTGATGGCATCCAGAGCTACAGCAACTACGGCTATTAATCCCCTATCAAGGGAAGTATAGTTCCTGAAACTCTTGAAAAGCCAGCATCTCTTTCCGGAGATGCTGGCTTTGATTTTGACCTATAACTTGCCCTGTACGGAGTTTGTGAAATCGCGTTTTCTATGCGATTGCAAGAGAAAATACAAACAAATATTAATAATGTAGGCTTTAGCTTAAATCTACATCAGATTTGTTTCATTGTTCCTTCCTTGTTTTCTTACCTAATAAATTAATAATCAGTTTACATTATGCAATCGCATAGAAAAACCGATATACTGGCGCAGGTAGTTCGTGGCAGGTATCTCAGCCTTCCGTCGCGCGTGGAAACGGGTACCCCTGCGCGAGCAGCCAAAAGGAATTATAACTTAGAGATATATCGTATGAAAAAGACAATCATTGCCCTTCTGGCGCTTTCTGGCGTAGCTCTTGCCGACTACAGCTGGGATGCTACCCAGAATTACTCCTACACATGGGATTTCTCTCAGACCAATACCCAGAATAATCAGACTGGTGTGTTGGGCGGTACAGTAAGCAACACCTTTGTGACGGAGACAGTCGACGGCGTTGGTACCGCAATCAAGGAAGGAACCGCTGATGGTCAGTATTGGGAAACTGGAACCAACAGCTTCTTGCACGATGCCATTACCGCAGCCACCACTTCTACTGCAACACTGACCCTTACTCTGGATTACTACTACACCGGGGCTCAGTGGGGCGAAAATATCCTGCATGTAGGAGCTAATGGTACTGGTCTTGCATTTGGCCTTTCTAATGGCTACATGTCAGTTGCTACGGGTACTGCCACTGATGCTGAATTTGCCGCCGCTAAGTCTGATATCAGGCTGACCGCTAACGCCTGGAATGCCATCACCTTTACATTGAGCAACAACCAGTGGACTGCCAGTCTGAATGGAGAGACTAGTGCCGCTACAACCCTGGGCACCATTACCTGGAACGCAGATAGTACTGAAGTGAATAAGTACTCCATTGGTATCAAGGCTCCAGGTTGGCCCTCTGGTGCAACCGGGCTGAATGATTCTGGCTGCAAGATTGCCAATATGACGGTTGCCTACACAGCGCCCGTTCCGGAGCCTGCCACTGCTACACTGAGCCTCCTGGCTTTGGCTGGTCTGGCCATGCGTCGCCGCCGCTAATGGCATGTGCGCCGCATTTTCTTTTTTCCACCGCAATGGCCGTTGCCCTTTCTCGGAGAGGGCAACGGTTGTTCATTTTGTGGTTTGGTAGGATGGGGTACATCATGGAACGACAAAAACCTGCATCGCTGGAAACGATGCAGGTTTTTGAAGCCGGAGAGAGTGGGATTCGAACCCACGGTGACATCTCTGCCACGCTCGATTTCGAGTCGAGTGCCTTAGACCAACTCAGCCATCTCTCCACGTGCGTTTGCGCTGGTATTCTGCCTGTTCCCTAGCATTCTGTCAAGATTTATCTCGACTGCTGACACGGGGTATGGAACAAATTGCAAGGCTGCATCATTTTGTACTTGTGGGGAGCCAGGGTGAGATGATAAAGTAGAGCAGTATTCAGGCATGAGACGCTACGCAAAGCAGCTACTGGTGATGATTCTGGCCCTGGTAATGTGCCTGGCGGGGGCGGTGTATGCACAGGGGGTATGGTCTGTCTCAGAGATTGATGGGGTGGATTATGTGAAGCTTTCGGATGTGTGGCGCTTCTATAAGTTTACGCCGAAAAAGGGACGTCCTGGCTGTGTTTCCTATGGCGGTGGAAAGCATGTTGTCTCCGTAAAGTCTGGTCATTATGACTTTTACGTCAACAATTACCGCTATGTGCTTTCGCATCCGATTCGCACAGAGGGAGCCAACCTGATGATTTCCTCCATTGACATGAGGAAACTGGTTGACCCGGTGTTGCGGCCCCGTTTTTCTCCGAAGAACAAGCTCCGCACCGTGGTGATTGACCCCGGTCACGGCGGTCATGATGCCGGTGCAGTGAGTGCATTTGCCAAGGAAAAGGATTTGAATCTGGCTGTAGCACGCAAGCTGCGCCGCTTGTTGGAGAGTCAGGGGTATCGCGTGGTGATGACTCGTGATGGTGACTATTTCCTGACCTTGCAGCAACGTGTCGACATTGCGAACCGGGTACCTGATTCGATTTTTGTGAGCATTCACCACAATTCCGGGCGTCGTGCAGCGAGTGGTATTGAGACATTTACGCTGGCTCCACAAGGAACCACTTCACCCTTTGCCCGTTCCCGCCGGTATGCCGATTTGGCCGGTAATGACCAGGATAGCGAGAATATTGCTCTGGCAACTGCTGTACACAGCCGTGCTATCCGCGGTTCCGGAGCTATTGACCGGGGGATTCAGCGAGCTCGTTTTTCGGTGTTGTGCACGATTCGGCGCCCTGCCATTCTGTTTGAAGGGGGGTTTGTATCCAATCCAACCGAATGCCAGCGAATGACCACGAACAAGTATCAGAACATGTTGGCTCACAGCATCTGCCAGGGTATCGTGGCGTACAATAATACTGTTTGCCGCCCTGCGCGGAACATGGCTTCTGCACAATCCGGCTCCGGTCGCGTACGTACCAGTATTTCTGGTGCCAGCCTCCGTAACTACACTCGAAGCAAGAGATGATGAGGCATTGGATTCGGAGGTGCGTAAAATGGGGGGGCGCAGCGAGCCTTGCCTTGGTTCTGCCTGTTTGGGGAAATCCAGCGGAAACCGCAGCTAAGGCTGCTGAGGCTGCAGCGGAGAAGGCCGCACCTGCCACGGTTGTGCAAACTCCCCCTGCACATGTTGGAACCTGGCATATCCGCGAGTTGGAGGGGGTTGAGTATGTACCGTTGGAGGATTTGCGGAGTTTTTACAAATTGATGCCGCTTCAGCCTAAGGGACGCAAGGTTGTTGGGCAGCGCATGGTGGGGAATGGTGAGGTGGAGCTCCGCTTTGGGCCTGCTCCCAGGGAGCTTTTTATCCAGGGGTATTTGTGCATGCTGACACACCCGGTGCAGGAGGATTCGTCCGGGGATTTGCTGATTTCAACTTCTGATGTGCAGAATGTCATTGAGCCAGTGTTGCGGCCTACATACATTCCCAACCGCCAGGCGGTTCGCACGGTGGTGCTCGACCCAGCCCACGGTGGGCATGATACGGGGACTGTTACTCCGTATGCCCGCGAGGCTGATGTGGCTCTTGTGGTTGCTACCAAGTTGGGGGCTGAACTCCGCAAGCGTGGGTACGAGGTCATCTTAACGCAGGAGCACAACCAGTACTTGTCTCCCCAGGCTCGCGTTGACAAGGCAAATGCTGCCCCGGCGGCCATTTTTGTGAGCCTGCATCTCAATAGCGGCCGCAGTGATATGAAGGGTGTTCAGACCTATACGATTGCACCTGCTTCCAAGGGAGAGAAACCGTTGCCTGGGCATGAGTTCTGCCAGTCCAGCATGGCTTTGGCCATGGCGTTGCAATCCACCTTGATAGATAAGGCTGAGGCGGTCGATGGCGGTTGTCGGCGCGCTCATTACAGCCCGTTGAATTCCCTGCGTTGCCCGTCCGTCATGGTGGAGCTGGGATATGCCACGCATCCCGAAGAAGGAACTCGTCTGAGTGGTGAGGAATACCAGCTTAAATTGGTTTCTGCATTGGCAGCGGGTGTGGATGCCTACGCACGAACCGCGAATCCGGCAACGGTGTTACAAGTGCAGAAGGCTCCTGTAGTGGAGACTCCGGCTGAGCCGGTGAAGGTGGAGCCTGCCCCTGCTAAGCCCAAGGCCAAGCCGCAGCCACGCAAGGCAAAGCCGCGCAAGAAGGCGCCTCGCCGCCGCGCTCCTGCCCGCCGTGGTAAAAACCGCCGCCGCCGTTAAGTTGGTAGAATACACAAAAAGGGCAGCCGCAGCTGCCCTTTTTTAAGCTTTTGAGTGGTTGTAAATTAGTCGATGTTATCGAAAATTTCTTCCGGCTTGAAGAAACGCTTGATTTCAACCTCAGCACTTTCAGGAGAGTCAGATGCGTGGCAGATGTTCAGCATGCTGTTGGTGCCGAAATCACCGCGGATGGTACCCTTATCTGCCTTCATGGAATTGGTCGGCCCCAGGATGGTGCGTACGCGGGTGATGACGCCAGGACCGGAAAGTACCAGAGCCATAACCGGGCTGGTCTGCATGAATGCTGAGAGTTTGGGGAAGAGTGGTTCATCATCAATCACCAGGTCGATGATGTGGGCGTAGTGCTCGCGCAGGATGGCATCATCCAGCTGCATCATCTTCATGCCGCGCAGGCGGAAGCCTTCGCCAAGCAGGCGCTGCAGGATGATGCCGGACAGGTTCTTGCGGATGCAGTCAGGCTTGAAGAGAATGAGTGTTTTTTCGTCGCGGTTAATCATAATGTCGTAATGTGTGTGCCTTTGTTCATACCCCCGGCAAGCGTCTGTGTCAAGGAAAAAGCGGGCTGTTTACGCGATTTCGCATTGCACCACTCTGCCGGAAGTTGTATACTGCATGGCAACTAGATATGAACCATACCCTGCGCTACAAACCGATTCCTGCTTCCTTTTACAAGGCTAACCGTGATAAGCTGGCAGCCAAGCTACCGGCTGGTGCTTTGGTGATTGTGCATGCAAATGATATTTACCCCACCAATGCGGATGGTACCCTGGCCCACCACCAGAATGCCAACCTGTTCTACCTGACTGGCATAGACCAGGAGGAAACGGTGCTGCTCATGCGGGTCGGAGAGAATGGCGAGCATGAGGATACCCTGCTGCTGCGCGAGACAAACGAGAGCATCGTTATCTGGGAAGGGGCTCGGTTGACCGCAGCTGCGGCCACTGCCTTGAGTGGTGTGGAAGATGTGCGCTGGACAGATGCGTACAATGCCCTTCTTGCAGAATGGGTTCCCGCCGCTTCTTCCCTCTGGTTGGAAACGGATAACCACCCCCGCCGGTTCACTTACGTCCAAACCCGCAATGAGCGCATGATGGCGGCTTTGCGCGCCTCCTATCCGGACGTCAGGGTTGAGAGCCTTTATTCCATACTGGCCGAAATGCGCCTGGTCAAAGCTCCGGAGGAAATGATTCAGCTGCGCCGTGCCTGTGAGATTACGGGGGAGGGCTTTGCTGAAATCCTGCCCATGGTGAAGCCAGGTATGGGCGAATGGGAAATTGAGGCTGCCCTTAGTGCAGCCTATATTCGCCGCCGAGCCCGCAAGTTCTCCTTCCTGCCCATTATTGCCAGTGGGGCCGATACATGCGTGCTGCACTATATTTCCAATCACAAGGCGGTTCAGGACGGTGATTTAATCCTCCTGGATATTGGTGCTGAATATGGTGGCTATGCGGGGGATATGACCCGTACCATCCCCGCAAATGGCAAGTTCTCCCCCCGTCAGCGTGCTGTGTATGAGGCCGTACTGCGTGTACAGCGCTATGCCATGAGCATCATGCGTCCTGGATTGGAAAAGAAGGAATATGAGCGCCTGGTGCGCGTCAATATGGCCGCTGAGCTGGTGAAATTGGGACTGCTTACCCAGGAGGAGGTTGAGGCGCAGGGTGAAAATCCCCTTTGTGTCCGCAAGTATTATATGCACGGCACTTCTCATTCCCTTGGTATTGATGTGCACGATGTGGGCTCTGATACCCAGTGTTTTGCTGTGGGACAGGTCTGGACTGTGGAGCCTGGTATCTATATCCCTGCTGAAGGGATTGGAATCCGTCTGGAAACGGATGTGCTCATTACAGGGGATGGAGTGGTGGACCTCATTCCCAACGCTCCCATTGAGCCTGATGATATTGAGGCCGCCATGGCCCGCTGAACATATGAAAAAATCCAGGGTCGCTACGGCGACCCCTTTTCGTATCAGCAGTCTTCAAACTCGTACTTGCGGAGTTTCCTGAACGCCGGGGCAGGGCGGCGGGCATCCCAGAAGAGCAGCAGCATGGCTCCCAGCAGGAGGAGGCGCATCCCCGTATCAAATGGATAGTTGGTGATTTCGTGCATGCTGCCCAGGCAATTGCAGCTCAAATCCAGCCCCCTCATCCATCCTTGCAGGTAGAGGAGCAGGAAGGTGCCGCACATGACCACCCCCCAGAAAGTGGAACCCCGGTAGCTGCTTTTGCTGAGCAGGCATACCCCTACCACCAGTTCCATTGCCAGGCCAAGGCATGCCAGGGGAAAGGAGAAAAAGGCCGGCAGAATGCGGCTGCGGGTCAGGAAATCTGCCATTTCATGGATGCCGGCAATTTTCTGCAGTCCGGTGAACAGAAAAAAGCCCCCCAGACCCATCCTGAGAATGGTCAATAATAAATTGATGGAGCGCCCATGTTTCACCTTCGGCAGTCTACACCAGTCCCTCTGCTTCTGCAAGTCTGAATTCTGACCGCATTGCGATGCTGCAAAATAAAAGCTGTGCAACCGCTCGCCTTTATGGTATAAGTATTGCTATGAAGATGTGGAAATCCATACTGTCGGCTTCGTTGTTGCTCGCTATAGCGTCGGTGCAGGGATTGGCGGAGGAGGTGACCCCAACGGCTGATGAACTGCTGGCCTGTATGCGGGAAATGACCGTGAGCCAGGGTAACAAGGATGTTGCGGGCCGTATCCGGAAAGCCAGACTGAAAATTCCCTTCAGCCTCAGCGTGCGTGGTGATACGCTTGCTTTTCAGTACAAGGAAGGCTCTGAATGGAAACGTTTCGACGTCCGTATTAAGGAGGAGAAGGCTGACCTTATCCGCGTGGAAAACGGAAAGGCGGTGGTGATGGCTCCTTCCCAGTACTCTCAGAAAATTGCCGGCACCGATGTATGCTACGAGGACCTTTCCCTCCGTTTCCTTTATTGGCAGGGGGGAGAGATGGTTGATGTGGGGGATAATGCCCGCATCAAGGGTCGTGATTGCTATGTGGTGCAGGTCCCCAATCCCACCCCTTCTGTTGGGCAGTTTGCCTGGGTTCGCATGTGGGTCGATAAGGAGAACGGAACCACTTGGCAAATTGATGGCTATGGCAGGGACGGTAAGTTGAAGAAGCGCTTTTCCATTACGTCTGTGCAGCGCCTCAGCGATGGTTCCTGGTTCTTCAAACAAATGAAGCTGGAGGTTCGGAATCCGCAGAATCCGGATCGCACGATTGCGCTCAATTACTTGGAAATGGATGACCTTCCGGGCAAGAAGTAATGCTGCTCCGTTTGTTCCAGCTCGTGGTGGTGGCTCTGCCTCTGGGGCTATTTGCGCTGGCGTTGCAACCTGTGCAAGAGCTGATGTATGGCGGCAGCGCCACCATGGGCATCCTCCTGTTTCTGGCTGCTCTGGCTCTGTTGGCTGTGGTGGAGGTGCTCCTGTTCCGCTACTGGATTCTGCCTGGATGGGGAGATAAAGTGGCAGAACACCTTTACGCTGGTTCCTACCTGCCTCAGAATGATGAGCTCGCTCTGCTGGTCGATCGCATCGCCCAGACTAATAAAGTGGAGGACATCCCTTTATTGCAGCAATTAGTCCGCCGCTACCCGAGTCGCCTGAGAGGATGGCTTGAGCTTGTCCATCTACAGCAGGTCTTGTTGAAAGATGATGCGGCCGCACTCGAAACCCTTAAGGAGGCTGCCAGAGCCATGCGGCGTCAGCCTGAAGATGCCGCCATGCTCCTTTACCGGGCTGCTTTGTTATGCGATAAAGCTTTGCATGACCAGCCCTCCTACCTCTCTTTGTTGCAGCAGGCTGTGACCCAATATCCGAAGACTGTATACGGGAAGAAAGCTGCTGCCAAATTGTAAGCTAATTCAGTTATAACGCATTGGTGCTAAATCTTCATAATGCGTTATTTGAGTAGTTGCTCTTGTCCTTGTAGAGAATGAAGCATGTTGCTTTCTAACTGTTTTGCTTTTAATGATATGCGGTATTTATGCTTTTGCTGCTTGCCATAAACTCTTTTCACAGATAAATTGAAAAAACTTTTTTTTATCTCCTGCAAAAAGAGTAACAAAATGCCCAACGACCAAGAAAAAACAAATGACGGGAGGGAAAGGAGGGCTGCATGGTAAGCCCGAGATTCCTGCCGCGCACCCTGCTGGGAGCCGGAGGTGTACGGTTAATCGACATGCCTGGTGTGAAATACCCGGAATCCGTGCTGCGGGGACCCAAGGGAGCCGATTCTGTAAGTGGAAAAGCCCATGAACAACCACCGGAATGGGGAGTCAGTTCGAGGGATGCCGCAAAAAGACTCAGTATATCCGTCCGGGCGGCAAGGGCTTTGCTGAACCGGCACAATGCAGATTACAGGTTGGTGGTGCAGCCTGGACAACCGGCATGCCTGTATTGGGACAAGCGGGTTGTGGATAGGCTTGTAGCCTTGCGGATGCCGCTAGTACAGAAAGTCCCAGATAAATTGTGCACGTCGAAGGAAGCGTGCTATATTTTGCTGGTATCCCGCAGTTCCCTTTTCCGCTATGTCAAGAAAGGAATCATCAGGGAGTACACGGTAAGGCATGTCACCAAGACCGGGGTTCGCACCGTATCATATTATTTACGGGCAGAGGTGAGGAAGCTGGCAGCCCGCATGCGGGCTGCACGTGCGCGCATGGAACATGCCCGGAAGGAGCGTCTGGAGCGTATGTGGAATGTGCAGCAGACTGATGAATCGCCTCCTCCTCATTAATGGTTAGAGAGTTAGTTTGCCAATTTTGCCGGAAAAGGCGAGAATGGCGCGTATGGAGGAAACGGTTTCGAATCAGGTGGTGGAAATGCTTGCTGCGGCAGGGCTCCGCCGCATATACGGCATGGCGGGAGATGCGTTGCATCCACTTATGGAGGCTTTGCAGCGGGACTCCCGGATTCGCTGGGTGCACGTGCGCCATGAGGAAACTGCTGCTTTTGCCGCAAGCGCAGAGGCTCAGCTGACGGGGGAGCTGGCGGCATGTTGCGGAAGCTGCGGACCGGGGAACATGCATCTCATCAATGGTCTGTATGATGCCAGCCGGAGCCGGGCTCCAGTGCTGGCCTTGGCTGCACACCTGCCAACTCTCCAGATTGGTTCGCACTACCTGCATGAAACGCATCCTACTTTCTTTTTTCGGGAATGCGCGGCTTATGCCGAGCTGGTGAGCCGTCCGCGCCAGATGCCACCTGTACTGGCAGAAGCCATTCGCACGGCGCGGGCCAGGAGGGGGGTAGGCATGCTGGTGCTACCTGGTGACGTGGCGGCCATGCCTGCAGTGAGGGAGGCGGTGGGGGCTCCGGTGCTGGCACCAGCTGCGTCTGCCTTGCATGCAGCGGAACCCGTATTGCGGCGCATGGCTGCCATGTTGAACGGAACTTCCCGCATTACGTTCTTATGCGGTATAGGCTGCGCTGGCGCAGAGCAGGAAATTGTTTCGCTATCCAAACGCTTACTTGCTCCAGTTGTTTATACGTTGAGGGCTAAGGATTTGTTGGAAAAGAATAATCCCAATGCCGTGGGGATGACCGGGTTACTGGGCTGGGGGGCTGCTGTTCATGCGGTGCTGGAGTGCGATGTGCTGGTCATGTGGGGAACGGATTTCCCCTACCGGGATTTCCTGCCTCAGCGCGGGAAGGTCATTCAGGTGGATACTGATGCCGCAGCCTTGGGCCGCAGAGTGCCGCTAGCCTTGGCTGTGCATGCAGATGCCGGCTCGGTTGCGCGGTCTTTGCTGCACATGGTGACTCCGAACCGCTCAGACGATTTCCTGCGTGCAATGCTTACGTTCAACGCCAGGGAAATTGCCGGAATCAGCCAGCCGTTGCGCGTGGTGGATGAGTCAGCCCCTCTGCGGCCGGAACTGCTTACCCGCATCATCAGCGACCATGCTGAGCCTGATGCCATTTTTACGGTGGATACCGGGACTCCGGACATATGGTGCTCGCGCTATTTGCAAGCGCTGGGAACCCGCCGCATCCTGGGTTCTTTCAATCATGGTTCCATGGGATGCGCCCTGGCCATGGCCATAGGTGCCAAGGCTGTGTTTGCTCGGCGGCAGGTCATTGCCCTGTGTGGTGATGGTGGTATCTCCATGCTGGCGGGTGACTTGCTGACTTTGTTGCAGGAAGGTCTTGCGGTCAAGGTGTTGGTTTACAATAATTCTGAGTTGGACTTTGTGGCCCTGGAGCAATTACGGGCTGGCCTGCCGCACCCCATTGGCACGGCTCTGCACGCCACCAATTTTGCAGCTGTTGCACGCGCCATGGGGTTGCGCGCCTGGCGTATCTCACGGGTGAATGAAGCTATTCCGGCCATTAAGGAATGGCTGGCGGCTGAGGGCCCTGCTTTGTTGGATGCTGCTGTGGACAGGCACGCGCTGCCCCTGCCGCCGGGACTTACGTTCATGCAGGGACTTGGATACTGCAAGGGGTTGAGCGAGCAATCGGAGCATGCCGCGCTCGATGGCGCAAAACGCCTTCTGTTCGGTAATCGCCGGTATTTTCGCTAAATATACCGGCGTTCGCGGAATAGGTGGGCGCGCACCGGGTCTGAAGCAGCCAGGTGCGTGTAGCCTATGGCGAGGGCATCAGCGGCATCCGGGGCTGGTGTTTCCGTGAGGGAGAGTAAGGCTCTCATCATGAAGGCTACTTGTTGCTTTCCGGCACTGCCGCGCCCCACGGTGGCCAGTTTCACGCATGTTGGAGGGTACTCCATGATAGGCAGTCCGTGGCGCGCGGCTGCCAGTACGGTTGCGCCGCGCGCGGAACCCATGGTGATGGCCGTGCGGTGGCTCTGAACGTAGATGATTCCCTCAATGGCGAGTTCATCCGGCTGCCAGCGCTCAATCAGACTGCTCACATGTTCATGAATGGCCAGCAGGCATGCGCTCTGGCTGAGTTTTGCCGGCAGGGAAAGCGTTCCGTAATCCAGCGCGCGCGGTGTCCGGAAATCGCCTTCGATAACCGCGAATCCCGTGTTGCGTATGGCCGGATCTATGCTGACCACTCGCATGGCTTTATCGGCGGCGGCGCTTGGGCGCTGCCGGGCGTGGTTTGCGGACGGGGCGCACGGGGCCATCTTCCAGCAGGGCTGTGTAGGCGTAATTGAAGCCATCGAGCTTGCGGCGGGCAATCTTGCGGTTGATGAAGATTTCCACGCTCTTGGCAAAGTCTACCTCATCTGCCGTGAGCAGGGTGAAGGCATCGCCCGTGGACTCGGCTCGCCCAGTTCGCCCAATGCGGTGCACGTAGTCCTCCGGGTTTTCCGGAACCCGGTAGTTGATGACGTGGGTCACGCCGTTGATGTCAATGCCTCGGGCTGCCACGTCCGTGGCAACGAGGATACGGAATTTATCTTCCTTGAATCCCTTGAGGGCGGCCATGCGTTCCTTCTGGGCAATGTCAGAGTGCATGACGGTTACTTCCCCCTTCCACCCGGCATTTGCCAGCATATTGCCCACGGCATCGGCTTCCTTGCGGGTGCGGGTGAAAATCATGAGGTTCTGGAAGTCAGTGGCCTTGATGAGTGCCAGCAGCAGCTCGTCCCTCTGGTCAAGTCCCACCGGGTAGAAGGCATGGGAAATGGTGCTGGCTACTTCACGGCGGGCAATGGCAATCTCTACGGGGTCGGTAAGGCACCATTTGGCAAATCCTTGCAGAATTTGTGGCATGGTGGCGGAGAAGAAGAGCGTTTGCCTTCCTTCCCACGGACACAGGTTTACAATCTTACGGACAATTGGCAAAAAGCCCATGTCGGTCATGCAGTCTACTTCATCGAGAACCAGGGTTTTGACGGCCTTGAATTTCATATTGCCCCGGTAGAAGTGGTCAATGAGACGCCCTGGAGTGGCCACGACAACATCCACTCCCTTTTTGAGCTCTTCTGTCTGTGCACCATAACCCACACCTCCGTACAGCAACCCGATTTTGATATCGGTGTGTCTGGCATAGGTGCGGAAGGATTCCGCCAGCTGGTCTGCCAGTTCGCGCGTGGGCTCCAGAACCAAGACCTGGGGTTGCCCGGTAGGGGTGATGTTATTGAGCAGGGGTAGGGCAAAGGCGGCTGATTTTCCTGTGCCGGTCTGGGATGCGCCAATTACATCTTTCCCCTGCATGATGTGGGGAATGGCCTGTTCCTGAATCGGGGTCGGGTTCTCATAGCCGCAATCCTTTACGGCTTCCAGAATGGGGGCAGAAAGCCCCAGCTCTTCGAATGTCATCTTGGTTTCCGTTGTCGTTGGTTGAGTAAGGGGGGCGTTGTCGGACATTAGCAGATATAGGGATTGTTCAGCTGTTCTTCACCAATGCTGGATGCAGGGCCATGACCGCTGTTGATGGTGGTTTGCGGGGGCAGGGGAAGCAGGTGTTCACGTATTCCCCGCACCAGTGAGCTCATACTGCCGCCGGGAAAATCTGTGCGTCCGACGCTGCCGGCAAAGAGGATGTCCCCCACAAACAGCTCATCATCTCCGGGGAGGTAATAGGCCGCGCCATCCATGGCATGTCCGGAAATGGGGAATATTTTCCACTCTAACCCACCCCAATCAGCCTGGCGGGGGGCTGTTCCCAGCACGTCATCCACTACGTACGGCGCCACTGGGGGTAAGCCCCAGCTGGCAGCTGCCAGTTCCAGCGTGAGGGTTTTACTGTATGCCGCCACTGCGTGAATACAGCATCCAGTGCGTTGTTTGAGTTCGGCGGCTCCTTCCACGTGATCAAAGTGCTGGTGGGTGAGCAGGAGGTGCTGCAGCTTTGCTCCTTCAGGCAGCTGTCGCAATACCCAGTCTGCCATGCCCATGGGAGCATCAATGGCTACATAGCAGCCATTTTCTGCCTCAATGAGATACCCGTTGCAGCCTACGGAGCCGCCTGTATAGACCTGTATCTTTCTGCTCACGCGTGCATTATATCCGTTTTGGCTGCATTTGGCGAGCCGAAAGTGAGGCAGTACACCGTGGCTGTCAGGCTTAATGCTGCATGTGCAGCATCAGCCACAACACAATCATGCCACTGAGAATATAGGCGGCCGCGGCGATTAGCGCCACCAGGAAGGTGCGTGGCCAGCTGAGCATCTGGCACAAGCGCGAAACCGCCATGGTGCAGGCGAGCAGTCCTACAATCTGGAAACTACTGGTCATGAGCATGCCGGTTCCTAGTTGCTCTGCTGCAAAGCCTGCCAGCATGGAGAGAACGGAGACGAGTATTAGGTTGAGTAATCCCGCCACGGCTGCAACTTTGATGCGGCGCTGGGAATCCACCAGCCAGAAGGAGATGCTGAATGTGAGCCAGACCAGTGTGCAATACAGCAGGATATACCAGATTTCATGTTGGAGGGGAGGAATCATTGCAAAGGGAATGACTCCTTCCGTCGAGCGCTGGTTCGCTGTTTGTTGCGTTGTGTTTCTGTTGTCAGCGCTGCATACGCTGCACGGTGAGCCCACTGACTGTGTCCCGGAATATCTCCAGCGATTCGCCTCCGGGCATGGGTGTGGAGATGATGGCCATACTCGCATCCTGGCTGACTTTGATGCTCCCGGCGCGGGGGAGAAGCAGCTCTTTGATGGCTGATTCCGGTGTGCCGCTCTGGGTAGGGCGGGTCAGCACCCGAACCAAGGATTCCACCGTTGGCTCATACCCGCCCTGCTGGAGCAGGTCGCGCAAGGCTGCCGCCACGCATTCCTGCACGGCTCCATTGCGGTCACGGTGCCCGACCAGTTCGGTTTCCAGTTGCCACATTTCTTCACTAGGCAGGAAGCTGCGCTGTAAGGTGGGCAAACCGTCGTCAAGAGCCTGGGCAAAGGTCTGGCTGGTGAGGATGAGCAGGGTAAGGAGATGCTTTTTCATGGTATGCGGCCTCTCCATACTGCCAGAGCATGCCTGTGGTGTCAATGTAATTCTGCGCTTGCTACGCCTGGCAAGTTGTGATAAAACAAGGACTCATGAACGCGTCGACAGCCGAGCTGGGTCCCTTGGTGTTCCGTTTCCTGGATTACCTGGAAGCGGAGCGCAATGCCTCTCCTCGGACGGTGGAGGCCTACCACCGTTCCCTGCTGTTGTTCCGACGCTGGGCAGGTGCTGGTTTCCAGACCTGGGAAAGCTGCGATGCGGAGTTGTTCCGCTCCTGGTTGTATGAAGCGCTCAATGAAGAACTCAAACCTGCCACCATACGTTTGCGTTTTGCCGCGCTGCGCTCGTTCTATGAATACATGATGCGCCGGGAGGGACTCAGCGCCAGTCCCCTGGCTGAGGTGAGCCTGCCCAAGGCTTCCCAGAGTCTTCCGGTGCATCTTTCCCTGCATCAGATGGAGGAGCTGCTGTCTTTGCCGTTGCGGATTCCGGCTGATAAAAAGAGCCCTGCCTGGCTCCCGTACCGGGATGTGGCTATTCTAGAACTCTTTTATTCCTGCGGCATGCGATTGAGCGAACTGGTCGGACTGAATGCCGATTCTCTGCGGCCGGGTGAAAATTGCATCCGTGTGCTGGGAAAGGGCCGCAAGCTGCGTCTGGTTCCGGTGGGGGATTACGCACGTGAGGCAGTTGACCGCTACCGTGACATGGTTGGTGTGCAGGGGAGCGAACCTTTGTTCATCAGCCGCCTCCGGCGCCGGATGAGTTGTCGCAGTGTACAGCTCATGCTCGATAAGTACTTGAGCTGCTCCGATTTGCCCTTCCATATTTCCCCGCACAAACTGAGGCACACGTTTGCCACGCATCTGCTCGATGCCGGAGCTGATTTGAGAGCCGTTCAGGAGTTGCTGGGGCATAGTTCCCTGGCCACTACCCAGATTTATACCCATGTGACTAAGACCCGCATGCAGCAGGTGTATCGCCAGGCTCATCCGCGGGCTGGGTGGGAGGAGTTTTGAGCTCCCTGGTGCTGGGGACAATGGGGGGAATAATTAGTTTTCAGAGATGATTTCCCTGATACCAGTGGTCGGGAAGCGCAGGTCATTGCGGGCGTAGGGCCGCAGGTGTTTCATCGCGCGTTCCCTGCTGCCAAAAAGTTCCTCCAGACTCAGCCGTTCTTCTTCCGGCACGTTCAGCTTGTTCTGCAGTGCTACCAGCAGGCAGCGCAGCGAGGACGAACGGTGCCGCTCTTCATTGTAGAGCTCACGTCCCAGTTTCCAGGCTTCCTGTTCGCGCCCGCGGATGCGGCACAGATTATAGAATTCCCATCTGCGGTAGACAGGGGAAGCCCCCAGCGCCAGCGCCCGGCGGTAATCCTCTACCGCACGGGTGAAGTTGGTGCGCCGCGCCAGGTCTTCATCAAAAGCCGCCATCTGCAACCAGAGCAGGGCGCTCCTGGGATTATTCGCAATGCCTTCCTGGAGGAAGCGCTCAGCCGTATCCAGGTATTCATTACTCAACCGGGCTTTTTCGTGCTGCCCCAGGTCATCCCGTTCCTTCACCCATGCTACGGCGTTCTTAGCCATGTCGCGGGAGCCGCGAATCCAGTAGTTGACCCGGTGGGGACAGAGGGTGGTAATCTGCTCCCAGCGGTGGCGGGCTCGCGGCCAGTCCTGCTGCAACCAGGCATTGGTCGTATCCACGCAGAGCATTTCGGCAGCAAAGGTTCGGAGCCCGCCCAGGGCAAAGAGGGCCAGCTTCTGGGAAAGCGCATCTGTCCTTGCATAATCCGGTGCAGGGAGCTGGAGCCCGGCCTTCATTTCATGCTCGCGTAACTGGCTCCTGAACGGTTGCAATGCCCACCCCGCTAATGCCAGCAGAAGCAGGGCTCCGCAATAGCGCAGCCCCTGCCTCAATGTGCTGGCGGGTTTCAGGTTCATGCCCGGTTCAAGCGCTTGCGGATATCTGCCGCCAATTCTTCCCAATGCGGTACACTCGCCCCGGACTCATGCGCGCGCTCCAGTGTACTCCCCCAGATGGCATCATACTCCACAGGCCGCCCGCGAAGGTAGTCCACTGCACTGCTGGGGATGAATTCCCCCATCACGCGAGTGCGTTCCATTTGCCGCTGTACCATATCCATCGGCAGGGGATATCCGCGCATCTCAGCAGCCTTGCAGACTTCCTCCATGATGGCCTTTGCCCGCTCATCCTCTCCGGGTATGGTAAAAAGTTTCTTAACGCTGATACCGCCGTGCGCCACGCATAATCCATTGAAGGGAATATTCCAGGAGAGCTTGCACCATTGAATCTGCTCGGCGTGTTCAAAAGCGCTGGTCACGATGCGCGCCTTTTCAAACAAGGCGGCAAATGCCCTGGCCCGCGCGAGCCCCTGGCTGCTGCTGATGAATGGTGCAAACTGGATATCTCCCCCCTCCAGATGTCGGATTTTGCCGGGCTCATCCATCATGCAGCATACAAAGCACAGCCCGATATACACGCGCTCTGCCGGCACATAGGCTGAAATAGCCTCAGCATTGCCCATGCCATTCTGAAAGGTGAGCACCTCCGTGTCATTTCCAACCAAGGCCGGCAAGTAACGCCCCAATTGGTCATTACAGGTCGTTTTCCAGCAGACAATCACCAAATCCACCGGCCCGCATTCTTCGGCACGGCGGCATACCCGCACCTGGGGTATATGGATATCACCATGCACACTCTCCACATGCAAGCCCTCTGCGCGCAGCGGCTCATACACAGAGCGCCCTATAAAACAGACTTCTTCGCCCGCTTCGGCAAGGCGCGCTCCATAGTAACACCCCAGGGCTCCCGCACCTAATATCGCAACCTTCATGCCCTCAAGACTAGCATTTGTGTGCCATTCTGGCAACAAAAAAGCCTGTACACACACTTTTGCCTTGCTTTCCTTTCTCAAAAACGTTATTTAAAAACCACTTATTTCAACCCGGGCGGGTCTGTTTGCCTGCCCTACAAACATAACACAGAACCACCATGGGTCAACAACATCGTAAGGAGACGAAGCGTCGCCGTCGCACCGCTTACATCAAGCGCCAGAAGGAAATCGCCAAGAACAGCAAGAACACCGCCCCTGTTCAGATGGCCAAGAAGGTTTCCAAAGACTAATTCCGTCTCAGCTTAATAAACTGACTTCAGACCGGCACCTTCCCCAAAAAAGGGTTGGTGCCGGTTCGCCTTTTACGTCCGCCTCCGCAGGAGGCGGATATCGTCGGCACAAGGTGCCGATATCGTTTCCCATGCTGCAACCCTCTACAAAAACGCATCCATAGGGAAAAATCCCACCCTTCTTTGGAAAGGCAAAAACATACGCTGCGCTCATGAACGAAAAAATCCGTACCTACCGAGCGCACTAACTTCCTGTTTGTCAATAGTCAAGTCTCTCTACGCCACCAGTTGTGCCGTGGCACTCCAGAAAGCCTTAGCATTCACCACTGGCCTTTGGTCCACATACCGCGTTCGCAGCAGGCTTGCATCCCGGTGGCCTATCTCCACCTGCAGCTCTGCATAGCTGCGGAAGTGGCTCAGATGATAGCTCGCAAAGGTGTGCCGCAGCGCATCCTGCGGCCAGGGATGGGCAGGGGTGTTCCACCCTGCTGCTTTTCGCAGCTCCCGCCAGTGGTGCAGCCAGTCCGGCGGGCATATCTTTTTCTCAGGGGGGCTCCCTTGGTAACGACGCAGAATCTTCATCAGCGGTTGGTGAATCGTCACCCGCCGCGCACCACTACGGAGGATGACCTGTACAAGGCCAAGGGGAATGTAGCTGGTACGGAGTGGGAAATCCGCCTTTCCCGTACCACGGAGGTGAATGCCATGACGAATCTCTACGGCGGTCGTTTACGCGTGGAGGATGGCGCTATCTACAAGGGCTATGGTATTACGGTACACGAAGGCTCTGATGCCACAGTGCGGGTGAAGGATGCCACGCTGAGCCACAGTGGCTATGACCTGACCTTCAACGCCGGCACCACGCTGGAGCTGGAGGGAAATAGCCAGCTGGTGGGCAATCTGATGATGTTATCCGGTAGCTTTCTGGCGTTGGATTCCACAATGAATCTGGAGGGGACTCTTACTCTTGGAAGTGGAATCGTGCTGGGTGGAACCTTGTTGGATGATATTTTGAGTATGGAATTAGGTGATACGTTGACTTTGGTGAGTGGGCTGGAGTCTGTGAGCATTCAGACTCAGAGTTTGATGCGAAGTCTGGAATACACCACGTTACTGAGTGGGGAGCTGGTCAATGCTTCTGATTATTTTGAGAATTTGAAGGGGCATTCAGACCTTGTATTCAGCTACGATAGTAACACTCAGACGCTAAAGATAATCTATGCCATTCCCGAACCTACCACAACCACGCTGAGCCTGCTGGCGCTGGCCGCTCTCGCCGCGCGCCGCCGTAGAAAGTAAACAGAGTGTCCATATACTTCAGCCCCTGGTTCCATCCCGGAACCAGGGGCTCAACTTTGTCGGAGCACGGGACTTCAGTCCCGAAAACCTCAATTTATCGAGCAATGTTCGATTAAAAAATAATTTTTCACT
>JAZSQS010000002.1:0-17822 GCA_045538105.1 Akkermansia sp.
GCAGCAAGGCTGAACTGGAAGCTGGCTTCAGCGCGACTGCTGACAACAGCAACAAGGGCGATGGCAGCAACGAACAGGGACTTGAGTAATTTGTTTTTCATGTTATTTAAGAGTGAGTGTTGTTACATAAACAAAGCGCACCAGCGTACTCCTTTTGTGTACGCTGGTGCCTCTTTTTTGCATTAATTTTTCAACGGCGCAGCAAGCGAGATGTAACAGCTTGAATCTCAGGAACTTTGAAACAAAAGCAAGCAACACCATAGAGTACAGCACCTAAAATGCCGCCAATAGCTAGTGCGCCAAACCGATAGAAGAACCCCCACTCGGTGAAAGAAAGGAAGCAAAATTCGGCAACCGCCCAGCAAGCCAGAGCAAGCACCGAGCCCGCCCCACAAATACGCAACAAACCAGGCATCAGCTCCCGACAAGCCATACTTCCCAAAAGGTGGCGCAGATAAAGGAAATAGAACAGGAAGTTGAGAGTTGTAACAATGGACGTCGTGAGCGCCAGATACATAGCTGGTAATCCCAACACATGTACAAAGGTATAGTTACAGCCCACAGAAATGCAGAACGCTACGAGCGCCAGACCTGCTGGAGCCCACGGTTTTTCCAAAGCAAGGAATACAGGTTGCAGCACCTTCATGCCAGCGTACGCTAACAAGCCAAAGGAGTATGCGGCAAGAATGTTACCGGTGAATGCTGAGGCAGCAGCATCGAAACGTCCACGCTGGTAAAACACACTGACGATTTCCGTACCCCAGATACTCAGGAAAATAGCGGAAGGAACGGCAAACAGGGCAACAAAGCGCAAGGCTCGTGCCAAGTGCTTCGCAATTTCATTTCCTGCCTCACCTCCGCTGGTAAGAGTCATGCGGGAAACAGTGGGCAGAACCACCATACCCACAGCCACACCAAACAAGGCAACGGGCAACTGCCACAGATGAAAAGCACTGGAAAGGGCCGTAACAGAACCTGGCTGGAGATAAAGGGCAAATGCAGTGTTGATAAAGATGTTGGTCTGGGTAATGCCAGCTGCAATCACGCCAGGCAGCATGAGCAACCAGACACGCCGGGCTGCAGAATCCGTAAACTCCAGCCAGCGGCCATTCCAGCGCAGGCCTATATCCCAGTGTAAGGAATATCCTTTCTGCCTCATCTTGGGCAATTGCACCAGCACCTGGGCAGCACCGCCACACACCACTGCAACGGCGAATCCGTACAGCGCATCCGGACCATAATGAGGGTCAATGAACCAGCCAATGAGAGCCCCCACCCCTACTGTTGTCAGATTGAAGGCGGCACTGGCCAAATTCGGCAGACCAAATACCCCGAACACATTGAGGGCACCCATACACAGGGCAGAAACGGAAGCCAGGAGAATGAAAGGCCAAATGATACGGCATAAATCCG
Organism: Akkermansia sp.; assembly: GCA_045538105.1. Classification (GTDB taxonomy): domain Bacteria; phylum Verrucomicrobiota; class Verrucomicrobiia; order Verrucomicrobiales; family Akkermansiaceae; genus Akkermansia. Next base: position 1,414 of record JAZSQS010000002.1, read on the forward strand.
TAGCTAAGCCCATAAAGCTGCGGGGTTCAATTTTGGTCACACCCAGCGGTACTCCCTCGGATGCACAGGTAAGTGAAATTTTCTGACCGTGCTCTAGCTTTTCGAGGAGGGACAAGCGCAGGCAGGAATCAGGAGTGAGGCCCTGTATCTTATCCTGCGCTTCGAACACGGCTTCCTTCAAACCATCAGCATTCGTGCGGAATCCGCGGAACGCAGCATCTGTGCAGAGCATAGTAGGAGCCCCCCAAGGTGTTTGCAGCACCACCCTGGCACGTTCCGGGTAAAGCTGCTGCATAAAGGTTCCTGCCAGCAGGATTCCTGTTGCCACGATACAGACCATCAGGGATATAAGCTGAGAACTTACGCGATGAGCCAGACGCCATGCTGCCGGAGTACCTTCTTGCTTTTCCACCTTGCTCATCACGCTGGTGAAGCTTTGGGAAAGAGCTCCTTCAGCGAACATATCGCGCAGCATGTTGGGAACGCGGAAGGCGGTCAGGAAGGCATCAAGCGCTCCTGTTGCCCCAAAGAGGGACGTGTAGACAATTTCACGGAGCAAGCCCGTGAAGCGGCAGCAGAAGATGGCTGCCGTGGCAATGAGGCTCTTTTTCTGCATGGAAGCCATGGTAGCAGGAATCAGGAGAGAGATTAATCATTCAGCATGCTGTATCAGCGAACCTTCTCAGGCAGGCCCTCGCGAATTTTACGAGCGAAAGACTTGGCGGTGGAATTATCACCCAGCAGAAGACATGTGCGTGAAAGCTCACGCATGGTCGAGCGATAAATGCCGGGCTCTGCCTTTTCCAGGCGGGCCTTATCATCATCGCTCATCTGATCAATGCTGCTCTGCACCGTCCGCAAGGTACGGAAACAGGCCACATCCTGCTGAGCCTTACGTTGAGCAAGTGCGAGGTTCACACGGGCGCGCAGCGTTTTCCCATTTGTAAGGTCAGGGTTCAGCTCCTCCACCATACGGGTGCATTCCTGCACCCATTTGAGGGCGTTATTGTATTCCTGTTTTTGGGTATAATACGAAGCAAGTTCGGATGCCGTACGGAAACGGAAATCAGAGTCCTTCTTTACTAAAGCCGGATTCTGCAACATCATTTCCCAACTGCGGGTCAACAGACCTATCTTTTCCTCGCCCTCAGTATGAGTGGCAAGGTAAGTCAGCACGCGCATGATTTCGGCAGCATCAGATTCGTGCTCCAGCAGGAAACGGTAGTCACGCACTGCCTCCTGCACATTGCCTCGAGCCTCATTGGCACGGGAACGGATGCGGGCAATGCGTTTCTGCAAATCCGGAGTCATTTCACCATACCCCTCAGCAAAGGCGGAAGCCAGGGTAAGTGCCTGGGCGCAGCCCTCATAATCCTCCAGGCGGTAGCGCAACTCACCCAGCAGCATATAGCACTGAGGCAGCCTATGTTCCTTGTCCGGGTATTCCAACATGGCATCACGGCAGCGAAGCAACTTGCCTTCAATCTCCTTGAGTGCATTCTTCGCCATATTGGGGTTGTCTCGCAGCGCGGTGGTAACCTCCTCCAGCATGAGCTGGGATGTTGCCTGACAAAGAGGCCACTTGGCCTGCTCCAGGATATTGCGGGTCATTTGCAGCACAGGTTCCTTCACCGCGCATACGCTGGCGCGCAGCATCTGCAAGGATGCCGCTTCTGCGGCGAGTTCTGGTTCCGTCAACCGCACCAGCACATTAGGGGCATCCAGCCGGGCAATAGCCTTCACAGCAGCATCATTATTCTGCATGCGGATGCAGGTTTCTGCTGAGCGGCGGATAGAACGCAGCAGCAGCGCTGTATGCTCTGGAGCATTGACCAGCCTATCCTGAAGCTGGAGATCCAGGCGAAGCTGTAACTCAAAATCCGACCGGCTGGCAGCCAAAACCGCAAGGCGGTCAAGACCCTCCACAGGAGCCAGCGTTTCCACTTCTGGGAGAATACGCACTGCTTCCTGCCATTGGCCTTTATCCACCAGGCGTGAAAGCAAAAGCCACCTGAACTGGCGCTGGGTATCGGCATTCTTAATCCACCCCAGACGGGAGCGCGAATTCTCTGCCAATTCCAGCAGGCGGGACTTATCTCCTGCCAAATCGCCCAGCAATTTCTCCAGGTTGGCATTTGCCTCCTCATTGCTGGCAACTATCACCGTCTGACCCTTAAAGAACATGATGATATCATGTCCTTTTGCAAAAAGCCCCCACAGAAGCAAGGCAGCAACGGTTAGGCCCGCTGCCACCATTGGCACGGTATGATTACTTTTCCGGCGCGGGGGACGATAACGACGATTCATACAGATTTAGTGAGTTGGGGGGGTATCAGGTTCTAAATGTTCAGTGAGCTCAGCATCATTGGGCTCTCCGGGAAGATAAGATTTAATGCGGCGCATCTGGTTGCGGGCTTCCTCGCGGCGGTCATTCTGCTCCTGCAGGAGGGGGAGTAATTGTTCCCATGTCTGGTACGACTCCTGCCAGCGGCGTAACTCGCTCAGTGCATAAGCGCGACCAAGTAAGGCTAACCGGCGATTATCCACCTCTTCTGGTGTATCGGCAGTCAGATTGGCAATAGCAGCACCATATGCAGTCTCTGCGGCAGCATCCTTACCTTGCTGGTCATAAATCTGCCCAAGGAGAAGGTTGATGCGTCCCAGTGCGGACTTATCAGCAGCAGCATGCTGGTGCCTCAACTCCAAGCACTTTTCAAGCAGTGGCTGAGCCTGGTCTACCTGCCCCAGCTCCATATGGCAGCGGGCGGCTCCCTCAAGAGGTTGAATCAGGAGGAAGGCATCCTGAGTCTTGCTGATGGCAGCTGTAAAATCCAGAAGGGCAGTCTGGTAATGCTGCGAAAGGAAATGCAGCCAGCCTCGCTGGTCAAACAGGCAGGGCCAGAATGTATTATCGGGCAGAATGCGGCCTTCTGCGACGCCCTGCGCACGGTGCAACAAGGAGAGAGCTGTTGCGTTCTGCCCCTGGGATTGCTCCAGAACGGCTAGTAAGCGCAGCGCCCGCAAGCGAGCCATTACCTCGGAGGGACGGTTCCCGGTGCTGCTTTCAGCTCTACGCAGCAGCGGTTCAGCAGCATCTTCGTCTCCCGTACCCACCAGGGCTGCTCCGTAGGTAACAGCAAACTCCAAGGGACGGTTCTGCGTCAAATCCACCCCTTGTAAGGCAGACTTGTAGCATTTCTGTGCTTGTGCCGCGTTACCACGCATGCGAAGCAACTCTCCCATTTGAACCAAAAGCATATCACGGAGCGGCCGGGCAGCAGCTCCGGCTCCTTGAAGCTCATCAATCAGTTCTTGCCAGGCTTTCAGTGCAGCCTCCGGAGTCCGGGGTTCACATACCTCTAACGCCACCATATGGGTAAGCGCCTTGAGACGTGCGTCCTGCTCTTCGTTCTTACCAAAGGATTCCGCTGCAAACTTATAATATTGACGCGCCGCAGCATACTGGTAGGCAGAGCTCAATGCATCCGCAGCGGTCAAAGCACGGTATGCCCACTCCGTACTATGCGTTACCTGTTCGAACAAGGGGCTTAGTACCGCCACGGCAGATTCTGCGAAACCTCGTTGAAGAAGGGTCTCCGCAAGAATCCATTCTGTTTCCTGCCGCACGGCTGCATCCTTAATCCATGCAAAGGTTTTTGCGGTATCCGCAGCAGCGGAAAGCAGGTATTCATCACTGGCGGAGGAGAGGCGCGCCATGCTCAGCACGTTGCCATAGGCAAGCTGATTGAGCCTTTCATGCACCATTCCCGAACTGATAGCCCGGTCATACCCCTCCTTCTCGCCTTGCTTATAGCTGTAGGAATAGGTGAGCAACAAAACCCCAATGGAAGCGGCGCAGGCAAGCCCCACACCGCACCACTTAACCCAGGGGCGAAACTCCATCTCCTCCTCTGCAGTATCCACAGAAGATTCGGCAGGCAGTTTCTCTTCCATCTCTGCCGGTTCTGCTTCAGGCATTGACCTGGTCTAGATGGAATGCGCTGTGAACCACGCGGGCAGCCTGTTCAATGTCACCAGCCTCAACCGTGGTGGAAATGCGGATTTCAGAGGTCGCAATCATGCCCGTTGCAATGCCGGCATCGGCCAGAGCCTGGAACATCGTGGCGGCCACACCCGTATGCGAGCGCATACCCACACCCACAACGGAAAGTTTGGCCAGACCGGCCTCTGTATCAAGTCGAGCTTTATCACCCAACTGGGGCATCACCTTCTTGAGAGCAGCTTGGGCAGCTCCCAAGTCGCTCATGTTCATGGTGAATGACTGGCGAGCCTGCCCATCATGAGCAGTATTGGCCACAATCATATCCACGTTGATTTCAGCATTGGAAAGAGCAGAAAGGATGATAGCCGTGTATGCCACGGGAGCAGTAATGCCCGAAACAGTGACACGGGCCTGGTTGCGTTCGATTGAGACGCCTCGCACGGCGAGGGACTCCATAGCGGAAGTTTCTTCTTGCACGATGGTACCGGGGTTGTTGTTCATGGAATTGCGGACTTCAAACACGACGCCGAACTTCTTGGCAAATTCGACCGAGCGTGCCTGCATGACCTTGGAACCGCTGGAGGCCATTTCCAGCATTTCTTCATAGGAGAGTACGGAAATTTTACGAGCATCTTTCACCACGCGGGGGTCGCAAGTGTACACACCGTCCACATCTGTGAAAATCTGGCAAAGGTCGGCATTCACAGCAGCGGCCATGGCAATGGCTGATAAATCAGACCCCCCTCGACCCAGGGTATGAATGGTGCCATCCACCGTCACGCCCTGGAATCCAGCACACACAACGATGTAATCGTCCTCCAATGCCTTGATGACGCGAGCGGGGTCAATGGAACGTATACGCCCACGGGTATGGGAGCCGTAGGTACACACGCCTGCCTGCTGCCCCGTGAAGCTCATAGCCTTGTACCCCATATCCGTGATGGCCATGCACAGCAGCGCAATGCTCTGCTGCTCACCCGTGGCGAGCAGCATATCCAGCTCGCGTTCAGGCGGATTGTCCATCACCTCGTGAGCCAGACCAATCAGCTTATCCGTTACCCCGCTCATGGCAGAAATCACGGCCATGATTTTGTTACCCTCCTTCTTTACCTCGATGAGGCGGCGGGCTACGTTGCGGATGCGGTCAATGGTGCCCACGGAAGAGCCACCGTATTTCTGTACGATAAGTGCCATATTTGGTCGGGTTTATGAGTTAAAGGTTTCGATACGGAACACAGCCGGATGCGGGGCGATGCACCCCTCGGCAGCAATTTCCTTGAGGGCTGTCTTGAGATGCCCCCACTTACAGGCATGCAGCGTGAACACGAGGTCATTTTCCACATTTTCAGCTTCCTCGTCCTCGTGCGGAGTGGAATAGGTGGAAGAAATGCTGATATCGTATTTGGCAAGGACTCGGGCTATGGCGGCAATCACACCGGAGCGGCGACTGGGTACCAGGAAACGAACGTAATAGGGAGTCACGGTGTCTTCCTGCGGCATGATTTCCAAAGTCTTGGTATAGGGATGGAAACCTGTGTGGAACTCTGGATGATGCAAGTCACGCATGGCCATCACAATATCACCAATCACGGCACTGGCTGTGGGATTCTTACCGGCACCGCGACCGTAGAAAATGGTCTCGCCCACAATGTCGCCCTTCACAGCAATGGCGTTGAACACGCCATTCACGTTGGCCAACAAGTGTTCGCGCGGCACAAAGCTGGGCTGCACGCGCAGCTCCAAGGCATCTGTGTCGGCATGGTGCTTGATAACTACCAGCAGCTTAATGGTGTACCCCATCTGGTGGGCAAAGCGGAAATCTGCTGCCGTTACGCGCTCAATTCCATACACGGAAATCTTTTCCGGAGCAATGGGGGTACCATAGGCCAGCATGGCCAGGATGAGAGCCTTGTGGGCAGCATCCCAACCGTTGATATCCAGCGTGGGGTCTGCCTCAGCAAACCCTTTGGCCTGCGCGCGACTCAGGGCATTCTCAAAGGAAACGCCCTTGCGCTCCATGGAAGAAAGAATGTAGTTACTCGTGCCGTTAATGATACCGGCAATACTTTCCACATTATTGCAAATGAGTGAGTTCTGCAAACTCTGAATAATCGGGATTCCTCCCCCGCAGGAAGCCTCAAAGTACAGCGGAACCCCCTGCTCTGCAGAAAGCTTGAACAGGTCGCTGCCGTGCTCTGCCAGGAGTGCCTTGTTGCCTGTCACCACTGGCTTGCCAGCTTTCAAAGCGCTGGTCACCAGCTCATGAGCATCCGTAGTGCCTCCAATCAGCTCAATAATGATATCGATATCCGGGTCATTCACCAGTTCATGCCAATCCCCCGTAATCATCTCCGGTGCAATCTGCACATCGCGAGCGCGGCTCAAATCACGCACTGCCACCTTCTTGACGGCATATTTCATCTGCGCGCGGGCCTCAAGCAATTCATGATTTCGGCACAGGGTCTCATACACCCCCGTACCCACGGTACCAAGGCCTGCCAGGCCAAGCTGAAGCGGTTTATCGGTCATTTGCGGGCGTGATTCTACACGAAATCACACCAAACCTCAAGTCTATAATCCAACAACTGCCGTTCATTTTTCACTTTAGACTGGAAAAGCGGAATAGAAGCGCGTATAATGCATGGCGTTATGGCAACACCTCCCTTTGTCTACCAGGAAATGTTCCCCATGGGGGAAGACACGACGAAATACCGCCTGCTCACCAAGGATTACGTGAGCGTAAGTGAATTTGAAGGCAAGCCCATCCTCAAGGTTGAACCAGAGGGTCTGCGTCTGCTGGCTGAAACAGCCTGGCACGATGTGGCTTTCTACCTGCGTCCGGAGCACCTCAAGATGGTGCAGGACATTCTGCTCGACCCGACCGCCTCGGAGAACGATAAGAGCGTAGCGCTCACCATGCTCCGCAATGCCGAAGTTGCAGCACAGGGCGTGCTGCCCCTCTGCCAGGATACCGGCACCGCCATCTGTGTGGGCAAGAAGGGTCAGCAGGTGTGGACCGGTTACAACGATGCCGAATATATTTCCCGCGGTGCTTACGATTGCTACACCAAGAACAACCTGCGCTACTCACAGAACGTGGCACTGGACATGTACAAGGAGATTAACACTCGCACCAACCTGCCCGCGCAGATTGACCTCTTTGCCACTGACCACGGAATGGAGTACGATTTCCTCTTTATCGCCAAGGGAGGCGGTTCTGCCAATAAGACCTACCTCTACCAAGAAACAAAGGCGCTGCTCAACCCGGCTTCCCTCAAGAAGTTCATGGTCGAGAAGATGAGCACCCTGGGAACGGCTGCCTGCCCGCCCTACCATGTAGCCTTTGTCGTGGGTGGCACCAGCGCCGAGCTCTGCCTCAAGACGGTGAAGCTCGCCTCCACCAAGTACTATGATGCCCTGCCCACTAGCGGTAATGAACACGGCCGCGCCTTCCGCGATGTTGAGCTGGAGAATGAACTGAAGCTCGAAGCAGAGAAGCTTGGTCTGGGAGCCCAGTTCGGCGGCAAGGCTTTTGCACTGGATGTACGCGTGGTGCGCCTGCCGCGCCACGGTGCCTCCTGCCCGGTAGCTCTGGGAGTTTCCTGCTCCGCCGACCGCAATGCCAAGGCCAAGATTACCCCGGAGGGTATCTTTATTGAGGAGCTTGAATATGACCCGGGCAAATATATTCCGGCCGAATTCCGCGAAACCAAGAGCGAAGGAGTACCGATTGACCTGGACCGCCCCATGAAGGAAGTGCTGGCCGAGCTGACCAAATACCCGGTCAAGACCCGTCTTTCCCTCACCGGTACCATCATCGTAGGGCGCGACATTGCCCACGCCAAGCTCAAGGAACTCATTGATGCCGGCAAGGAACTGCCGCAGTACATCAAAGACCATCCCATCTACTACGCAGGTCCCGCCAAGACCCCTGAGGGCTATCCCTCCGGTTCCTTTGGCCCGACCACTGCTGGCCGCATGGATTCCTATGTGGAGCTCTTCCAGAGCCACGGTGGTAGCATGATTATGATTGCCAAGGGCAACCGCGCCCAGTGCGTCACCGATTCCTGCCAGAAATTCGGTGGTTTCTACCTGGGTTCCATTGGCGGCGTGGCAGCAGACCTTGCTAAAAACTGCATCACCTCCATCGAATGCATCGAATATCCGGAACTGGGTATGGAAGCCATCTGGAAGATTACGGTAAAGGACTTCCCGGCCTACATCCTTGTGGATGACAAGGGGAATGACTTCTTTGCGGATATTCGCGCCAACTGGGCCTGCCCCGCCTGCGCTCATTAAAACAACGCACCATTTACTTCAACTAGCCCCCGTTGCCCCACTGGTAACGGGGGCTTCCTCTCTCTGCCTTTCACAGTGATATTCCGTCCCCCGTATCAATTTGTTTTCCATTCGCAATAATATAAAATTGACATTTGGTGGTGAGGTCACTAGAATAGGGCATAGGATTCAGCCTTTTCCTTTACCCTGCTTACTTCTAAACTCACCATTATCAGGCATATGACACCCAAGCTCAAGACTTTTCTCGAACGTGGATTCAGCACGGTAGTTCTGCTTTCTCTCCTTGGTGGCACGGTTGCGTGGAATGAACCCATTGGTTACGCTGTTCTCATCAGCATCCTCTGCAATCTGACCAGTTGGGAGTGGTTCAATATGCTGAAGGGCACCCAGGCAAACCGGTGTCTCTCCCTCGTGATGGGACTGGCCTATCCATGGATGTTGACCGCAGTAGCCATGAACACAGACACCTACTCCTCCATTGTGTTTGCGCTAGGCGTTCTGGTGCTCTACACCCTGCTGGCCTTCTGCATGCAGCTTTTCCGCATGGATTACCGGGGGAAGACAGGAGCCGAAATGCTGGAGGGTATGGGAATGACGCTGCTTTCTTTTGTCTACCCGGTATGGATGTTCTGCTTTGCGCTCCTCAGCCTGACTTTTGGCGGTATCTGGATGATGCTCTGGCTGGTTCTCTTCACCAAGATGAGCGATATCTGGGCCTATGTGAGCGGTGTGCTCCTGGGGGGGAAGTTCATCTCCCGCAAGTTCAGCCCCTGCGTTTCCCCTAAGAAGACATGGGAAGGCATCATCGGCTCCATCATCCTCACGCTTAGTGCCGGCGCCATTCTCCTGCCGGTCATCGGCCTTTACACGTGGGAGGAAGTCGGCACTCCCGGATTCCTGTGTGTCTATGTACCCCTGGGACTCCTGCTCTTCTTCCTTTCTGTATGGGGAGATTTGGCCGGTTCCCTCATCAAACGCGGACTTGCCGTCAAGGACAGTGGTTCGCTGCTGCCGGGTATCGGTGGTATCTTCGATTTGATTGACTCCCCGGCCTTCACGGTATCTGCCGCCATGTGCGTTGCCCCCATCATCAGCCTTGCGCTGAACTTCGTCTGATATTCAACACGCGGGACATGGCCATTCCTCTCCTCATCAATCCCAAGGCTGGCAGCCTCTTCCGTTCCGGACTGAAGGCCTGGCTGAAGAAGCATGGTAAGGAGTTTGAAATTATTCCAACTAAAAGCGCTGCAGATTTAACAGCAAATGCCAGGAGCCTGGCAGAAGCAGGTGTTTCTGTTGTTGCAGCAGCAGGCGGTGACGGCACGTTGATGAGCGCGGCACAGGGGCTGGCAGGCACACGCACAGCCCTTGGTATTTTGCCGTGTGGCACCATGAATGTTTTTTCACGGGAACTCGGCATCGGCTCCCGTCGCTTTGATTCGGCGCTTGATGCCATGAAAGGAGCGAAGAGGGAAAAAGTGGATTTGTTTGCCATCAATGGCAAGCCATTCCTGCAAGTTGCCGGATTCGGCCCTGATGCCAGGGTGATTGAGTTGATTACTCCAAGGCTCAAAAAACGCATGGGTGCTGCGGCTCACGTCGTGACAGGTTTGAAAGTGGCCATTGAAAAGCCCACCCTCATCACGATGACTCTGCCGGATGGGGAGATATTGCAGGGCACCCAGATTATCATGGGCAATGGGAAACGGTACGGCGGCGCAGCCCACCTTTTTGCGGATGCCGCTTATGATGATGGAAGGTTGGATGCCGCCATTATTGACCAGGCTCACTTAGGTATTTTCTTTGAAATAATGGGGCTCATTGTGTCCCAAGGCGCCACAAAGCACAACATCTCAGACTTCACGTCCCTACGCAGAATCAAGTCCTGTGAAATAAGTGCCGAAGGCCCCTTACCTTATCATCTGGATGGAGACTATGCTGGTACCCTTCCACCGGGAGAAACACTTCATATAGAAAGGCTTCCTCACCAGCTCATGGTGTGCGTACCGGAGCATGTGGAAGAGCAAACGCCGCTGGAAAAAGTCATGTCGCACCCCATGATGGTAGCGTTGCGCGAAAAGTTACAGCTTCTTAACGAATTATAAAGTAACTACCAACTTTATAAAGCAGCAGGCTGCCCAGATTTTTCCTGCTGTTCCTTCAGCCTCTGTTCCTCCTCGAATTTGGCCTGAAGCACTCGCAATTGATTCTGCACCTCCAGCAGGAGTTTCTTTTCATACTCAGCAGCTCGATTCGCGGCAGTTGAGGCAGAAGGCGGAATCTCGGATTCGGAGTTCTCCGGAGATGCTGAGGCTTTCTCGGGTGCAGACTGCTGCTCTGCCTCAGTGGGCTGGGGCGCGGGTGCCTCCGCAGGTACAGGCTGGGGCTCGGCCACGCTGGGCTGGGGCGCGGGTTCTTCCGCGGGTACCGGCTGCGGCTCGGCCACGCTGGGCTGCGGTGCGGGTTCTTCCGCAGGTGCAGGCAGGGGCTCAGCCACGCTGGGCTGCGGTGCGGGTTCCTCTGCTGGTGCAGGCTGGGGCTCAGCCACGCTGGGCTGGGGGGCGGGTTCTTCCGCAGGTGCAGGCTGCGGCTCGGCCACGCTGGGCTGGGGCGCGGGTTCTTCCGCAGGTGCAGGCTGGGGCTCAGCCACGCTGGGCTGCGGTGCGGGTTCTTCCGCAGGTGCAGGCTGGGGCGCGGCGGGAGTAGCAGCATCAGAGACGTTTTCAGCAGACTGATTCAATGCACTACATTTAGCGGCAAACGCAGCTGCACGCGCAAGCGCATCCTGCTTGCTCCTGGCAACCTCCTCGAGTCTGTCAGGCGAATCAGGGTGTATCAATGACCCGCATTCCTTAAAATAAGCACAGAGCGCACGCGATGCCTTAGAATGGTACCGATCGTAATGGATGCGGAGGGAACGTCCACGACGGTTCAGGATGTTGACATCTGCACCGGCTTCGTACAACAGACGGGCAATGGCAACAGCAGCCTCGGGATTGTCTTTACGGCGGGCTGGAATATTGAAAAGAGGTTCGTGACCATAGCGCCGGGCGCGTGCTGAAATCTCAATACTGGCACCAGATTCCAACGCCAGGCGGACTCCCTCAACGTCACCTTTACGGATAAGGTCAAGCAAAGGTACGCTTCCCGCCTCATGCTTCTTTGCAGCGGGGATTTGTGAATCTGACTTGGTTCGGGTTACGCCACGCTGCTGCAAATGCTGCACGAGGTCGGCACGGAACCACTCCCAGTTCAATGACCAGTCGGCCAGGCGCTTCGTTAAATCCTGTTCGCCGAACTGCAGCAGGAGCAAACGCATTTCATGATTACACTCAAGATTTCCCAGCTCGTTAAAAGGAACTGAAGTCACCACGCGATTCCCCTTCCAGGTGGTCATAGGTGCATCTGGATTGGCGCCTCTCTCCAGCAGCACGCGCGCCATACGGACACGGGCAGCAGCCGTGCGGGAGTTCATGAAACGCACCAGCAGCCCTAACGGCGTATCCCCTACGTACCCCAGCTGCTGCCAATCCCCAGGGCGGGAATCAATGGCGCAACCGGCATCCAGCAAGGCGTTGAACAAGGTCTCATCCGCATACACACAAGCAGCCTGTAGCGCAGAAAAACCACTGGGAGAAAGCTTCAATGCCTCACCCGTGTGCATGATTTCATACAATAGTTCGGGCATTTCGCTCTGCCAGCTCCACTGACCACGGTAGATACCAGAATTCTGCTCCATCATCTCGGAGGAATTATGATGAGGGTCATTAGATGGGCGCACGTCGGCAATACCTGTTCGCCCCGCCAAAAGGTCCAGCGAGGAACACTGCTCAATGCTCCACTCAACTGCATGCAGCAGCGGAGTGAGCAGGATTAGGGATATGGGTAAAATCAACCTCATGGGCAGCAACGGGGGCTCCCCTATTCTCCACGATACAAGTGGAATCGTCAAGCTCATTCTATGACTTTGTGTCTTTCTCAAGACTGGCAAATGCCTTGCGATTTTACTCGACAGATGAACCTGAAACAGCTATAATCTTCCCTGTATGAATCCTCCCGCCATTGCCATAGACGGTCCAGCAGCATCCGGAAAATCCACAGTAGCCAAGCTGATTGCCAAGGAACTGGGGTACACATTCATCAATACCGGGGCCATGTATCGTGCCGTCACCTGGTATACCTTGCAACAAGGAGTCAACCCCGCTGACACGGCAGCGGTTGAGGCCTTGCTTCCAGGCATTCCCCTGAGTTTCGGGAAAGAGGGTTCTGTGTCAACGGTCGTTTATGAAGGCCGCGTGCTGAGCCAGGAACTGACGGTTCCCAGCACCAACGAGTTCGTTTCCACCATTGCCTCCATTCCGGCAGTGCGGGCTCTGCTTGTCGAAAAACAGCGCGAGTACAACACTCGCGAAGCCGTGGTGATGGAAGGCCGCGACATTGGCACGGTTGTTTTCCCGGACTCCAAATTCAAGTATTTTGTAACGGCTTCTGAAGAAGTACGCGCCGCCCGGCGTGCCGCAGAAGGCATCACTGACTCCATCGCCGAGCGAGACCGCAAGGATTCCCAGCGAGCCTGTGCTCCGCTCAAGAAGGCAGACGATGCACTTCTTGTCGACACCTCAGACATGACCATTGAACAAGTTGTTGCCTTCATCGCCAGCGATATTCGCAGCAAGCTGGGCAGCTGCTAACAAACCCCTTCTCATCGATATCATGAATCGCTCCCTGCTCTACCACATTGTGCGCGGCTCCGCCAGCTGCTTCTTTAATTCTTTTTTCAACCTGAAAGTGATTGGGCGTGAAAAGCTCATTGAGGAAGGTCCGGCCATCATCGTAGCAAACCACCAGAGCTTCCTTGACCCGCCCCTGGTTGGCTCCCTGTACCGTAATGAGGTATTCTTCCTTGCCCGCAAAACCTTGTTTGATGCCCCTATCCTCAAACAAGTGCTGCCCTTCTGCAACACCATCGGCATTGACCAGAACCGCCCAGACCCAGCCAGCATCATCCAGGTGCTCCGCACGGTCAAGAATGGTGGCCGCATCATCATTTTCCCGGAAGGCTCCCGCTGCCCAGACGGTGAGATTCATGATGCCATGCCCGGCATTGGCCTCATTCTGAGCAAGCTGGCCTCTGTGCCTGTGCAGCCGGTGCGTATTGAGGGAGCATACGATTGCCTGCCCATTCACAGCAGCCGTCTGCGTTTCTGCCCGCTGACTCTTTCCGTGGGCGATCCCATCCAGTTCACACCGGAAGAACTCCGGGCCAAGGGGCGTGACGCCCAGCGAGCCATTGGTCAGAAGATTATGGATTCCATTCGGGCTCTTCCCACGGAAGTCTGATTTACGGAGACTATGCTCACCTCACTGCGTCTGAGCAATTTCCGCTGTTACAACACCCTCCGCTGGTCCATACCGGCTGAGGGTGCTGTACTGCTGGGTGCCAACGCACAGGGTAAAACCAGCCTCATGGAAGCGCTCTGCTTCGCGCTCACCCTGCATAGTCCCCGCTCCACCCGGCTAGATAAACTCGCCTGCCAGGGAACCGGCACCTTCGGCATCTCGCTCGAAACTGGGGAAGGCACACGCCGCCTCGTGTGGGCAGACCGCAAGCTCAACCTGCAAGTCAACGGAGCCGAGCGCCGCGACTACCACGACTACCTGGCCGATACCCACCCCGTCACCTGGCTCGCCAACAGCGATATGGAACTCGTGCGCGGCCCGGCAGAAGAACGCCGCCGCTACCTCGACTTCCTCGGCTGCCAGTGGCACCCCCTCTACCGCAGCTCCCTACAAGCCTACCGCAAAGCACTCAAGAGCCGCAACGCCCTGCTCCGCCACCCCCGCCGCAGCGCCACTGCCCTGCGCAGCTATGCCGGACTGCTCGCGCAGCACGGCAGCATCCTCATGCAGCTGCGCCAGCAACTGCTCCAGCGGCTCACCCCCCACATCGCCCACCACCACCGTAGCATCTCCGGTGGCTCCGAGCAAGTGCAGCTGCAATACGCCCCCTCTGCCCAGCAAAACCTGACCGAAGAGCTCGAAAACAGCCTCGAAACCGACATCCACGCCGGATTCACCACCACAGGCCCCCACCGGGACGACTTCCACCTCCTCATCGGCAGCATGACCGCCGCCGAATTCGCCTCCGAAGGTCAGCAACGCACCCTCGCCATCGCCCTGCAAATGGCGCAAAGCGCCCTGCTTCAGGAAGAAACCGGCAAATCCCCCATCCTCCTCATCGATGACATCTTCGGCGAGCTCGACACCGCCCGCCGCCGCGCCCTGCTTGCCATGCTCCCCGCCGAATCACAGGTATTCATCACCACAACCAACCTCGACTGGCTGGGTGATATGCAGCTCCCCCTGCCCATCATCCGCATCCACGCCGCCGGAATAGAGGAATAGTCTCCCCCCATCTCACGCGCCAACAGCGCGTTTTCACTCAGGCTCCGCCTGTTTTCACCGACGTCCGCGCAGCGCGCGGATATCGTCGCGGCACGCGCCGCGATATCGTCCACCGCAGGTGGATATCGTCGCCCGCAGGGCGATATCGTTTCCGATGGGGCTTTCCTTACCCTCGCTCTCCCCCATTGGGACATCATGAATTACGAATTTCAGCGCCCACTCCCTGCTCATCAGCGCGTTTTCACGCAGCCGCAGGCTGCTGAAAAAAAATCCCGATAAGGGCAAATAATTAAATAGCAGCCTCCATTGGGATACAACACCAAGCCCCCGATGGGCGCATGTTTTGAGGCTACTCAAACAGGTTCGGGTAGGAACGCAGGGCCAGTTCCTTGGAAAGAGCGCGTATAGTGCGGGAATCCTCCGCCTGGAGCGCCATTTCTGCCATCTGGCGGCATTCTTCGTAGTTGAGATGGCGGATGGCAAAGCGAATGAGCGGCAGGAGATGGGAACCCACGGAGAGCTCGGTGGCCCCCAGGCCGACAAGGAGCGGTACCAGGGTGATATCACCGCCCATTTCACCACAGATGGCGGTGGGAATACCCGCTTTGATGGTCTGGTGAATCAGGCGGATAACCCCGGGATGCGTGGAGCGGAACATGCTGGCCACGCGGTAGTTCACGCGGTCCACAGCTATGGTGTACTGCGTAAGGTCATTGGTGCCGATGGAGAAGAAATCAACATAGCGGGCCAGTACATCGGCCATCACAGCGGCGCTGGGCACCTCAATCATGATACCTACGCGCATTTCTGCATCGAATGCCTCGCCGCGGTCGCGGAGTTCGCGGCGGCATTCATCGAGAATGGCGTGTATCTCCTTCACCTCGGTAAGCCCGGAAACCATGGGGAACATGACCCCCACCTTGCCGTGCGCCGAAGCACGGAGAATGGCTCGCAGCTGCTCCTTGAACACTGCCGGGCGGCTCAGCGACACACGAATGCCCCGCCAGCCCAGGAAGGGGTTATCCTCCTTTTCTGCCTGCTCCTCGAAAGGAAGCTTATCACCGCCGGAATCCAGGGTGCGGAAAATCACTTCCTGCGGGGCGCATTCCTCCACCAGGCGCTTGTAGTGCTGGTACTGGGTCTCTTCATCCGGCAGTCCATCACCGCCAAGCAGGAAGAATTCGGTGCGGTACAGGCCCACGCCCTCTGCCCCGTTGCGCTTGATGGAGCCGTACTCATGCACGAACTCCAGGTTGCAGGCCACGCGGATATGGCGGCCGTCGCGGGTTTCGGCAGGCAGGTCGCGCATATCAAGCAGCGCCTGGTAGGCTTTTTCTTTCTCGGCGCGCATCTTTTCGTAATAGGCGCGGGTCTCCGGGGTGGGGTTCAGGATGAGGGTGCCATGGTAGCCGTCCAGAATGGCAGGAATGCCCATACGTGCCTCGCGCACCAGGTTCGGCACCGCTACCACCGCCGGCAGACCGAGCGAGCGGGCCAGAATGGCGGTGTGGGAAATGGAAGACCCCGCCTCCGTCACAAAGCCCAGCACATTCTGGGAGTCGAGGTCGGCGGTATCACTGGGGGTAAGGTCGTAGGCGGCCAGCAGACAGGGTCCCTCGCTCACCGCCTTGTTACGGCGGGTTCCGGCGCCCCCCTGGTCCAGATTCTTAAACACACACTACAACACATCACCAATATCGGT
>JAZSQS010000046.1:0-10956 GCA_045538105.1 Akkermansia sp.
CGCTCCGCTGGTCAGCAGGCTGTGCTCTCCAACCGCGATGGTGAGTACGCCCTGGTTAAGATGCCTTCCGGCGAAATCCGCAAGTTCCGTGTGGAGTGCTACTGCACCATCGGTCAGGTGGGCAACACCCAGCACATGAACGAGTCCTCCGGTAAGGCTGGCCGCACCCGTTGGATGGGTATCCGTCCGACCGTGCGCGGTATGTGTATGAACCCCGTCGACCACCCCAACGGTGGTGGTGAGGGTAAGTCCAAGTCCGGTGGTGGTCGTCAGCACCTGAAGTCCCCGTGGGGTCATGTCAAGGGCCAGAAGACCCGCCGTCTCCGCAAGCCCTCCGATGTGTTCATCGTGCAGCGCCGTAACGCCAAGTAACTTTAACCACAAACACTTTTAAGAACAATGGGACGTTCCCTCAAAAAAGGACCCTTCGTAAGCCAGCCTCTTCTCGACAAGGTTGACGCCCAGCTGCAGAGCGGGGACCGCAAGCCGATCAAGACCTGGAGCCGCGCCTCCATGGTGATTCCGGATTTCGTTGGTCTCACTTTCCTGGTGCACACCGGCAAGTCTTTCGCCACGGTGTACGTGACGGAAAACATGGTGGGCCACAAGCTCGGCGAATTTGCTCCTACGCGCATCTTCAAGGCGCACGGCGGCATCGGCAAGAAGTAATAAGATTAACCGAAACTGAACCATGTCCGCTTCTCACCTCAACTCCTGCCTGGTTGCCCTGGCTTTGCTTGCCACGGGTACCTGTGCTGGTGCAGGTGAGGGGGGAGATGGTACTACGGACCGCAAAATCGACCAGCTGGAACGCCAGGTGGCCACGCTCCGCGAGAGTTATATGCTTGCCCGGGCAGATGCAGATGCTGCCCGCAAGCAGCTCAAGGAGGTCAGCATGCGCCTTGAGGCGCTTGGTGGCTCTGCCTTGGGTGGGCAGGAGGAAAAGCTTATTGAGACCGCATCCATGCTCGAATCCACTCGGAATGAGCTGGAGGAAGTCCGGCAGAGCAGCCTCCGCCTCACTGCGGCTGTTGCAGAATACAAGCGCAACGCCATGGTTGAGGATGAAACTGCCCGCCAATCGCTGGAAACCGCCCTGCAGGAGCTGGAGGTGGCCCTGGGCCTCCGACAGAAGCAGCAGAGCGAGTTTGATGGCACACTGAATGAGGCCAAGGTGCTCAGCATTGACACCGAATCCGGGCTCATCGTCATCAATGCCGGCCGCAAGGGCGGGGTGGAAGTGGGCATGCCCATGGAAATCTCCCGCGGCGACCAGGCCATTGCTGTGACCATGGTGACGGATGTTCGCAAGAATGTTTCCGGTCTGCTGGTGCAGCGCCACCTGAACCCGGTGCTCAGCATTGGAGTGGGTGACCGCGTGTCCGTAAAAACAAACGACTAATTCTTCAACAAATACCATAACAATGGAAGTGAAAGCAGTATACAAGAATGCACGCATCTCTGCGAAGAAGATGCGCGATGTAGCCGCCGCCGTCCAGGGTATGTCTGTAACCCAGGCTACCGACGTGCTCAGCTACACCCCCAAGAAGGGCGCTTATCTCCTGAATAAGACCCTGAAGGCCGCCGTGGCCAACGCCGAGAACAACAACGGTCTCTCCGCTGATGAGCTCGTACTCAAGAGCGTGATGGTGGACGAAGGTCCCACCTTCCGCCGCACAATGGCCCGCGCCCGCGGTTCTGCAAACATGATCCGCAAGCGCACCTCCCACATTACCATCATCCTCGCTAACAAAGAGGCATAACCATAACAAACTAACATAACACTATGGGTCAGAAAGTAAATCCTATCGGCTTCCGTCTTGCCGTTACTAAAGACTGGCGTTCCAAGTGGTATGCTACGGGCAAGGACTATGCCACGAAGCTCCACGAGGACCTCAAGATCCGCAAGTTCATCAAGGACTACACTGCCGATCTCAACAAGGATCTCAAAGGCTCCACGCCTGCGATTTCCCGCATCACCATCGAGCGCGCTTGGAACAGCGTTCGCGTGACCATCGCTACCGCCCGCCCCGGTCTCATCATTGGGCCCAAGGGCAAGAACATCGAGGAAATGACCGCCGCCCTCTCCAAGCTGTGCAGTGGCGCCCAGGTCAAGCTCGATATCATGGAAATCCGCCAGCCGGAGCTCGATGCCCAGCTTGTGGCCGAGAATATCGCCACTCAGCTTGAGCGCCGTGTTTCCTTCCGCCGCGCTATGAAGCGTGCCGTGCAGGTGGCCATGGACTTCGGTGCTGAGGGTATCCGCGTTCGTTGCGCTGGTCGTCTGGGTGGTGCAGATATCGCCCGTGCTGAGCAGTACCGCGAGGGTAAAGTGCCGTTGCAGACGCTGCGCGCCCCGATTGATTACGGCTTTGCCGAGGCTCGTACGCTGTACGGCATCATCGGTATCAAGTGCTGGATCAACAAGCGCCCTGAGGTTGCCGGCGCCCCGCAGATGGGTGGCCGTCAGAACCGTGCCCCGCGTCCCCGCCGTGATTCCCGCCGCGACGCCTAATGTCTAACACGAAACTTTAACAATAGGAGAATAAGACTATGCCTTTAATGCCCAAACGTATTAAGGACAACCACCGCAAGATGCACCGCGGCAACCGCGGCGGCAATGCAACCAGCGGTGACTATGTTGCCTTTGGTGACTTTGGTCTGCAGGTTCTCACCCGCGGCTGGGTGACCAACAACCAGATCGAGGCTTGCCGTATTGCCATCAACCGTTACCTGCGCCGCCGTGGCCGCGTGTACATCCGTATCTTCCCGCAGAAGTCCTTCACCAAGCGTCCGCCGGACACCCGTATGGGTAAGGGTAAGGGTGCTGTTGAGGGTTGGGTAGCCGTATGCCGCCCCGGCAACATCATGTTCGAGGTAGGCGGTGTGACTGAGTCCGCTGCTCGTGAGGCTCTCCGCCTCGCCTCCAACAAGCTGGGTATCCGTACTCGTTTCGTCTATCGCCAGGGTGTTGAACCCCAGGCCTAAAACTAGTAACCGTTCAAACATTACACTATTATGCCTGTAAAGAAAGCTAAAGACTTCCGCGGTATGCCCGCCAAGGAGCTCGCCGCCCACATCCGTGGTCTGCGCGAGGAGTACTTCAACCTGCGTATCCAGCAGGCCACTGGACAGCTGGAGAACAACCAGCGTATCCGCATCGTCCGCAAGGAACTCGCCTGCGCCCTGACCGTTCAGGGCGAGGGCAGCGCCGAGGCCTAAATCAAACGAAAACCCAAGGACTTAGAATATGAGCGAAGAAACTACTACGACCAAGCCCCAGGGCCTTCGTAAGACACGCGTCGGCGTTGTTGTCTCCACCAAGATGAGCAAGACCATCGTTGTGGAGTACGTGGCCCGCGTTCCGCACCCTGTGTTCAAGAAAATCGTGAAGAAGAGCAAGAAGTTCTATGCTCACGATGAGAACGAGACCGCCAAGCTCGGCGATAAGGTGCGTATCCGTGAAACCCGCCCGCTTTCCGCGCTGAAGCGCTGGGAGCTCGTGGAAATCCTGAAACACTAATTCTAACCAGAAAGGACATTACCTACTATGCTCCAGATGGAATCCCTCGTTCAGGTGGCCGACAACACCGGCGCCCGTACCGCCAAGATGATTGGCGTGATTGGCAAGAGCGGTGCTGACCAGGCTCACATTGGCGATATCATCACCTGCCACATCCGCGAATCCATCCCGACCGCTTCTGTGAAGAAGGGTACGGTGGTGAAGGCTGTGGTGGTGCGTACCGCCGCCCCCATCCGTCGCGACGATGGCTCCGTGCTTCGTTTCGACTCCAACGCCGTGGTGGTTATCGATAAGGATAACAACCCGCGTGGTACCCGCATCTTCGGGCCGGTGGCTCGCGAGCTTCGTGAAAAAGGCTTCATGAAGATCGTTTCCCTCGCCCCCGAGGTGCTGTAAGGCGGAAGGGTATTTGTTGAAGTTTATCACTTCCACACTCCTTACAATAACCGGCAGGTTCCCAGAGTGGAACCTGCCGGTTTATTTTTAACTTCACTATCTTTTTGACACGTTTTCGGCTGTGGGTTATGATATTGGTATGCGGTGTTTTAGAGTTCTGTGTTTTGTGCTGGCAGCGTTCGTATTTGTGGGGTGTTCCTCGCCCTTGCTGCCAGCACCGGTGAATCCATCACCCTCTCGTCAGCAGCAGGGTGATGCTGATTTGCTGGGGCGTCTGCAGAGTAATTGGCTGCTTCTTTCTCGCCGCGCTTTACCCGCTGACGAGCGTGCGCTTGCTCTGAATCAGTACAATAAGGATTTACTGCTCCTGCTGCGGCGATTGAGGTGGGATTCCGCTGAGCTTCCGTCCTGGAATATTCTGGAGCGTTTCGATGTGCGCCACCAGCTGGGGGATGAGGGGCTGCACCTGCTTTCGCTCTATGATGAGATTATCCCTGCGGCAGATGTGGAGCTGGGTTCCCTCCAGGAGAGGTATACGACGTATGGTCTCGGGGTTCCCATGGTGGGGGTGATTCCTGCATCCAAAATTGCACAGAGTCGGGATAAGCTCTTTAATATCGCAACGCGTGGAACGGTTACGTCTATCACGGCAGTACTGCAATTCCCGCGCAAGGGCAAACCTCAGCTCCTCCTGCTCCCCCGCCAGCAGGTGGATGATTTCCGGGTTGGTGCGGTGCGCTATGAACTTGCTGCTGACTGGAGTGCTCTGCTGGAGGTGTACTGGGGACTCACCCGTGTGAAGGATGACCGCATCCTTGGACTTCTCCGTCCCCAGAAGCTCAGAAGCACTACGGGGCTTTCCACCATTGAACCTTACGACCCGGATAAAATACCGGTCATCCTCACGCACGGCCTTGCTTCGTCTGCTGGTACGTTTGATAATCTGGTGAATCGATTGCTGGCAGAGCCTTCCATTCGCAAGAATTACCAGTTCTGGTACTTCAATTATCCCACAGGGGTGGCCTGGACCATTTCGGCTCGTTCATACCGAGATGCTCTTCAAAATGTCCGCAACCGAGTTGACCCCAGACGCAGAAATCCCAACTGGAACCACATGGTCGTGGTGGGGCATTCCATGGGTGGACTTATCACCCATTATAGCCAGTGTGAGCAACCATGGAAACTGCTGCTGGGTACCGATATTCCCGAAAAACGCCTCAAAGCCTACTTGCAACCGAAATATGTTGATGAGCCGTTTCAAGACGCACGCCTGGAACCCCTGCGTAAGGATTATTTCTTTAAGCCCGTTGAGGCGGGAATGGTGGTGTACATGGCTACACCGCACCGGGGAGCGCCTCTTGCAAATTATGGTTTAGTCACCCTGCTAACGAAGTTAGTCACCTTGCCGCAGACTTTATTGAAGGAGGCATACAACATTGCAACTCTGCAGAATGATATATTCCTGCTTAACCCGCAGGATGCGTACAAGTGGTTTATCAGTGTGAACCAGCTCAACCCGGATAGTTATTCCATCAAAGGTTTGCAGGGACTGAAGGTGCGGGATGTGCCGACCCACTCCATTATTGGAAATGATGGGGATGGGAGTTGCCCGAAATGCACGGATGGTGTGGTTCCATACTGGTCAAGCCACATTGCTTGGGGAACGGAAAATATCGTACCCTCGGATCATTCTGTGCAGGATTCTCCGGAAACGGCGGATATTATGAAAGACTTGCTCCGCCAGTACTCCATCGCACATCCGGCGGTCAGGTCATCAGTGAGGCATAAACTGCCCGTTCGGCCTCTGTATAAGGTGCTACCGAGCCATCGCGCCACCGCCGTGAAGAAGTCATCCTGACGGTGCCGCATAAACTACGCGGTCCGTAAATTTCAAATTTCCAATCAACTGAACTGGAGCCGATTCTGATAATGTTGCAGTGTACTGCTACCTCGTCAAAGAAGTGCAGGGGGGCGGTATAGTCTGCTTCTGCGTGCACGCGGGGATAGAGGAATCCATCGTGCGTGAGCACTGTTCCCAGCGAAGCAATGGCATGCGTTTCTGCCTCTTCTGCCAGGTGGAAGAAGTTTGCGAAGTAGACCACTCCGGCTGCGTCTGTTTCGTGGAAGGCAATGCGGCGTTTATAAATAAAGGAAGGCATGGCAGAATTTAGCGGTAAAGGGCTCCCCAGTCGGTACCAATGCGGCGGCGCTTTTCATCCGCCACGGCGTCCCAGCCGGCATCCTGCAATTCGGAAACCGCAATGCTGCCGTCTGCGGGGTTAGTTCGGATATACAGCACACAGACCATGCGCCCGTGGGCTACAGTCAGGAAGCGGGTGCGGTTTTCGTGCAGGCTGTTCACAGAAGGAAGCTTGATGGGGCGTGGGTCGCGCAGCCATGCGCGGTATGTGGTAGGAGTGGTGTCTAAATGAAACCATTGTTCTGCCTCTTCCATACTCATGCCTGCCAGGGCCTCAACATCAGAAACGTGTTTCATGACGCGGGCGGCTGCGTGTACGGCTGCGCGGGTGGCCATGGGAATTCCCTGGGCATTCATCTTGTGCTCCAGCATGAGCTTCAAATCGCGCTGGAGGGCTTCCTCCGGTGTGGGCTGGGGATAGAGGGCAAACCAGAGGGCAACCAGCAGGATGCCGGCGGTGATGCCGCCCGTTATGATTCTACTGCGGAACACCAGCCGCTTCATGAGCAATCTGAAACGGGTGGAAAGATGCGAGTTCGCTGCCTTGAACAGAAAGCGGTGGGAAGCTGGCTTGTAATCCGCTGCAATTTCCCGCACAGTGCGGGCGTTTTCTGGATCCAGTATAGAGGAAGAGACATAGCCAACCTCCACATGCCCCTGGAACTCTTCTGGTGGGAACATGTAGGCGAGAATCAGCAGTCTTATAGTTACGCTCACCCCAATGAAGCTGATGAAATAGACCAACCCGGTTGACAGCATGCCCCCCTGGTATGAGAAGGTAGCCTCCACGTATTCCGGGCGGTAGGCACTCAGCAGCGGGTAGGCTATAAGCGCCCCGACCAGCACTGTCAGCAGGGAGGTGAACCATACCAGGTTACGCCGCTTTCCCATGCCGCTGACCAGTTCCATGATGAGCACGGGTATAACCCACATGATGGGTTTGAAGGAGTATAGGTTCACCCCGCCTGCATCCTCTGCTGCGGGATTCGGTGGTAGTATGGCATCAGGATAGGAAAATGTATAGAGTAGAGCTGCGGCTCCGAGCAAGCAGAGTACCAAGCGCAGCATGAACGAGAAATGGGATAACATTACGCCTTTTATTTTAAGGATACAGCGCTGACCTGTCAAGCGCTGGCTCTGTTCTCCAGCATTTGGATTTCCTTGCCAATGAGACCTCGGGAACAGGCAATATGCAGCAGGCGTTCTTCTACATCCGGTGCGGGGGAGATGCACCCGTGCGGCAAGTCTGCAGTGAGCAGTTCCAGAGCGCAGGCGTTGTGTAGAGCCATGGTGGTTTCGATGAAGCGCATGGAGGTGGGTTCCTCCAGGATGAAGTTGAGCGGCAGTTTCCGGTTCAGGACGCGCGCTTCCGTAATCAGTGAGCCGTACTCATCCTCCACTCCCAGGTTGGCAAGTAACGCAGGCGAGGGAATGATGATTTCCGGGCGAAGCACATGGCGCAGTGCCGCAATGTGGCCGGTAACCGTCACCGTGCACCATGAGCGGGCAATGGCTGCATTCAGCGTATCGGGCTGGTTGGCATCCACATAGCGCACGTGGGCGGGAAGCTGTCCGCTCACATCCAAAATATCGGCCACGCTGATATTCATACCATATTTCAGAGCATAATGCAGAATCCCCTGACCTACTTTCCCGAAACCAATAATCAGCAGCTCCTTGCCCTCCAGCTTCTGATAACCCAGTTGCGCGAGCGCTCGGAAAAAGCTTTCTCCGGTACCCAGTACGGTTTCAATGCGTTTGATTCTTCCGGAATCTGCCAGAATGACCGGATGGTGCGGGTGAACGTAGCGGTGCACCCCGGTGCGGGTTAATTCTGCGGCTCCCAGGCGGGGGTGCAATTCCCGGAACTGACCGGAACAATCCAACAGGATATCAAAATCATCCATACTCCGGGGGGCGCGGCGAATTCCAAAATCTTCCAGCTGCCGCATGGTGGCGGCATCAAATGGCATGCCGGAGCGCACCGGTACCCATACCTCAGCCCCTGCTGCCAGCAGCGCCATCATTTTACCCAGGGTGTTGCGGAATACGGGTGTGCCATCCAGCACGCGCAAACCCTCCAGTGGTTTACTTTTGCTCCACTCCTCAGCTTGCCATTGCAAGGTGGGCCATTCCTCCGGTCTGTAGAACTGCTCCAGATACTTGCGAATCTTCTCTGCTTGCACATTCATCCTGAGCCCAGTCTACTCCCATACCCGGCAAATGCAAGAAAAAACGCGCCTTCCCCATGCAGGAAAGGCGCGTTATCTTATCAATTGTCAATAGTCAATCGCTTACTTGATTCGGTCGTTTTCGCCGGTGCCCCAGGAGGGCTTGAAGTCCGGGATGCGGTGGCCGCTGCCGGGGCAGTCGGCGGGCACCCGGTACTGCTCACGCGTCTTGTGGTAGGTCTCCGTGAGCTGCTTCATGATTTCGGCGTAGGCCGGATCCTGGGAGACATTCTTCATCTGGGCCGGATCCTTCTCGTTGTCGATCAGGAGCCATTCGTTTTCAGGCTTGCGCACTCCCGTGCGGCGCTCCTCGCCCGTGGGGGTCCAGATGCGGGCGAAGGTGTAGCGCTGGGTGCGCAGGCCATCGTGGCGCGGGGCATTGTGTTCACCCGGCTGCTCATAGAAGGCATAGTAGAGCGGGCGGTCGCGGAACTCCGGCGCATCACCGGTCTTGAACAGCGGCGTGAGGGACACACCTTCCATCGTGCGGGTGTTTTCCGGGGTGTCGGCCTTGGCTACTTCCAGCAGAGTGGGGGCGTAGTCGATGTTCTGCACCATGGCCTGGCTGCGGACGCCGGCGGGAATAGTGCCTTTCCAGCGCATGATGAGGGGCATACGCATGGATTCTTCGAAAATCCAGCGCTTGTCGTACAAACCGTGCTCGCCCAGGTAGAAGCTCTGGTCGCCCACATAGATGACGAGCGTATTCTGCGAGAGCCCGGCGTTATCCAGATAATCCAGCAGGGAGGAGATGGATTCATCCAGCGAGAGGATGCAGCCCAGGTAGTCCTCCATATACCAGCGCCAGCGCTGTTCGGTCATATCGCGCTGCGTCTTGTATTTGCCGGCGCGGAAATCGGCCACGAACTCATCGGTGCGGGTATTGAAGTGATTGCGGTATACGCCCTGCAGACCGGGTTCAATCCAGTCCATGCCCCATCCCAGATTCGTCTTGGGGGCAAATTTGGGCTCGTGCTTCTCGATGTCGAAGTCTGCCGGAATCTGCCCGGCAAACTCGCCGTTCTTGATTCTGTTGCGCAGCTGTCCCTTGGGGATGATTTCCTTCATCACGTCGAAGGGAATTCGGTCTGCCACCAGGTGCACATCATTCCAGTTGCAGAGGTTCCAGCCTACGCTCTGGCCATTATGGCGCAGGAATTCCGGGCGGTTGCTCCAGTCATCGTGCAGGGTGGCGGGCGGGGTCATCTTGGCCACATGCTTCTTGATGATATCCAGGTGGCGCACAGCGGGAATCCAGTTGCGGTGTGGTGCCTTGTGGCCCACGACAAGGGCGAATGGCTTGCTGCGGTCGCGGCTTTCCATCCACGTGATGGCCATGTTCGTGACTACATCGGTCACATAGCCGCGCATGCGGTTGCTGCGCGTTGAGTTGTTGGGGCCTGCGGAGAGGAAGGTCGAATTCAGGTAGTCGCCCTGGCTGGGGAATACCTGCCAGGAATCAAACCCGGTCGGGCGTGAGATAAGGTGCCATTTGCCCACGATGCCGGTCTGGTAGCCTGCTTTCTGCAGCATTTTCGGGTAGGTGGGCTGGTCGCCGTTGAAGGCGGGTCCCCCGTAGTTGTACAGGAACCCGTTGTTGTGGGAGTGGCGCCCTGTGAGCATGCAGGCGCGAGACGGTCCGCACAGGGAGTTGGCGCAGTAGGCGCGGTCAAACACCATGCCCTCATTGGCCAGTCGGCGGAACCCGGGCAGGGGTACCGGACTGTCCTTCTCGCAGGTGCCCAGGGCATTCGTGCCGTGGTCATCGGAGATAATGAACAGGATGTTCGGCCTCTCATCTGCACTCAACGCGGTGCCTATGCAGCACATGGCAGCCATTGTTGTGAAAATGTGAGTTAACTTCATAGCACCTCTATCCTACCAGAGTCTCTATATTTCGTCAACCATAAGAAAGTTTGTTTTATGCATAAAGCCACACGTGTCCCAAAGATTTGGTAAGCAATAGAAACATCAGCAACATTTTGGAAGAAGCTCCTCTCTGCTCAATAAATTGGAGTTTATCGAGATCAGTACTCAAACTTTGGGACACGTGTGGCATAAAGTTGCTTTTGTCTGGAGTCCAAAACGGCTTGCGTTTCCTGTGTGCCGGAGTCACAAGGTGTTCATTCCACATGAACAGGATTATCACGCCGCCCAGAATTGGGCAGAGGAGCGCACTCCTCGTTGGTCTACATACCTGGTTCGCAGCAGCGTAGCATCCCTGTGTCCTATCTCCACCTGCAGCTCCGCATAGCTGCGGAAGTGGCTCAGGTGATAACTCGCAAAGGTATGCCGCAGCGCATCCTGCGGCCAGGGATGGGCAGGGGTGTTCCACCCTGCTGCTTTTCGCAACTCCCGCCAGTGGTGCAGCCAGTCCGGCGGGCATATCTTTTTCTCAGGGGGGGCACTCTTTGTAACGACGCAGAATCTTCATCAGCGGCTTGTGAATCGCCACTCGCCGTCGCAGAAAGTAAACAGAGTGTCCATATACTTCAGCCCCTGGTTCCATCCCGGAACCAGGGGCTCAACTTTGTCGGAGCACGGGACTTCAGTCCCGAAAACCTCAATTTATCGAGCAATGTTCGATTAAAAAATAATTTTTCACT
>JAZSQS010000016.1:0-11658 GCA_045538105.1 Akkermansia sp.
GGAGATTGGTTCATTTTTTTAGCACCGTCAGTTTAGTAGCTGGCACCCTAGAACTCAATCTCCATTTTTGTTTTCTTTTTTCTTCTTAGTTTTGCTTCTCTTCCCCCGGCTTTCTTTAGATCGCTTTTTGGACAGCTATGGCCACACGGATGTCTCCCCCCTCCGGCTTCAGCGTGAGGGGTAGCAAACCAGAACCTCGCTACCGCAATCCAGCATCATAGCCAATTCATTCAAATCCTTCTGTTCCATACGCATGCAGATTGTTCCCCGTCCTGTCTGAGAACCCACAATCGACATACCGTTCGCAAGAGCAAGAACACGCTCTGATGACGGGAACTGAGGAGCCCGAGGCAACACGGCATGACCATTCAAATACCCCCCACGCGCAGACACCTTGGTCTTTTCTGTCTTTTGCTTTGATTTCGGTATAGAGTCACACTCCAGCAAGGGGTAATCAGCCACGAGTTGCTGCCCGTCCCAGACTGAAACTTCCCGCTGGAGTGGATGTATTTCAGCCCGCAAGCGCATGGGTACCACCACCAGGCGCTGGCCTATCTTCAAAGCAGAAGGCTCCACAATACCATTCAGCAGCATCAGTACATCCTGAGGGCATTTCTGAGTAGCCGCAATCTTGGCCATATTATCACCGCGGCGCACTGTATACACCTTAGCACCAGGGTGCATTCGGGAAAGATACCGCGGCACATTAACACGCCCGCAAATCTGCCGCGCCTCTCGCCCAGCAATACCGGTATCAGTCAGGAAGGGTTGCAGGAGCAGCACCGCTTCCCCGCCTTTCTGCTCCTGCATCAGGCGGCGAGCCTGTTCAAGCTCATCCGGGCGCCGCGGCCAGAGCGAAAAATTATCAGCCGCACCCGCCAGACTTAACAGACTAGATAAGCCCGCGACGACGAAAATCGAAAATATTGATTTCATGAGATTTTTGCACCATTTCAAACATAAAGAACAATAATGACACCTCCCAGGCATCATCGACACCAGCAATAACAGCCCGGAAGGAATCCCCCGAACTCAAGGCCTCCTTTACCACACGGTCTTCCACCTCAGGGAGGGAATTATGCACTAGCTCCTCACTCACATCAGAACGGCCAAAACGAAACCCATATTCAAACAAAGCCTGTAATCGCGCTCCATGGGCTTCCATCCATTCAAAAAAACGGCGGGCATCATTCCCAAAACCTTCCGTCTCAACTCCTCGCATATTCACAGGGCGCAGAATACGGGGGCGGCAGGCCTCCACCCAGCCACTCCGAATCCTACAAACCCCTACAGCATCCATCGGTTCCGTAATCAACCGAAAATTAAAGCGGGTATCACCAAACGAATCAATGCGCCTATCCGGTACATAAAGCACCCGGGTCTGCTTCATTGCATATTCTATGGAATGGTGGTTCACCCTGAAAAATCAAAGGGCGGCTCCCCGGAGAAGGAGGAACCGCCCGTTTATATTGATGAAAAAGCCTCCGGGCCTATCAGGCCTTGTGGGACTCAATGTAAGCCACCACGTCAGCCACAGACTTGAGCTTCTCGGCGTCTTCATCGGGAACTTCCACGGAGAACTTATCCTCGAAAGCCATCACGAGTTCTACGGTGTCAAGGGAGTCGGCACCAAGATCCTCGATGAACTTAGCATCAGAGGTCACCTTTTCGGGATCAACGCTGAGCTGAGCAGCGATGATTTCTTTTACCTGGGATTCGATATTGTCGGACATAAGATGTGCAGGTTTTAAGTACGCTCATTGTAGCGTGTTCAACCGCTTCTTGCAACAAAAAAAACTAAAGCATGCTCAAAAAAATCATTTCACGCGAGCAAGTCCTGGTAAAATGCAATCCCCCGCATCGTAAGAAGGGGCTCCAGAAGGCAAGTCCGGCGCATCATAGGAAGCACCTGCGGAGCGTCCCCTCCCGTAAGTACCACATTGATATTGCAGCCTAATTCCGCCTCAATTCTTTCAATAAGTGAGTCAATCATACCTGGGTATCCATACCGCACGGCAGAAGCGAGTGCCTCCTGGGTATTTCTACCAATGGCAGGAGTCTGCATCGCAAGGTCTGCAACAGGCAGCATAGCCGTCATTCCTTGCAAGCTGTGAGCCATGGCCTGCATCCCCGGAGCAATCATTCCACCTAAAAACACAGGTCCATTCCCTCCGGTATGAACAACATCCAAAGTCGTGGCAGTTCCCATATCGATGGCAACAAAGGGTGCAGCAACCAAAGACTTCGCACCCAGCACATTCGCCACACGATCCATTCCCAGAGTCGACCACCCCGGGTATGAAGAAAAATCAATTCCTCCGCACTGTGGTAAAAACTTAAGAACTTCCACTTTCACATTGGAAAAAGCCTCCACTAGTAACGGTAGTTTCTGAGGAACAACGGAACATATGCACACACGTTCAAATGACCACCCGGCAACCGCTCTCTCTACAGAGACTTTTGAAATATCCTGGGTAGGCATGACTTTCGTCTGCCATTCATTCCCAGGAGATACGAATGCAAACTTCGTACGCGTATTAGAATTATCCACCAGCAGCGTCTTCATCTCAACAATCGGCTATCTATGCTATTACAAATCCGCGCCGCACCGCACCGTCGGTCTGCGTTCCGCATGGCGGCATGCAAATCACACCAACCAGCAGCATCATCATCCAGAAGATTCTTTATCGTCTCAATCAAATGAGCAGTAGTTTCGACATGACGTCCAGCACCATCTTCTAAAAGCAACTCCAAATTTCCCAGTTCCTGGCCAGGCAGGGTAAAGTTCACCAGCACCGGCACCTCGGAGGCATAACATTCAAACACCGTAGCGGCGCCGGCCTTGCCAATATACAAATGACACTGGCGCAACAACTCAGCCATCTTCTGAGTTTCACTCAATACGCGTAACTGCCCCATCTCACAATCACGCGCAAAACGCCTTTTCAAGCGTCGCGTATGCATGCCACCTAACACCGTCAATCGCACCTGCGGGAAAGAGCCTAACAGGGCCGTAATATCATCTTCCACTCCACCGTATTGCCGGTATGCCCCATACAAAATATTCAAGCATGTGCTCCCTGGTTTCCCACGCCGTAAATCAGGCGCAAATTCGCCACCAACCGGAAAGCCTGAAGCCAAAACTCTTTCAGCTGGGATTCCGTACCGGTCCATAACCATATGCATGGAGCCCTCATCAGGCAACAAGAACAAATCTGCCGAGCAGCGCATCCAGGGACGGCTAATTTCGCGTGCATCAGTCACCACCACAGCATAAGGCACCCGTCTATCATCATTCCGGCGCAACTCATCCAGCATATAGGCAAACAAAGGATAAGTGCAAATAACCAAATCGGGTGACCATGCGTTCAACTCTGATTCTAACACATTCAGTACTGAACGAAATAGAGGAGTAGTCACCAGCTGCCGCCAATCAGCCGTATCAGTCATGGAATAAGTCACTCCCCATAACCACGGTGCCTTGCGTACACAGAATGAGTAGAATAGCTGCGTTAACCTGAATAAACGTGGCTGAGCAAGTTCACATACATCCACCACACGGGTACGCCACCCCCGCCCTTCATAACACTGAGCCAATGAATAGGCCGCAGAGTGGTGGCCTTTTCCATAGCCCACACTCAAAAGAAGCACTTTTCTATCCCCGTTTGTCATCATGGCCAGGTCTTACCAAAAAACAAGCTCCGGCAATCGTTTGCCGGAGCTTGTTAAATCATTCAATTTTCGTCAGGGGCCAATCTTATCCGGTCTACCCTCAAACGCTGGGCGACGGGGTACGTACACCGAATCATTCGGCAACAACTTGATAGAGCGGTCACGAGCGCTGAAATAGTCGTACGTGCGCGTCACCTTACCGCGGGTTACCTGAATCTTACGAGAGCCGAAATCCGTGATATCACCGCAATCAATAAGGGCCTGGATGAGAGTCACCCCTTCACGATACGGCAAGTTCCGCTTCTCACGCACATAACCAGCAACCTGGATATAACGCGTATCCACGGCAACCTCCCCCTTGGGACCCACATTTGCCATAATGATGGGGTCAGAGTAAATCTGCTGACCAAGATACTGTGAACGCAGTGAATTTTCCACCTGGCGGGCAGTCAGCCCCACCACTCGGATTCTACCAGAAAGATATGGAACCGAAATAGTACCATCCTCGCGGCTTACAGGATACTCACCGTTCACGTTATTCACGTCTTCACTCGGAATATTCTTGAACTGGAGCACCACGGTACCACCCTTTGTCGCACGCGGCTCAGTTGCGGCATTCTGCGCCTGCACCGGCAACGCCACAAAGCACATCACAGCGGCCAATAAAATCTGCACAATAATGTTCTTCATAATATTCAATATCAATACAAATTATCCCCAGATGAAGCAACTTCCTCTTCCTGTTGCTGAACCTTGGCCGAAGCAATCTTCTTCTCCAGCACCTTGGGTTCCTTGCGGTTCTCTCCCTTGCTGTAATATGAATAATACGTCGTGTAGTACTGATACTGAGTATCACCCGAAATATCAACATTATTCATCACAAGGCCCATCAACTTGCCACCGGCACTCTCGATTGTCGACTTAGCTCTGACCAGGGCCTTAACCGGCATCTTGCGCGGCTGCAATACCAGGATAGTAGCATCAGACTTGCTCACGAGCAGGGAGGCATCACTCACACCAAGTACTGGCGGAGAGTCAATCAGCACCACATCAAAGCGCTTGGAAACCTCATTCAGCAGCGTCTGCATACGATGCGAACCAATCAGACCGCTGGGATCCACAGGTATAGGCCCACTGGGCAGCATGTAGAGATTGTCGTGACCCGTCTGGAAGACCACCTCCTTCAGGCTGCAACCTTCTGCAAGATACGAGGAAAGCCCCACATCGCTCTTCAATTCTGCATAACGGGCAAGACGGGGACGACGAAGGTCAGCATCAATCATCAGCGTAGTGTACCCAGCCTGGGCAAAGACGAAAGCCAAGTTACTCAGTGTCGTGGTCTTACCTTCACCGGCATTCGCAGAAACAATGGTGATTGTCGTGGCTCGATACAGCTCACGTTTCAACTCGATATTCGTTCGCAAAATGCGGTATGCCTCCGCATCCGGACTGTCACCGCCTTGCAGGATAAGCAAGCCAGCATCCTGAGGAATCACGCCCAGCACCGGCATACCAAGCATGCGCTCTGCGTCTTCCAGCGACTTGATGGATGTATCGAAGTAATTGCTCATGAAGGCAACAACAACGCCAGCCATCATACCGAGTACAGCACCCACGATGAGATTCAAACGATAATTGGGGCTGCTGGGAGCAGAAGGAAGTCCAGGTACACTGTACACCTCAAGGCTGGTACGAGGAGCCATCAAACGCATCTTATCAGCGATGTAATCATTCTCCAGCTTGTCATAGCGAGCCTTTTCTGCTGCATATTCCTGAAGAGCATTCTTCACCTTCTGGTCTTCAAGCGTCTTATCGCGCAGGCGGTCACGAGCCTGGCTATAACGCTGTTCCAAATCCTTCAGCTCGGACTTCTTAACATCCAACTGATCGACCATAGAATCGCGCATACCAACAAGCTCCTCGTACAGCTGGGCGCGGGTAGCCTTATGCTGCTCATCAAGACGCAGCACATTAGGATGGCGCACACCGTAACCACTCAGCAGCATCTGGGCTCGGTTATCCTCCTCTTCAGTATAACGATTATTAAGCTCTCGCACCTTTGCCGAGCAATAAGACTCAGCTGTAAGTAAGCCCGTGCGGGTCACATAGCTAAGCAATTCCGCATCCTTCAAATCCTGCAACTTACCAATATGGACCGTCATCTGGGAAATCTCAGACTCCATCTGCAACTTGTTGTTGTTCAACTGCTGCAACGTCTGCTCTTCGGCGCCAGCTGAGATAGGTACATTATTCCCGGCATACTCACTCCACATCCCCTGGATATATTTACCAGAGCGGATATATTGACGAACAACGTCAGCCTTACGCTCCAACTCATCCTGGCGAGAGCGCAACACCTCATAACGCTTGTTAATGGCCTCGTTAATGACCGCGTTTTCCTTCTCTTCGCGAATTTCCTTGTAACAATCAACCACCGCCTGGCATGCCTGCTGCGACACACGCGGGTCATCCATCTTCACGGCAATGTCCACGAGGTTCGTGTTCTTACGCGGCATCACCTCAATCATCTGCATCAACATGGATGCTGCGGTTGCCTCATCGACCTCCCATTCGTTAGGCAAGTCAAGCTTATTAGCAACCGCAATCAGGTTTTGCTGGGAAACAAGAATCTCAAACTGCGTCTGCATGTAGGCATTGTTATCTGCCATTGCAGCAATTGGGTTCCCTTCGCCACCCACTGCCACATTAATCAGGTCTCGCGGAAGCTTGATTTCAAAAGTCATGCCGCTTGTGTACTTAGGTGTCATCATTTTTGTGATGACTGCACTGCTCACAAACACAAGCAGGAACACCAACAGCACTACCTTCCACCTGCTGCGCAGAACCTGCATGTAGTCCTGTGCATGCAGCACAGCCTCCATTTGAGTTTGCGCGTTGACTCCTTTTTCCATATCCTCTGTTTCTAGTGTAAAAAACGGAGGGGGTAGTGTATACCACTAGACCCCTCCGGATAAAGTTATATCATTGCTTTAGAATGTGTAGGAAAGACCAGTGGAAATGACATGGCGCTCATAATCGCCACTGGTCTTCTTGCTATCAGCATCGTAGAATGTGTAGCGATACTGGATATCGCCAGTAAGATCCTCCGTAAGACGGTAACGGATACCAACCCAAGGCTGGTAGGAAATATTTGTCTCGTCAACCATGGAGCGTGTTCCCTTAGTATACTGGGCGCGCAATACAGAAGCACCAAACATGAAAGAAATATCCGGAGAAAGCTGATAGTTCGCATCAACGCCCACACGAAGAGTCAAGTCAGACAGATAGTTCGCACCCTGACCGCGGAAAGTATCTACGTTTTCGTTGGAGAGAACCACGTAAGAATTCACACTGAACCCTTCAGAAGCCTTGCGATTATACCCCAAGCGCACATTAGGACTCAGCACGCTCGTGCTACGGATATATTTCTGCTGCACACCAACACTGGCACTAAAGCTGGAAAGCGGATCAATGGCACGATCAAAACCAACCATCCAAGTCAGGTTGTCTGAATTGTAGCCGTAGTCACGGAGATCCTTCTTGTAAGAGAAGGTTGTGTTGTAGCTCAAGAGCTCAGACGCGCGGTATACCAATCCAGCATTAGCTGTGTAGTACTGACGATCATCCGTTTCGTACTCAGTCTCACTGTAAAGAACACCGCTGTAACCGAAGCCAACATTCCAGCTCCAGCGACTATCAATGGAGTGGTTGTAGCTGTTATTAAAAGACCAGTTAAAGCACTCACCCTGCCGACGAGCCGCCGAAATACCATTTGCGTAATCAGGATCAGGAGTGTAGGAGAGGCTCAACGCAGCAGAGTATGAACTCCGGGAATTAAAGGCATGAACAATCGAACCCGTCAGACTGCAGTCAGCATATGAACGTTTACCCTGAGTCTCACGGTACGCACCAGCCTCACTGGAAGACTTAGTGTAGTGAGTCATACCCAGGTACAGGCGATACGAAATCTTGTTTACAGACTCATAGTCTGCAAATGTCGCACCCAAGCCGCCCTTAATGTAAGGGCTGCTTGTTTCATTGGAATGCACAGCTTCGACATTGGAATCGTAACCAACACGAACAGTTGCGTTATAACGAGCCGTATGAGACTCAGGCAGACCAATAGCGGGCGCCGTATCATACAAAGAAATTGCACTGGCACTTCCAGCAGCACATGCTGCTACGAACAGAAGTTTATAGAAGTTAGATTTCATGCTATTCTAAGGCTAATCCTAATTTAGTTGTTAGCAGAGGTGCTACCGGGGGTAGGAAGAACAATGTACGTGGGAGAGCCACTCGGAGCAGTAGGAGCCGTCGCCTCCGTCGGGTCAGAACTCACACCACTACCGGCAGCCTTACCGGTAATCGTGCTGCCCAACACACCCTGAGTCACCGTTCCAGCCACAGGCTGAGTCTGCGGCAGCGTGTAAAGCGCAGAAAGAAGCTGGTAGCCACTGTGATCCACTGCTTCCGGCGTATAACTACCAGGCGCATTGTTAAACTTCGGAGCATGCGTCACAAACCCCGCCTCCAAATCGGGAGCTGCCAGCAAGATAGAACGAAGAATAGAGTACGTCTCCGTTGCCGTCCAGGAATCACGCTGCATAATCACCGACTTAAACACATCTACAGCAGAAGACGCATCCGCCTTCACCGCCTCATAAACAGCCATGCAGAGCTGATCAAGAGGTGTCTTGGACTCTTTCTGAGCCATCTTCGTAAGCTGGGTCATGTCTGCTGCAGCGCAGCTCACGGTACCGGCAACCATTCCGGCAATCAGAAGCATGGAGAGCATCTTCTTCATATAGTGTTACCTTTCTTTGTTGTTGGGGTTAAGCGGGTAGCGGGAATCGAACCCGCATGATCAGCTTGGAAGGCTGGAGCTTTACCATTAAGCTATACCCGCGCATCACAGGGGCATACTACCATAGACCCTGACCCATGACAAGTCTAATTTAAAAATTTATAAAAAAAATTACTTTCGCCTTGACACAATCTGCACTCCGAGCTAGAATCTGCGCCCGCTAAGCAGCTGCGGGCGTCGTTCAATGGTAGGACGCGTGCTTCCCAAGCATGAGACACGGGTTCGATTCCCGTCGCCCGTACTTCAATTAACGGCAGAGGCGAGGACGTCTCTGCCGTTTTTCTATTAATATATATATCCGAGCTTGACATTCAGGCTTAAAACGTTTAACTTTTCCGAAATACTTTTTTTATTTCAACAGGCATGATAAAACAACCCAGCCAGTATCGTCAGATGGAACTGAACCCGAGAATGGCCGATGGGGAAATGCATTCACCCGAACAAGTGCGGCAGCAAGTAGAGCAAGCCCGGCAGCAGGCCGAATTTTACGAATCCCAACGGCTGCAATGGGAAGCGCAGCGGCGTGAGTTAGAAGAAAGCAACGAAAAGAAAGTCCTGTTTAACGACAGCCTGAACGAGATAGGCATGAAGCTGCACAACGCCGTGAGGCGCCTGGAAAAAGAGCTGGAATCCATGGAGCGGGAAGCCAGCGAAGTCAGCCAGGTGAACGAATGCCTGAAGCGGCACCTTCAAATCCTCTCCTCCATGCAACCGCAGAACTGGAGCACAGAAGGCTTCCATGACCGGCTCAGAGAAGCCATGCCCAAACTGGAACGGGCAGCGAATGACTTTGAAGAAGCCTATGCAGGGGCGCCGCACTACCGCCACACGCGAATTTTCCAAAACAAGCCTGGTGTAAATGACCAGCGCAGGCCAGATTGGCAGAGCATCCGCAACCAGCTCATACACGGATTTTTCTTCCACATTCCCCTCTTCACCCTGCTGCTCATCAGCTGGGGCATCTACCTTCTCTACTCCCACCTGCACTGAACCCACACGCCGACATGCCACAGCCCAACACATCATTTGACCGACTCCGGGAACTTGAACTCAAGCGCAACATGCGCCAAGGAACAGTCACACCGCCGATACGCGGACACCAGCGCCGCTACCCGGCAAACACACTGGGGCCGGACGAAGATGTACTGGAACGTCGGCGCGGCATGCGTCGCAAACATGTCACCATCACCGGGGCAGCACCGCAGAACCGCAACCTGCTGTTGGAAAACCTCATGTTACTTGCCGTCCTAGCCGCTTCCATATGGGGCTTGTACAGCCTGACTATTTACCTTCTTACCAACGCCTGATAAGCCCGTTCAACGTCACCATGGAACAGACCCAACTCATCGATGTAGCCTACATCGCCCGCTTAGCCAAGCTGGAACTCACCCCGGAAGAAACAGAGAAATTCTCTGAAGACCTCAACCAGGTATTAACCTATGTAGCCCAGCTCGACCAGTGGGACACCAGCAACGTAGAGCCCATGTACCACCCCCTGCCCGTATACGATGCCCTGCGCCCGGACACACCCGGCACCAGCCTGAGCAACGAAGCCGCCCTGTCAAACGCCCCGGCTCAGGAGGACGGCCAATTCCGCGTACCCAAGGTAGTAGAATCCGCACACTAACCCCTTTCCCCCACCGAACATGCTCAACGGAACCATTTCACACTGGCGCCAGCAACTCACCAGCGGCAGCATCAGTCCCGCAGAACTCGTGGAAGAAATTTCCCGAGCCATGGAGGAACACAACCCCTCCACCAACGCCTACCTCTCATGGGACAAAGAAGCAGCCATAGCAGCAGCCGCAAAGGCAGATTTGAGCAAGCCCCTGGGCGGCATTCCCATCGCCATCAAGGACAACATCGCCATGCTGGGGCAGCCCACCCGCTGCGCCTCCCGCATGCTGGAAAACTTCGTCTCACCATATGATGCAACAGCCGTCACCCGACTCACCGCGGCAGGAGCCATCCCCTTTGGCCGCACCAACATGGACGAATTCGCCATGGGCTCCTACGGTCAGAACTCTGCCTTCGGCGAAACGCAGAACCCCGCAGCCCCTGGCCACGTCCCCGGTGGTTCCTCCAGCGGTTCTGCAGCAGCCGTAGCCGGCGGCATGGCCATTGCCGCACTGGGATCTGACACCGGTGGCTCCATTCGCCAGCCCGCCTCGCACTGCGGCGTTGTAGGCATCAAGCCCACTTATGGTCGAGTCTCGCGCTACGGTCTGGTAGCCTTTGCCTCCTCACTTGACCAGATTGGTCCCATCACCCAGAACGTAGAAGACGCCGCCACCATTCTGAACGCCATCTGCGGCCACGATGCGAAGGACTCCACCTCCTCCACCCAGTCCACAGAAGACTTCACCGCCGGACTTGGCAAAAGCATCAAAGGCATGCGTATCGGCCTACCCAAGGAATACCTCTCCTCCGGCAACAGCCCCGCCGTATCCGCAGCCCTGCAGCAGAGCATTCAGAAACTCAGCGAACTCGGAGCCGAAATCGTAGAAATCTCTCTGCCCCATGCAGAAGCCGTAGTGGCAGCGTACTACATCATCGCCTGCGCAGAAGCATCGTCCAACCTCTCCCGCTTCGACGGCATCCGCTACGGATACCGCGCCGCCGGCACCAATGGGCTGGATGACCTTTACAGCAAGACCCGCGAAACCGGATTCGGACCGGAAGTCAAGCGCCGCATCATCCTGGGCACCTACGTACTCTCCAGCGGATTCTACGATGCCTACTACGCCAAAGCCCAGAAAGTGCGCTCCCTCGTAGCCGGAGACTTTGCCGCAGCCTTCGGGCAGGTAGATTTGATCATCGGGCCAGTAGCTCCCACCAGCGCCCCACGGCTCAACGATTCCAGCATGACCCCGCTGCAAACATACCTGGCCGACATCTACACCATACCGGCCAACCTGGCAGGACTTCCCGGCATCTCCATCCCCACCCCGGTAGCAGAAGGCCAGCACCCGATTGGCATTCAGCTGCTGGCTCCGCACTTTGCAGAGACGCGCCTGCTGCAAACCGCCTCCGCTCTGGAAAAAGCATTCCAATAACCCCCCCCGATGAAGTCGGAGGCCAAGCGGTCTTAGGAAGACAACACTTAGCTACAACTCCTTGGC
>JAZSQS010000018.1:0-18425 GCA_045538105.1 Akkermansia sp.
ATCCGTATAAAAGTATACATGCAAAGCCCCCTGATTTGCATCAGGGGGATCTATTTGCCAAAAACAGCTGGTGATTTTCGCTATCCTTTGATATAGGTACGCTCTACTTTAGGTTGTTTACTTATTTTGGACAGCTATGCCGTGTGGCAGAGGAGTCGAAAAAATATGCTTTTCAAAAGGCTTTCTGTTTGATATAATCTCGCCCGAGTACGGCTGCGAGCATAGATAGTCCGTTATAAACCTAATAAATCAATCGCCATGAACAATACGTCCACATGTAAGTCCACGTCTGAGGGGAAAATGATGACCGGGGCTGAAGCCCTTGTACAGAGCCTAGTGCGCGAGGGTGTGGATGTAGTATTTGCCTATCCCGGTGGTGCTAGTATGCCCATTCACCAGGCGCTGAGCCATGAGCCT
Organism: Akkermansia sp.; assembly: GCA_045538105.1. Taxonomy (GTDB): domain Bacteria; phylum Verrucomicrobiota; class Verrucomicrobiia; order Verrucomicrobiales; family Akkermansiaceae; genus Akkermansia. Next base: position 418 of record JAZSQS010000018.1, read on the forward strand.
TCCATTCGCACGATTCTCCCGCGTCATGAGCAGGGTGGAGCCTTTGCTGCTGAGGGTTATGGCCGCGTTACTGGCAAGGTGGGTGTGTGCATGTCGACCTCCGGTCCGGGGGCAACGAACATGATTACTCCCATCGCAGATGCGATGCTGGATTCTGTACCCATGGTGGCTATCACGGCTCAGGTAGGCAGCGGCTTGATTGGAACTTCAGCTTTCCAGGAAACAGATGTTTTCGGGATGACTGCTCCCATCGTGAAGCATAGTTATCTGGTAACGCAGCTGGAGGATATACCCCGCATTGTTCGCGAGGCTTTTCATGTAGCTCGCACGGGGCGTCCTGGTCCTGTGGTGATTGATATTCCCAAGAATTTCCAGGAAGGTAAATTTGTGCCTGATTTTGATGCCCCCATGGATTTGCCTGGTTATGAACCCGTGGTGGAGCTGAATACGGCTGCTCTGGATGAAGTGTTGCCGTTGATTCTCAACGCTAAGCGTCCGGCTATCTATGCTGGTGGTGGTGTGGTGATTTCCAATGCATCTGAGCAATTGCGTGAGTTTGCTGAGAGAACCCAGATTCCCGTTGCAACAACCCTCATGGGTATTGGCGCAATGCCTGAGAGTCACCCCCTTTCCGTGCGTTGGCTTGGTATGCATGGTGCTGTTTATGCTAACAATACGGTGAATGAGGCTGATGTGGTGATTGCTATCGGTGCTCGTTTTGATGACCGTGTGACGGGCGCAGTTCGTACTTTCTGTGAGCATGCCCGCATTATTCACATTGACTACGATGCTGCAGAGCTGAACAAGAACAAGAAGGTGGATTACGCGATCCGTTCAGATGCTGCTCAAGCGTTGACTTATCTGAATGCCAAACTGGAAGAAATGGGTATGGCTCCCCGTGAGTACGCCGTAGAGAACCGCCCGGAATGGTTTGGCATCATTGAGGCTTGGAAGGCTCAGTACCCGCTCTGCTACCAGAAGGATGAGCGCGAAATTGCTCCCCAGCAGGTGATTGAGGAGCTGTATAACCAGCTTAAGGAGCAGGATGCCATTGTCTGCACTGGCGTGGGGCAGCACCAGATGTTTGCTGCCCAGTTCTACAAGTTTGAGCAGCCGCGCCGTCTTTCTACCTCTGGTGGCTTGGGCTCGATGGGCTACGGTCTGCCTGCCGCTATGGGCGCCCACATGGCTTATCCGGAAAAGCCGGTGGTTAATATTGACGGTGATGGCTCGTTCCTGATGAATGTGCAGGAGCTGGGGACTATTCACATTGAAAAGATGCCCATCAAGTGCATCATTCTGGATAACCAGCACCTTGGCATGGTGGTGCAGTGGGAGGATCTTAAGTATGATTCCAACCGCGCTCAGACTTTCCTGGCTGATCCGGCAGATGAGTACGACCGTACGCATCGCACGCCTGATATCCTGTACCCGAACTTCCCTGTGCTCTGCGCTGGGTTCGGTATTAAGTGTGAGCGTGTGGTGGATCCGGCTGATTTGGCTCCGGCCATTCAGCGCATGCTGGAGTCCAAGGAAGCCTATATCCTCGATGTCATGGTTCCGTACGATGTGCATGTGCTGCCGATGATTCCTGGCGGTATGGGCTACCGCGATGTGCTCCTGGAACGCATTGCTGGCGATGGTAAGGGACGCAAGGCCTCTGAGCTAGGCAAGGAGATTCCTTCAGCCTTGTAACGGGTAATTTCGAGATGCAGGCTCATGCGGCTAAGACCGTGTGAGCCTGTTATGCAAAATCAATAGTCGGAGCGGATTTCATATGGCGGGTTCAGTAGTTGGTAAAATTCTATCGTGCGTTGTTCTGATTGTTCTGTGCTTTATCCTCGGTGCACAGGCTGCTGAAAGCGCAGTTCTGTCAGTGGCGTATATTGTAGCCGTTGTGTGTGCCGTGTTCATGCTGATTCTCGGTCCCCGCTGCTGGATGTTATTGTTTTTGCTTCCTTCTGTGATAGGAGTGTTGCCTTTACCGGGGGCTTTTTCTCTCTTTAATAGAGCTTTTTTGGTTGCTCCGATTATACTGGCCTATTGGATTATCATGTGGGCTATGGGTTACGTGAAGATTAGATGGCGTTCTTTGTTACTGCTGGATTTGCTGATTTTTCTTGTCGTAGCTTTTTTGTTTGCTGCCTATCTTAAGAACCCGGTGTCAATTGCTGTTCTGGGATTAGACACTGATACAGTGGGCGGTAGGGTGTATGTTGCTGCATTGGGTATGATTATTTATTACATAGCGTTGAGTTGCATACCCATGGAGTATGGCAAATTAGAGAGTGTGCTGAATTGGCGAATTTGGCTAGGCCTAGTGTGTGTGATTATATCTACCATCGCGGGCTTGGCTGGGTTTAATGGTGGTGAGGAAGGTATGGCTATGAGTGAAGCGATGGGAGATTCTCGTTTCGGCGCTTTTCAGAGTTTCGGCTCATATCTTGGAGTATTGCTGTTTGCGTATTTTCCCTTATTCCGCTTTCTTGTCAATCCGCTTTTAGTTCTTGGTATGCTTGTGGCTATCGCTGGCATTATGCTGTCAGGTTTCCGTTCTGCTCTTGCAAACTTGGGGATTACGTTTTTTTTCATTACTTGCATTAGAAAAGAATTTGTAATGGCTGTCTGCCTGGCTTTGACATGTTATGGTGGGCTGTTTGTCTTGAATAGTGATGGAGGTTTACGCTTCCTCCCTCATGGTATGCAGCGCGCTTTGTCCTTCATTCCAGGATTGACGGTTGATAAGAACATAGTCATTGAAGCGTCTGGTTCAATTGACTGGCGTATGGAGATGTGGAGCTGGGCCATGGATCCGCGAACGGGCTTTATTAAGGATTACGTTTGGGGCGATGGGTACGGCTTATCAGCCTCAGAAATGCAACGTGATGAGCGCGCTGTGATACGAGGTGAGATGTATTATGGTGATCAGGATTCATTTGCCCGAAGAAAGGTTTGGCATAACATGCCGATTTCCTTGATTCAAGGCATGGGGTATGCAGGTTTGGCTGTAGCGGTTTTGTGTATTTTATATACTTGCTTACTTGTATTCAGGGTGTGCTGTTCGCTGAGAGGTACTCGGCTTTTTGTCCCTGCGCTGGTTTTGCTAATGCCGTCCACAACGATTCTTGTGCTCTTCCCGGTTCATGCGGGTAATGAGGTTTCCTTTATTGGATTCCTAGCAAATAGTGCGCTGGTCAAGTTGCTTTTCTGTGAGGCTCGTGAACGAGGTCTTATCATTCCCTGGATGCAGCGCAAGTATTATGTGCCTAAGATGATTCAGGAGCACGGGGATCAGTTGAAGCCAGTTGCGTAACAGGGACAGAAAAAATATATAAACGAGAAGTGCCGCAGAGCTCGACCTCTCTGCGGCACTTCCGTGTAATGATTGTACGGCTTGGCTTCGTTGAGCCTCCTTGCAAACGCCGTGATTAGTGGCGGAGGGAGAGACGCACAAGCAGATCCTTGTACAGATCCGGGTTGGTGCGCTTGGCATAGTCCAGAAGCTTACGGCGGCGGGCCACCATCATAAGCAGACCGCGGCGGGATGCGTGGTCATGCTTGTTAGCGATGAGGTGCTGCGTAAGGTGGGCAATGCGCTTGGTAAGCACTGCAACCTGGAAACCGGTGGAGCCGGTGTCCTTCTCGTTCGTCTTGAAGTCGTTGACGTTGATATCGCTCATTTTTGTATCTTGTGTTGATGGTTGATTTTTCGTGGCTGCGGCAAATCGACCTACAAGGTGAGTGGATATTAGCACTAATTGGAGTATTTGCAAGCCTAAAAGCGAAAATTAGTCTATTTTCATGCTGATAGGGAGACTGTTTTCCTAGCGTTTGGAATGCCGCTGGGCAGAAGGCAGCAGGGTACGCTGGGCGTGTACGATGCTATCTGCCATGTTGCGGACTGTTTCTTCAAGGATGTTGCACAAGTGGCTACCGGCTCTGTAATCCGCAGGTGCAAAGAAATCAACGCGGTGCTGTTCAGATTTGAGCGCGTAGCATTTCTGGAAACTGCGGCGCGATTCATCATCTGGGTTATACACGGCAACGCTGAGTCCGCCTTGCTGTCTCATGACGGTAAAGCAGGGGACGTCAGTGGGGCCATCTCCGATGTAAATCATGTGTTCAAAGGGTATGGGACGCAAATCATCATCCACATGGTCGTTTACATCTTCCTGGTAATTGAGCATTCCCTTGTTGATTCGGAAGAGGTATTGTGTCTTACTGGTGTGGGAAATGACCCGTTTGGGGAAACTGATGCGCCCATCCTGTTCGTAGAATTCACAGCCGAACACTTCCCGCATATAGGGTTTGATGATGGAGCCATCAAGAATGCTCTTAATTCCGCTGGAGATGATGTAGAACTCAATCCTCACCCCGGCATATACATGTTCCTTGCTCAAGGCGCGTTGGGCAAATTGTCCAAAAAAGTCTGGAATTCCTTTGTAGTAGGTGAGCTTCTGACCCAGGGCTCGCAGATGTTCGTTGCTTACGCCATCCATGCTGAGAGTATCCAGAATTTCCTTGAGGTAGCATAACTCACCATCCCAGCCTTCTTCACTACTGCGTTCATTGCATTTCTTCCAGAATTGCTCAGCATCAATCCCGTATTCGGGGAAGAGCGTATCTTCTTGCATGTTGTGCGGACTGAGCGTCTTATCGAAATCAAAAATGAGTGCTATTGTATTTTGCGGAACGGCCATGTCTAATATATAGCCTTTCAAGCTTTGTTCTGCAAGTAAAAACGCGTGGGTTGAAAGTAAGAAATATCATTGACAAATGATTGATAATGGTATTGAATAGGGACATGAGATTCTGCTTTCCTCTCCTTGCTGGTGTTGCTGTGATGGTCGCTGCGTGTACGCAGGTGCACACAACCTGCATTATGGATATGGCAGATATTCCCCTGAAAACGGAAGAATTGCCTAACGATCGTTGGCAGACGGCTCCTTTGAGAGCCAATGCCCAGTATGCCTTATTTGGGGCAAATACGAAAAAGGGGAGGCGGTTAAGGATAGGTGACTACTATTTCCTGAGTTGGTACGATGCAGAACCCCAAAAGCCAGTACGCGTGGAGATGCTGTACACCCAGGCTCTCACGGGAGCGGACGTGCTGACACGTGAAGTTGTATATGATGAACCTCGTGAGGAGGCCGGTCCTCGTAAGGAGAAGTTCCACTTCTCAGGAGAGGAACGAGCAAAGCGAGGAGATGTGATGACCTGGAAGGTGAACCTCTATTGCGATGGTAAACTGGTGGACTCATTGCAGTCCTACCTTTGGGAATAAGCGAATTCGCTTGACTTATGGCCACTTGTCGCGTATCCTTGCGCGCGCATGGCAACGGACATCAAATTCAAGCGCAATTTCTCCATCATTGCCCACATTGACCACGGTAAGACCACGTTGTCTGACCGACTCTTGGAATTTACCAACACCATAGGCGAACGCGACAAGCAGGATCAGTTGCTTGATGCCATGGATTTGGAGCGTGAGAAGGGGATTACCATCAAATCCCACCCTGTGACAATGCGCTACAAGGCCAAAGATGGCAACACCTATGAGCTCAACCTGCTCGATACTCCCGGTCATGTTGACTTTTCCTATGAAGTCAGTCGTTCCCTAGCTGCCTGTGATGGCGCAGTACTCATTGTGGATGCCGCCCAGGGTGTGGAAGCCCAGACCCTTGCCAACATGCACCTGGCTGTGGAGCAGAATCTTGAAATAGTCCCCGTTATCAACAAGATTGACCTGCCCAGTACTAACCTGCCCAAAGTATACCGCCAGCTGGAGGAAATTGTATGCATCCCTAAGGAAGAGGCCATTCTCTGCTCTGCAAAGGCGGGCATTGGTATTGAGGAGGTGCTGGAGGCCATTGTAACCCGCGTGCCAGCGCCTGCAGTGATGGAGGATGATAACCACCTGCGCGCCCTTGTGTTCGACTCTGTGTACGATGCCTACCGGGGCGTGGTGTCCTACGTGCGCCTGGTGAGTGGCAGTGTATCCCGAGGCATGAAGGTGAAACTCTTCGCTACAGATGAGACGTATGAAGTGAAGGAAGTGGGTATCTTCACTCCCAAGATGCAGGCTACGGATGAGCTGCACACCGGCGATGTGGGCTATATTATCGCCAACATGAAGAGCGCGGCAGATGTGAAGATTGGCGATACCTATACTAACCTCGCAGACCCGTGTAGCGAACCGCTGCCCGGTTTCAAGGAGATTCGCCCCATGGTGTTCTCCGGTATTTACCCAGTGGATTCTGCTGACTACGAGGCGCTGAAAGCCGCCATGGCCAAGCTCCAGATTAATGATGCTGCATTCACCTATATGGGTGAAAGCTCCGTTGCCCTGGGCTTCGGGTTCCGCTGTGGTTTCCTCGGCCTGCTGCACATGGAGATTATCCAGGAACGTCTGCGCCGCGAGTTTAACATGGACGTGATTTCCACCTATCCCTCGGTGATTTATGAAGTACGCAAGACCGATGGTGAGGAAATCAACGTGGATAACCCGAGTATTCTGCCGGAACCGCAGGAAATTGATGAAATCCGTGAGCCTATCGTCAAGGTGTTCATCATGATTCCCAGTGAATATATTGGAGCTATCATGAGCATCGTGATGGAGAAGCGCGGTGAAGTAATCCACACCGAAACCATCGATGATACCCGCGTGATGCTCACCTGCCGTATTCCCATGGCTGAAATCCTGGTGGACTTTAACGATAAACTCAAGAGCGCCACCCGCGGCTATGGCTCTATGGACTATGAGTATGATGGATACCAGGCCGCTAAGCTCGTGAAGATGGACATGATGATTGCTGGTGAACCGGTGGATGCCTTCTCCATGATAGTGCACCGTGACCGCGCTGAGGCCGTGGGGCGAGAACTGGCAACCAAGCTGAAGGATGTGATTCCACGCCAGCTCTTCACCGTGGCCATCCAGGCCTGCATCGGCGGCAAGATCATTGCACGCGAAAGCATTTCTCCCATGCGTAAGAATGTGACCGCAAAGTGTTACGGCGGTGACGTGACCCGCAAACGCAAGTTGCTTGAGAAGCAGAAGGAAGGTAAGAAACGCATGAAGGCCATTGGTAAGGTGAGCATCCCTCAGGAAGCCTTCATCAATGTGCTCAAGAGTGGTGATTAACCTTTAACTCCAACCGAGAAAACAAAAACGCAGCATGGGCTGCGTTTTTTTTGTGTGTACTTAGCGTTGGGATTTCAAATCCTGCATGAGCTGCGCGTTTGTGTGGCAGCGTTTCAGGAAGAAAAGCAGACGCTCCATGGCTTCGGTTGGTTTGTGGTTGGCCAGACCGCGGCGGATGAGGCGCACCTTTTCCAGCCAGAGTTCGGGTAGAATGAGTTCCTCCCGGCGAGTGCCGCTCTTCAGAATATCCACTGCGGGGTAGATGTACATTTCAGCAATGCGGCGGTTGAGCACCAGCTCCATATTACCCGTCCCTTTGAACTCCTGGAAGATGAGTTCATCCATGCGGCTGTTGGTTTCTACCAGAGCCGTGGCCAGGATGGTGAGGGAGCCGGCACCGCGGGTGTTGCGGGCCGCGGCAAAAAGGCGGCGGGGTGTTTCCAGGGCGCGTGCATCAATGCCTCCGCTCATGGTTCTGCCGCTTCCTCGTTCAGCGTTGTTATAGGCCCGTGCAAGGCGCGTAATGGAGTCAAGCAGTATCAGCACGTGTCTGCCGTTTTCCACAAGGCGTTTGGCTCGTTCTATGGCCATTTCTGCCATGCGGCAGTGCTCCCGCACATTACTATCATTACTGGAGGCAAAAATCTCTGCTCCGGGGAGAGCCCGTTTGAACTCTGTCACCTCTTCCGGTCGTTCATCAACCAGCAGTACCATCAGGTGCAAATCATCACCATAGTTCTCCATGGCTCCCTCGGCAATGTGCATGAGCAGGGTGGTCTTGCCTGTGCGGGGAGGGGCTACAATCAGGCCTCGCTGACCGCGCGCCACCGGAGCCATGAGATCCATGGTGCGGGTGGTGAAGCGGGAAGGGATTGTTTCAAAGGAAAGCCGGTGGGTTGGGTTCACCGCCTTCAAATCCTCAAAGTGAGCGCAGGCCGCAGCTTCGGCAGGATCCAGGCCATTCACCTTTTGTACGGAAATAAGCTGGTGCCCACGCTCATACTTCTGAGCCATGCCTGTAAGTTGTACAAAGGGGCGCAGCCTCAGTTCGGAAATGATGTCTGCCGGTACGTATATGGCTGCATCTGATGGAGCCCAGTCGTTCTCCGCCGTGCGGATAAAGCCGAATCCTTTGTTGGTAATTTCAAGTAACCCGGTGATACTCTCCGGCTCCCCCACTGGGACGTAGGCACGGGAAGGTGTTTCCTGCTGCTTTTGTTTGTTATGGTTCGGTTTCTGCCCTTGGTGGTGGCGTTTGAATGACTCACGGCGCACATGACCGCTTCCCTGGTGTTCTACTGGGGAGTTTTTAGGGGAATCACCCTGTTGCCTGTTGCGGCGGTTGAAATGGCGGTGTTGAAAACCACGCTGTTGCCGCTGGCTGTTTGGTTTCTCTTCCTGTGCGCTCATGGGCTGGAAAGATGTGCATGTACTTCAGCAAATGGGGCAGGCGGGAAAGACCGCCCGCCCATTTGCAAATGTATAGAGACGATGAGGAAATGGGAAATCAGAGCTGCTCAAGTACAGCTTCGTCAATTTCAAAGTTTGCGAACACGTTCATCGTGTCATCATAGTCATCCAGCAGGTCGTAAAGCTTCATCACCTTGCGGGCTGTGGCTTCGTCGGAGATGACTGTGGGATTCTGGGGAACGGAGATGAGCTTCATGCCTGTCACGTTCTTGCCGGCTGCGCCCAGTGCTTCAGAAACGGTTCCCAAGTCAGTCGGACCGCAGGTGAAGACCCATTCACCTTCTTCATCACCCTGCTCAAACTCGTCTGCTCCGCAATCCATGGCAAGTTCCATGGCTGCGTCTTCGTCAAGCTCAGCATCGATGATGCGAATCTCTCCTTTACGGTCAAATTGGTAGGAGACTGAACCGGGAGTGCCCATGTTGCCGCCGTTCTTGGAGAAAATAGTGCGGATTTCGGAGGAGCAACGGTTCGTGTTATCGGTGGCCACTTCCACAATGATGGCGGTGCCAGCAGGACCATAACCTTCGTAAGTGACCTCCTGAATAGCCTCACCCTGGAGTTCGCCTGTACCCTTCTTGACAGCACGGTCAATGTTGTCCTTGGGCATGGAGGCAGCCTTTGCGCCTTCAATAGCCGTGCGGAGGCGCGGGTTGGTGTCTACATCGCCACCGCCGCTTTTAGCCGCCAGGGTGATTTCTTTGGAGAAACGTGCGAATACCTTACCTTTCTTCGCGTCGGCAGCTGCCTTCGTGAACTTGATTTTGGACCATTTGTTATGACCGGACATAAACGATAAATATGTGGGTTGAGGAAAGCTTGATACATGCCCCTGGTGCTGGCGCGCGCCAGGATTGGAATCTTACCCAGGGAAATCTGCTGCTGGCGCCAACGTGAAGACCAATCTGCACTGCACCCTGCTGTTTGCAGCAGCTGCCGGTGGAACACCGGAAAAGAAAAATCGAGCTGACAGGATTCGAACCTGCGACCTCTTCGTCCCGAACGAAGCGCGCTACCAGCCTGCGCTACAGCTCGCTATTAAAGCCGGGGGAATTATACATGGAAAAAATACTTTGGCAAGTACAAATTCGTTTGATAATGCAAAAATGGCAGAAAAAAGCACCGCATGGTGTTATCCACGCGGTGCTCAGGTAATAAGTATCAGGAGAGAGACTATATCTTCCGATATAGAGGGAAGGGTTAATCCTTGCTGCGGTTCTTGTATGCTTCTCGCATCTGGGCCGCATTGATGCCGTTGGCATGGGTTTTCTCCAATGCTTTTTCTGCATCATACTGCACGTTGTCATCCTTATCTGCCGTATATTTCTTCAGGATGCTGACCACCCATTCGTGGTCGCTCAAAGAGCCGAGTACTCGAATAATCTGAAGTTTCTGCTTACGCAGGTTTTCAAGTTTCTTGAGCTCCTCCTGCAGTTTGGGGAGTTCAGGATGGGTATCTCCCAGGTACAGGGTGGAAATGGGGTCTGTCTTGTTGATGATATCCTGGATATTGGAGGTATCACCAAAGGGAGTGTCGAAGCACATATTGAGGAGTTTTTCCCCATCGGCCACGCTGCGGGGGCGATCCTGCTTCATGATGGTGCCGATAACATCGTTGATGCAGGCCTGAATCTTGGCATTGTCCTGGTGAGCTTCCTTCTGTTCCAGGACATAGTCGAGGATATCATCGTTACCCCATGCACCCAGGAATATGGGCGCACTGCCACCCCAGCCTTTATCAGTGGCAAGTTCCTTCTTGTAGAACTCCAGAGCCTGGGGGGAGCAGGCACGTGCCAGGGTGGAAACCATGGCAGAGTTGTTGCGGAGTTTTTCCGGCATGTTGTTGAAGATTTCATCACCAATCCGGGCTTTTTCCGCCTGGTCATCCATCATCATCAGAATGTTATCCAGGCAGTTGCAGAGATTGGGAGCCAGCGTTGAATCCGCAATGTCGGACTTGAGAAGGTCAAGGATTTCCTTCGTATCGCTTGCCGTGACGCGCAGACCAATGCACTCCCATATGTGGGCAAGGGTCTGGCTCTTCTTGGCCCAGGGCTTGGCTGTCTTCTTTTCTGCTACGACCTTGGCGAGTTTCTTCAGACTGGCGTTGACGCCCTTGGCGTCAGAAATGGCGATGCGCTGCAGAAGCCAATGGAAGAGGGTTGGCTTAATCTTGACGCAATTCTTGCCCATGCTGTCGAAAATCATGTCGCGGATGGCGGTGTCTTGCTCAGCGGCCAGGCCCAGCAGCAGACATGCGTTTTGCGCCACACCCTCGGCACGGGCGCCGTAGCGGGGTTTGCCGTTTTCACCCTTAACATAGGGGTCTACGACAACCTCCATAAGGGCTTTGGCATCCTCCTTGCTGCAGCTGACATTTACGCCCTTCTTGGCGGCATCAGCCATGTTTTCCACGCCTTTCATATTGATTTCCTGGGCACGGCGCAGCAGACCGTTTGTGTAGTCAATATGGGCCTGGATTCGGGCGTTCTCCGCCTGTTTCTGGACAACCAGCACCGTACAGATGGCAATGGTGACAACCAGCAAGCCAGAGCCAACCATGAAGGGAACTGTCTTCCAGATGGGGGTGCGCTGCTGTTCTTCGTGAATCGCGCGAAGATAGGCCTCACGTTGGGCGAGCTCCTCTTCGCTCATGTCGCTCTCATCTTCAGCATCGGAGTCGCCTTCCTCTCCTGCTTCGTCGGTTACCGGGGCTGCTGCCTTTTTCTTCTTTTTGGTTCCCGTGACAGAGAGGGAACTCTTGACTTTGCTGCTCTTGGCTGCGCGCAATTTCTCCGTCGGTGTGGGCGCATCAACATCTTCTTCAGTAACAAGTGCCTGTGCCACAATGGCAGCCTGGGCTGCCTCGGCGGCGGCGCCTTCGGCTGTGGCCTGGGGAGTGGGCGCTTCCTCCGCAGCCGATTGTTCTTCAGCTGCCTTCATGGCTTCCAGTTGCCGGTTGTACTCCTCCATCTGGCGGTTGTATTCCTCCATCTGGCGTTCATATTCTTCCTGGGCAAGACGTGCCGCTTCGGCCTCAGCGGCAGCTTGTGCTTCGGCCGCAGCTTGAGCCTCAGCGGCAGCTGCACTCTCATCAATAGCCGATACGGGGACTACGGGTTCCTCAGCAGGAGCCGGAGTGGCTTTGGAAGTTGCTTTGGGTGCCACTTTTTTGGTGGGCTTTGGGGTGATGGTGTTGCCGCTGGCTCCCTTGAGCTTCAGTTGCTTAGCGGGTGCAGTTCCAGACGGGCGCAGGGAACGGGCGGGAGAGGTTCCAGCGTTACCGGTGTTCAGTTTAGGAGTGGCCATAGCTTACAGAGATAGTGAGAAGTGATACTACGTACCCCGTACATTTAACATATTTTGCATCGGAATGCAATCATTCATTCGGGGTGTTTTGAAATTTTCAATATCTGCACAGAATGTCCTTTAACTTGAGGGTAAATGGCACCATTATCAAAAGGAGGCAAATGAGATAAACTGCCCAGGCGGCAGGGGTGGCAGACTCTTGCGGGGAAGTGAGTTGAAACAACGCCGCATTCATTCCAATGGCTGTCATGAGGGGGATGAAAGCCCATTTCCTGCCACGGCCCGGAATCATGAGCATTCCAGCTGCAGACATAATGGCGATTGGAATCAGGATGAGGGGGGACCTGAAGCACATCTGCCCTTGGGCAATCAGGCAGCAGAGTGACAAAGGCAGGCTAATGTACGCAAATGTGCGCTTGTCGCAGAGCGGGAGAGCATGGCAAAGCAGGAGTGTGACCATGCTCCCATGAATGACCCATTCCAGGTGTTGGAGCGTCTGCCAGCCATCTGGGGCGTAGGCAGATAGCCAGGGAAAAACGTAATGCAAGGAAGCCATGCACATGGCCACCAGGGGAATTCCGCACCAGAGGCTGGCAGATGCAATGGCGCGCGCGTGTTTTCTTAATCGGTTCTGACTTCCTGATATGCACAGGGCAGATTGGAGGCACAGGCACATGGCGGCCGTGCTCATCAATAACATGCCCAAAGCAAAGATGCCGAGGGGGAGAGCTCCTCTCAGTTCCCAGAATGTTATGCCGCCCAGCGTTTCTGCTGAGCTGAACGGTGTGGCTTGTGCTGCAGTGCGCAGCGCAGCTTGCAGGAGTATGAGCGCTCCCACCAGTGCCAACAGGAAAAAGCGATTTCCCATTGCACTTAGAGGGTAATACCCAGTTGCTCTGGCAGGGCGATTCGGGGACGCTCGGTCAGGATTTCACCTCCGTGTGAACCTACCGCAACAGTATGTTCAAAATGGGCAGCCCAGGAGCCATCAGTGGTGACGGCGGTCCAGTCATCCTCCAACACACGCACTCGGTATGAACCAAGCGTAATCATGGGTTCGATGGCCAGAATCATACCTCGTTTCAGGCGGGGCAGGTGGTATGAAGGCCGGTAATTGGGAATCTGAGGTTCCTCGTGCAGGTGGCGCCCTACGCCGTGGCCAACGTAATCGCGAACGATGCCGAACCCGAAGGGACGCACATAGTCCTCAATGGCGCCGCATACCTCCAGTAGTGAATTGCCCTGCTTTGCCTCGGCTATGCCGCGGTAGAGCGCTTCCTCCGTTACTGCCATCAGACGGCGGGCTTCTTCACTTACATGGGTACCGACACCTACGGTTAAGGCATTATCCCCGTACCAGCCATCCACAATAGCGCCTGCATCGAGGCTTACAATGTCACCATCGCGCAGCACACGGGAGCCACCGATGCCATGTACAATTTCCTCATTAACGGAAATGCAGAGCTGGCCAGGGTATCCACCATAACCAAAGAAGGCGTTGCCGCATTTCTCGCGCCGGAAGAGTTCCGCTGCGTGGTCATCAATTTCCTTGGTGGTGATACCGGGGCGGATAATGGACTGGAGCTCCATCAGGATGCGGGCTGAGACCTCGCCTGCCTTGCGGAGCTTGTTGATTTCATTGGGGTTGCGTACGGGGATGCGGTCAGCCATAGTGATGTATGCGGAGCATTGTATCATAGCGTCTTCTGTGGAGCAAGCGCAGAAGCGTGTCTTTTTTTTACCTGTTTTCCGCCAGAATAACTGATTTTATGCTTGAAGGGGTAAGATGTGAGGTGTAATATGCAGGGTATGGCAGAGATTCATCCTACAGCTATCATTGACCCCACTTGTGAGATTGCAGATGATGTAAAAATTGGACCATACTGCGTGGTAGGACCGCACGTTCAGTTAGGCTCCGGCTGTGTGTTGCACAGTCATGTGGTGATTGGTGGGCCTTCGAAAATTGGCAAGGGAAATGAGTTCTTTCCCTTCAGCGCCATAGGAACTAAGACTCAGGACTTGAAGTACGCAGGTGAACCCACGACACTGGAAATCGGTGATTATAACGTATTCCGTGAGTACTGCAATATCAACCGCTCTACGGCACCGGATTTGCGTACCGTCATAGGCTCCTATAATAACTTCCTGATTCACTCCCACTGCGGTCACGAATGCCACGTGGGTGACCACAATATCTTCTCTGGCTATGCTGCGGCTGCTGGTCACTGCGAAATCGGCAACTGGGTCATTGTTTCCGGCTGTGCAGCCCTGCACCAGTTCGTTCGCGTGGGTGACCATGCCATGGTGGGCGGTATGGCCAAGGTGGTGCAGGATATCGCTCCTTACATGATTGCGGAAGGCTCTCCGGCTAATCTCCGCGCCATTAACCAGGTGGGGCTTTCCCGCCGTGGATTCTCAGAAGAAGATATCCGCGCTCTGCGCTTCGCGTATCGCAAGCTCTTCCTCTACAAGGAAAACAAGGGTGAGAAGATGGAGGATAAATATGCTGAAGTGCTCGGAGATGAGAAGTACGGTAGCAATCCTCACATCAAGTACATGGTGGATTTCCTCCGCGCATCCCAGCGTGGTTTTGCCCGGTAAATGAAAAAGCACCTGGTATTTGACCTGGACGGCACTTTGGTTGATTCCCTGCCTGGTATCGCGGAGGGAATCAACCGTGCTTTACTGACCTGTGGTTTGCCGACGCATGCCCCGGAAAAGGTTCGCGATATGATTGGCCGGGGTGCTGCCAATCTTTGTGCATCAGCTATTGGATATGCTGATGCAGCAGACGCACCTCCGGAAGAGTTGGAGAGGGTGCATGCTGCCTTCCGCCGTGAATACCCCACCTGCTGGTGCGGGGAGGAGTACACGCGCGCCTATGAAGGAATTACTCCTATTCTGGAGAATCTGGCAGCAGGTGGGGTGCGGATGGCCGTGCTTTCCAACAAGCCTCACGAAGTCACTGAGCCCATGGTTCGGCATATCTTTCCTTCTGTTCCCTTTGATATCGTGATGGGTTACACCCCAGCCTTCCCCCGGAAGCCTAATCCGGCATCCCTGCATCACATTGCGGAAAGGTGGGGGGTTGCTCCGTCTGAAATCACCCTGGTGGGCGATTCCTTGTTTGATGCCGGTTGTGCGGAGAACGCTGGCACTGGGTTGGTGCTGGTAGGGTGGGGGTATGCTGCGGATCCGGCGGCTCTGCGTGCCTGGCCTGCTCCTGTCTGCGAGACGGTGTCAGCCTTGGAAACAGCCCTGTTGGAAGGCTGAAATATGCAGAGTTATCAGGAACCTTGTGAGGGTTTTAGACATTGACTTTGGGGCAAATTCTGCGTATGATGGCTGCATGAAGGTTCAGGATAAGGATGTTCCTACGCTCTTTCAGCGCAAAATATGCTGGGCAGCCCTGACGGGGGTGGCCCTGGTGGTTGTCGTGTCTCTGGTAATGGGGCTCCTGTTCGGGCTGGGGTCTTTGTTTGTGGCATTGGAGCCTGTTCTTCTGCCGGTAGTGATAGCCGGATTCCTGGCCTATCTGCTTTCGCCCTGTGTGGCTATGGTGCAAAAACACATTGCCCGCCGCATCTGGGCGGTAGTGACGGTGATGTTGATTGCCTGTGTTTTGCTTGCTGGGCTGGGGTTTACGATTGTGCCACCTCTCGTGCAACAGACAGGCGACCTCATCACCAAACGAGAGCAGATTCTGGAGAGCGTTGTGGAGGGTGGTAAGGCCCAGTTGGCCGAGAATCGCCTGCTGCAGAGAGGGGTGGATATGCTGTATGGGAAAATGCTTAAGGATGCCCGCGCCTCCGAATTGCCGCTTGAGGATTATGAAAGCCTTTCCCAGGAAACGACTTGTGAAGGTAAACTGACTGCCATTCTGAGCTTTAATTCATCCTACCTTTCAGAGAAAGCCGTGGGCTGGCTTACCGCCGGTACTCGTGCGCTTTCTGGTTTGTCCATGGCCTTTATTGGCACCATCATGGTGCCGGTGTTCCTTTTTTACTTTCTGTTGGAGAGCGCCAGTATTGCCAAAAACTGGCACACCGTGCTGCCTATCCGCCGCTCTGCCTTCCGGGAGGAGGTGGTGGAAACCCTGCAGGAAATTAACAACTACATTATCTCCTTTGTGCGCGGTCAGATGCTTGTGAGTTTGATTGACGGCATCATCCTGGCTGTTGCCCTGAAGATTATGGGGCTCCCTTACGCTGTGACGATTGCCGCAGCGGCTGCCCTGTTGGGTATCATTCCTTATCTGGGTATGATTTCTACGTGGATTCCCGCAGTGTTGATTGCCTGGTTCACCTGGCATGATGTAAGTCACGTACTTATCGTAACCGCTGTTTTTGGCTGTGTGAGCCAGTTTGATGGCTGGGTGCTGCAGCCGCGCATTGTGGGTAGCCGCGTGAAGATGCATGACCTCACCGTCATGTTTTCCGTACTCTTCTGGAGTTTTGTCATCGGCGGTGTGGTAGGTGCATTGCTGGCAGTGCCGCTTACGGCGTCTATCAAGGTAATCTTTACTCGCTACATATGGTCATCGTACCGTGCAGGCGCCGAAGTAAAAGATTGAGTCATATTTGCTTGACAGATAGACGCAGGCTTGCAAAAGAGCAGGGGGTGTGTTACAATCGCGCACCGCACGCGCTGTGCGCGGGCGTGCAGAGCTGTCATCTGGTATTCTCCTGAAAATTTTCTGATATGATTAAGTGGATTCTCAATAAAATCGTAGGTTCTAAGAATCAGCGTGAAGTGCGTAAGCTGAAACCTGTTGTGCGCCGCATTCTGGATTTGGAAAAGACATGGCAAGATAAGGACCGCGATTTCCTGGTAGGCAAGACCCGTGAATGGCAGGCTCACCTGCACCGCTTCACCCCCATGGATCTACCCACCCGTGGTCTGGTTCTGGCCGCTTCCAACGAACAGCTGGCTCAGTACGCTGAACAGCTCAATACCCGCTTTGAATCCTTGGCTCCGGAATTCCCCAAGCTTCCTAAGGTGGAGCCTTCCGTAGATTCTATTGAGGCTGGCAAGAAGGCCTTTGCCGAAATTGAACCGAAGTTTGCCAAGATGCGCGCCAAGTATCTGGAAACCATTTTGCCTGAGGCATTTGCTGTGGTGAAATGTGGTGCTCGTCTGCTTTGTGGACAGACGGTTGATGTGTGTGGAACCCCCATTAAGTGGGATATGGTTCATTTTGATGTGCAGCTTATCGGTGGTATTGCTCTGCACCGTGGCTTCATTGCGGAAATGGCCACGGGTGAGGGTAAGACCCTGGTGGCCACCCTGCCGGTTTACCTTAATGGTCTCACGGGCATGGGGGTGCACGTTGTGACGGTGAACGATTACCTGGCCCGCCGTGACTCCATGTGGATGGGGGCGCTCTTCAAGTACCTCGGCCTGACGGTTGGCTGCATTCAGAGCATGATGCCCAATGACCTGCGCCGCCAGATGTACGCCTGTGACATCACCTACGGCACCAATGCTGAGTTCGGTTTCGACTACCTGCGTGACAACGGTATGGCCAGTACCCGCAGCGCTCAGGTGCAGCGCGGTCATTACTTCGCTATTATCGACGAGGTGGACTCCATTCTCATTGACGAGGCCCGCACCCCGCTCATCATTTCCGGTCCCGCTGTTATCGAGCGCGAGCAGCAGTATGATACCCTTAAGCCCCTGATTGAAAAGGTGGTGCGTGCTCAGATTGAACTTTGTAATGGCCTGATGACCAAGGCTAAGCAGTACGCTAAGGAGGGCCGTACCGAGGCCGCCGGCCGCTGCCTGTACAAGGTGAAGCTCGGTATGCCCCGTAACCGTGCCTACATGCGCTCTCAGGAGGATGTGGAAATGCGCCGCATGGTTGAGAAGTACGAGCTGTTCCTGCTGCAGGACCCCCGAAAGATTGAGCTTTTCAAGCTTAAGGAGGAGCTCTATTTCTGCCTGGATGAAAAGCTGCACGATGCCGACCTCATGGAGATGGGCCGCGAGCTCATCAGCCCCGGAAATCCCGAGAACTTCGTGCTGCCTGACCTCGGCACTGAGTTCGTGAACATCGATGAGGACGAAACTCTAAGTCGGAGGCCAAGCG
>JAZSQS010000026.1:0-79241 GCA_045538105.1 Akkermansia sp.
AGCTGACCGTGGCCAAGCCTGAGCTGCTGGAAATCGGCTATCAGGTGGCCGGCGACCGCATCGAGGAGGCTATCTATGCTCCCAACAAGATTCAGCGCCAGAAGCAGACCGGTGCCCTGCGTGATGAGGTGGAGGCGGCTATCAAGGCTGCCTATCCCGAGGCTACTGACTTCGACGTGGAGCAGGTGTTCGAGTACATCCAGAAGAAGGCTTTCCGTATCTCCATCATGGAGCAGGATAAACGCGCCGATGGTCGCGCTATCAAGCAGCTGCGCCCGCTGCAGGCTGAGGTGAATGTGCTGCCTCCCGTGGTGCATGGTTCTGCTCTCTTTGCCCGCGGTGAGACTAAGTCTGTGTGCCTTGCCACCCTGGCTCCCATGGAAGAGAAGCAGTACCTGGATAACTACACTGGTTCCGTGGATGAAAAACGCTTCATCCTGCACTATAACTTCCCCCCGTTCTCTGTGGGTGAAACAGGCCGCTTTGGTGGTCAGAACCGCCGCGAGATTGGTCATGGCGCCCTGGCGGAGCGCTCCATTGCTCCCGTGATTCCGGATGAGAATGACTTCCCCTACGCTATCCGTGTTTCTTCCGAGATTATGGAGTCCAACGGCTCCACTTCCATGGCTTCCGTCTGCGCTGGCACGATGTCTCTGCTGGCTGCCGGTGTGCCGCTGAAGCGCCCGGTTTCCGGTATTTCCGTGGGTCTGGTGACTGAGTTCGAGAACGAGGGTGACCGCGAACCTAAGCGTTACAAGACGCTGCTGGACATCATCGGTTCTGAGGACTTCTACGGCGATATGGACTTCAAGCTCTGCGGTTCTTCCGTGGGTGTGACTGGTTATCAGCTTGACCTGAAGCTGCCGGGTATCCCGCTCTATATCCTGGAGGATGCTATTCACCTTGCCCGCAAGGGACGCCTGGATGTGCTGGATACCATGAATGCATGCATTCCTGCTCCCCAGGCTATGAGCCCGAATGCTCCGCGCATTGAGTCCACCAGCATCCCCCAGGATCGCATTGGCGAGCTCATTGGTCCCGGTGGTAAGAATATCAAGGCTCTGCAGGCTGAGACGGGTACCGATATCAACATTGAGGAGGATGGTACCGTGCGTATCTACGGTAGCCGCCAGGAGGGTGTGGAACGCGCCTTGTACCTCATTGATCGCATGTTCAAGGAAATTGAAGTGGGCGAGACCTACGAAGGCAAGATTGTTTCCACGAAGGAGTTTGGTGCCTTCATGGAAGTGCTGCCAGGTAAGGATGGCCTTATCCATATTTCTGAGCTGGCTGAAGGCCGCACCCAGAAGACTGAAGATGTGGTGAAGGTGGGCGATATCGTGACCGCCAAGTGCATCGGTATTGATGACAAGGGCCGCGTCAAGATGTCCATGCGCGCTGCCGCCCGTGACCGCAAGGCTAAGGAGGCTGCTGAGCAGGAATAATCCGCCCCGCAGTAATCATTTCAGCCGCCTTCCGAAGATTCGGAAGGCGGCTTTTCTTCGGATAATGCCGGAATCTGCAAAAAAAATGCAGCTGTAGGATTTTTTTTGATTGCATTTGGTTGCGTTCTGGTATAGATATATTAGCGAACAGCTGCAAATTTTTTACTTACACCATGTGGAAATACATCATCATCGCCGCCGTCGTGCTCTTCCTGGGGGCATGTTTTCTTTTTTATAAAAACAATGAAGCTCTCACCGGCCCGGAGGGCGAGGTAGCTGCTTTCCAGACTCAGTTTGATATGGCCAAGAAGAAGGCCGTAGATATTGAGAAAGATAAGGGTATCAAGCGCTATGCCGAGCTTCGCACTGCCTACTTCTCCCAGCAGGCTTCCAAGTACAAGGATGAGTGCAGTGCCATTCAGGCTGAGGACGCTCCCTTTGACCAGGAAATCACCAATGCCAACGCTCAGCTTGAGCGTGCAAAGACGGAGTTTAAACAGTATGAGGAGCGCTTCAATACCTTCCGTAAGGATGCAGCAGCTGCTGTGAATGCTGAAGATACCGATGATGAGGATTCCATCAAGGTGGTGGGTCAGCGTATTGCTGAGCTTGTCGAAACGAATAACGCCAAGCAGGCAGAGGTGGACGCCATGGAGAAGGTGACCAAGGATCTTGGCGCTGAGAGCGAGCGTACACTCGCTATGATTGATGCCGCCAAGAAGCTCGCGGCTGACCGCATGGCTCGCCTTTCCCCGGTTGATTTGAAGTGCACTGTGGCTTCCGTTGATCCCACATGGGACTACGTGATTCTCAATGGCGGCATTGATAAGGGGATTGTGATTGGTTCCCGCCTGGCCGTGATGCGCGGTGAGCAGCGCGTGTGCGAACTGACCGTGACACTGGTGGAAGGCTCCAAGTCCAGCTGTGATGTGTTGTACAGCACGATGCGTCCTGGTGACCGTGTGCAGCCGGGTGATGTTGTAGTATCGGTTCGCAACTAATCAAGAAACTTTCTACCAAAACTTTTTAATATGAAAATCTCTCAACTTATTGCTTCTCTTCTGGTTCTTCTTGGTGCTGGTGCCGGCATCATGTATTCTGCTGACCAGCAGCAGGTGATGGATGTGCTTATTGCTGCACATGGTGGTGGCCCCCAGGTGGACGCCAGCAGTGCAACCGGTCTGCGTAAGCTCAACCAGGAGCTTGATGCTGAACGTGGCACCATTTCCTCTGAGCGTGCTGCTGCGGTGAAGGCTGCCGAGGCTGCCCGCGTCGATATGCGCGATAGCCAGGTGAAGCGCGATGAAGCCCAGGCTAAGCTGGATGAGCACAAGGCGTCCCTGGATGGTGTGCGTGCCGAGGTGAAGGCCATGGAGGAGCGCGTTGCCATGCTGAGCGATGCTTTCAATAAGGCTCTGGCTGAGATTAAGTCTTCTGATGCCATTACGGCAGATTCATCTGACCCCACGGCTGTGATGGATGCCATCAAGTCTGTGGTGGAGCGTGAGGAAAAGCGCACAGAGGAGCTCGATAAGCTGAAGGCCGAGTGGGAGGAAGCCCGCACAAAGGCTACCACCAAGCTTGCAGCCGAGAAGGTTGAGCTTAACCGCCTGACCGCCATTAATGAGAAGTTCTTCACCGACTACATGAAGAATGACGATGAATATCCGCTGCTGGCTGTGGATAGCCGCTGGCGTTTCGTGGTGTTCAACGTGGGTTCAGAGAGTGGCCTCATTCCTGGTGATGCATCCCCCTTGCTGGTGAAGCGAGGTGATGTGGTGATTGCTCCGCTGCGTCTTGTTACTATTTCTAATGGTATGGCCGTGGCTGAGTTTGACCCGAAGGAGCTGACTCCAGGCGTGCGTCCCGAGCTGGGTGACCGTGTGTTCCGTGTCAAGCCGCTGGGTAACTGATGCTCCTGAGCAGGTCATTGTGACTCTTCTTTTCACCGCCTGCCTGGTATGGGTAGGCGGTGTTTTTTACACAGTAACAATAGATGGAATATGAAAACATTGATGCTGATGCTTCCCCTTGTGGCGGTGATGTTTACCGCCTGCCAGCCCCCTATGCCTGATGTGCCTCCCAGCAACCGTCCCGTGGTGGGACCGAAGGGGAGCTCTGAGGCCGTGAAACCATGGAATAATACCACTCGCAAGGAGGGTGAGGCAGTGCTTGGCCCGCTGGGTGATATGAACCGCCGCTAAGCAGTTGCTGTGAAACGGGCTGAACGTGCACGCATTGTTCTGGAGGAGTTAGAACGCGGCATCCCGCAACCGGAGGTGCCGCTCCACCACCATGATGCTTTCACGTTGCTGGTGGCGGTGATGCTTTCTGCCCGCTGTACGGATGCACGCGTGAATCTGGTGACTCCGGCGCTGTTTGCCTTGGCGCCGGATGCTGCCAGTATGGCTGCGCTGGAGTGGCAGCAGGTGCAGCCCTTGATTGCTACCTGTGGGCTTACTGAGATGAAGGCTCGCCGTCTGGTGGAGACGGCCCGTATCCTCGTAACTCAGTACGGGGGAAAGGTGCCTTCCAGTTTTGAGGAGTTGGAGGCCTTGCCCGGCGTGGGGCACAAGACGGCGAGCGTGGTGATGAACCAGGCTTTTGGCTATCCTGCTTTCCCGGTTGATACCCATATTTTCCGCCTTGCGCGGCGCTGGGGGCTTTCGCGCGGTAAGAATGTGGAGACGGTGGAGGCGGATTTAAAAAAATGTTTTTCTCGGGAAAGCTGGGGGAAGTTGCATTTGCAGATGGTGCTCTGGGGGCGCCAGTATTGCCCGGCGAGGGGTTGCAAGCCTGCTTGCGCGGTCTGTGCGCGCCTTCTGTCATAAAAAAATGCCGCCTTTTCCCTGATTGTGCTTGACCTTTTCGGGAAAAAGTAGTTTCATTGGCGGTCATTTGCATTCATCGTCATGCTAGTTTGTCAGCTAAAATCCAAGATTCACCGCGCCATGGTCACCCGTGGCGATGTGGAGTACGAGGGCAGCATTGAGATTCCGCAGGACCTTGTGGAGGCTGCCGGGCTTTGGCCTGGGGAAAAGGTGCTGGTGGCTTCTGTTACCAGTGGTAACCGCTTTGAGACTTATGTCCTGGTTGGCCCTCCTGCTACCGGGCAGATTATTGTGAACGGTGCAGCTGCTCACCTCATTGGAAAGGGTGAACGCATTATCATCATGAGTTTTGCCTGGGATGATAAACCCATTACGCCCAAGCGTGTCATCTGCAATGAATTGAACGAAATCATCGCCTGATTCCTTTACAAAGCCTTTTAAATACGATATAATCCCCGCCATGCTTAACGCCGCTATCTACATTGTTTTTGCTATTCTGCTGATTGTCTGTGCTTTGCTTCTCCTTGTGGTGCTGATGCAGCGCCCGAAGCAGGAGGGGCTTGGTGCCGCATTCGGTGCTCAGATGACTGATCAGGCCTTTGGTGCTCAGACAACGGATGTGCTCAAGAAGGGTACGGTGCTGTTCGGTACTTTGTTCATGGGGCTTTGCTTCGTGCTGGCTGTGCTCATGAATGCCCGCTTCCAGAACAGTAAGTCAGATTTGAATGTGAAGAAGGTTGAGGCTCCTGTGACGGCTCCGGCCGAAGCACCCGCTGCCGCTGAACAACCCGCTGCTCCGGTTGAAAACCTGGAGAACCTGGCTCCGGCTCCAGCTGCTGCGGGGGAAGGTCCTGCTGCACTGCCTACTCCTGCGCTTGATGCGGCTCCGGCAGAACAGCCCGCTCCCGCAGAGGCTCCCACCGCTGAGCAGCCTGCTCCGGCAGAACAGCCCGCTGCTTAATTTCTCCCGCTCTGGTGACCATGCAGTTCGCTAGCACCACAGCGCTGAATGCAGAGGCCGCCAACGCTGCGGTGCAGGGGACTTTGCTTGCCCAGTTGACGCAGAAGTCCACCCGAACCACGAAGAATGGGAAGCCATATCTTGAAGTCGTGCTGGCAGATGCTGCCGGCACGGTTTCGTTTAAAATCTGGGAGAACGCACCTTGGTATACGGATTTTGACCTGTTGGAGGTTCCTTCCGGAGTGGCGGTGAGCGGTCATTGGCAGGCTAGTCAGTATGGAATGGAGCTTAGTGAGGCAGATGTGCGGCCGCTCACGCTGGAAGAGGAACAGCAGGTGCTTACCGGAAGCCCGGAGCAGCTCGCCCGCCAGCAGCAGGACTGGGAGTGTATCTGCACCTTTGTGTCAGAGATGAGAGATCCGCGTCTTGCTGGAGTCTGCCGCCTCTTCCTGGAACAGCAGGAAACCCGCTTCCGCCGCGCTGCGGCTGCCCGTAATTTCCATCATGCGCGGCGAGGTGGGCTCGTGGAGCATATTGCCAGCGTCATGCGCGTGGCGGCTGCGCTTTGCAGTGTTTACCCCGACCGCCTGAACAGGGATTTGGTGATGGCGGGTGCTTTGTTGCATGATTGCGGCAAGATTGTGGAGAATGATTACGAGGAGCACAGCCTGGAGATGCCTTTCTCTGAACCCGGTGAGCTGCTGGGGCATATCCCTGTGGGGATTGAAATGATTAACAAGCTCTGGGGGAGTATGATGACTCCTGAGCGGCGGGCCGAGTGGAAGTCTCTCTCTCCTGCATCGGAGCAGGTCCGCATGCACTTGCTGCATCTGGTGGCCTCTCATCATGGCTCGCTGGAATATGGTTCCCCGGTGCTGCCTAAGGTGCCTGAGGCGCTGATTTTGCACCATGCTGATAACGTGGATGCCAAGATGGAGATGTTCCGCGCAGCATATGAGAGCGCCACTCCGCTTTCCGAACGCGTATTGCAGCGCAAGAGCCCCATGCAGACGAATGTGGTGCTGCCTTTGCCGGAGGTGCGGTTATGATGGAGGCGCTGGGTAGCCTGGTGGTTCTGGGGGTGCTGCTCATGGTGTCGCAGTTGAGTCCGGGCCCGGATGTGTTTTTTGTGTTTCGTACGGCTCTGGCTCAGGGGTTCCGCGCCGGGACTGCCGTGGGGAGCGGTATAGCGGCTGGTTTTCTGATTCAGGCAGCCCTGGTGGCCTGGATTGGTGGATGGTTGATGTGCCAGCCCTGGAGCCAGTGGGTGCTGTATGCCGCGGCTGCGTGGTTGCTGTACCTGGCCTGGAGGATATTTCCGAGAAAGCGTGTGAAGGTGGGGCAGGAGAACTTGGAGACCACGGTTCGTGAGTCTCTTTCTGTGCTTTTCGGGCAGGGCTTTTTGTGCAACATTCTGAATCCGAAGTGTACCTTGTTCATTTGTGGACTGGCCATTGGCCCCATTGAACAATTCGGTTCGAGTTTTGCCTGGTATGCTCCTGCGGTGGTGCTGGTGCTGACTGGTGCCGGGCTTCTTGGCTGGGTGGTTTGGAGCGCGCTGCTCCAGTGGACTCCTGTGCGAGGGGGCTACTTGAGGTATGCCACGTGGTTTGATGCCGCTTTCTCCGTGTTGCTGGCCGTTTTTGCGTTGTGGCTGGTGCTGCCGCAATAGAATTTGCCCGTCCGGGGCGTTTGGGACTTGCTTTTTGGGGGTGTTTGCGGTAGAGTAATCCCGCAAAGACGTTATTGCGCATATGAACGACATTATCACGACAGCATGTAAGTTCGTCACGTCCTCGATTGGTCGCAAGATTCTTGTGGCCCTTACAGGTGCGTGCCTCCTCCTGTTCCTCGTGGGGCATCTGGCCGGTAACATGACCATTTACGGTGGTGATCCCGGTAACGGCGTGCCCTCTTGGATTGATGCCTACGCTACCGGGCTGCACACCATGCCTGCCTGGCTGCTCTGGGCTATTCGTCTCGGTCTTGCCGCCATCCTCCTCATCCATGTGGTGTTGACTCTGGCTCTGAAGATTGAGAACGTGAATGCCCGTACCCAGTACCAGAAGGAAGGTACGCTCAAGGCTACGCTTTCTTCCCGTACCATGGTGCTGACTGGTATTATGATTTTCTCCTTCCTGATTTTCCACCTGTGGCAACTTACAGTGAATGGTGATCCGGCCAACTGCTACCAGCACATTGTAGGGGCTTTCACTGACCCGCTGTGCTCTGGCTTCTACATTGTGGCCATCTGCTGCCTCTTCATGCATGTGCGCCACGGCCTTCAGTCCGTATTCCAGACTCTGGGCCTTTCCACCCGCAAGGTGCGCCCGCTTTACAACATCATTGCCGTACTCTTCGGCTTGGTGGTTTGCGGCGCTTTCATTTCCATTCCGGTGGCCGTTCTCTGCGGCATTCTCAAGTAACCCTTTCCCATTCATAGCATCTTATGAAAGATATTAAGTTTCCTGTAAGCGACTACATGCCGGATTCCTGCATTCCGGATGGCCCTATTGCTGAGAAGTGGACCAAGTACAAGCGCGAAGCCAAGCTCATTAACCCCAACAACCGCCGTAAGTACACGGTGCTCGTGGTGGGTTCCGGCCTGGCTGGTGGCGCTGCTGCTGCCACGCTGGCTGAGCTGGGCTACAATGTGCACTGCTTCTGCTACCAGGATAGCCCCCGTCGCGCTCACTCCATTGCCGCTCAGGGTGGTATCAACGCCGCTCACAACTACCAGAACGACGGTGACTCTGTGTACCGTCTGTTCTATGACACCGTGAAGGGTGGTGACTTCCGCGCCCGTGAGGCCAACGTGTACCGCCTGGCTGAGGTTTCCTGCAACATTATTAACCAGTGCGTGGCTCAGGGGGTTCCCTTTGGTCGCGAATACGGTGGTCTGCTCGACAACCGCTCCTTCGGTGGTTCCCAGCTCAAGCGCACCTTCTACAGCCGCGGTCAGACCGGCCAGCAGCTGCTGCTGGGTGCCTACCAGGCCATGGAGAAGGAAATTGGCAAGGGCCACATCCAGATGCACCCCCGCACTGAAATGATGGACCTGGTGGTGGTTGATGGCCACGCCAAGGGTATTGTGGTGCGCGATATGGTGACCGGCGAAATCAAGAGCTATGCCGGTGATACCGTGCTGCTCGCTACCGGTGGTTATGGCCGCGTGTTCTTCCTTTCCACCAACGCTATGGGCTGCAACGTGGGCGCTGCCTGTGCCTGCTGGAAGAAGGGTGCCTACTTTGCAAACCCCTGCTTCACGCAGATTCACCCCACCTGTATCCCGGTGAAGGGCGATTACCAGAGCAAGCTGACCCTCATGTCCGAGTCTCTGCGTAACGATGGCCGAATCTGGGTTCCCAAGAGCCGTGAGGTGGCTGCCAAGATTCGCCGCGGTGAGATGAAGCCTTCCGATGTGGCTGAGGGCGACCGCGACTATTACCTGGAGCGCAAGTACCCCTCTTTCGGTAACCTGGCTCCGCGCGATATTTCCTCCCGCGCAGCCAAGGAAGCCTGTGATGACGAGCGCGGTGTGGCCAACACCGGCCGCGGCGTGTTCCTTGACTTCAAGGATGCCATCAACCGCATGGGCAAGGAGTGGATTGACGGTCAGTACGGCAACCTCTTCGAGATGTATGAGGAGATTACTGATGTGGATCCCCACGAGCAGCCGATGATGATTTACCCCGCCTCCCACTACACCATGGGCGGTCTGTGGGTGGACTACAACCTGATGTCCTCCATTCCCGGTCTGCACGTGCTCGGTGAAGCCAACTTCTCTGACCACGGTGCCAACCGTCTGGGTGCTTCCGCATTGATGCAGGGTCTCTCTGACGGCTACTTCGTGATTTCTGCCACTCTGCCGACCTACCTCACCACGCAGACCCCCGGCAGCGTGACTACCGCAGCCCCTGAATTCAAGGAGGCGGAGGACGCTGTGAAGGCCCGCATCAAGAAGATGATGGATGTGCAGGGCACCAAGAGCCCCGATGAAATCCACCGCGAGCTTGGCAAGCTGGTATGGGAGGACGTGGGCATGGGCCGCACGAAGGAATCCCTGATGGACGCCATTGAGAAGATTCCTGCCATCCGTGAGGAATTCTGGAACAACGTGAAAGTGGTGGGCAGCGCTGAAGGCGTGAACCAGGAACTTGAAAAGGCCTGGCGCGTGGCCGCATTCCTCGACTTTGCTGAGGTGCTCTGCTACGATGCTCTGAACCGCGAGGAATCCTGCGGCGCTCACTTCCGCCTTGAGCACCAGCTGGCCGATGGTGAGGCCAAGCGCGATGACGAGAACTTCGCCTACGTTGCCTGCTGGGAATACAAGGGTACGGACGAACTGCCGGTTCTGCACAAGGAGCCGCTCACGTTCGACACCGTGCACCTGGCCATCCGTTCCTACAAGTAAAGAAACTCATTCCAACCCTTTAAGATAGATTATATAATTATGGCTAATCTCAATCTTACGCTCAAGGTCTGGCGCCAGGAGAATGCTCAGGCTCAGGGCCGCATTGAAACCTACAAGGCTAAGAACATCCCGGATGAGGC
This sequence comes from Akkermansia sp., assembly GCA_045538105.1. Lineage (GTDB taxonomy): Bacteria > Verrucomicrobiota > Verrucomicrobiia > Verrucomicrobiales > Akkermansiaceae > Akkermansia. Next base: position 9,792 of record JAZSQS010000026.1, read on the forward strand.
TTCTTTCCTTGAAATGCTTGACATCGTGAACGAGGAGCTCGTGCACGAGGGCAAGGAACCCATCGTGTTCGACCACGACTGCCGCGAAGGTATCTGCGGTATGTGCTCCCTCACCATTAACGGTGTGCCGCACGGCGGCAAGAAGGTGACCACCTGCCAGCTGCATATGCGCCAGTTCAAGGATGGTGACACCATCTGGATTGAGCCCTTCCGCGCCCAGGCATTCCCGCTGCTGCGCGACCTTATGGTAGACCGCACCGCTCTGGACAACATCATTGCTGCCGGCGGTTTCGTGGATATCCGCACAGGTTCTGCTCCGAACGCCAACAACATGCCTGTACGCAAGAAGACGGCTGATGCCGCTTTCGATGCCGCTGCATGCGTAGGCTGTGGTGCCTGTGTGGCCAGTTGCAAGAACAGCTCTGCCATGCTCTTCACCTCTGCTAAGGCCGCTCACCTCAACCTGCTGCCCCAGGGCCAGCCGGAGAAGAACAAGCGCGTCCTGGCCATGGTGCGCCAGATGGATGCCCTTGGCTTCGGCAACTGCACTAACCAGTACGAGTGCGAAGCCGCCTGCCCGAAGGGTATTTCCGTGGATAACATTGCCAAGCTTAACCGCGATTACATGATTGCCTGCGCTGCCGAGGCCGTAGGCGTGTTCGCTTAAGCCAGCGCAAACCGCGCAATAAGCGTCTGATTAAAGGCCCCGCCGGATTTAATCCGGCGGGGCTTTTATGCTTGAGTTTTAGGAGAAGACGGGTATACTGGTGGAGCTGCTATGAAGTTCTACATTGTCACTCCCGCTTATAATGCCTTGCAATGGTTGCAAGGTTGCGTGCGCTCAGTGGCTGATCAAGTGAAGGAGGGGGTGGAGGTTCATCACCACGTGCAGGACGGAGGCTCAACAGACGGCACTCCTTCATGGTTGAAGACCTGGCAGGAAGAACACCAGGGAGTGTCGGGATATACTTTTACTTTCGAAAGTGCCAAGGATGCCGGTATGTACGATGCGCTGAATATGGCATGGGAGAAAATCCCTTCAGATGCTGGTGTAACGGCTCATCTGAATTGTGATGAACAATATCTGCCAGGTGCTCTCATAAGTGTGGCTGAGGCGGCATTGGCGCATCCTGGTGCAGAGGTGTTCAGCTGCGCTTTCATTATCGTCGATTCAGAGGGTCGGTATATCTGCCACCGTCGACCTACCCAGCCATGCCGTTGGCGTAGCTTGAGTGTGTGCGAGTTGAATACCTGCTCTTGTTTTCACCGAGTAGACGCCTTCATGAAGCATGGAATACGTTTTGATACTCGCTATCGTTCTATTGCGGACTTGGTTATGTACCGCGATATTGTGAAAAGCGGTTTGAGAATCAAGGTGTTGCCCGGGCTTTTTACCAGCACATTTGCCGTTACGGGTGCTAACCTGGGATGGTCTGAGGTTACTGAAAATGAGTTTTCCATGTTGGCCGCAGAGTCACCCCGGTGGACGATGAAGTATCGAAGATGCTTGAATTTACTGAGTAATCTGGGGCGTCGATTGAACGATTGGTTGTGTCCTGCCCCGCAGAACTTCGCCTTATATCTGCATGCAGAGGCGGAACGCACTCCGAAGCGGATAAAACATCCAACAGCCCATTGGGGGCTGCGGACAGAGGCAATTGATGAGGAGTGAAATAAAAAAGCACTTGCAAGTATTCCTGCAAGTGCTTCTCGATTCCAAGGGGATAGGGAATCACATCGTCATGCCGCCGTCAACTACAATGACCTGGCCGGTGATATAGCGGGCTTCATCGGAGGCGAGGAAGGTGGCAGCGTTGGCGATGTCTTCGGGCTGACCAAGGTCGGCCAGGGGGATACGGGAGAGCAGAGCCTCACGAGCCTTTTCCGGAATGGCATCGGTCATATCGGTGGCAATGAAACCAGGAGCAATGGCGTTCACGGTTACCTTGCGGCTGGCGATTTCCTGAGCCATGGACTTGGTGAAGCCGATGACACCTGCCTTGGAAGCAGAGTAGTTGCTCTGTCCGACGTTGCCCGTGAGTCCCACAATGGAGGAAATGTTGATGATGCGGCCTGCCGGGCTCTTCATGAGCGTGCGCTGCAGGGCTTTCACAAAGAGGAATACGCTCTTGAGATTGGTGGTGAGTACGGCATCCCAATCGCTTTCTTTCATTCGCATGAGCAGACCATCCTTGGTGATGCCGGCGTTGTTCACCAGGATATCAATGGCGGGGTATTCTGCCAGAATGTCCTTTACGCAGGTTTCAACCGCTGCTGCGTCTGCTACATCGCAGGGGAAAGCTTTGCAGCTGTCGGGGAATTCGGCGTTGATGGCGTCTGCTGCGCTGCCGCAGGAGCCGGGATTGCGGGAAATAAGGATAACTTTGGCGCCCTCTGCAGCAAAGCTGCGGGCAATGGCCTGGCCAATGCCGCGGCCGGCACCAGTTACAATAGCTGTTTTACCTGCAAGTCTGTTCATAGTAGCGTCATTCTACCCGATGGCTTCTCTCAACGCAAGAGAAAAAGGATACAGATTAGTGATTTAGCAAGGCTTGAGAACAGCGTTTTGCTACCTCGTTCCAGTCTGGGTAATCAGGGCAGATGAAGGGTATCTCGCCATCATATATTGCATTGGCTTTGGCTATGAATTCAGCTTCGTCGTTTTTATCGAAAATGTATTGGGCAGGAATATTTTCCCGCGTCGAAGGAAAGTCTGAGGCGAGGCAGGGAACGCCGTTCAGCAGGCACTCTACTGGAGGCATGCCGAAACTTTCATAATCAGAAATGTAAACCACCATACGGCAGTGACTTCTGATGAATGCCATCAGTTGATGGTAGGGCATGCGAGGATGGTGAATCCATTGCTTATTGGGAGGTGCGATTCCTTCCGGCAGCGTTCCGACCATTTGAATGCGTATGTCTGCCGCGTCCCCCCTTCTGTTGAGCCACGCGTGGAGTCGTTTAATAGTGAGTTCTGTCCGTTTGTGTGGATAGGGTGAGACGTATATCAGGATATCTCGTTTTTGGTCGAGGTTGACTTCTTCTTGGCATGGGCGCTCAAACCCAATACCAATGCGTTCAACCTTGGCGTTTGGCGCATAGTGAAGAATTCGGCTCGCGTTAAAGTCTGAATGTGTTAAAATCAAATCAGACTTGGCCATGGTACGCAGAGACAGGTTGACGAAATAAAGCATTTCGTACCATGGAAAAGCACCCATTCGTTTTGAACTGGGAAGTTGTTTGTAGTATTCCCAGCCTGTGTCGTGTACGTAGCATGCGAGTTTTGTTTTGCCCGTGCAAGGGAAGAGGGGAGCAAAGCCTTTAGGTAAAATTGCCCAGTCGGGGGCAATTTTGCGGATGGCTGCACTTAATCCGAACTGATCCCACCAGACTCGGTTGAAACGCCGGGGTACAGGCTTATCCAGCAAGTGCAGATGTACGTGGGGTGGTACATCTGCAAAAGCATCTTTGCATTCGTTGTTGCCAAGAATGTGGAGCTCCTTAATTTCAGGGCAATTCATGAGCCCACGAGTTAGTCCCATAGAGATGTTGAAGATACCCATGGACTTGGTGCGGAGGAAGCTCTGGTCAGTCAGCGCGATGAGAACTTTCATGATGGGCAAAAAACAGGCGCGCCCAGGGGGGACTGGGCGCGCTGGTTCATAATGGTTTACATGTTAATCTGGAACAGCGGCTTATTGTTGTTTGCCGGGTTCAGAATGGCGAAGGCCTCGCGGTGGATGGAGGGATCACTGCGGAAGATGAGGCGCCCGGCGCATTGGCGCTCCAGTTCCATGAGCAGCATGGAATCCTCATTCTTAAAGCGGCTGAGCACTTCACTGTTGACTACGACAATCATATCGCCCACGCTTTCGCGGTAGCGCATGATGGTGGCTTTCAGCTGGCGCTGGATTTCCACGCTCATGGTCATTACGCTCTTCACGCGACCGCGACCGTGGCAGTACGGGCAGTGGTCGTTCACATAATCAAGCAGGGATTCGTTGATGCGCTGGCGCGTCATTTCCATGAGGCCGATGGGGGTAATCTGCATGACCTGGGTCTTGGCCTTGTCGCGCTTGAGGGCGTCCTTCATGGCTTTGTACACGGCTAGCTGATCCTTGCGGTGGCGCATGTCAATGAAGTCAACCACAACCAGGCCACCAATGTTGCGGAGGCGCAGCTGGCGGGCAATTTCGCGGGCTGATTCTAGGTTGGTTTCCAGGATGGTCTTATCGAGGTCCTTGTTGCCCTTGTTGCGTCCGGTGTTGATGTCAATGGCGATGAGGGCCTCTGTTTCATCAATCACGAGGTAGCCACCGCAGGGCAGCAGCACCTGGCGCTGGAAGGCTTCATTAATCTGCTTTTCAATGCCCAGTTCCTCAAAGATGGGCTGGCGGTACTGGTGGTACTGGATGTGGCGCTTGGAGCGGCGGGAAATTTTGCCGGCAATTTCCTGCATGCGCTGTGTGGTTTCCAGGTTATCGCATACGATGTTGTCCACATTGTCAGTCAGGAAGTCACGAGCGGTGCGTTCAATGAGGTCGGGCTCGCGGTATACGCACATGGGCGCCGGGTTGGTGGCGAATTTCTCCTCCACTTCGCGCCACTGGGTGAGCAGCATGGCGAGGTCACGCACAAAGTGGCGGAAACGCTGGCCCTGGGCTACCGTTCGCATGATGATGCCCATGCCTTCCGGCACGTTGAGCTTCTGCACAATCTGGCGCAGGCGCTGGCGTTCCTTCGGGTCGTCAATCTTACGGGAAATGCCGAATTGGTCGGTGAAGGGCATGAGTACAATGTAGCGACCGGCCAGGGAGATATTGGTGGTCACGCGGGGGCCTTTGGAGGAAATGGGCCCCTTGGTGACTTGCACCATAATCTCGGAACCAATGGGGTAGATGTCCGGAATGTCCTTGCTGGTAATCTTTTTCTGCTTCTTGCGGGGGCGGCCTTCGCGCTGGATTTCCTCCAGTGAGGAATCAAGCGCCAGGGGCAGGGCATCCCAGAAGTGCAGGAAGGCGTTTTTTTCGTAGCCAATGTCAACGAACATGGCCTTGAGCCCAGGCTCAATGTTCTTGACGCGACCCTTGAAAATGCCGCCTACGATATTATCTTCGCCTTCGCGCTCAATGCTGTACTCTTCCAGTACGCCGTCTTCCAGCAGGGCTACTCGGCGTTCCAGTTTTTCAGAGTTGATGACGATGGTGGTTCCCTCCCGCGGGTTGCATTGACCAAACCCGAGGAAGTGTTTAACAGTATTAATCATTTTGGAAATAAAAGACAAAGCTTTAGGTTGAGGTTGGAGTTGTTTTCACCTGGTAAAAACTAGCGTCTGTATCTGGGGAGAGAGGTGGCTGCCACGTGGGCTTGTGATGCCATGCAGCGGCCCCGCAAGTGGTGCGGTGCCGGGCCGGTGGAGGGAGTGTTGCCGTGGTAAGCAGCCTTGCTGTTAATGTCAGCGGGTGTGCTTACTCCTCATCAAAGACGTCATCGTTATCCTGGAGATACTTGCCTGTGCCTTCGGCAACAGCGCTCAGTGGGTCTTCAGAGATGATGATGGACAAGCCTGTCTGCTCACGCATCAGGTCACTGAGTCCACGCAGCAGGGCGCCGCCACCGGCCACGGTGATGCCGCGGTCGTACAGGTCGCTTGCCAGTTCGGGTGGGCAGTAATCCAGCGTCTGCCTGACGGCGCGCATGATGGTGTCCAGGTTGTCTTGGAGCGCTTCACGAATTTCTTCAGAGCGCACCGTTACGGTCTTGGGCAGACCGGTGCCACGGTCGCGTCCTTTCACTTCCATCTGCAGCTCCTGCTGCAGCGGGTGGGCGGACCCGACGCAAATCTTGATATCCTCCGCCGTGCGGGGGCCTACCAGAAGGTTGTGGGCCGAAAGCATGTGGCGGGTGATGGTATCGTCCAGAGCATCGCCACCGCACTTGACGGACTGGCTGTAAACGATGCCCGAAAGGGAGATGATGGCAACTTCCGTGGTGCCGCCACCAATATCAACAATCATGCTGCCCACCGGTTCATTTACCGGAAGCCCTACACCAATGGCCGCTGCCATGGGCTCCTCAATCAGTCGCACGCGGATAGCACCAGCGCCGTAAGCTGATTCCTCAATGGCGTGGCGCTCAACCTCCGTGATGCTGGAGGGATGGGCAATCAGGATTCTGGGCCCGCGCAGGCTGTGGCGCTGGCAGGCTTTCTTGATGAAGTGGCGCAGCATGTTGTGCGTAACATCCAGGTTGGCAATCACGCCTTCCTTGAGGGGACGGATGGCATCCACGCTGCCCGGGGTACGCCCGACCATGCGTTTTGCCTCCTCGCCCACGGCCTTCACTTTGTCGCCCTTCATGGCTACAACGGAAGGTTCGCGAAGCACAATACCTTGGTCTTTAATGTAAACCAGGGTATTGGCGGTGCCCAGGTCGATCCCGATATCATACGAGAACAAACGGGCAATTTTCTTAAAAATTTGGAACATGTGAAAGGTGTTTCTTTACGGGAATGAACAGGTGCGTGCCTTCCTGCCAGAGTGACTGGTTTTCCTTTTCAGGGGAAAGAACCATGTTGGTGTCCCTCAAGCACTGGGCGTTTCGGTTTAAGTCTCGCTATGACGCACCCACGCGGAGTATAGGAGCGGGCTGTTTGGCTGTCAAGTAAATAATAGTAGAATGACGGGGATTTTGTGGGCGTAGATTAAGCTTGACCGAGCAGACACAATGGGGTAGAACAGGGGTGTTCATGAGAGGGAAAATCATCACCGCTTTGTTGGTAAGTATGGCGCTGACGCAGTGCCACAGCTTGCGTTCTGATTGTGAAGCGTTGCAGGAGCGTGAGGCAGCAATAGCGCAGGAGGAAAAGGGGGAGTACTTCGTTGGCCGCCGGTATTATATACCGTTGTGCCGGTTTTGGGGGTATCTCCGTAAACCGGGGCAGAGCTGGAGGGAGGCCCAGCTGGTGATGATGGATGAGACCTTGGTGCATACTCCGGATCGCGGGCCGGAAAAGCCGCTGCCCAATGCCACCTTTGGCACTGATCAGAATGTGGAATATACAATCGAGGGGGCTTATACAGGGAAGAAGGCATATGATCCAAGTACGGATCAGATTCTGCCTGTGTTCCGTCCTACGGCTTTTCATATCAGGAAATTGGAACCTGGTTTCCTCTTTGTTCCGTCGGAGGAATACACGGAGGAATATGTGAGTCTGCGGCCGGTCATCATGCCCAAGACCGAGGTGTGCAAGCAGGAGTTGGCCAAACCATGAACTTATGACGCGCATTTCCCGCGCAAGCGCCGATGGTATGTGGTATACTCAGCGGCAGAGTAGTCTTTCTTTTACTTCGTAACGTTTCATTTTTCAGCTATGGCTCAACCTCAGATTCACGTAGGCCTGGAGATTGGTTCCACAAAGACATGCATGGTGGTGGGTGAGATTCGCCCAGATGCCACGGCGTCCATCATTGGCATCGGGGAGGTGAAGAGCGCGGGTGTCCGCAATGGTGAGGTGAAGGATTTGAGCATGGCCCGCCAGTGCGTGTGCGATGCCTGGCAACTTGCTCAGGATCACGCTGAGGTGGATATCCTCAATGTATTTCTCTCTGTGACGGGGGAGCACATTGTTGGTCAGAACAACGTGGGGACCTTCCGCTTGCGTGACGATGAGGATATCATCGAGGATGAGCACGCTGACTTTGCCAAGGAAAAGGCAGAGAAACTGGAGATTCCTTCAGACCGTTTCTGCATTCACCGGGAACTGGGTGGCTTTTCCATCGATGGCGGAGCTCCAACGCGCCACCCTGCGGGGTTGACCGGGCGCACGCTTGATGTGAACTGCCACATCATCCATGGTATCAGCACCCGGTTGCAGAATTCTTTGCTGTGCGTGCGCCAGGTACCGCTGGAGGTGGAAGATATCGTGTTTGCCCCCCTTGCAACGGCACAGTGGCTGCTCAAGCGCCAGCAGAAGGACAGTGGCGCATTGCTGATTGATATAGGAGGTGGCACCACTGACTTCATCTGCTACAAGGGTGGGGATGTGGTGGCTTCCGGCAGTATTCCCAAGGGCGGTATTTTCATTAACCAGGAAATAGTGCGCCTGACGGACCAGCGGGTCAGCATGAAGGCGGCAGAGGTGCTGAAGCGCACGGAAGGAGATGCCGCAGGTGATATTAAAGACCACACCCTGGCGCTCTACAAGAGCGAACTGGGCATGCACGATGCAGAAATTCCCCGCGGCCTGCTCAACCGAATCATCCGCAACAGCCTGGCGCACATGCTGCTCCAGGTGCGTGACCGCATACCCCAGGAATTGCTCAATTCTGGCCTGAGCATCCACCTCACGGGAGGTACAAGCCTTATGCGCGGTCTGGATTCCTTGTGCCAGAAGATTTTTGGCGCAGTTCCGGTTAACCAACCCAGCCCCCTCACACCTGGGCATAACCATTCCTATTTGTCTGACCCGCGTTTCAGCACGGCCATTGGCCTTATCCGCTATGCCCAGCGCTATGATGATGAGGCCCTCAACCCATACCGTGGAAACCTGCTGGGACGTATCCTGCGCTTCTTCCGTGGAGGCAGATAAATAATCCAATTTCAAACACGGCTTGCTACCATGCTTCCTTATCAGAATTCACCTCGCAAAGAGGATGGTATTGTCATTGTTGGCCTCGGTGGTGCAGGGGCTAGTATCCTGCAGCGATTCAGTGGCTCCAGCGCAGAGAACGTGCGCCTGTGCATCATGTCGCTGGATGAGCGTCTGGGCCGCGAGTGCGGCAATGTGGAATTCCTGCAGCTTGGTGCAGGGTTGAACCATGGGCTTGGTTCTGGCGGTGACCCGGAGGTTGCCCGGCTGGCCATTGAGGAAAGTGGGCATCTGATTGATGAGCTGCTCCAGGGTGCCCGACTTCTGGTGATGGTGGTCGGCCTGGGTGGCGGCACAGGGTCAGGCGTGGCGCCGGTTTTGGCTCGCAAAGCGCATGAGGCCGGCATCTTCCTGGTGTCTGTTGTCGTTATGCCTTTTGGCTTTGAAGGGGCTCGCCGCCGCCAACAGGCAGACGCCGCATTGGAAAGCATTTCAACTATTTCAGATATTGTTTTCTGCTTTGAAAACGATTACATGGAGGAGCTCTTCCGCAGCCGCACGGGCGCACAGGCCGTGTTCGAGGAAGCAAATGCCCTGCTTTCCCAGGCTACGGCATCCGTACCCTTGCTGGCTAATTCTCCTGGTATCATCAATATCGGCCTGGATGAACTGGTCACGGCGCTGGATAACAATGACTCCCGCTGCATTTATGGTTCCGGTAAGGGATATGGACCAAACCGCGCCCAGGATGCAGCCCGCGCAGCCCTGGCTTCTCCCTTGGTGGCCTATCATGGAGCTCTGAAGCATGCCCACACGGTCATAGTGCATATTGCAGGTGGGAACAACATGAGTCTGACTGAACTGCGCGTGGCCATGGAAACGGTGAGCGAGGGGCTCCGGGGGGATGATGTCAACATCTTCTTCGGTGCATCGGTCAAGGCGCTTCTTGGCGAGGAAATGCGCGTGAGCATTATTGCATCGGTTGATTATCGCGAGATGCAGGCCGCTTTGTTGGCTGATGCTGAGGAAGTATCTGCGGCAGAACCTGTGACTGATACAGAAGAACCCATTGCCGAGGAAGAGCTGAAAGCGTATTCCGAAGAATCTCCGGAGGAAATGGAGGAACCTGCTCCAGTGGAAAGCTATGCAGCAGAGGAGTACGTGGAAGATGAGAGCGAAGAAGAAAACAGGAAACCTCTGTTGGATGAGGAAGAAGAGGAGCTGGCTCCTGTGCTCACCATGACGCCGCAGCCGGTGCCAGCACCTGAGCCTGCAGCAGAGCCATTGCCCTCGTGGGAGCCTATACCTGCACCAGTGCCGGTTGAGGTGCCTGCTCCCCGTGAGGCTCGCCAGAGTGAGTTTAACCTGGATATGAGTTTTGACTCTGCCGAGGAAGCTCCCGCCACGGGTACCATGGAGCGTGTAGTGGATATTTTTGGAGATGATGATGATGACCTCGAACGCATGATGGCGAGCCATGCCCAGTCAACCGCGCGGACGGCCCGCAATGTCAACGTGTTCCCCAAGAAGGCAGAAACGGATGCAGAGGAGGAGCTCTCTGCCCGGGTTCGCAGCATGTTTGAGGATGAAGATGATGATGAGGTCTTCAAGCCGCAGGCGGCTCCGCGTTCCGTGCCGCGACATTCGTCTCTGGGGTATAACGATATGCGCGATATCTTCCCCGGAAGCTGATTCGCACATGGAAAAAGCATTCAGGCAGGCAAGACTGGGTAGAACATCCTTGTCTTGCCTCTTTATTTATGCTAACATTCCTGGAGCATGGACTCACAAGGAATCACATTCTATAATCGTTACACAGGGCAGATGGAGCAGGAAAAAGTGCTGGGAGAGGCTGCGCTGCGCTGGGTATATGGCTCTCCGCTTGGCCGCCTGAGTCTGCACTTGCTGATTAAGCGAGCCTTTTTCTCCCGCCTCATGGGATGGTTGCGCGATACGCGCAGCAGTGGCAGCCCAGAGAAACTCCGAGCCTTTGTGGAGGAGTACGGTATCAAGATGGATGATTTTGAGCGCCCTGCGGATCAGTATACAAGCTTCAACGATTTCTTCTACCGCAAGCTTGCCCCGGGTGCACGCCCCCTCTGCGCTGAGGGGCTGGTGGCACTGCCGGCCGATGGCCGCCACAGCGGCTGGCAGGATGCCGCGGAAATGGACGGCGTGTTCATCAAGAACCAGCGCTTTGATTTACCTGCTTTGTTGGGCAGTGCGGAGCTGGCAGAAAAGTATGCCCATGGCAGCGTGGTGCTGAGCCGTCTCTGCCCGGTAGACTACCATCGCTTCCATTTCCCGGTAGCGGGAGTACCGGAGGCTCCCGTGCGTATTCCAGGGCCTTTGGCTAGTGTATCTCCCTATTGCCTGCGTCGGAACCTGGCATGGCTCTGGACCAATAAGCGAGAACTGACTGTGCTGCATACCGAGACTCTGGGCGACGTGCTTTGCCTGGCTGTGGGTGCCACAGGTGTGGGTGCTATTTACCAGACCTACGAACCAGGCAAGCCTGTGTGCAAGGGGGATGAGCACGGCTATTTCGGCTTCGGTGGATCCACCGTCATGACCTTCTTTGAACCGGGGCGCATCAAACTGGCTGAGGATATTGCTGCCAATTCGCAGAATTGCACGGAAACCTTTGCCCGGATGGGGGATACCCTTGGCAGCATCATTGCCTGATTTCGGCAGCGGCCAGCATCTCACATCATCAGCATGTCTGTTTCCTCATCCGGCTCTGGCCAGATGGCTTCCCGCACCATGAAATCATCCCAACCGAGCAGCAGTTGCTCAAAGGTGGCAGGGTTCACATCAAAATGAGTGATGGTGTGGTCCGCCGTGGAGGAGAGAATGAGTTCCACCTTGTTACCCAAGCGTTCCCATTCATCGCAGAACCACTGGCGCATCTCGAAATCGAGCAGGGGGTCAAGCATGCCGTGCGCGCAGAACAGCGCGGGCAATTTGCGCCGCAGAAGGGAGCAGGGATTCAGTGCGTCTGGATTTGCAGCTTCGCTCTGGATATTGAGCTGTCTGGCCTCAGGCGCATCCGTATCCACCACTCCGCGGAAAATGGCCACACAGGCCGGTTGGGCTGGCAGGATGTCCTGCTTTTTGAACTCCCACCATTTTTTCTCATAGACCAAGGGTTGCATAGCACAGTTCAGAGCCATGAGTCCCCCTGCATCGGAGCCGGCCAGGGTAATCCGGGCAGAGTCGATACCCAGTCCGGCAGCATTGTGCTGGAGCCATTTCCAGGCATCCAGCCCATCCCCGATGATGTCATCAGCCCCCACCTCATAGCGCGCGTGTGTCCGGTACTCCGGCAGAAGGCAGACAATACCGCGGTGGGCCAGGTGCGTTGCCCATGCCACGAACTCAGTGTTGTAATCCAGCGCCCACATACCACCGCAGAAAAACATGACCGCTGGGGCGAAATACTCCGGCTGGTGTCCCTTCGGGGCAAACATGTACATGCGAAGCGAGGCGCCATCGGCGAAGCGTTTCCAGATGAAGGAGGGAGCCTGGTCCAGCATGTTGCGGTACCGGTTCTCTCTCTCATTTCGGGCATTACTCGGAAATGGCGTCATAACTCGCTGCTTAGTATGCTATTTTCTTGCCACGAATGCAAGCCTGATGTAGGTTCTATGTAGTTATGAGAATTGTTTTTTTTATGGCGTGCCTGATGGGTTCCGTATTAATGTGTGCTCAGCATATCTGTGCCGCCCCAGCTGCGGCGCCTCAGGAACGCTTTGGAATGCCGGATCAGAAAACGGCTCGCAATACGGTTGAACGTGTATACAGCACCTGGCGTCTGGGAATGATGCGTGGTGATGAAGCCGCCTGGCGCTCTGCCACCACACGTTCCCGACAGGTTAAAGTGCGGAATCTGGTGGTTTCCCAGAAGGGGGATTTTCCGGGTGCGTTCTTCCGTAACCAGCCTGACCCGCCCAGCCTGGACAAGTTCCAGTACATCGGCTCCATTACGGGCTGCAAGCACCACACCCTGGCCGCCACCTATGTGGGCAATGTGCAGCTGGGTGATGCCAAGGCCAGTGAAAATGCTTATGTGCTTCTCTTCGTGTTTGAAGATGGCAAGTGGAAGTTTGACCAGAGCCGCATGTTTAACCTGGAACGCCTGCCTGAGGTGAAGAAACGTCTGCATAAGCGCGATTTGAGTGTCCTGAAGGAGCAGGATGGATTCCACCCGTATGATGCACCTCCCGCTGTACCCGTTTCCTGTGGTGCCCCGCAGCTGATTGGAAAGGTCTTTGTGGATGCCCCCGGCCGGACGATTGATATGAAGATTAACGGTGTTTCTGTTCACCAATTCTCGGATGAACGCCGGGCTGATGTCATTTCTGGTGGTTTGCGCCGCGGTAAGAACACCATTAGTTACACCATTACCACGCATGAGAAGATGGAGCACCCTTCCATGGCTATCGGACTCTTTGTGATGCCGGAAACGAGGGGGAACCGTCCAACTTGCGTATTTGACCACATCCTGGATGCAACGGACACTGCCAGGGGCGGCGAGTTCTCCTTTGAAATTAAAAACGAAAATATCGCTGCCATGAACCCCCGGTTCCAGGGCAAGGCTCCGCAGCCATTCCATGCTGTTCCGTTGAAAACGCAACCGGAAAAGGTGACTAAATGATGGTTGCTGTGCGACGTTGTACTGCCCCTCTTGCCTCAGTGCCGGTGGGGCAATTCATTTCATGTCCGTCACGCCAATGCGGTCAATGACCTGGAGTTGCTGCATGAGATGCTCGGCAGTTGTACGGTGTTGCAGCAACTGGCGGTATTGTTCAATGAGCTCTGTGACCTTATCCGGGCTTTCATCCAGTAGCTCCAGACGGAAGCGGTTCAGACCGCACCGGCGCATACCATCCACGTAGCGTGCGGCGGTCTGCGCCTGACCATTGAACATGGTGTTGCGGCAGGCTTCATCGCTCCGCAGGTAGTGCATGGCGTGGGCTCGGTCCATGATGCGTACTTTATGGTGGTCGCAGGGCTGTCCGCAGTCCTTGAAACTGTGGCCTTTGCTCAGGAAAGTGCAGAATACGCAGTGCTCTGTATGGAACATGGGAATATGCTGGTGCAGCGTGAGCTCAAGCGCGCCTCCGCACCCGCTCGAAAGCAAATCTGCCAGCTGGGCTGCATTCAAATCATAGGAAATGGTCAGCTTTCGCATACCAAATTCCTGCCACAGCGAAACGCTTTCCGGGTTGGCTGTGTTTAGTGAGAAATCACCAATCATCGGAATCCCCTTGTTGCGGAACCACCATGCGGCTCCCAGGTTTCGCACCAATACACCATCGGGTTGCGCGGCGGTGATATATTTGAAATATCCCGCCTCGTGTGGCTTCATGATTCGCATTGTGGCTATCCATACGCTCGTGCCAGGGAACTCTGAACGTATGTTTTTAGTCACCTCTTCGTAGCTGCGGATGTCTTTGAAGTCCAGGTAAATACGTTTAATGCCGCAGCGGGCTGCTGCAAAGGCTTGCTCTCTTTCGCGGCAAAGAACGGAAAGTTTGTATCCCTTGGCAGGAGCTACTGGAGGGAAAGGGTGGGACCAACCTTGCCAAGTGATGCGGGGGACTTGCTCCTGTGATGTTTTTGGGAGTTTTTCAACAAGCTCACGCCGCATCTTGTTGAGCGCTGAAATGGGCAGGATGAGTCCTTCTGCGAGGGTGTATGTACACCGACCGAGAGAGTAGCCGGTTCCCCCTAAGCGGGAAAATTGAGCTTCAATGCTTTCAGGAGTCAGGGGTCGCTTTTCAGCTGGTTCCAGGGGGATACCGCTTCCGATGGTAATCCCTCTGCAGGTGGCGGTGAGCTGGCATCCCAGGCGGCCTTCGAAGTGAATATCGAGTTGCTGCGATGGTGTGGAAGTGGCATGGCGTTCGAAATTACACCACGTGTTGTGCAGGTGTTTTTCGAGAATGGGGTCAGCTGTTTTCCAGAGCAAATCTCCGGGGCGCACCCAGTTCCAGTTAATGCGGCTTGCTTTTCCATGGAAGAAGAGCCTGGAACCTTCGATGCGCCAGATGCGCCCTCCTTGTTCCTCATTGCGGTCTTGCCCGGCATCGATGACGAATCCATCACCAGGAGCGATGGGAATGGGTGGCATGGCATCCAGCTCTACCCAGCCCTCGCCGCAGCGGACGATGCGCCCTGCCAAAGCTCCGCGTTTTTTGCCAAAGCGACCGTGTGTGAGCAGGGGGTGGTCAGTACCATCCAGCCAACCGGTGGAGAAACCGCGCGAAAATGCCATCTGCATGGCGTACAAATCACGGTTTTTCTGCTGGTCAGGTGTTTTTTCGCCCAGCAGGGCAGCATCAATGGCTCGGCGGTATGACCTGGTAGTTGCAGCCACATATTCCGGGCTTTTGAGTCGTCCTTCAATTTTGAAGCTATGCACACCAGCGGCAATCATTTGGGGAACTCGCTCCAGGGCGCATAGGTCCTGAGGGGAAAAGATGTAGCGGCGTTCACCCAGGTCGCGCAGGCGGCCATCGACTTCCAGTTTATAGGGCATGCGGCAGGCCTGGGCACACTCCCCCCGGTTAGCACTGCGCTGGCCGAGTGTTTCGCTGGTAAGGCACTGTCCGGAATAGGCAACGCAGAGTGCCCCGTGGCAGAATACTTCGATGGGTTTGCTGGTAGCCTTGGCACATGCCTCAATTTCACGCAGAGAAAGCTCGCGGGAAAGAACGATTTGCTGCGGATCGAACAGTTCATCCACAAGACGCACCGCCTCCGGGCTGCTCACGGTCATCTGTGTGGAAATATGCAGCTCAATACTCCATCGGCCCTCTTTGCGGTACCGGGAAATGAGGGATGCGAGCCCCATATCCTGCACAATAACGCCATCAACCCCCGCCGCATCCAGTGCTTCCAGATAAGCGGTGGCTTGCTCAAATTCTGCCGGAAAGATGAGCACGTTCATGGTCACGTATGCGCGCACTCCGTGCGCGTGCAGGAAGGGGATGAGGGAGGTGAGATCTTCTCTCGTGAAGTTATCGGCCCGCATGCGGGCATTAAACTGGTCGAGCCCGAAGTACACAGCATCGGCACCATTGGCTACAGCGGCGCGCACACAATCCCAGTTGCCAGCAGGGGCAAGCACTTCCGGCTTTTGTTTCATGCGGTGTACTGCTATATGGTTCAAGCCATGCTGCGGATGCGGGCTCGTTCAAAATCCGCTGGGCAAATGGTGACGCACACCTGGTCTCCAGGCTTGATAATATCGAGCAGGTGCGCCTCCTTACGCTGCACAAATGCCACGGTAGGCTTGCCGTTAGGCAGGGTGGCGTGGAAAGCAGTGGGGGCAAAGCGCTCGGTGATGGTGCAAATGCAGTCGATGTACTGGGAAGGATATTGCTGGCTCATGGTCAAAATCAGAAAAGGGAGCGGAGTAAGGAACCTGCGGCCTCTGCTGCGTTGTTAATGGGTGAGTCGGGGGTCTCCTCTCCATCTTCCTCGTCATAGGAATCGGACTCTTCCCCTTCATCATTGCTGGGCTCCTCAGAAGTGGAGGAGTCTGTTTCTTTTCGGGACTGGGAGAGAAGCTTGCCAAGAAGGGTAGAGGCGGCGCCGGCTGAAGCCTTAACCATGCTGTCACCCAGGCTGCGTCCCACGAGAATGGCGATGCGGACGCTGAGGTCCTCCTTCGGATGTTCAATGGTTCCGCTGAGGTTCATGTTCACCCACATGTAGCCCTCCTCATCACCTTCTGCGGTGAAAAGCTGGTCTGCAAGCTCTGCACGGGAGGCGGGCAGGGCATCAACGACGTATTCCGGTACACCGATGGTGAGGGTACCGCCCAGCTTGCCTCCATCTCCGACTATTACGTGGCCGCGTACCAGTAGAAGTCCGCCTTTGGCGCTGATGTTGATTTCGTCAAAAATCCAGGCATTGTCCAGCTGGTCATCGTTATAGGGATAGAGAAGCTGGCATTCTGCTTTATCCAAATCCACCGTGCGGTAGGGACGTGTGTTGCCAATCGGAATCTGGGAGAGCAGGGGCAGTCCTTCCAGAACCCCGTTCTGTACAGAGAGGTTACCCGTGGCGGTGCTGAATCCTTTCTTGTCGCCAGTGAGAACCATGCGGCCGTACAGCTGCCCGGTGAAGCGTTTCTTCCAGTCTTCATTGAGAATGCGGCGGATATCGCCCTTATTCACCTGAATGTCACCGGTCCAGCGGTGCCTTTTCAAATCGTAGTGGGCTTTGGCTCTCATTTCTCCTGGTGTGAGCATGACCCGGCATTCAGTCAAATCGATTCCTTTACTGCGGTAGACCAGCGTGGCAGATTTGATGCTGCTGTCGCGCAGGAAGGAAAAGGGAGTGTGGAAACGCGCGTTTTCCGCAACCAGCTGCCAGGCTTCCTTGCTGATTTTGGGAGCGGGTGTTGCCGTTACGTTAGCTCCCAGTAGCTGGTAACTCTTCTTGTTGTGCGTTACATGCACATCTGCATCCTTGCATTCAAACAAGTCAAGCTGGAAGTTGGGAGTAAATCTGGATTCTTTGCTGGGGTTAACTTGTGGTTGTTCCTGCTCTATTGTATTGATTCTCCGGGTGTTGTTATCCTCGCTGTCGGAGACTGGAGCAGAGGCGGTGGTGTAGATAAGGGTAGCGTCTTCCACGCTGAGCTTGCGGAGGTGCAACTTGCGGGCCAGGAGCGCGGCACGGTTAATCTCTGTGCTGGTGCGGCCTGCGTTTGCCTGCTGGATATGTCCCATATCTGCCACGTTGACTCCATCCAGCGAAATCCGGGAACCATCGATGCGAAGGTTGCTCAGTAGTTCCACTTGTCCGGCTCGTGTGCCATTCTGGATTCCATCGGTAAGACGGGTGCGGAATGAATCGCCCTGCAGGTAGTTCAGTAGCTGAAAATAGCCTGCTATCATCAGAACGATAAGGAGTAGCAGAACGGAGCTGCCAATGATGACAACGCGGCGCAGCAGCTTGCTGCGTTCCCATCTGCTGCGCGACAGAAATGTCTTCCCTTTTCCGTACTTGGCCATAAGCTGGTTTTTATATAACAGGCTGAGGGCTTTTTTTCAAGCGTTTAATGTAGCCGCTGAGCGCTAATTTTCCAAAAAGTGCAGGTTAGACGAAATTTGTGTTGACTATGATGCGTGAATTTGATTGAATACGCACTGGAATCATCTAACTACATTTTTCTTTATGAAATTCACCGCTATTATCCTTTCCGTTGTTTCCGCTGTGGCTTTCAGCTCCTGCTGCTGCCAGAATCAGGCTGCTCCCAAGCTGCGTGCTATGCCTTCTGACCTTGTTCCTGAGGAACAGCCCGGCCAGCCCGCTCCGACTGCTGATGCTCCTGTAAAGGTGCTGGACGGTGTGAGCAAGTAATATTGGCCACTCCAAAAGTTTCAGACAAGCCATCGGGCGTTATGCCCGGTGGCTTTTTATGTTCCTTGTCTTTTGTTTCCCTGTGTGCTAATATGCCCTTATGAGATTACAATTTGCATTCATCGCTGCTTCCCTGGCGGTATCATCATGCTCCACAATATGGTCAGGCACGTACGCGCACGCGCAGGAAAAGAAAGTGAGTGTTTCCGTAAGCAGGGATTCAGCTCTGGCTCCTTCATCCCGGAAGGCTCGGAATGTGATTTTGATGATTGGTGATGGCATGGGGGCCGAGCATGTGTGGGCTGCATGGCTTTGCAACAAAGGAAAACTGAATATCACGACTCTTCCGGTCACAGGGTTTTCGATAACGACTTCTGGTTCTCATACCATTACAGACTCCGCTGCCGGTGGTACGGCCATTGCCTGCGGGTGTAAGGCAATAAATGGGCAGCTTGGACTCAATACGAATGGCGAATCCGTGGAATCGCTGGCAGACCATATGCGCCGGGCGGGTAAGGCAACGGGGCTGGTGGTGACTAAATCGGTTACGGATGCAACGCCGGCAGCGTTTTACGCACATGTGAAGAGCCGTTATGATACGCCCGCCATAGCCAAGGCATTGGTGGAAGCAGGGTTTAATGTGATTGCGGGCGGTGGAGCCGGCGACTTTACCCCGGAGCAGAAGCAGAAAATGGAATTGGACTGCCAACTGCTGGATTTAGCCGCGCCAGGAGCCTGTTTGCCAGCCATGCAGCGTGGAGATTGGTTGAGCAAGACGGTGCAGAGGGCTCTTGATATCCTGCAGAAGGACGAGGACGGTTTTTTTCTGATGGTGGAAGGTTCAAAAATTGATACGGAGTCCCATGTCAACAACCTGGCTGAAACCGTGCAGGAAACACTGGATTTTGATGCCGCAGTGGGTTGCGTGATGGAATGGATGCGGCGGCATCCGGATACCTTGTTGCTTGTTACTGCTGATCACCAGACTGGTGCGTTAAGTATACTGGGCGGCGATAAGGAAAAGGGTAAGGTTGAGGCTCGTTTTGGATCCTTTAATCACAGTGGCGTGGCAGTTCCCGTCTATGCGGCTGGAGCTGGGGCCCGTGTGTTTGCCGGGGTGCAGGATAACACTGCACTAGCCCCCAAAATTCGCCAGACTGCGGGGATTCTGCCGGGGTATATACGTAAATGAAAACCGTTTTTTTCAAGAAAAAAACAGGAATTTGCAATTCTTTCTTGCCATGTGGGCAGAATGTGATTAAATAGAGGGGTCAATTCTGCATTACCAAGCTATGAAATCCATGATTACTCGTTTTAGTGTACGTGCGCTGTCCCTGCTGACTGCTGCAATGGTTACTCTCCCCGCTTTCGTGTTCGCCCAGGAGGAGGGCGAGGCTGCTGCCAAGCAGACCAATATGCTCCAGAAGTGGGTTATTGATGGTGGTTGGACCATGATTCCCCTCGTGATTCTGTTCTTCATCACCATTATGCTCGTGGTTTATGTTGCCATGCAGCTCAATAAGAAGCACTTTGCCCCTGCAGCCCTGCGTGATGAGCTTGTGGCTCTTATGGGTGAATGCCGCGTGCAGTCTGCCATTAAGCTTGCTACGGAAAGCCCCACCTACCTGGGCCGCTTGGTTGCCTACGCCCTGCCGAATGTGGACGCCAACCGTCCTGAAGACCTGGGCAAGGATGCAGTGTCCGACGCCGTGGCTGACTTTACTGCCAATGAGCGCCCTGCGCTGATGCGTTTCGTGGATTTGATTGCCCTTTCCGGCTCTACGGCTCCGACCATTGGTCTGTTCGGTACGATTCAGGGTATGGTGGAAGCCTTCGCCGTGCTGGCTGAAACCGGTCAGGCTGACCCGACCACGCTTGCAGGCTCCATCTCCGTGGCACTTCTTACCACCTTCTGGGGTCTGATTATTTCCCTTATCGCTCTTCCGGTGTTCTACTTCCAGAACAAGCTTGCTAAGGCTCGTGAGGCTGAATGCATCAATGCCGTGGAGGATATGATGAACGCCGCTATCAATACTCTGAACGGTGAAGCCATGCTTGCCCGCATCCCCGAAGGTTTCGGTGGTGATGATGAGGAGGAAGAGGGCGAAGAAGAGGAGGAGTACGAGGAAGAAGAGGAGGAAGCCTGATTCCTCCCGCCATTCGGGCCGGCCTGTGAGTTTGCGAGTAAGCTCCGGGCCGGTGTAACCCAGAACCCCCATCAAAAATATGGCAAAAAAGAATGCACGAGCCGAAGATGAAACAAAGGCTGAGCTGAACATGTCCTCCATGATGGATGCGTGCTTCCTGCTGATTATTTTCTTCGTGGTGAATGCCTCCCAGATTACGGTGGCCAAGGATCCCTGTGTCAGGATGCCCAATGCCGTGACCTGCTCCGAAATGAAGGATGCCAACGGTTGTGTGGTGGTCAACGTGTTCCCCGATGTGGAGAAGATGGATGACCGCACCTCCAAGAAGTTTGGTGAAACGTATGCCCCCGGTATTGTCTGGAGTGTGTCCGACGGTGCGAAGACTATCGGTTACAGCGCTCAGCAGACCCAGGACCTCACTGACTTCATCACGAAGCAGATTGAAATGTGGAAGGCGAAGAACCTTGATCCCAGCATGATTCGCCTGTACGTGCGTGGTGACAAGGATGCTCCCTGGGAACGCTCCGCTACCGCTATCCGCTGCGCTGCGGCTGCCGGCTTGAGCAATGTGGTATTCGGTACCCTGCCTGCAAAATAAATAACCCAACCAAGGAAAGATTATCAAGTATGGCAAGACGCAAACAACGCGCAGTTGAACCCGAAGCGGAGCCGCAAATGAATATGTCGTCCATGATGGACGCCTGCTTCCTGCTGCTGATTTACTTCATTGTGGCAACCTCCCTGGTGAGTGAGAAGCGCCTGAGTGTATCTCTCCCCGGTACCTCTACTGGTAGCGGTACGCCGCCTCCCCTGGAACCCGGACGCATCAAGGTGGAAGCAAGTGGTGCCATTTACTGGAATGGCGATATGCCCATGGGCGGTGCCATGAATCCAGGACTGGATCCCCGCACTCCCGAATACCGGGAGGAACGCGAACTGGGTGAACTGGTAGAAGCTCTTAAGAACCTGGCAGAAGCCGCCAAGGCTGCCGATACGAACCCCATCGTGATGGTGGAGGGCGCCCCGGCCACACCTCATCAGCGCATCGTGGACGTGATGGCCGCTCTTTCTGAGGCCGGTATCTCCACCGTGGGTCTGAACACCTCTGCCTCAGAGTAATCCCTTTAAATGGGCCAGGAGGGGAGCGTGTCGGAACCTGAATCCGCGTGCTCCCCTTCTTTGTTCCTAAACTTTTCCTGAATATTTTCAAACTACGAGAACATTTATGAATACATATACCACAGCTTTATCTGTGATGGCAGCCATGGCATTGACTATGCCCATGGTCTGTCAGGCGCAGGACCCGCTGTCATCCCTGACCAAGGTCAAGGCAATGACCAAGCAGGGTAAGACAGAAGATGCCGTGAAGCTCTGCGACATGGTGATTAAGCGCTTTAGTGGCAAGGGTGCTACTGCCCAGCAGTTCGCCTATGTGCTTCCCTACTATGCCTGGGAGAAAGGCGTTGTGTACTTCCGCGCCGGGAAGTATGATGAAGCCTACAATGCCTTCAAGGCGTTCATGGATGAGCCCCGCTGGCGCGACCCGGCCTTGCTTTCCAAGGCTAAGGAGCAGGCCAAGACTCCTGGTCAGCAGGATGCGTATGAACCCTATTTCACTTATGCCCTTTTCCAGATGGCCAACTGCCGCTACAAGCAGGCCGTGGGCGAGCCGGGTAAGAATAATGGAGATAAATCCAAGTTTGAGGATGCCATTTCCTGCTTTGAGAAGTACCTGGATTTAGTGCAGCGCGGCAAGGTGACGGAGACCGAGAAGAAGCAGAAGATGGATGGCCAGATTTGCTTTATTCTTGTTCAGGCATATATTCTGAAGGAGAATCCGGATTTCAAGAAGGCCGCTGAATATCTTGAGATGAGCCGCAAGGTGAAGGGCCGCGTGCCTGATGATATGGCTATGGAAGGCCTGAACACCATTGTGAATGTGGCTATTTCCAACCCGGATAACGTAGGCTGGGTATACAAGCTGATTGAGGCGAGTCCCGCCAGCTATAACCTCAATCCGTCCCGTGCAGCTCGTAACTCGTTCAAATTCTACAACCATGCCCAGCGTGCATACAAGGTGATGCAGGATGGGTTGGTGTCCGGTAATGATACACAGGCTGCTGATGCTGCCCGCACGGCCAATACGCTGTTTGGCCTGGTGACGGATATGTCCGTTGCCCGCACGGCTCTGCAGGCAGAGGTGAAGGCATACGGTGCGTACAAGGGCAAAAAGCCGCTGGCTGACCGCTTTACCGGCATGCGCCTGAATGGTGCTTCCAGTAAGAAGCTGCTGGATAACTACCGTAATCTGGAATCCAAGGGTACGCAGTTTGATGGCTTTGCTATTCTTTCTACGGCAACCATTGCCAAGGAAATAGGCTCCAACCGCTTGGCAAAGGGTGGTTTCCAGGTGCTGTATGACCGTTACCGCGGACTGTCTCAGCCTGGCAAGGGTGAAGGTGCTGAACCTCGCCCCCTGAAGAACAGCATCATCATGCAGCTGGGTTCCCTTTGCCGCATGACGGGTGATGATAAGGCTGGCCTGGAGTATGAGAAGATGCTGGAGAATGCTACCGATATGGGTGAGCAGACCAAGATTATCGTATTCCAGAAGATGAGCCGCGCTGTGGATGACAAGGATTGGCAGAATGTGGTGCCGATTGCCCGTGAGGTGCTGGAACACTTCAAGGATGAGAAGACCCACAAGCTCTATCTGAGCGCCCGCCACATCATTCCCGCCTCCTACTATCAGATGGGCGACTACGAGAATGTAGTGAAGGAATGCCGCGCCTTTATTGACAGTAATGAGCTGGTAGCAAGCGACGTCAAGGATGGACTCAAGCAGAAGGAAGTGGACAAGCTGACAAACGAGTTGTATTTCTTCATGCTGGATTCCTACACCAAGATGGCACTCCAGCAGAACAAGCCTGAACTGGATGCAGAAGCCATCAAGGTATTTGAGGAATATGCCGCCAAGTATACGGATCCGGATTTGACGAAGGCGACCCTTGCTGACAAGATGTACTACGCCGCCGTGACGCTGCACATGAGAGGCAGCAACAATGCTGCGGATGATAAGAGTGCAGAGGAGCACAAGAAGGCTGCCATCAAGTACTGCGACCATATCTGCAAGAACTGGCCGGATAGCGACCTGTGGCCCACGGCGCACTTGCTGGCTGCAGGCCTGCTGCTCAACCACACGGATGACTCCGTGAAGGCAACCTCCATTCCCCGCTTGAAGGAAGCTGCAGATGGTGGCGTGAAGCTGAAGACAAAGGCAGGCCGCTCCACTGCTGCCAATGCTCTTTTCTGGCTGGCATCCTACGCAGGGGAATACCCCGAAGCCGGTGAGACAGAGGAGGCTGCCAAGGCACGTTGCCGCGAGTATGCCGAACGCTACTGGGTAGACGGTGACGCGGAGGGTGATCCCTTTGCCCTTCCCATGGTTTCCCTGTACCTTTCCATGGTTAATAACAAGGAAGACTTTGAGAAGGCTATCAAGCGCGCTCAGGATACCATTGCCCGTGAGGCTACCTATCAGTTCAAGAATGATAAGGCTGATCCCGAACTTGAAAAGACCATCAACTCCTATGTGGAAGCATATGTCAATGGTAACAAGACCTACCTTGGCAAGACGCTGACCCTGGAGGAAAAGACGGCTCACTTCAACAACTTCCCGAACATTGACCCGAACGATAAGTATGCCAATGCTATCTTCCGCATGGCTCAGATTAACTCCATGAACCAGGAGCTGGCTGCGCTGAAGGAAGACAAGGCTGCCAAGGAGCAGATGGAACAGCAGATTCTTGATGTGTTCCGCAAGATGACTACGACCTTCAAGCCGGAAGACCTCACCAATTACATCTGCGTGCAGGTGGGTGACTACCTGGTCAAGTATGTCTCCAAGTTCCCTGATCCCTCTGCCCGCACAGAGGAGCTCGGTCAGGCTGTGGCATATTACGATGCGGTGATTGACCGCAAGAAGGACCTCGTGGCTGATGCTGAGCTTGGTAAGGCGAATGCATTGGCATATTCCAAGGATGCCGCCAAGCAGAAGACGTCTGCCGACCTCTATGCCAAGGTGGCTACGAATCCCGATCCGAACGTGGGTGGTCCGGCTCTGGTTGGCCTGACCAAGCTGCACATCAGCACGGGTAATGCAACCGCCGCTATTGAAACGACAAACAAGTACCTGCGTAACCGCGCCAACCAGCGTGACCGTCTGGATGTCATCCTCATGCAGGGTGAGGCATACACGAAGGCCAATGACCTGCAGAATGCCTTGCTTGCCTACATGAACCTGTTCAACCAGTACAAGGGCAAGGTCGGTTACTCTGCCAAGGCATGTCTGGCCATAATGGAAATCTTCTGGAAGCGCAACAACCCCACCAAGGGTGACCGCCTGCAGAAGGGTTTCCAGAACTCTGACCGCTGGCTGGCATGGGATACGGGGCAGCAGTATGTGAACCTGATTCGCCGCAGTGGTGTGGAAGCTAAGCTGACCCCGGAAGAACGAGACGAATTCAATAAGGTTGTTACCGCAGTGCATAACTACGGTACTGACCCGGCTGTGATGAGGGAAGATAAGGCCAACAAGGAGTTTGCCCGAAATCTTCAGAGCAGTAAGAAGAAGTAAACCCCAACCATTGTTTTCGAGATATGAAATTAATGACTAAATTCGGTCTTATTCTGGCAGCCCTCTCCTGTGTGCAGCTCGCTGAGGCACAGCAGGCCGCCAAGCAATCCCCCAAGCTGAAGGCCTTTGTGCAGCTGGCTACAGGCGGTCCTGCACAGATTGAGCTGGAGCGCGGAGACGGTAACGGTAACTTCTTCTACATGCAGAAGGGGACAGACCAACTCATGCAGGCCAAGGCTACTTCCTGCAAGATGTTCTATATCCAGACCCCGGCAGACATGGCTAACGCACTGCGTGATTACTATGGTGGTGATATGCCTGCTGCCCGCAAGGATTTTGCATCTATCAAGAAGAAGTATGCAAGCTATGCGGGCTTGCCGGGCTCTCCCTGTACCATGGCGGCTCTCTACGAGTTGACTTGCGCGGTGCGTATGCTGGATATTCCTGCGGTGAAGGCTCTGTCTGCCTCTCTGCCAGGTGAGTCCGCCCTTGCCGGTTCTGATGCCGCCCGCCTGGCTGCTGCCAAGGTGGTGGGTATGATTACGGATAAGGCAGATTCCTTCCCCGCTATCAAGGCTGCAGTGGTTGAAATTACGAAGACACACGGGAAGAACCTGGACAGTGAATGCTATGGCTGGCTGCGTTATGCGCTGGCACGTGGTGCTGCATCCGTAGTTCCTGCTGAGCAGCTGCAGAGTTCCATTGCCAAGGAAATGGTAGAACCTGCCAGTGTGGCAGTGGATTTCTATTGCCAGTCCATTATGAGCATGCATGGAGCCCAGAAGGGGATGCCGGCTGATGCCCTGAATCGTGCCATCTCCCTTCTCTGGGCGATGCCGGGAGTGAAGGACTATGCCGCTAAGATGACGCCTCCCCTGGACAAGCAGCGTTGGAATGCAGCTCCGGCTGATTTCCGTGATGCCGTGACTACGGCTCGCTATGCCAAGATGGTTTATCCTGATGCAGCTGCTATTCCCGGTTCCCTTGTGGATAAGCTGGACACCTACTACTTCAACGCGAAGAAGGGTGTGAAGAAGGATTGATAACGCCAATGTGTTTTATGCATCCGCGGGGCTGTTGCCCCGCGGATTTTCTTTTATCCTGTAATAGAGACAGAGGTTATGGTGGACATGTTAGTGAAATTGTATGACCTGCCTGATGGTGCACCCCTGCGCCAGCAGCTGGCGGGGCAGGGGGTACTGGTGCGCGTATGCCGCCCCTTTGAAATGCACGCGGTGGCCGAATGGATTGCCTCCACGTTCAGTACGCGCTGGGTGAGTGAGTTTCAGGTAGCTATGGCTCACCAGCCGGCTGGGTGCATCATAGCCACACACAAGCGCCAGGTCATCGGCTTTGCGTGTTATGATGCCACGGCTCGGGGATTTATTGGCCCTATGGGGGTGGATCCGGTGGCCCGTATGGGCGGTGTTGGAAAGGCTCTGCTCGTTACGGCTCTGGAGCAAATGCGAGCTATGGGCTATGGGTATGCAGTCATAGGCGGTACGGGACCTCAGGACTTTTATTCCCGCACGGTCGGTGCTACCGTTATTGAGGGATCTGACCCCGGAATATATGCCGATATTTTGCCGGAACCCACACCCTGATACCTTTTCGCTTAGGTAGCATTCGCTCATTCCACTGTCAATTAACAAAAAATCCATTATTTTTTCTTGAATCATCATTCTTTACCTTGACACGCGCCATAAATCCTGCTAATTTGTGGAACGTAGATTATCTTATTCCCTCCATGAAACGTTTTCTCTTCACCTCCTCTTGCGCCCTGCTGGCTTTCGGCATGCTCACCTCCTGCCAGAAAGAAGAAATGACTGCCCAGCAGCTGGCTGAAGAATTGACCAAGGAACTGCAGAAGGTCACGGATTACAAGACTGCTGAAGCTGTGGCTCCCCGTGTTGAAGCCCTTACCAAGCGCTTCCAGAATGCCAGCGTCCGTGTATTCAGCGCTGATGCCAACGCTCTTGCCGGCAGTGATGCCAATGCATACTCCGATGCTGTATGCACCCTGATTCGCGAAATGGGTCGTGTACAGGCCAGTAAGCCCGTCACGTCTGCTGATGGTGAGGTTGATGATGCTGCGCTCGTGCGTGCCGTTGGTGTAGGCTCCGGTGCCGCTGCTGATGCTCCTCTGCGTGATCAGTTCACCAAGGGCCAGCTCTACGCGTATAATGCTGAATCTGAGAGTAACAACAATCCGCCTGCATTTGCTGAGTATTATGGCTCTGACAAGCTGGCTTCTGCTCTCGCCTATGTTGCCTCCTCCAGTGATAACGGGGCGTTCAAGTTCGCTTCCGAAGAGGATGTGCCTGCCATTCCTGCTGCTGTGGAAGTAGAGGCTGAGACGATGGAGCCTGTTGATATTGCCCCTGCTGACGCTGAAGAGCCTGCTGCTGAAGAGCCCGCTGCTGAGGAAGAACCCGCAGCTGAGGAAGAGCCTGCAGCTGACGAGGAACCCGCTGCTGAGGAAGAGCCTGCCGCTGACGAGGAACCCGCTGCGGAGGAAGAGCCCGCTGCTGACGAGGAACCCGCTGCGGAGGAAGAGCCCGCAGCTGAGGAAGAGCCCGCCGCTGACGAGGAACCCGCAGATGACGCTGCTGGAGAGGAAGAAGACCTCGGTGGCGGAGAAGAGGAGCTCGACATTGAGCTGTAAATAAAGAATTTCACCTTGATTATCACGTTTTGATGATGCCCGCCGCAGTTCTCTGAAGAAGAGAGCTGCGGCGTTTGTTTAAACTCAAGCAGAGATTTTGGTATGCCTCGGCTGTTTTTCGAATGCGCGTATGATGGTTCCTCATACTGCGGCTGGCAAAGCCAGAAGGGGGGTGAATCGGTACAAGATGTTATCGAGGCAGCCATGGGGCGCATCCTGAAGCGACCTGTGCGGATATCTGCGAGCGGCCGCACGGATGCCGGGGTGCACGCTTACGCGCAGTGCTTTCATGCAGATGTGCCCGAAACATGTCGCATGCAGCCAGAAAACTGGCTGGCAGCCTTGAATGCTCACTTGCCTGGCAGTATCAGGATTACGTCGGCCAGGGAGGTTTCGGGAGGCTTTCACGCGCGTTTCAATGCAGTGGGAAAAATATATGAGTATGTGATATGCAATGCTCCAGTGCTTTCTCCTTTCATGCAGAATAGGGCTTGGCATATACCGCATTCTTTTGATGCCGCTCTGTTGGAAGAAGCGCTGCACGTGTATGAAGGAGAACACGATTTCAGGCGTTTTGCAGCCAATCGTGGAAATGAGCCTGCAGACCCGCCGGCGGATTTCTACATCAGAACCATTTACCAGACTGGTGTGCGGAAGGAGGGGCAGACTCTGCGCCTCCACTTCCACGGAAATGGGTTCATGTACCGCATGGTGCGTCTGTTGGTGGGGACAGCCCACCAAGTTTCTCGAGGGAAATTGACCCTTCAGCAATTGGAGCAAATGCTGAATCAGCCTTTAGGTGAGAAAACCCGCTATTGCGCTCCTGCTGAAGGCCTGTACCTTAAACAGGTATTTTATCAATAAAATGCACCCAGCCCAAGGGAAGGGCTGGATGCATGATGTATACTTGTTTAGTCCTGAGCAGGCGCTGCTGGCTTGGGTGCCATGGGGCAGCAAGCCTTGCTGTCTTTCTCCTTCTTGCACTTCTTGGCGCAGATTTCCTTGTACATCTTCTTGTACTTGGCTGCCATTTCGGGGTTTTTCTCTACCCCTTTACCCTCAGCGTACATGTGGGCAAGGGCGCGGCATGCAGTGGCGCTGCCTTCGGCAGCGGCTTTTTCCAGGCCTGGTAAGGATTTGGCGTACCATTCATGAGCCCGGGCTGTCTTTTCCTCGCTGGGAGAATCGCCGGTTTCCGTGAGATACGCAACCGTATACTGCGCGATGGGGTCACCATTGGCGGCTTCTACGGTAATGGTTTCCATATCCAGCCAAGCGGTTTCACCACACTGCACTCCTTTCTCTGTTTTGCAGCAAGGAGACTTGCAGGCAGAATCGCAACATGCAGCATCATTACCGCATGTTGCAGAGGGGGCAGGGGTGGGAGTGGCGGAGGGGGCTTCCGCTGCAGGGCTCCACTGGGTCAGCGCAAGCAGCACGGCACTTGTTGTAATAGCGAATTTCTTCATAGACCCCCATTCTGAACCCAACTTCTGGCCATTTCAATCCAACTTTCCAGCTGTTTCACGCGAATAAACCGGCAAAAAATCAGAAAAAAACGATTTTTTACAAAAAAAATAGAAATAATCATTGACTTGGTAAACGAGTGAGTGTATACTCGCCCCGCTTTCACGTCTCACCGAGTGGGACGCCCGGAGTCAAGTCGCTTCTGTAGCTCAGTGGTAGAGCGCATCCTTGGTAAGGATGAGGTCGCGGGTTCAAATCCCGCCAGAAGCTTTTTGATTTCTTGCAAGAATAAAGCAGCCCAAACTTAATAAACGATTATGGCCAAAGAATCATTCCAGCGCACCAAGCCCCACGTGAACGTGGGTACGATCGGTCACGTTGACCATGGCAAGACTTCTCTTACCGCTGCAATTACTAAGGTTCTTGCAGACCGCGGTATGGCTGAAGCCCGTGCTTACGATCAGATTGACGGTGCCCCCGAGGAACGTGAGCGTGGTATTACCATTTCTACTGCTCACGTTGAGTACGAGACCGAGAGTCGCCACTATGCACACGTGGACTGCCCCGGTCACGCTGACTACGTTAAGAACATGATTACTGGTGCTGCCCAGATGGACGGCGCTATCCTTGTGGTGTCCGCCGCTGACGGCCCCATGCCTCAGACTCGTGAGCACATCCTGCTTGCTCGCCAGGTGGGTGTTCCCTACATCGTGGTGTTCATGAACAAGATGGATCTTGCTGATCCCGAACTCGCTGAGCTCGTGGAGATGGAAATCCGTGAACTTCTTTCCTCCTACGACTTCCCGGGCGATGACCTGCCCATCGTGATGGGTTCCGCCGTGAAGGCTCTGGAGGGTGATGCTGAGTACACCCAGAAGATTCTCGACCTCATGGATGCTGTGGATGCCTACATCCCCACTCCTGAGCGTCCGACTGAGAAGCCCTTCCTGATGCCCGTGGAGGACGTGTTCTCCATCTCCGGCCGTGGTACTGTGGCTACCGGTCG
Source organism: Akkermansia sp. (assembly GCA_045538105.1). Classification (GTDB taxonomy): domain Bacteria; phylum Verrucomicrobiota; class Verrucomicrobiia; order Verrucomicrobiales; family Akkermansiaceae; genus Akkermansia. The sequence goes on from JAZSQS010000026.1 coordinate 39,684, forward strand.
TATTGAGCGTGGTATCATCAACAAGATGGAGGAAGTTGAAATCGTGGGTATTCGTCCCACTGTGAAGACCTCCGTGACCGACATCGAAATGTTCCGCAAGCTCCTCGATAAGGGTGAGGCTGGTGATAACGTGGGCGTGCTGCTCCGCGGTATCAAGAAGGAAGATATCGTTCGTGGTCAGGTGATTGCCAAGCCCGGTTCTGTGACTCCTCACACCGACTTCGAGGCAGCCGTTTACGTGCTGACCAAGGAAGAAGGTGGCCGTCACACCCCGTTCTTCAACAACTACCGCCCGCAGTTCTACTTCCGCACGACGGACGTGACCGGCAGCGTGACTCTGCCCGAGGGCACCGAAATGGTGATGCCTGGCGATAACGTGACCATCACGGTTCAGCTCATCACTCCCGTGGCCATGGAAGAGGGTATGCGTTTCGCTATCCGCGAAGGTGGTCGCACCGTTGGCGCCGGTAAGGTTGCCAGCATCAAGGCCTAAGTTGCCTCTTTAAAAACTTAAAATTGGGTGACTGTCCCGCAGTGGGCGGCACCTCGGCCGGGGGAGATGGCCGGATGGTCATCTCCCCCGTTCAGCCGGAACAAGACAGAGCAAGGTTATAGGGTATTAGCTCAATTGGTAGAGCAGCGGTCTCCAAAACCGCGTGTTGGGAGTTCGAGTCTCTCATACCCTGCCAGCCTTCCTCTTTTTTTTTCTAAAAAAATCCCCGACCTAACTCACGACACTCATGTTCCGCAAGATTTCCCAATATATTTCTGCTGTTAAGGGCGAGTTGAAGAAGTGCTCCTGGCCCTGGGAGAGCGACCCGAAGATTACTGGGTTCAAGAAATTCCGCGAGTTGTCCGGGTCAACTGTTGTGGTGCTCATAGCCATGGTGCTGCTGGGTGCCTACGTTGCATTCTTTGATTATGTGCTCTCGGCGGTTGTGACGCGCGCGATTGAGCTGCTTTCCTGATGAGCTGAGAAGAAGCTTTCTGTTTCACCTTTTTATTTTTTCCCTATGTCCCGCCCCTACGATCGTAAGTCCGGAACAGTCCGGGTGACGCCCGAACCCAAAGACCAGTGGTATGTGCTGCATGTGCTTTCCAACAAGGAAGATCGCACTGTGGAGAACTTAAACCGCCTTTTCAAGGAGGATGAAGAGATGAACGCTCTGCTGCAGAGCGCTCCGCTTGTTCCCAAGGAGAAGGTGGAGGACGTCCGCAATGGAAAGAAGTACATTGTGAACCGCAAGCTGTATCCTGGTTATGTATACCTGAACTTTGCACTGCGCCGCCCGGATGGTTCACTGAACAATGAGGCATGGTACAAGATTCAGGCTGTCGATGGTGTTATCAGCTTTGCTTGTGGCCGCAATAAGGAACCTCTCCCCATGTCCCGCAAGGATGTGCAGGACCTCATGTCCGAGATTGAGCGCCGTAGTGGAGCCGCTCGTCCCAAGATTTCCTTCAATGTGGGTGAGGAAGTGGTGGTGCTGGATGGCGCCTTCCAGGGAGAGCATGGTATTGTTGAAATGGTTGATGCCGAGCGCGGGCGTCTGCGCGTGGGTGTGACCATGTTCGGCCGCTCCAATCCGCTGGACCTTTCCTATGCACAGGTGCAGCTTGTACCCGATGACGAAAAGGGTAAGAATCTTTAACCCTTGATTCTAGAAGATTTTCCCGCCGCAGGGAGCTGGCTCCGGCCGGTAAATGCGGCAAACCCAAACTAACACAACCATGGCAAAAGAAGTAGTTAAAATCATTAAGCTGCAGATTCCTGCCGGTGCTGCGAACCCCTCGCCGCCCGTGGGTCCTGCTCTTGGTCAGGCCGGTGTTAACATCATGGGCTTCTGCAAAGAGTTCAACGCAAAGACTCAGAAGCAGGCCGGTGACGTTCTCCCCGTCGTGATTACCGTATACAAGGACAAGTCCTTCGACTTCATCACCAAGCAACCCCCGGCAGCACTTCTGCTCAAGAAGGCCGCTGGTATCAAGTCCGGCTCCGGTGAGCCGAACAAGACCAAGGTTGCCAAGATTTCCAAAGAGAAGCTGATGGAAATTGTCAACACCAAGATGCCCGACTTTAACACCAAGAACCCGGAGGCTGCTGCCCGCATCATTGCTGGTCAGGCTCGCCAGATGGGTATCGAGGTTGAAGGCATGTAACCCCTTCGCAGGAGGGAAATAAACTAATTAACCCCGAACGTACTGCTAAATAAATATGTCTACAAAACGCTCCAAGCGCTACAACGAGGCAGCCAAGCTTGTTGATGCCAGCAAGAACTACGCTGTTGAGGAGGCTGTGGAACTGATGAAGAGCTTCCCCGCTCCCAAGTTCGACCCCACAGTCACCGTTTCCTTCCACCTGACGGTGGACCCCCGCAAAGCAGACCAGATGGTGCGCGGCTCCGTGGCCCTGCCGAATGGTACTGGTAAGAATGTTCGCGTCATCGTGTTTGCCCAGGGTGAGGCCGCTCAGGCTGCTCTGGAAGCCGGTGCTGAGAAGGTAGGTCTGGAAGACCTTATCAAGGAGATTCAGAATGGCTTCCTTGATTTCGACAGCGCAATCGCCACCCCGGATGCCATGGCCCAGGTGCGTAAGATTGCCCGCGTGCTCGGCCCGCGTGGCCTGATGCCCAACCCCAAGACCGGCACTGTGACGGATGATACCGCCAAGGCTGTTCGCGAGGTGAAGGCTGGTCGCGTTGACTTCAAGGTTGACAAGAACGCCAACATTTCCGCTGCCGTTGGTAAGCTCTCCTTCGAGAGCGATAAGCTCGTTGAGAACGCCCGTGCATTTATCTCCGCCGTTGTTAAGGCTCGCCCCTCTGGTGCTAAGGGTGCTTACATCGCTGCCGTAACCATGTCCAGCTCCATGAATCCTGGTCTGTCCATCAGCCCGGTGGAGTACTCCAAGAACTAACCTGAACCGCAAGAACTATTATGAGCAACGAAAAGAAACTCAATCCTGATAAGGGCGTTATCATTGATAGCCTCGTGGCCAAGGTTAACGCTTCTCCGTTTGTGCTGGTGATTGATTACACCGGCGTGACGGTGCCTGAGTTCACCGAAATGCGTGCTGCTCTTGCCGCTGCTGGCGCAAGCTGCGTGGTGGCTAAGAACACCTTCATGGCCAAGGCTATTGCCGCTGCCGGCCTGCCCGACATTTCTGCCTCCCTCAAGGGCCAGACGGCCTATGTGATGGGTGATAGCGATGTGTGCGCTGCTGCCAAGGTGGTGAACACCTTCGCCAAGAAGTCCAAGAAGGCAGCCTGGAAGGCTGGTATCTTGGACGGCGCTGAACTGACTCCTGAGAAGATTAAGGCTCTGGGTGATCTGCCCAGCCGTGAGGTTCTGCTGGCTACGCTGCTTGGCACCATCAATGGTGCTGGTGCTGCTCTTGCCCGCGTCATCAAGGCCTACGTCGACAAGGAAAATGGTGGTGCAACGGAAGAAACTTCCGCTGCTGAGTAAAAAAAGACTTGAACAGATGGCGGTGGTGTGGTATCAACTGCCCGCCGCCTGAAAAAATTAGGCTCTCTGTCGGCTCTCCGGCCGGTGAGAACTGAAATGGATGGGGAGCCCCCATCCGCGACAAGAACCAATTAAACAGAAATAATACTACAATGGCTGATATCAATACTATCGCTGAGGAACTTGGCAAGCTTACCATCCTGGAGGCTGCTGAGCTTGTGAAGATGCTGGAAGAGAAGTGGGGCGTTTCCGCCGCTGCTCCGGTTGCTGCTGCCGCTCCTGGCGCTGCTCCCGCTGAGGCTGCTGAGGAGAAGACCGACTTCGACGTTGAGCTCACCGATGCTGGTGCTAGCAAGATCAACGTGATTAAGGCTGTGCGTACCGTCAAGACCGGTCTGGGTCTGGCCGACGCTAAGAAGCTCGTTGAAAGCGCTCCCGCCGTTATCCTCGAGGGCGTTTCCAAGGAGGAAGCCGAGAAGGCCAAGGCCGAGCTCGAGAAGGCTGGCGCCAAGGTCACTATCAAGTAAGCTTTCATTTACGCGAAGCAGGAGGGGATTTTCGTCCTCTCCTGCCTTCGCGTCCCTCCATTTCTGGCCGAAAATGGGGTGATTTCCAGGCTGTTCAGTATCAAAGTTTAGCAAAGTTTCCTTGTGCGCGCACGCACGTAAGCTCGACCCGGGGCAAAGCCTCACTGCCAAAGCAGCTCCGGGTCGGTTTTACCAAAGGAACCGACCGGCACCTGGCCAGGTGCACAACCTCACTCCGACAACTCCATGTCCAAGCAAGAGCGAATCAGTTTCGGCAAAATCAAGGAGGTCATCGACCCGCCCAACTTGATTGAGATTCAGACTAAGTCCTACGAGGAATTCCTTCAGCGCTTCACCGAGCCAGACAAACGTGCCAAGATGGGTCTGCAGGCCGTTTTGTCTGAGCATTTCCCGATTGAGAGCTACGACAACCAGATTCGTCTGGATTTCGTTTCCTACGAAATTGCTCCGCCCAAGACCTCCGATTTCGCTGCTATCCGGTGTGGCGAGACGTACAGCGCTGCCCTGTATGTGAAGTTCCGCCTCAAGTGCGGAGACTACACGAGCGAGGAGAATGTGTACATGGGCGAGATTCCCATGATTACCGACCGTGGCACCTTTGTCATCAACGGTGCAGAGCGTGTGATTGTGGCTCAGCTGCACCGCTCTCCGGGGTTGTGCTTTGAGAAGACCCAGCACAGCAACGGCAAGGATATCTATTCCTTCCGCATCATTCCTGACCGTGGTTCCTGGCTTGAGGTTCAGTTCGATACGAACGACCTTATGTACGTATTCCTGGATCGCCGCCGCCGCCGCCGCAAGTTCCTGGCTACCACGTTCCTGCGCTATCTGGGTTACGAGACTGACCGCCAGATTGTGGAGCAGTTCTACACCATCGAGAAGCTTAATCTTAGCGCCGTTGCTGGTCCTGAGCTGGAGTACCTGGTTCCCTTTGAGGACGTGAAATACGGTGATGATAAGGAAGGCCGCAAGGCAACCATTATTGCCAAAGCCTACGAACCGCTCAGCCTGGCTACTATCCGCAAGATGCAGGAGCTTGGCCTGGAAGAGATTGAAGTAATCGACCAGCGCGAGGAAGAGACCTTGGTCAAGACCCTCAAGAAGGATTTGGCCTATGACCGCGAGTCTGCCCTGAAGGAAATCTTCCGTAAGTTCCGTCCGGGTGATCCTTCCTCCGTGCAGCAAGCCGCAACGGCCCTGGATCGCCTGTTCAAGGATGAGAAACGCTATGACCTGACCCGCGTGGGCCGCTACAAGATTAATCAGAAGCTTGGTCTGGACGTGCCTGAGGATTGCCGCCTCATTCAGCCTGAGGACTTCCTGGCATCCCTCAAATACCTGCTCCGCCTGACTCATGGCGAGGGGCAGGTGGATGATATTGACCATCTGGGTAACCGCCGCGTGCGTGCTGTGGGCGAGCTCATTTCCAACCAGTGCCGGGTGGGCCTTGCCCGCACGGAGCGTCTGGTCAAGGAGCGTATGACCCTGTGCGATACTACGCGCAATGACATTACTCCGAGCAAGCTCATCAACCCGAAGGCGCTCAGCGCCGTGGTGCGCGATTTCTTCGGCCGCAGCCAGCTTTCCCAGTTCATGGACCAGATTAACCCCCTGGCCGAGCTTACGCACAAGCGTCGTCTCTCTGCCTTGGGACCGGGTGGTCTGAACCGTGACCGTGCCGGTTTCGAAGTTCGAGACGTGCATCCCTCCCACTACGGTCGAATTTGCCCGATTGAGACCCCTGAAGGTCCGAACATTGGTTTGATTAACTCTCTCTGCACCTATGCCCGCATTGATGAGTACGGATTCATTGAGACTCCGTTCCGCCGAGTGAAGCAGATTGAGAAGAAGAATTCCAAGGGTGAAGTTGTAGGCACTGAGTCCGTTGTGACGAATGATGTGGTCTACCTGACGGCTGATAAGGAAGAATACCACCTTATCGCTCAGGCCAACAACCCCATCGATAATGACAACGGCAAGGGTCACTTCACTGGTAAGCGCGTGACGGCTCGTGAGCATGGTGAGTTCATCGAAGTGGATCCCAGCAAGGTGGAGTTCATGGACGTATCTCCCAAGCAGATTATCTCCATTGCTGCCGGTCTGATTCCCTTCCTGGAACACGATGACGCCAACCGTGCACTTATGGGTGCAAACATGCAGCGTCAGGGTGTGCCGTTGATGGTGAACCAGGCTCCGCTTGTGGGTACCGGCATTGAGGCCAAGTGTGCGCGCGATAGTTGCGCCGTTGTTTGCGCTGTGGCACCCGGCATTGTGGCTTCAGCCACGGCAGAGTATGTGGTAACCACGCCCGATGGCGAGCTGCCCGTCTCCCCGAATACCTGGCTGAGCGACCCCGAAAGCATCAAGACCGATGCTGATAAGGGCATCTACGTGTACCAGCTCCGCAAGTTCATGCGTTCCAACGCTTCCACCTGCATCAACCAGAAACCCATTGTTTCCCGTGGTGATGTGGTGAAGCCGGGTGATGTGCTGGCTGATGGCCCTTGTACGGATGGTGGTGAGCTGGCTCTGGGACGTAACGTGCTGGTGGCTTACATGTCCTGGTACGGTTATAACTTCGAAGACGCCATCATCATTTCTGAGCGCCTTGTTCAGGAGGATGCCTATACCTCCATTCACATCGAGGAATTTGAAGAAAAAGCCCGCGATACCAAGCTGGGACCGGAAGAAATCACTCGCGATATCCCCAATGTGGGTGATGATGCCCTCAAGAACCTGGGCAGCGATGGTGTGGTACGCATTGGTGCCGAGGTGAAGCCTGGTGATATCCTCGTGGGTAAGATTACGCCTAAGAGCGAAACCGACCTGGCTCCTGAAGAGCGCCTCCTGCGCGCTATCTTTGGTGAGAAGGCAGCCGATGTGAAGGATACTTCCCTGCGCGTACCTCCGGGTACCACCGGTGTGGTGATGGATGTGCGTGTGGTGCGCTCCTCTGCTCCCGGTGCACCAGCCGTGGATATTGAGAAGGAAGCCCAGAAGCAGCGCAAGAAGGTGGACGCTGAGTACGAGCGCGACCGCGATGCCCTTATTGAGCAGCTGACCAGCAAGCTCTCTGACCGCCTCCTGGGCGAGAAGATTCCGCTGGAAGTGACCCGCGTGGGCTCCAATGAGCTCATCATTCCTGCCAACCGCAAGATTACCAAGACCCTGCTGCGTAAGCTGGCCGTGTGTCACGACCAGATTGAGATGAACGAGAGCCCGGTGCGTAACCAGATTTTTGAAATCATCAACAGCTATGAACCCCGCTTCGCTGACCTGGACGAAGAGCGTGACCGCAAGCTCGACCAGATTGAAGCCGGCGCCGAGATGGATCCCGGTGTTGTGACCGAGGTGAAAGTCTACATTGCTACCAAGCGCAAGCTCGGTGTGGGTGATAAGATGGCCGGTCGTCACGGTAACAAGGGCGTCTGCTCCCGCGTGCTCCCGGTAGAGGACATGCCCTACCTGGAAGACGGTACTCCGGTAGATATCATTCTGAACCCCCTGGGTGTGCCTTCACGAATGAACGTGGGCCAGGTGCTGGAAGCCCACCTTGGTGTGGCTGCAAAGGCTCTTGGATTCAAGGTTGCCACTCCGGTATTCGACGGTATTCAGGAATCCCAGATTTGGGACTTCATGAGCCAGGCCAAGCAGGTTCCCGGATTCTCCTGGGTGGGCGATGGCAAGGATGGTTCCGTGGCTGGTAAGAGCCGACTGATTGACGGTCTTACGGGTGAATACTTCCACTATCCCGTGGTGGTTGGTTACACCTACATGCTTAAGCTGAACCACCTCGTTGCAGATAAGGTTCACGCCCGTGCCGTGGGTACTTACTCACTCGTTACCCAGCAGCCCCTTGGTGGTAAAGCCCAGCATGGTGGCCAGCGCTTCGGTGAAATGGAAGTGTGGGCCATGGAGGCATACGGTGCTGCCTATACACTGCAGGAACTTCTCACCGTCAAGTCTGACGACGTGCAGGGCCGTACCCGCATCTACGAGAATATCGTCAAGGGCGATAACTCGCTGGAGGCAGGTACCCCCGAATCCTTCAATGTGCTCATCAAGGAAATGCAGGCTCTCTGCCTCAACGTGCAGCCCACTGAGAAGCGTGACCGTGAGAATGCACCGCAGACCACGGATGATCTCTTCGCCCTTCTTGCCGGTGACGGCATGGACGATGAAGATGGCTTCGGGACCGATGATGATGATGACTTCGATGGCGACTTCTCTGATATGGACGGCGATGACTACGCCGATTCCGATGACGAGGACGACGACGAAATGTAAACCTGTAACCGCCACCCGGTGCGAAACCCCGGACCGGGTGGCATTCCCAAACCTCTCAAATCTACACCAATATGTCTTTTAACGACCTTAATAACGAGAAGCCCAAGAACTTCGATCAGGTTTGCATCACCGTGGCCAGCCCGGAGGATATCCTGAACTGGTCCAGCGGCGAGGTCAAGAACCCCGAGACGATTAACTACCGCACCTTCAAACCAGAGAAGGGTGGTTTGTTCTGCGAACGCATCTTTGGCCCGACCCGCGACATGGAATGCTCATGCGGCCGCTACAAGCGCGCCAAGAACAAGGGCATGGTCTGTGACCGATGCGGCGTGGAGGTTACCTCCTCCCGCGTGCGCCGCGAGCGCATGGGGCATATCAACCTGGCCGTACCGGTGACCCACATCTGGTTCTACAAGTGCATGCCCAGCCGCATAGGCCTTATGCTTGACCTGACCGCCCGCGACCTGGAGCGTGTCATTTACTATGAGGACTACATCGTCATCGACCCCAAGGATGTGGCAGGCATCGAGCGCGGCCAGATTCTGACCGAAGAGGAATATGAAGAGCTTGTTGATGACTACGGCGATGATGCCCCTGAAGCCGGCATGGGTGCCGCTGCCATTCAGCGCCTTCTTGCCACTATCGACTTGGACGCCCTGGTAGACACCCTGCGCCAGGAGATGGAGAAGACCAACTCCAAGCAGAACAAGCGTAAGTTGGCCAAGCGCCTGCAGCTCGTTCAGGGCTTCCGCACCAGCGGCTGCAAGCCTGAGTGGATGGTGCTGACCACGCTGCCGGTCATTCCCCCGGATTTGCGTCCGCTCGTTCCGCTGCCCGGCGGTCGTTTCGCCACCAGTGACCTCAATGACCTGTACCGCCGCGTCATTAACCGCAACAACCGCTTGCGTGAACTTGCCGCACTTCAGACGCCTGAGGTGATTAAGCGCAATGAAATGCGTATGCTGCAGGAAGCTGTAGACGCCCTGTTCGACAACGGCCGCCATGGCCGCCACGTAACGGGACCGGGCAACCGCCCGCTGAAGTCTCTTTCCGACATGCTGAAGGGCAAGAGTGGCCGTTTCCGTCAGAACCTGCTCGGTAAGCGTGTGGACTACTCCGGTCGTTCCGTGATTGTGATTGGTCCGAACCTGAAGATGAACCAGTGCGGTCTTCCCAAGAAGATGGCTCTGAGCCTGTTCGAACCCTTCATCATTCACCGCCTCAAGGAGCTTGGCTATGTGCACACCGTGCGTTCTGCCAAGAAGATGATTGACCGCAAGGAATCCATTGTATGGGATATCCTGGAAGAGGTGACCAAGGGACACCCCGTGTTCCTGAACCGTGCTCCAACGCTGCACCGCCTTTCCATCCAGGCTTTCGAGCCTGTGTTGATTGAAGGTTCCGCTATCCGTCTGCACCCGCTCGTATGTACCGGCTATAACGCTGACTTCGACGGTGACCAGATGGCTGTGCATGTACCGCTGAGCGTGGAAGCCCAGCTGGAGGCTCGCCTCCTGATGCTGGCTCCCAACAACATCTTCTCCCCGGCTTCTGGTAAGCCCATCTGCACGCCTTCCCAGGATATCATTCTGGGTTCCTACTACCTGACGCACACCCGCGCCAAGGAGGTGAAGGAAATGCAGGACAACCAGCACCTGCTGCCCCTCTTCGAGTCCATTTCTGAAGTGGAGTTCGCTATTGCAGCCCGCAAGATTGGCTACCACGAGTGGATTCGCCTCAAGAACCCGGACTATGGCAAGACCGGTGCAGAGTTCGACAAGCTGGCCTACAATCAGGAGAACGTGCACCGCAAGACGCTGGTGACCACCGCTGGTCGTGTGCGTTTCAACGAAATCTGGCCGGATGAGATTGGCTACATCAACCGTAACGTCGGTAAGAAGCAGTTGGGTGATATTATCTGGCGCTGCTACCAGACCTGCGGTCAGAAGCGCACGGTTGAGACTCTTGATGCCCTCAAGTCCCTGGGCTATAAGGAAGCCACTCGTTCCGGTTGCTCCATTGGTATCGTTGACATGGTGGTGCCTGAGAACAAGGATGGCGTGATTTCCTCTGCTTATGATGAGGTAGCCAAGGTTACCGAGCAGTATGAGGAAGGCCTTATCACCAACGGCGAACGCTATGAAAAGGTGATTAACATCTGGTCTTCTGCCACGGATGCCATCCAGAAGGAGCTCTACACCAAGCTGGAATACAATGAAGGCTCTGCCGTTGCCAGCCCGCTTTACATGATGGTGGACTCCGGTGCTCGTGGTAACAAGGCTCAGATTAAACAGCTCTCCGGTATGCGTGGTCTGATGGCCAAGCCTTCTGGTGAGATTATCGAACGCCCCATTACTTCCAATTTCCGTGAAGGTCTGTCCGTGCTGGAATACTTCATTTCCACCCACGGTGCCCGTAAGGGTCTGGCTGATACCGCTCTTAAGACCGCTGACTCCGGTTACATGACCCGTAAGCTGGTGGACGTGGCTCAGGATGTGATTGTGCGCGACCTGGACTGCGGTACGGAGAATGGTATCACGATGACGGCCATCTACGATGGTGAGGACGAAATTGCCACACTCGCACAGCGTATCTACGGCCGCGTGACCTGCGATGATATCTATGATCCCACGACCCGTGAGCTGATTGTTGCCAAGAACGAAATCATCACTGATGAGGCAGCCAAGCGCATTGAGAAGGTGGGTATTGAAAAGGTGAAGGTTCGCTCCGTGCTGACCTGTGACCTTTCCAAGGGCTGCTGTGCCAAGTGCTATGGTCTGAACCTGGCCACCGGACAGAGCGTCAAGGTGGGTGAGGCTGTGGGTATCATTGCTGCCCAGTCCATCGGTGAGCCTGGTACTCAGCTGACCATGCGTACTTTCCACGTGGGTGGTACTGCTACGGCTGCGGCCAACCGTCCGGAGTATACGGCCAAGAGTGCTGGTATTGTCATTTATGATGAAAACCTGCGTGACCGCTGTGTAGAGGACGAGAATGGCAACATGGTGGTTCTCTGTAAGAATGGTAGCGTGAAGGTGTACGACGCCGAAGGTAAGGAGCTGGAATCCTACTCCCTGACCATGGGTGCCGTGCTCCGCGTGAAGGATGGCGCAGCTGTTGAGGCTGGCACTGTCATCGCCGAATGGGATCCCTTCGCTATTCCGGTTATCGCAGAAGTAGGCGGTACGGTTGAATTCCAGGATATGATTGAGGGTATTACCTGCCGCACGGAAACAGGTCACACTGAGTCCGGTAAGGGTACTACCGTCATCATTGACCACCGCCAGGACCTCGCACCCCGCGTGATTGTGCACACCGCCAAGCCCGGCTCCGATAAGGACAAGCCCCGCGTGTACTCTATCCCCACCGGTGCTTACCTTGTGGTGAACAACAAGCAGAAGATTGCCGCTGGTACCCAGCTGGCCAAGACTCCGCGCAAGGTGCAGAAGACAAACGATATTACCGGTGGTCTTCCCCGTGTGGCTGAGCTCTTTGAAGCCCGCCGCCCGAAGGATACCTGCACCCTGGCTGAGATGGACGGTGTTGTGGCTATCGATGACGCCATGATCCGCGGTAAGAAGGTGGTGACCATTTACCGTGATGCTGCTGCCAAGGAAGCTGCCACCAAGACCCGCAAGCGCTCTACCAAGCTGCAGACAAATGATGAGTACGAGGGTACGATTTCCATCAAGCACCTGGTACCCATGGATCGCCACATCATCGTGCATGATGGTGACTACGTGCGCGCTGGTGAGCCCTTGTCCGACGGTTCCGAAGCTTCTGATGAAATCCTCCGCATCTGCGGTAAGGAGGCTCTGCAGGAGCACCTCGTGAACAAGGTGCAGCAGGTGTACCGTGTGCAGGGTGTGGAAATCAACGACAAGCACGTGGAAATCATCGTGTCCCAGATGCTCCGCAAGGTGCGCGTGAAGGATCCGGGTGATACCGGCCTCCTCTGGGGTGACGAAGTGGACCGCACTACGCTCTCCCGCATCAATAAGGAAACCATCGAGCAGCACGGCCGCCCGGCTGATAGCGAACCCATCCTTCTGGGTATCACCAAGGCCTCCCTCAAGACCGATTCCTTCATTTCTGCCGCTTCCTTCCAGGATACCACTCGTGTGCTTACGGAAGCTGCCACACTTGGCAAGGTTGATATGCTGGAAGGCTTCAAGGAGAACGTCATCCTGGGTCACCTCATCCCCGCTGGTACGGGCTTCTCCCAGTACCGCAATATTGTGGTCGAACCCGCTGAGGGCGCTACGCCGATTCCTCGCAGCACCTATATGGATGATGAGGATTTGCCTATGCCCGATGATACTCTCTCCGTAGGCGCTGATGACTAATCGGACGCGCTTCTGAGGTAAAAATGCTTCATGCCCGGCATTGCGTATGCAATGCCGGGCATTTTCATTTGAAGGAATGGAGTGGTGCAGTCCCGCGCAAGCTGAGCGAACGCTCCTTCCTTCTTGTTTGGGCTGCGTGGGGTGTATGTGAGCGTTCTCTTCATTCTTTTCTATGCCTGCATGCACATGCAGGGAGAGCGGAACGAGGAAACGCAAACGCGCCTGGTAATTGAGCTACCAGGCGCGGATGAAAAAGGATAAATGGCAAGGGGAAGGACTTAAGCAGCGATGCCGAAATGGCGCTGGATGTCCTCGAAGATGCGGTCGCGAAGACGACGAGCTCTCTCAATATTACGGGTCTTGAGGGAGAAACGCAGGCGTTCAGCCGTTGCATCCGGCTTGTGTACGGTTACGTGGCACCACCACACACCGCGGTTATTCCACAGGTGGTGGTTGAGGTTATCGTCGTTGATACGAAGCGCGATCTTTGTCTGTTGCGGGGTCATTTTTGTATTTATCTCTAAAGGTAAAGGCAGGGTTTTTCAACTCTGCAATGGTGTCCGCGTTCGTTTCTGAACCGCTGGCGGCACCTCCGGGGATTCCGTTTCGTTTGTAGACTCCGTATGGTACCGCTCCGTTCAAAAAAAGCAGAAGGATTAGTAAAGAATCCCAGCTTTCTTGAGCGTGTTGTAGGCACCGTTCTTGGAGATGGTGCGAAGAGCCTTGCAGGAAATCTTCATACGCAGGTAGCCACCCTTACCACCGTTGAGCTCGGGCACCCAGATGCGCTTTTCCTGGAGGTTGGGATACACGGTGCGGTTCACCACCTTGGTGACGTGACGGCCGATACCGCCCTTCTTCTTGGCAAGACCGGAACGGTGAATGCGACGGCCCTTGTGCGGCATGGCAAATGTGATATTGCAAATACGGGACATAAGATGTTCTAGGTGATGTTAAAAATTAATGCGGTGCGCTATTTTACACAATTTGGGCGTGACGTCAAGTAAAACTACATCGAAATGGATAAAAAGTTCCTTGAAGCAGATGCCAATAGTTGATAGTAGGAAGCAAAGAAGGAAAAAAGTGTGCTGTATAAAGATAAAATCGACGAGTTGGAGCGCCATATTCAGTGAAGAAAGACACAGAATGACGTAAACGGATTTCGTTTGGTACGTAGTAACATAAGAGAACCCCCGGCTCTGGGAACGGAGCCGGGGGTAGTTGCAGATGCTCCGTTGGGGCTTGCCGAATCAGAGTTTACGGCCGAATGCCAGGCGGTCGTACTGTTCGTTAGCGTAACGGTGTTGCGGATGGCTGGTACGCATATAGGCCTCATGCAGAGGGTGTGAAGGGTCATGCGCGATGCGGTGAGCTTCACCCTTGCGGTCAGGCTGCTGGCCTGTGTGCAGGGGTGCTTCATCCATGAGGCTGGCGGCTTCCAGCATGAGGCGGGCAAAGTCTGGGTTGGCTCGCAGAACCGGGTTTTCCACCAGCTCCTGCACATTGACTCCTGCACGCTCACCCATAGTGTTAAGGAATGAAGCAATCGTGTTCATGTTGTCCTCATACGCGCGACCCCAGCTCTGTTGCAATTCGGCATCAGCCCTGGCCACCGCCTCTGCATTTTCCATGCGGCAGCGTTCCATGAATCGGCGCCCCTCGCTGCTGTAACGTTCTGCAAGAGCGTTCAATGCCTTGGGAGGTACGCCGTATTCATAGGCAACGCCGCTGAGCTGGCGTACTAATTCCTCATTCCAGAGTTCGTCCGGCGTGTCCTGAGGTCGTTCCATGGTGAATTCGTCTGCCTTGGACGGCAGCCCGACAGCTGCTCGGAATGCTGCCATGCGGGCAGCATCTGCGGTATCGGGGTAACCCTTCAGCTTTTCCAGATTGGCATAGCTTTTGGCAAGTGCTTCCGGTCGGTGGAATTTGGAGAGCGTAGCAGCATAGGGCTGCAGTTCTTCAAATTGGGTATACCAACCGGGGGTGAAGGCACCCTCCGCATTCATAACCGGAGCCGGCGTAGAATCCTGGGGCAGGGGGGTGGGTACGTTGTGTTCTTGTTCTGTATTATCCATCTTGTTCATGTTGGGTTGTTGTTGATTCCTGCCTGGCCAGCGTCAGTTGGTGGCGAATGACAAGGAAGACTTCTCGGTGGGCATCGCGCCGCATGGCGTCCAGTGGGTCGTAGGAACCGGGTTTTCCCTGGAATACGGGCAGATGCGTTTCAAAACGGCGTTCCAGCTCTTCGAGCACTTGTTCCCCTTCCGGGCTGGAGAAGAGTTTGAGCAGACGCTGGCGTTCTTCCCGTGCTTGTTCAAGCAAGGTGTTGCGTTTGTAAATCATGGGTCATTTGTTGGGCTTGTTGCTGTTGGGCTTCTGCGGATTCGCGCTTGCGGCGCAATCGTTTTACGCCCAGTTCCGGGCGTAGGATTTCCTCCGGCACACCATCGAGCCGTGCGGCTAGTCGGAAGGTGCGGTCCAGGTCCACATGATCCAGCAGTTGGTTATCCATGCCAGCCATTGCTTGCAGGCGCTGCAGGGTGCGGGTGATGCCCTCGGATTGCAATCGCCGCATGACCATGGCTACGCGACCTTGGTAAACTACCAGCGGGAGTTCGATTTCGGCCTCCCCATTCCGATTGTGCTGTAGGGCAGTGGTGGGTGGCTGGGGGAATCGCCCCATGCGGAAGAGCTGGGCAAATACACGTTCCATCAGCGGGCGGAAATCACTTGCAAACAGTGTGAACGAGGGAGAAAAGAGCATCACGCGTTCGTTCTCGCGTGCATAGATTTCACTGGCGGTCATCTGCTGCTTCTGCTCACTCCACAATTCCAGCATAGGTACGAAGAATGCCCGCCTGATGGCCTCCTGCTTTTGGCGTAAGCGGTCCATGCCTACATCATACCGTCCCTGGGTGGCCCATTCCCTGGGAAATCCCAAGCTGGCGCTTTCCGGGTTGATTAAGGTGCGGCCGCCAGCGCGCAAATCCACCTCTCCCGCCTGGTTGGCCAGTTCCAGAATGCGAGGGAAGGCCGCCACTTCTCCCAGCATATCCAGAATGCGGTTGAGGAATTGAGCCTGGCGTATATCAGGGTAGACCAGCCGAGCAGGAGCCAGTCCGTAAACACCCTCACCCCAGCGCAGAAAGCGCGTCACCATGTAGGGCATTTCCCGGTATCCGCCTTCTTGCACGGCGCACTGGTCATCCAGACTGTAATAAATGCTTTCAAAGGGCATGTTGCGGGCGTTTTCTCTTCCCCGGAGGCGTTTGGCACGGGGGCGTACCACATGGAGGAAACGCAGGGAGCCTTCATGCGGGTTGCGGGCGTTTTCCAACAGTGCACGGCCTCGGGGTCCCAGGGCTTTTGCTCCGAATTTGCTTGCCGCCTGATGTGGAGTAAAGGTAAATTCCCGCATATAGGTATCCAGGGTACCTTCATCATTTTCCGCGCACACGAATTCCCCGCAGGGAATATGCCGGAAATGCAGATGTCCGCTGCGGGTGGTGCCGCAGTAGAGCGAGCCTGTACCCAGGCCTACCCGGTCCAGGAAGCATTCGTGCAGTTCAGTGTAGAAATTGCTCTGGGCTAATTCCCGGTTGGCAATTTCTGAGCATGTGTTGTACCAGGATTCTGCCTCGTCTCCGGCATCGGCCAACGGGCAACTCCACTTGAACCACAATTCATTACTGGGAGTCATGTAGCTCATATGGCCGCTGGCAAGCTTCTGACAAGCCTCCACGGCGGTTGTGTCGCTCAGGTGGTGCGCGGCGGGGGCTTCAGCTGTGTCGAATCCTGTTTCGGTGTGTTGCCGGCTGGGCAATACATAGTGACGTAGGGAATCCCACCAGTCCTCCCATGGTACCCGGGCTGCCTTCAGGCTGTGGTAACTATCCAGTATTGTCTGCATTAGCCCAGGGTTGCGTTAGCCGCATCCACCTTGGAGGTGGTTTCCTTGCGGCGGTGAGAACTCAGGATGGTGGAAAGAAGCCCCTTTTTCTGAGCGTTGGCCTGGTCGGTTGCGGCTTTGGTTTCCTCTGTGCTGGTAGTGGTAACTACCGGAATGGGGGTGCTGGAGGCCCGATAATGATTTTTGCTGCTGAATCCCATAATATGAATGTTGGTTAGTTAGGAAAGAACGCGGTGCCAGGGAATGCGGTGTGGGTGTGGGTTGCGGAGCCCACGCTGGAAACACAGCCAGCGCCGGGGGGGCAGGGTGGCAGCCATGCGGCGTGCCATTGCCAGATTCCCGGCTAGCAGATGCACGTACCATGCATCTGTTTCTGCCGAAATGTGCTCCAGATTGTCCCAATCGGAGAGACTTTGGCTCCGTACCGGTTTCATCAGCACCACCAGCTGAGGCATGAGCAATACCACACCTTGCGGATGCTGCATCAAGGCGGCAATGTCTGCCTCTATGCTGCGCCCAGCTGCCTGATAGTATTGCCTGGCCTGAATCCTGGCGTCTGCGTTCATGCCGGCACTTTAATCTACCTATGCAACCGATGCCAGCATTTTGGAATACCCGGTATATGGTTTCAGGTGTAACGTTGAACCGGGATTGTGTATTTCTTTGCTATAACGTGCTGTTTGTGTCACAGTCGGCAGCATAGCATTCATACACCATGTCAACGACTCACGAACCTACTGTCCCCACTCCGTTGGATATCTGCAATATGGCGCTCAGCCGCCTGGGTGAATCCCCCATTGACCGGCTTGATGCCAATGGAAGCCTTCCTTCCCGTTTGTGCTACATGCACTATCACCCTGTGCGCCGGGAGGTGCTTTGTTCTCACCGCTGGAGTTTTGCTTCGGTCAGCACCACGCTGCATAGTTCAGAGGAGTCTCCCGGCGGGGATTCTACCCACCTGCTGAGGCATAGCCTGCCGCCAGATTGCCTGAGGGTGTTAGGGGTGAATTGCCGGAGCTGGACCTTGCGGGGCAGGGCAGTTTATGCGGCTTCACCCGATATACGCCTTCTCTACATTGCCGATATCGAGGATACCTCCTTGTTTGAGCCCCTGTTCACAGAGGCGCTGGTGCTCCGGCTGGCGTGGAAACTCTGCATCCCGCTAATCAACAGCACCACGGCGCGTCAGGCCTTGGGTGAGGAATACCAGCGCATTGCGCTTCCAAGGGCGGCTCATTTCAATGCCGTTCAGCATTTGTCAAACGATTCCCACCCCCTTTACCGGCTGTGGCGCAGCAGCATGAGCAGCCAGGCAGAGTAAGGCGTACCTGATTGTGAATTCATCATATGAAAGCGATTGATTTTGCCTGCCGCTTCCTGACCCGTGTGCAGAAGGATGACTTATCACCAGCGGCACGTCTGGTACTGGTTTCCGTGGCTGCCGGTCTGGAGGAGAAAAATGATATTTCCCGGGAAACCGGACTGTCTCACAGCGTTTGCACAACCCAGTTGCGGCACCTGGAATTGAAGGGGGAATTGCGCTGCATCAGCCCGGTTTCGGAGCGTTACGTTCTGGCTCCGGCGGGAAAGGAACGCCTGCGCCGCTTGTTTAATTTTCACCAGTCCCTGCATGGCTAAGAAAAAATACCTCAGCATTGATGAAAAACGCAGCTGGTTGGCAGATATTTTCCGCGATAACGGAGGGGAGTACAGCCAGGCAGATAAATTCAAGGCCATGATAGAGGATACCCGCCTGGCCATGCTGGCAGAAGAGAGTGCTAAGCCTTCTGCTCCCCAGCAGGGGGTGCTGCCGGGTATCCCGCGTGAGTTGCTGGAGCATCTGCCTCCTCCTCTCAGTA
Source organism: Akkermansia sp. (assembly GCA_045538105.1). Taxonomy (GTDB): domain Bacteria; phylum Verrucomicrobiota; class Verrucomicrobiia; order Verrucomicrobiales; family Akkermansiaceae; genus Akkermansia. The sequence goes on from JAZSQS010000026.1 coordinate 58,105, forward strand.
CACCTCCGGGAGGGGAGCGGTAAGCGCTTGTCCCTTACCGGGGGCGCAAGGGAAAGGCCCCTGGCAGGTGGTTCACGACCGGGCGTCCTCCTGGTGGAAGAAGCACTTCCACTACATCCATCCGGCTGGGGATGTCACGCTCCAGCCGGTTGAGCCAGAAGCAGGCAGCTCGCCTCAGTAGTTCCCGCTTGTGGTGGTTGATGCGGCGCGCCGGGCGTCCGGAACCTGTGTCGAGGGCGCTCTTTACTTCCACAAAAATCAGCCATTCGCCCTTGCGGCAGACCAAATCCACTTCGCCACTGCTACCCATACGGAAACGGTGGCGGAGTATCTTATACCCCTGCGCGCGCAACCATGAAGCAGCCACCAGCTCACCATATTCTCCGAGATAGGAGCTGCGTGGGTGCGTGCCTTCAGCCCAGGGGCAATTCCAGTTGTGCAACAGGCGCAAACGTGCGGCGATGGTGTACTGTAACTCCATGGTCGTGGATGGCTTGCATATGGACCTTGGTGCCGTATCCGGCATGGCGGTCAAAGCCGTATTCCGGGAATTGGTGGTGCAGGTCGAGCATGTAGTGATCCCTCCACACCTTGGCCAGAATGCTGGCTGCGGCAATGCTCAGGCAGCGGGCATCTCCCTTCACCAGACTTCGCGAGGGTAGGGGGAACCCGGGCACGGGCAATCCATCAATGAGGCAGAAATCCACCCCGCCGGGTATGCCCTCTGCCGCCCGGCGCATGGCAAGGTGCGTGGCGCGCAGGATGTTCAGCTCATCAATTTCCTGTACGGTGGCTTGGGCAATGCATTTCTGCACGCGTTCATCCTGCATCAGGGCATGGTAGAGGGTTTCTCTCTTTTTGGATGTGAGTTTCTTGGAATCATTCAAACCGGGTAGTTCGAAGCCATCCGGCAGAATGACGGCAGCCGCCACGACCGGCCCTGCCAGTGGGCCGCGTCCAGCCTCATCAATGCCGCACACACGCGCGAATCCCTGTGTGTGTGCCAGTTGCTCCTCACTCATATCAGGGGGCGTGGTTGGAGTGGTGGTTCGGCTCATTTCTTGTTCTTCCTCCTGTTTTCGAGATTTTGCCGGGCTTGTTCCTTCAGTGTTTTGGGCAGGGAGGCTCCCTCTTTCTGGGTGTAGAGGGCTTCGATATCATCCAGATAGCGGCTCATGGCTGTATCTGGTCCTGGGTGGTTGCGCCGCAGTAGCTGCATGGTTTCCAGGTACGAATCAAAGCTTCTGCCACGGCTTTTGCCGGTGAAGGTGATTTCAAACCAATCCAGATAGTCCCGCCCGCGGACTGCGGCTGAATAGTATGCCTCTCGCAACTCACGCAGCGGCCCCAGGTTGCTTTGCACGGTGTCCGGGTGTGCGCCGTCTGCCAGCTGACCGATAATGCGGCAGTATTCCACAATGATGGGGCGGTAACCGGGGAAGCAGGTGTGGCTGAGGGCAACCAGCCGCTCCAGGGCCGGTTGCACCAGCTCTTTCCAGTCCGGTACTTCCACCAGGGCGTATGCATCATCGAGCATGACCGGATGCGGAACTTTGGTCACTGGGTCAAAATGCATGATAGTGAGCGCTTCCTGCAGCATCTTTTCCGTTTCGAGCGGTGCCAGTGCCTCATTGGAGCGGGGCAGTGCCAGGTTGGCTAGCTCAATGGCCCACCATTTGTTGAGCAGGGAGCTATCCACTCCTAATTCATGGAAATGCTCCGTAATGGTCTCAACCGGGGTGCCATCTGCCGTGGCGGCTGTAGAAAGCAGGTTCTTCAACTGGTCTACACCGCCCTCCCGGTCAATCAGGCTCATCAGCAGCACGCCGCAGGAAACCTCATAGATTTCCCGACTGGCGGCATCCAGTCGCTCCGGGTGCTCAATGGATACCATTTCCTCCGGCGAGAGCATTTCTGCCCGCTCCACCAACTGGCGGTACACGCGCCGCTCGGCACGCCCGCTCTTCCACAGTACCGCCTGCTGAACCCCTGCCACCAGCCAGCCGGGCAGACCAATGGTTTCGGGGTAGGCGCCGGGGTCCAGGTCACGCAGGACATGTTCGTAGAGCACCATGGTGATGATGGCTTTATCCAGGCGCTCCAGGTCAATGCCGCCGCCTGGGTGGATGCGTATCTGGAAGTTCGGCGCGTCATCAATGATATTGATGCGCGTACGAATCGGGTTCAGCACGGCGGTATCCGTGCTCTTGCCAATCAAGCGGATGGAAATGGTGTGCTTATGCTTTTTCTCCAGCTTCAGCAGCTTGCAGACCTGACCATAAAGCGCGTCTGCGCGGGAGGCAATGGCACCCATACGGAGCGAATCGCCACCGCTTACGGAAAAGAGTTTGCTGTGCGAGATGACATGTTCATCCACATCTGGCAGGAAGACATCAACCTCCTGACCGGCATCAATCGCGGTCAGCGCGGATGCCTCCTTATCCTGTGCCGATTTCGCTGCCGCCGCCTCCCGCAGCACGGCCTCCTCCTCGGCCTTCCAGTCGATCGGGGCATCCGGAGCTGTAGGCTGGGGCTCCTGCGCCCCGGCCATGAGCAAAAGCGATAATGCGGCGATTCCTGTTACCCGCGTCAACATGTTCACATGCTATCAGATAGCCCCGCCCCCTGCAAGTGCAAATTCCGTTCGCAGCATAGGTGTTGAAGAACAGGTAGATCCCCTGTTTTTCTGCTGCCTGGCGGTATTGTCTCGCTTGGCCGCAGTATATTTATGGGAGCATCATGGGTTCAATTCCGGCTTCATGGGGACAATGTTTCATGAGCTTTGCGTATTCCAATGCTTGTCAACACGAATCCTATTGCAAAAGCTCTGCTCCCGCGCTACAATAGCAGCATGAAGATATGCACCAGCCAGAGCGTGCGCGAGGCCGAGCAGTGCCTCTTTGCCAGTGGAAAAATGGGCTCCCTGGAGCTCATGAACCGCGTGATTGACCGCCTGTGGAACGCTTGCCGCACCACTCCCATGCTGCGGCATTTTGAGCCCTCTGGCATTGTGGTTTACGCGGGTAGCGGGAACAACGCCGGTGATGCAATCGGGCTGGCCGCGCGCTGGGGGCTCCCGGTGACCCTGCGCTGCGCCGGGACTCTCTCCCCGGATGCCCGGGCTCAGCTTGCGGGACATGAACGTGAGGAGCTACCCGCACCCCGCGAGGGCTTGCTGATTATTGATGGCTTGCTGGGGAGTGGAGCCGTGGGCGCCCTGCGGCCGAACTATGCCAGCCTGGTGCGCGAGTTGAACGAGCTCCGCGCCGCCAGCTCCCGCAGCATCACCCTTTCCATTGATATTCCAACAGGTCTCGATGCTGCCACCGGTGAATACGGAACGGAGGTTGTGCGGGCAGATGCCACGGCTGTCATCGGCGCTGTGAAGCCCGGTATGCTGGCCGATGGTGCGGAAGATGCCGTGGGACGCCTCATCTGCATTCCCCTGCCGGAGGTAGGAGAACTCCCCGCCGCAGATTCCGCCCTTGTGGCTGATGCTTCTGAGCTGGGGCTCCTGCTGCCCCGGCGCGCGTATTCCTGTTTCAAGAACCGCGCCGGGCGTGTGGCCATTGTGGCCGGTAGCGTGGGCATGGCCGGTGCCGCGCAGATGTGCGCGGAAGCCGCCCTGGCCGCCGGGGCAGGACTGGTGGTGCTCTACTGCCTGCCGCCGGTGTACCCCATTCTGGCCACCCGAGTGGCGCCGGAAATCATGGTGCGCCCGGTCGGCTCCTATGCCGATATCCACGAACCTCACGCCCAGGCTTTGGTCATTGGCCCCGGTATGGGGGAGGTGCAGCCCGTGGCCGCCGAATCCCTGCGCCGCCTGGCCACCGAGTTCGAGGGTACCGTCGTGCTCGATGCCGATGGCCTGAACACGGCCGCAGCCTGGGGCTGGCAACCGCAGCCCCACTGGGTACTCACCCCTCATCCTGGAGAAATGCAGCGGCTCTTCCCCCAAAGCAAGGGAATGAGCCGCCGCGAAACCGTGGCCCGCTATCTGGAGCAAAACCCCTGCACCCTCCTGCTCAAAGGCGCCCGCACCATCATTTCCGATGGCGAGAACACCCTCTACAACACCACCGGTGGCCCCTACATGGCCAATGGCGGGCAGGGCGACGTGCTCGCCGGCACCATCGGTGCCCTGGCTGCCCAGGGCCTGTCACCCTTCCGCGCCGCCGCTGCCGGCGCCTGGGCCTGCGGACTCGCCGCCGAACGCGCCTGGGCCGCCGCCGGCTATCCCATAGCCATACCCGCCAGCCGCGTTATTCAGTTTTTGTGAACGGAACCCAGGCGGTGAACTCCATCGGAGCACGGGACTTCAGTCCCGAAATCACGGCGCACATAATCGGAACTGAAGTCCTGTGCTCGACAGAGTTCCCCTCCCCACAAAAGCAGAACGGGCACCTTCCGGCACCCGTTTGCTCTCTCTAATCAACTCTGAAACTACATGAAAAAGACTCTTAAGTAAACCCCATATAATCGCGCGGTGGGGCTTCTTATGGAGGTATAGATGCACCCCGGTGGAAAAACGTTCAAACAAATAGCAAAAAAATTAAACTTTGTTGCCCACGCCCTTGGAAAAGCACTTCGTACTTCCCACTTCGTAATTCGTACTTCTCATTCGCTTTCAGCGAATTGAAGCGTCTTCACCCAGCCATCCCGCGGCACCTGCGTGTTCGGGAAGATGGCGCGGGCCACATCGCGATACGCCTTCGGATTCGGCAAGCTGGGGCTGAAATGCGTGAGCCACAGCTCCTTCACCCCGCCGGCCTCTGCCGCCAGACGCGCCGCCTCGCTGAACAGCATGTGACGATTCTCGCGAGCCTTCGGCAGCATCTCATCCTCGCCATACATCCCCTCGCAGATAAACAAATCCGAATCCGCCGCCGCCGCCGCAATCGCCGGCACCGGGCGCGTATCCGTGCAATAGGTCAGCTTCAGCCCCCTGCGCGCCGGCCCCAGCACCATATCCGGCGTAAAGATGCGTCCCTCGTGCTCAATCGTCTCGCCCTTCTTCTGCAGGCGACCCCAGAACTCCATCGGAATCCCCTGTTCGCGAGCGCGCTGCGCATCGAACTTACCCGCGCGCGGCAGCGTAAAACTGTAGCCATAGCACGGCACCCCGTGCTGCACCTGGAACGCGTGAATATCGCAATCCCGGAAAAACATCGTCTCCTCCGGCGTCTCCAGCTCGCTCACCTGGATATCGAACGGCAGGTTCGGCGCAATAGTCCGCAGCGCATGCACCACACGCTCCGTCCCCACCGGCCCGATGATGGAAAGCTCCTCCTCGCGGCCCATGTTGCCCATCGTCAGCAGCAGCCCCGGCAGCCCCGAAACGTGGTCTGCGTGCAGATGCGTCAGCAGAATCTTATCCACCGGCTTCAGACTCATCCCCACGCGCTGTGCCGCAATCTGCGTCCCCTCGCCGCAATCAATCAGCACGCCATGCCCCTGGTAGCGCACCATCAGCGAGGTGAGCCATCGATTCACCAGCGGCAGCGTCCCGCCGGTTCCCAGAAGACAAATATCCAGCACACACGCAGTTTCTCATATCCTCCTCCCCATTGTCAAGAATGATGCGCGACACATCAGAATGAGGCTGTTACTTTTCCTGTCCGTGAGCCGAAGACTCACGGATATCGTCCTGCCGCAGGTAAGATATCGTTCTTTCCGCTCCTCATTTTTCCCTACAATCAACCACCCGTTGGGAAAAATCTCTCCCCCGATACCAAAAACTCCACCCCTTCCATTTGAACGCCCCTGCCACAAATCGGGAGTAAATCGACCTCAATTCCCGAAATTCGGGAATCTTATACTCCCGAATTTCGGAGTTTGTTTATTGTATTGTAATAATTGAACGAAAAATCATGGGCAAAAAGAGGGGAGACGAATTTGTTAGATGAGCAAGAAGAGGGGGGAGCAGTTTGTGGGGTAGGCGGGGCGGTAGGACGGGAGCGGCGGAGTGAAGCGGGAGCAGCGGAGGGTGGCGGGGGGGCGGGGATAGACCCCAGAGCGGGGACGGCGGCGGGTCGCAAAGCTCGCCGCAGGTGGGAACCGTTGCTGAGCCCTGGGTGTGCGTAGATTCATCGAAGCCCCTCGGCTCCTTGTCACGGTCGTAGCACTCATGGCGGGCGGCGGGCTTGCCACGCCGGAGCGACCCGTGGGCGCGTTGGCGGGAATTTCACACATCCTCGAAGGCTTCGGCGAGGACTTGCCGAAGACGGGAAAAATCCAACTTTCAACATTCAACGGCGCGCGCCCAAGACAGGGGTAACAAAAAAGTACCACCACATAGGTAACACAAGTTCCAGGACATAGGTTACACTTTTGGATAGACATGTGGCATAATCTCATTATGCCATGGAACACCAAGAGTCGAAATCAAATGAGAATCGAATTCATAAAGCTTGTAAGTCAGCCGGAGATGTCCATGGCTGAAGCGTGCCGGTTGTATAACATCAGTCGAAAAACAGGATACAAATGGCTCAGAAGATATGAACAAGAGGGTGATTCAGGGTTGGTGGATCAAAGCCGGCGGCCTGTAAATCAACCAACTAAGCTATCTGAGAAGGTTCTGTTACGCATAGTCAGCATACGTGTCGCTCACAAGCATTGGGGAGCTGATAAAATACGCGCCATTTTGAAAAGAGAACACTTTTCTCCGCTGCCCGGACGCACGACCATTCATCGAGTATTGAGGCAGGCTGGCCTTATCAACCTGCGCCGTAAGCGCATAGCCAGACTTGATAATTTGCGTCTTGTTCAAGATGGGGGGCCTGACCTGCAGGTTAATGATGAATGGACAATTGATTTTAAGGGATGGTGGAGGTCAAAGGATGGGGAAAGAAAGTGTTACCCTTTGACAATACAAGACGCAAAAAGCCGTTTCATCCTAGGGGTAACACTCCTTTCTGACTCAAAGGAAGAGAGCGTCCGACAAGCCATGATAAAGGTATTTGAGCGTTACGGATTACCAAAATCAATACGAAGCGATAATGGCTCACCTTTTGCATGTACTCAGGCATTACTTGGGTTAAGCAAGCTGTCCGCATGGTGGATCAGGCTGGGCATAGAGCCAAATCGCGGACGAGTGGGGTGTCCCCAGGATAATGGGGCCCATGAACGGATGCACAAGGATATGAAAAGTGAATTACAGGCAGAAAGGGCAGATACTCAAACAGAGATGGATGAATGGGTGCATGAGTTTAATACCATACGACCGCATCAGGCATTGAACGGGGACACTCCAGCCCAACACTACCGAAAAAGCCCCCGGGTTTATACAAACAGTCTTGTGGACTATGACTATGGTAATATGCCAACGAGAAAGATAGACAAGCATGGTGATCTGAAATGGCACAGCATGGACTACTTCCTCTCGGAGGCTTTGAGAGGGGAAAGAATAGGGCTTAAAAGCATAGGCAAGAGACGATATGAAGCATGGTTTTGCGAACACCTGCTAGGCATTATAGATGAGGAAGCTGAAACATTTACGCCTCAATTAGCAAAAGGCTGCAGGCAGAGAATCATCCAAGCCAGACGTAAACAAAAAGCCTACATCAAAGAGTTTTAACGCCGTCACTCCCCATCGGCGCTCCGCGCGGCGGCTTTGCGCCTCCGCACCTCGCCCTTCGGGCTCGTGCTACGGCACAAAGCCGCCGCGCGGTACATTAGACTTGCATCATAGCAAATATAATGATACAAAACTCACGCGCAAAAGTGTAACCTACGTAGTTGAACTAAAGTGTTACCCATGTGAGTGGCGCGCCAACATCATCCACCCCCCTCGTGGCGGAACGGTATGCAGGTGACCTTTGGGGCAGGGGACTGTTAGTCGAATGACGACCAATATAACTCGCTTGCCGGTAACTTTTATGTGAGAATACACGCCGAAGGCATGTTTTATCGTTTGCTTAAATTATCAACAACTAACCCACAAAGAAATGGATTATCAGACACCCTCAGGCAGTTGTTCCTTTGCCGATTATCTCCGTTCTCATAAGAAATATAAAGGCATTATGGATTTAAATCAGATGCCATCTATAGCTAAAATGTTAGAAGGCAAAGAGGAAGAGAAAAGAAAACGAATAGCTGCTGCGCTCGACCGACTTGCGATGTGGAGTGTAGGATTGACCATGGTTCCGATTCTGCCAGTGATGCGAGAATCGTTAGAGGGCATGCTGGGCGTACTCATGGTTGAAATCCGCGTAGGTTCCAGCAAGCAGTTTATAAAGTCTACGATTGCAGCAACAAAATTAGCATTGCACGAGAAGAAAATGGAAACAGACTGGCTGACCGATGAACAGAAAGATTTCTTCGGGAAGAAAATCGATTTGGCGACTGATGCAATAGAGCTGAGCTTAGATGATGCCTTGTTTATAGACTGGAGCAATTTGCATGAAAAACGATTTTAAGCATGTATAGGATTAGAGTGTACGATAATCCGCCATTTTGCCTTTGTTATGTAGGATAATTAGTGCTTTCTTGCGTTATCGAGCTTTCTGTGAACATATGAAAGAGTACACAGGATGTCGAGCGCGTCAGCTTCACTCATGTGCCATGTTGTTTTGGGTTCATGAGCAAGCGGATTTCTAATCATTCCGTAAATGCCAATCAGAAAGTTTGCCAGCCCGGTCTGTTCGCCTTTTTCTGATTTTGATGCGTAATTATTGATGATTATATTAGGGCTTTCTCCCAAGAGTGCGTATCTTACTAAGTCGCTGCCGTCGGAGTAATATCCCGTTAGATTTCTTAATTTTATTGTCACGCTTTTTATTGCTTCTAGCACAGTATGAAAGTAGTTGTCGTAAATGATTTCATCCTCAGCAGACATGAGAATATCATTGTGCACATTCCTCAGCATTAACTGACTTTTCAAATGCTGAGCACGTGATATAGCATCATATATATTACCGGCCTTTGTTACTCTATGGATTTTTCCATCGCTTTGAAGTGCCAGACCGCTGAAAGCTAGTATCTTGTTTGTTCTGCCAACGAGGTCTTGGTATTCTGCGATGTGTTCAGTAAAAGAAGCGGGGGATAGTGTAAGCCTGATGAATAGAAGGATATTATTGCTGGTGTTTTCTTCGTTCTGAAATTGAACGAAACTGGAGTAGATACGTTTCCACTTGGTGGCATTTTCTTGAGTGTTGGGTAAATGGGCTTGCTCCAAGAGGGTAGTGATGTCTCGTCCTGTTATTAAATCGCTTCTGCCTAAGGTTTGAGCGAGGGCTTTTATGCTAGCATCATCAAAACAATCGAATCGCTTGGGGGCATCCATAAGAGGTAGGGTTTAATTATATTAGATAGGGAGAACATTTACTAGAGGCGCGTTTCATGTGTATGCTGTCTCCTCTGCTGCCATGAGGGGGGCTGATTCGGGTAAATCGTCGTCTGTGGGGTAGGGGGTGGAAATGCGCGAGGGTAAGCCGGGGATGATTTTGGTGCGCAGTAGTTCTTTTACCTCGCATTCCCAGATGATGAGGACGTTCCAGCCTTGATCTTTCAGTGCTGCATAGTTGCGGGCGTCCCGCCCCACGTTGGCCGCAAATTTCTTTTCCCAGAAATCGCTGTTGGTGGAAGGAGTACTCGCATATTTGCAACCCGCATGCCTGTGCCAGAAACAGCCGTTGATGAAGATAGCCGTCTTATACTTGGGCAGCACTATGTCCGGCTTTCCTGGTAAATCCTTCCTCTGTATTTTGAACCGGTAACCCAGTCTATGCAGCAGCTTGCGCACCAATATCTCAGGCTTGGTATTTTTGCCCTTGATAGCCGACATGTTGCGCTTTCTCTGCTCTGGGGTGAGAACGTCCATGTCAACTTTCTAAATAGGGTTTCAGCTGGTCGGCTATGCTTTTTGCTAGAAGTACAGGAACTGCATTACCTATCTGCCTGAATGCATACATACGGCTTTCCCTGCCCGTAGGCGTCTCGAAGAAGTAGTTGTCTGGAAATGTCTGCAAACGTGCAGCTTCGCGTGGAGTCAGCGAGCGGTTCTGTGTCTTGTCAGGGTGGATGTAGTAGTGTCCATCTTTACAGATGTGAGCCACTACGGTGTGCGAAGCATGTGAGTCGCCATCTACAACCTTAAAACGGTCGAGGAATGAGCGTGTGTTTTTGTGGGTCTTGGCGTTATCTGGTACATCCTTCAGGTAGTTGAAACGGCGCTTTTCTTGTACCCACACGTCTACAGCATTCCGATAAATTTCAAGATCGTGTGGATTATGCGGGCGGGCTTGGTGGTATGTAACCGGATAGATGTTATCTGAAATTCCTTTTTTAAGCAGCCATTTCATCGTTGATTGACTCCTGCTATCTACTTTAATTGAGCCTTCTCCCGCCTGAATATGTTTCAAATCGGAGAAGAGCTTACTGATGGTGCTGGGGAACCTGCCTTCGCCTTGCAATTCAGGCGCGCATGCTCCTTTGTGTTTTTTGCATCCGATTATAATGATACGCTTACGACGTTGAGGGACACCGTAATCTTCAGCGTTGCAGTCATGCGTAAACAATTCGTATCCTGCTGAGGATAAAGCGTCACGGATTTGTTCTAGGAAATAGTTGTTTTCTTTATCTTTTGCGGTATATAAACCAGGCACGTTTTCGAAGACGAAATACCTTGGCTTGTATTTCTGTAAGAACTCTACATAGTACTTGAAAAGATAATTCTTGTGATCTGTTTTGATTTCTTCTCCTTTCTTGGAACGTCCCACGAGAGAATATGCCTGACAGGGAGGCCCGCCGATAATGACATCAATAGGTTGGCCGTCATTGAGACTATCAATACGGTCAAATATCTTGGACAGTGTATCCTCGCCTATAGCTTCTTCAATAACAGAAGCGGTGACTGAGGTAGGAACAGATTTGTATAGTTGTTCACGGGTGATTTTACCCAGAAGATAATTTTTGTAAATTTGCTGGCCTTCATCAGTCTTGTTGAGCTCGTGAAAAACTGCTCTTGTGCGCAATGTATAACATGCAGCTTTGTCCATTTCGACATGTGCCACAGGTGTGTACCCAGCTTGGATAAACCCCTCAGAAAGGCCCCCGGCACCAGCAAATAGGTCTAGAAAACGAAAGGTCATGCACTTGGAGGGTGTTTTATGGTTCGTACATTATGGTAACTGGATTTTTGTATAACTCTTTTTGAACGAGAGTTTTAAATCTTGCTTTCAGTTTTGCCGTCTGGGCAACGCTGAGACCATTGAACGTTTTCCCCATATAAGGCAAAATGATACTGCTGCCTTCGTGTTGCGCCGCAATCTGTCCCAAAGCAACTTCAAGAATGGGGTCGAAGTATACGGATTCTTTTGTGAGACGCGTATAAGCAATGACTACTTTCTTGTTGTTTTCCAGAATAAAGGTTTTGACCTGACCCAACTCAGGCGGCGTTTCTGCAAGCAGACTTTCTTCTATTTGTATGGCTTTATAGTTTCTGAATAAAGTGTCGAGACATGAACTACCTGCCATTAAATCACACGTGCGTTCGACGACTAGGACATCATATAGTGAGGATGTGATGAAGTTGTCGATGATATCCCCCTTTGCTTCTTTGACTTGGGTGCGAGCAATCGAAAAATCAATTTGCTCTTGGGGATTAAAGGGTGGAGTCCAACCGTTTTTCTCTGCTTTTTGAGCAACATCCAAAAGCGTTTTGCATTGGACAGTCCCCAATTTTTGAGAGAATCGTTTGGATAGTAAATCTATTGTTGCCTGGTCTGCGTTCTGTGAGGTCAGCCATAAATGGAGAGATTCCCAGTACAAATCAGGGAATATTCTCATGACGAGGTTTTGTTCTTGTGAGAATGTAGCTTTTGCTGCTTTGACTTTTGCAAGTTCATTTAAAAGCGGAGGGATTTGAGAAGTAAACAGCGGGTTCGATTCGTACTTCAAATCCAGATTTGCACTTTCGGCATTTGCGCATATGATATTCCAAGTGCTTTCTTTTTTTAGCCATTCGGCTGCATCCGCGCGTTCTTCCAAGGCTTTAGTGATAAAATCAGTAACCTTGATGACATCATGTATGGTGAGGTCATCAACCATCTGTTTTTCCCACACTTGCGCAAATGAAATGGCTCGCCCATGTTGCCTGAGCAGATACACAAGTGTTGAAATTGTATAAATTGAGACGGCGAGAGTATAAGTCGACAGGGTGTTTCCTGTACGTTTAAGATGGTTCCCAATTGCCTTTCGAGCTTGTTGCAAGAAGATATATTTTGCAATATTCTCTTTGAACCAAGCCGGTTGGGTAATCAGACCAGGATTTGATTCATAAACTGCAGAGAGCATCTCACAGAAACCACGCATGCCGGCAGTGCCGTTATACGCCTTTTGTTCACCTTTCAGCACAAAATAGGGCATTAATTCAAATGTCATAATGGCCTGGGCGAATTTTGTCGGCGTTATTTTCTTGTCTTTCGGATAGCGCCGCTGGAAATCCTTCTTTTGACTTTCTGTCATGTGAAGAAGCGCATTGTCATATTGACCGCGCATGCGCTCGTAGTACCACATTTGGGGAATTGCGCCGGGTGTTTTTACTGACCGAGACAACTTTTCAATGCAGCATTGTACCAGTTCATTACTGTGTTGGTCCGTGTCTTTAACTGCGTTCTGACTGTTAGAGTACCGGGAAATATACGGGACAATGACTTTGCCGATGGTGCGTGCAATTTTTGTGAGCTTGACTTGGACCGTTATGCCTGAAATGTCCACTTTATTATGCCATGCTTCATATATGCTGGCCATTGTTTGCCCCCCGTTTACAACCTGGAGACCATGTATTCTGATGATTTTTGTCTGCTCCTCATTCAGTTCGATTTCTTCTGCCGTAATTGCCAAGCCGTTGTTGTATATGAAGAAGACGGAGGGATCTTCTTCGATGGTCTTGTAAATTCCTTGATTTACCTTGCCTTTTTTCTGTAGGTATACGCGAACGTTCTGTTCGAGTATACGAGTTTTGTATTTGCCATAGCATTCAGCTAGGGCATCTGCCGGCATGACAAACAGGTATGAATCGTAGAAATCGACTTTGGCATTTTCTATAGCTCGTAAAAACGGAATACCATCTGGATGAGGTGTTGCCTGTGCCAGTTTGGTGAAGTCTAGAACAATGGGTTGGGGTTTGGCCTCAATCAGGTCTGTAAAATCCGTTACGCTATAGTGGATGGCAAGTTTTCCTCCAGTAGGCAAGGATATATATTCGGATTCAGGAGGGGTATGAGGAATTTTTTTATTTGATATGAGATGGAGATTGAGAGTCCCATTCTCTTCAATAAAACCACGGTAACCAGGTGTTGTCCCCTTGGATATGATTTGCATTAAATCATATTTGGGTGTGCCAGGAGCCCATGCATCATATTTCCCCTTTTTACAGTCAGTATAGAATGCTCGAAGTCGTTTGAAGTGAGAGCGGAATGATTCAAGAGTCATTCTCTGCAAATCATTGCTGTATGAGAAATCACAAATGATGAGAGTGAGCGAACTTCTGTCGTTTTCACTCTCATTAGAAAAGTAGTACCCATCAACGTGGTGAATATCGTCGTTTTTAGTGCTTTGGGTTATGTATGATGCTTCGTGAAAATATTCACTATCATAACCTTGAACACTATCTAATTCTTCACAGGCAAAACGGAGAAAAAATGAGGGCTTGGTGCAATGGTCAGTTATTGCACCTGCTTCTATATCCTCCATGAATGTTACGTAATTGCTCATAATTTCACTACGTCTAGGGTTGTTTTGAAATCACCGCAGTATGCAAGATTAAGAGAATATTTAACATTTTCTATACCCTTCTGCAGAGCTTCGGGTTTAATGCGTGGAAAATTGTCATTTAAAACGTAGCATTGCTCTGCAGTAATATGGTATCTGGTGCTGGAATGCTTGCTTGTGGGAGAGTAACCAGTAAATTCGAGCTTGACCTTGAAAGCATCAGCATCCAATCCCTGAGTGGATAATTGTTCTGTTATCTCCTCTACCAATTCGTTTAGTGAAATAGATGTCTGACAGTCTTCCCCAGACGCTTCAATGACGTTAATCACATATAGATAGCCTTGAATTTGATATGGAGCCAATTGTTCCACGTTGGAAATCCGGACAAGATTTTTTTGGCTCATTTCAGTTGTTTTTATTTCAATTGCGGAATCAGGATACAGAAAGTCTTGGGGGTAGCCTAGGGGACCTTTCCATGCATTTAAACTGTATTCCCAGGAGGTGGCTGGTGCCGAGCTTTCCTTCAGGAAGTATAGTTCTCCCAGTAGTCCTATAGCTTGATCGCGTGTAAAACTGGCTCCGTTCCTTCCAAAAAAGACAGTACACTTTTTCAGTATCTTGTACATGCTTTTCAGAAGTACTATGTTGTCCTGCCTTTCTTCTTTTTCTATTTCAGTTACAATAATCTGGCAGAGCAATTGGAAAATCCTCCAATCTCTGGAGTTATTCAATGCGAGTGTGAAATAATAATAATCCTGAATTCGCAGTAACTCGTGTGAAGTCCCTTTCAAATTAGGAAAGTCCGTTGTGTCGCAGCTTGCGTTTTTTTCGGGGAGTTTCAGGAGCAGAAGATACCGTTGCTGTTTATCTATGCCCAGATATAGTGAATGAACATACCTCACAGAGCACCCTCTCATGAGGATTGAACCAGGCTTGGATGCCGCATGCAGCGGTTCCCATGGATTGGTAGATTCAAACAATTTCATGGTAAAAGTCAGATTAGTCGTCGTATTCTTCTTCCTGTTCGTACTCTGTGATGCTGTAATTTGGGTTTTCTTCCAAGAATTGAGCAACTGCGTTGTACATCCATCTTGTCTTTGTCCGTTTTTTGCGGGCGTTATGATCAATTGGGAAGCTGAATCCATATCCACACACGAGTTTTGTAAGATCTCTATAGGGAATGTCTTCCATTCTGTTGACCGTGTTTGACTCGGGGAGATAGGCAAAAGCCAGCATAAGCATTGGTTTTCTACCTTTTGCTCTCCTGTAGTGATATTCTTCGATTTGCTTTTGCCCTAACTGTTTTTTCAGTTCTTGGATATCAGCGGCAGTGAGCTTCCCTTTTTCATCTCCCTTGCTGAAGAAACGGTTGTTATTAAAGGCTATATAATTGTCTCCAATCTTGTTTTCGAGAGGGTTACGCGTAGGAAGTAATATTGTGATGTTTGTTTGAGGAACGGTGTAGTTATGGGTCCACGGTTTTGCTGCCTTGAGTCTAATGAGCGCAACATCAAAAGAGGTTCCTGCTTCGTTCAAGTCGATGAGATAGTCCTCCATTGCTTTTTGGAAAACAAAGTCTTCCATTAAGTCGCGATGGCAGTGCAGCCCTTTGCATCTGGATATGAAATCTTTAATCAGCAAGGGAGATACATTTTCCCATATAATATCTTTTACCTCATTCTCCTTGGCGTACCTTGGCTGGTATGTTTCCAGCTGATGAATAAAATCGGCAAAGGTATGAAGATTATGTTGGATAACCTGTTTGTCGTTTGAGATATAGTGTGTTTCCTTTCTGCAGCCATCAAATGAAATCCATTCTTCCTTTGATTTTGCTGAACGCATTTTGTTTCGTGCTGTGATGAGCAGGCCGTTTGCGTTATTTCTGACCCTGAGTCCGAAATCTATCGGAGTTGTGTCTGTGTCTTGATATTGTTTAACGTACTCCTTTAGCTCATTTGTCGCAAATGCGATGGCTGCAAAATGGTTTCTCAATGAAGCTGGTAAGAAAATTCGGCAGATGTCTGCATAATCTGGCCTGTATCCAAACCACCGCCCCATTTGTAGAAGCGTGTCGTACTGCCTGCTGTTTCTAAGGAAATATGAAACAGTAAGACCTTCAAGAGTCAGACCGCGTGATAAGCTGTTGCCTCCTATGACTACGGTAGTTAACCCGTGTTCCTGATGCGCATTGTAATCCAGACTTCCCTTGTTGTCTGAGTTTACAACAATGACGTTATCCGGGAGGTTTTCAATGCTTGTACTTTGAGCAAGGTATTGTCTGATATCATTCCATTTACATTCGTTTTCGAGGATATTAGAGAATTGCTCTTCCCATATTTTCTTTATTTTCTGTATTATCGAATGATGAGTTGATGCCGTTGAGATGTTTATATGAGCCTTAATTGCGGTAACAATCTGGCAGAGTACATGTTTAACAGCCTTGTATAAGTATTCGTGCGCACTACGTCTCGGCGAGACGTTAATGAGCATACTGCAATGTTGTCGTTCCTGCCCTCTGAGAGCCCGAATTGATTTTGCGAGTATGAAGGTAATGAGAGCTTTGATTAGTGAATCAGGCAGTTTGATGGAATTGAATTGTTCGTTCTTCAGAGCATCAAGAAAATCCTGTTCCGTATCCGTGATGACGACGCAGTTTTCGTAAGGGACCGGTTCTTCGTCTTCCTCGTCATCTCGGAACATCTTGCTTGCACTGATATATGAAGTTGGAGCAGAAAGAACAAAAATGAAGTCTTTTGGATACAAGTCATTTGACAGCATGCCATCATCGCCATCTTTGAACGCTTGCGTTGTATACGGGTTAATAAAGATGTTGGCATAAGGCGTCGCTGTATAGCCTACGTAGCTGTGCTGGGGGAATAGCTCAAGAAGTTCCCTTATTTTTTTGTTAGTCTGAGCGGGATCGGTGTCAGGTTTATTGCTATTGGGGCTAGCGTTATCCGCTTCGTCATCCAGTACCAAGGCAGGAGCAACAATTTTGTGGTTCTTGAAGTATTGTATAACTCTGTTTAGGACGTGAACATTTTTTTTAATAACGAGAAACGTGATATCTGTTGGGTTAGGTGGGTTTCGCTTTTCGTCAAAATCGCTAACACTACTCGTGAAGGGGTGAATGTGGGGTAATGTTTCTATCTGTGCCTCCCTTGCGCGGAGTTCTTTGTTGACTTCTACGTGATTGCTGGTGCCTACAAAATCGGCATCTAAGCGAATTTGTGTTTGGTTTCTAAGGGTATCTTGTGTCCCGGCTATGACTATGATAATTTTGTATCCTGCATCGGCAGCTTTGCAAATAACGCCCGTGAAGTTACCAGTTTTGCCTGACTGTACATCGCCAATTACCAAGCCCTTGGTTTGGTAATTATCGTCAGCTTGGGGGTCGGTGAGTACTGTCAGAATAGCATCAGTTTCGGCGTCTGTAGCTTGAATTTGAGATTCTGTGCGCCCTTTGCCGTTAAGGATTTTTTTGTACCGATCCCAGAATCTCCATTTAATGCCAGCTTTTCGTTCGGCTGTAAGCCAGCGGCGTACATTTGGATTGGTGATATGTTGTGACGCTTCTATTTCAATGTCGATGCTGCTTTCGAGATGCCGTCTCATACGTTGCCTGACAGCATTGTCACTGATTCCAGCAGCATTGCAAATGCGGTCAACAATTTGCACAATGTCATCAGGTGAACAGGATTCTTTTTGCCCGAGCAAGTTGAGACACAAACTAAAACAAGACTGGTAAAGAGATTCTTGCATGACTAGCTTATATTTGTGAAATTTCTAAAATATGCTGAATTTGTTCTGTTGAGAGTCCCATTTCAAGAAGTGTATCTGCCAGATTTTCTTGGAATTCTCGCGTGTCTTTAGATGCGATTTTGATGTCTGCATTCTGATTGCGGTCTGCATAATACCGATCATACGGAAATGCTTTAGAAATCAAAATCATGTATTCCTTAAGTAATTTTTTCTTCTCTGCTGATAAATCCTTTTGTATAAGCTGGTATAGCGTATGCTGCGTGTTGATTTCGTACTCGTAGATATTTGGTGCAATGTTTATGGTTTTCCATACTGGTTCGATGTCCCGAATTTTCGTGGTGACATTTCTACGTTCTGAATCCCAGACACTTTTTGCTTCGTTCATTGCCTGTTCGACAATGGAGATAATTCTTTCCTGAATGTCGCTTGGTGGTGTTGCTTGAGATTTTCTGACGTCTATTTCCCAGTATTCATCCAATTCCGCTGGTATGTCGATTTGGATTCTTAAGAGTTGAGTCTTGAACTCTTTCTTGAATTGTCTGAACCAAGTTGCCCTTTCGATAAGTCGCCGATTCCTGTATACATAGAAACCTTGATTAATCAGGTAACCCTCTGTTCCTGCTGATTCCTTGTATTCGGCCGGAGAACAATCGACGGCCCTTGGGAGAAGGTAAGGCCTGTAGGTGACAATTTCACCTCTACTTTCGAATTGATCTGATGGAAGAATGTGTCGATTAATATTCTTGGATGAACCGAACGGGCTTTTAGGAGTGATGTTGACATTATTCATGTCGAATCCTATGGTCGATTGATATCCTGCTTCCGGAACCATAAACCGATGGAAGACAAGAGAAAGATGCTCTTTTACTTGTTTCATGCTGGAATCAAACTTTGTACTGGATGCAATGCAGTCTCGGTCAATTTTTTCCCACAGCACAACAGTCCCTTGTTTGGTGAAATTTATGATGGTGTCGTCCTTTAGCGTTGCAAGTATAGAGCTGTTTTCTATTTCGTCGGGGGGTAACTCGTGGATTTCCCATGTGGATACAATGTTATCTAAATCCCAACAGTATGCAGAAGGGGTGTTGTTTTTCCATGAAAATACCGTTAGTTTGCGACATTGGGAAAATGATGCCATTTTCATCCCCAGTCCGAAACGGCCGAGGTCATCTCTGCGTCTCCCCGGTTGCTCAATTGTTCGGCAGCCCAACCTCATGTTGTTGAGCAGCTCATCTGACGTCATGCCAATCCCGTTGTCGCAGATGGCAATCCATGGGCCCCCTTGGTATTCTCTACCTCGGTATTGAACGCTAATATGTGAGGCCTGAGCTGTAATGCTGTTGTCGATGAGGTCGGCAATGGCTGCTTTCAATGTATATCCGACATTTCGCAGAGAATTAAGCAGAAGCTGTGGATTAGGAGGTAGTTCGGGCATGGTATGGAGTGCTATTGTTTGAGGGAGCTGATAAAACTGACAATATCCGTATCTAACTGGTGCAGTAGTTCGCACAGAGTTAAAATAGAAGGGTTTCGTTTGCCGCGTTCAACATCGGATATATAGTTTCTATCTACTTTGCTTAACTGGCTGAGGTCGCGCTGAGTCAGACCGTGTTGCAGTCTCCGGGTTCTTAACGCACTCCCAATTCGCATCAGTATGTCTCGGTCTAGTTGCACGCTTCTAGTATAGCTTTAGTAACAATTAATGCGACCAAAATCCGGCATGGGCCTACTATAGTAGGAATCAGGGGCGTCCTTCGCTGAATTTCGCGCTCGTCAATATCGGTTGAACGTATGCGACGCCCAAGTTGTCCCTCCTTTGTATACCGTACAAAATGCACGCTGCTTTGAGACGTATCTTGACGACGCCATTTTGAATGGTAAAATGTAACAAATCGGTTACAAGGAAAAAAAGCATTGAATTTTTTACAAAAAAATATAAACTTGCTGCGGAAGGTCGCCGTGGAGTGTGTAAAACTCACGGCGATTTTTATCCACCTCAACAAACAATGATACTATGACTACGGAAAACAGCAGTGAAATGAAAAACGCGGGCTGCTGTGAAAATCGCAGCTGCCCATTCAGTGACGAAGAACTGCGCCAGTATGCAGAGAAGGTGCAGAAACGTATAGATGAAAACGATGGAGAGGTATTTCTCAATCGTAGTGAGTGGCATGCTGCCATTATTCTACGTAAGTTCATAGAATCAGCTCAGGAAACTATTAACATTTTTTGTGGCCATCTTAACAAAAATGTTTATGGCGATTTGCTGCTGAGTTTCAAGGATGCTGTGGATAGAGGGGTTCGTGTACGCGTGATGACAGCAAGCCCTGTTGTGTGTGCTCAGGAGGTTGCTAATGGGTTGCGGGAAATGAGAGCTTTCCGCTGCATGAAGGAAGAGGATGCCTCTATTCCTCATTTTGCTGTAGTGGATGGATGTCGTTATCGACTCGAAACGGACGAAGAGGAAAAGACTGCGGTAGTATGCGCGTTCGCTGAATCTGGAGATGAGGTGAAACGTGCGTACTCGCTGGAATTTTTATCGGATTTGCTTTGGGAGAGTCTTGAACACGAATTGGGATGATGTTGGCTCTCTTGGAATCATTGGAAAAACAGGTGTTGTGGGATATTCCTGTTTTTAAGAATGGTGAGTTTTTTACGCAGACTGTTTTTGCGGTAATGTCCTCGATAGCCTGCTCATCGCGAGTGCTTGACTTTTTTGTGGTTAAACATAACGAGGATGTGGATAGTTTAAGGAGGGAAATTAAGATAGAGCTGGAGGAGGAACCTTTGTTCGAAGAGCAGAACAAACAGTATTCAGAGTCTCAACTTGAGATTGAAGATTTACTTAGCCAAGTTGATAATTGTGTAGCTAATGCTGTTGAATGGAGTAGGAAGGTTGCTGTTATATCTGTGTTAGTGACTTTTGTCCTTTTGGCAACAGGGGAAGCAAGGTTTGTAGGTTGGTTGCCTTTACTTGCCTTTGTCCCGATTGTAATAATCAGAGTGAGGCTTGGGCTGAAGGTGAATCCGCTCAATTCTAAATTAGAAGCCAAGGGAGAACATTTCAAAGGGTTGAGAAAAGCTTATAATACGATGAAAAACAAGATTGCGGCTAAGGCTGGTTCGAAGGTTGATGCAGCAATTGCAGTTAAAGTGCCCAAGAAAACGCCTCGTAAAAAGAAACTTTCGGATACTTCGCATGATAGTGCGTGATTTCTCACTCTTGGTGGAAGGTTGTCATTGATTACGATTGGAAATCGTGTGTACACCAAATACACCCCGTGGGTTCGAATCCCACCTTGTTGTGTGATTCTTTATTACCTCCTGATTTCGCTTGACATCTCAAAGGATACAGATTATGCATGCTCCCAGCATTTTGGAATGAGCTGCATGCTTAACTCCTTTTCTCGCCCGTCGGTACTGCGAAATTAACCGGCGGGCGTTTTCTTTCCACCGCCTTCACCTTTCCGGCTCACCTTTGCCTTCCAAACACCACTGCCGCAAGAAACAAATATCCGCTCGCGCATAGCTGTCCAAAATAAGTAAACAACCTAAAGTAGAGCGTACCTATATCAAAGGATAGCGAAAATCACCAGCTGTTTTTGGCAAATAGATCCCCCTGATGCAAATCAGGGGGCTTTGCATGTATACTTTTATACGGA
>JAZSQS010000024.1:0-7300 GCA_045538105.1 Akkermansia sp.
ACATTGCCCCCAAACAAATAAGGAAGGCCGCTCACCAGGGGGAGAGCTGCTTTTGAAGATGATGCAGACTGCGGACTGCTTACTTCACCAGGCTGTGGCCGGTCATTTCGGCAGGCTGCTCGATGCCGAGCAGGTGCAGCAGCGTCGGGGAGATATCGGCCAGGATACCATCGCTCAGGGTGATGCTGTCCTGATCGGGGCCGCAGTAGATGAGGTCAACCAGGTTGGTCGTGTGGGCTGTGTTGGGGGAACCATCCGGGTTGAGCATATTCTCGCAGTTGCCGTGGTCGGCGCAGATGAGGCAGCAGCCGCCGAGTTCGAGAATCTTGGTCACGCTCTTCTCCAGGGCTGCATCCACTGCCTCGCAAGCGGCAATGCCAGCCTCAAGGTAGCCAGTGTGACCCACCATGTCAGGGTTGGCAAAGTTCATGATGGCGATATCGTAGTTGCCGATGGCCGCCACGAACTTATCAGCCACCTCGCCCACACTCATCTGGGGCTTGAGGTCGTAGGTGGCCACTTCGCGGGGAGAGGGAACCAGGATACGGTCCTCGCCCTCGAACTGGGTTTCCACACCACCGTTGAAGAAGAAGGTCACGTGGGCGTATTTCTCCGTTTCAGCAATGCGGAGCTGCTTGAGCCCGGCCTTGGCGATGACCTCACCCAGGATGTTGGAAAGCTGCTCCTGCTCGAACACAATCGGGGTGGGGTAGCAGGCCTCGTATTCGGACATGGTCACGTAGTGTACCTTGGGCTGCACCGTGCGGTCGAAACCATCGAAGTCCTCATAGATGAAGGCGCGGGAGAGCTCGCGGGCACGGTCAGCGCGGAAGTTGAAGAAGTACACCACATCACCATCGCGCACGCGCTGCTGGTCAGCTTCTACGAACACGGCGGGCTTCATGAACTCGTCCGTCACGCCGTCCTCATAGCTCTTGCGGGCATAGTCTGCCGGGGAGCAGGTGCAGGCCTCGCCCTTACCCAGCACAATGGCATCCCAGCCAATCTGCACGCGGTCCCAGCGCTTGTCTCGGTCCATGGCGAAGAAACGCCCCACCACCGTGGCAATCTTAGCACCGTAGGGAGCCACGGCGTCCTGCAGCTGCTGGAGGAAACCGGCGCCGCTCTTTGGGTCAGTGTCGCGGCCGTCCATGATGGCGTGGATGAAGATATCCTTCACCCCTGCCTCTGCGGCAATCTTGACCAGGCCAATGAGGTGGTCAATGTGGGAGTGAACACCACCATCGGAAACCAGACCCATGAGGTGCAGGCGGCTGCCGGCAGCCTTGGCGTAGGCATCCACAATGACAGGGTTCTTGGCCAGGGAACCATCGTTGATGGCATTAGTGATGCGGCAGAGGTCCTGGAACACCACGCGGCCGGCACCCAGGTTCAGGTGACCCACCTCGGAGTTGCCCATCTGCCCATCGGGCAGACCCACATCCTGGCCGGAGGCACCCAGCATCATGTGCGGGCAGGTGGCCAGCAGTTTGTCGGTGAAAGGAGTCTTGGCGAGAACGGTAGCATCGCCGGTCTGATTGGCGGCTTCCGGGCCCTGCGGGTTGCGGCCCCAGCCGTCGCGGATGATAAGTACTACAGGTTTATTTGCCATGAGCAGATTTTAGCATCTTTCTAGTCGTTTGTGAAGTCAAAATCATGTAAAACTGCCCGGAAAATACACGAGTTCCAACGATTTTGCAATTAAAGGAAACATCAGCAACATTTTGAAAGAAGCACCCGCTATGCCCGATCAATCGGAATTTGGGCTTTCTGGCGCATGCGCTAGAGACGAAGTCCATGTTGACAATCAAATTGACGCATTGCGCTCTTGCCCGCGGGAGAAGCTGTGGTAAAATGATGCGCGTGAAGTTGCTGCCGACCATCTGTGTATCCTTTGCCGCCATGCTGCTGGCGGGCTGTGGAGATTCGCGCAGCTCAGCAGAGAAAGCAGCAGAGCAGGGTATCCTCATCGTTGGCAATAACCAGGAACCCCTCAGTCTGGATCCGCACAAGGCCACCGCCGTGGCCGATGGCAAGATTATCGCCACCCTGCTGGAAGGACTCGTGCGACCGGATGCCCAGGATGAAACCCGCATCCACCCCGGTATGGCAGAACGCTGGGAGCACAACGAATCCGCCACGGAGTGGGCCTTCCACCTGCGCGAAGCCCAGTGGAGCGATGGCAAACCCGTCACGGCACATGATTTTGCCTATGCCTACAAGCGCCTGCTGCATCCCCAGTTCGGCGGTAAGTATGCGGAGATGCTCTATCCGCTCCGGAATGCGGAATCCTACAACCGCGGGCAATGCACCTGGGAAGAGGTGGGCGTGAAAGCGGTGGATGACCGCACCTTGAAACTTTCACTCAGCGGCCCCACCCCGCACCTGCTGCATTTGCTCTTGCACTTTACCTGGAGTCCGGTGCCGGCGCATGCGGTAGAGGCGCATGGCGGCATGCTTGACCGCCGCAGCCTGTGGAGCCGGGCAGGCAACTGGGTGGGCAATGGTGCCTATGTGCTGGAGTCACACCACTTTAATGACTACCTGTTTGTGGCCTCCAACCTGCGCTACTGGCGCGCGGATGAGGTTCGCAACCGCGGCATCCGCTTCCTGCCCATCGTGAATGGCTACACCGAAACCCGCATGTTCATGGACGGCAAGCTGCACATCACCAACAACGTGCCGCCGGAACTCCTGGGCGTGGCCAGGAACAGCCGCCCGGACGCCTACTGCCAGGACCCCTATTACTGCACCATTTTCTACCGTCTGAATACCCGGCGTGCTCCGCTGGATGATGTGCGCGTACGCCGCGCCCTCTCCCTGGCTGTTGACCGGGCTGCACTCGTGGATAAAGTCGTGCGTGGAGCAGGGCGCCCCGCGGCCTCCTTCACCCCACCCGGCGCCGGGTATGAGCTGGAGACTCCGGCTGCGTTCCATCACCGCCAGCAGACGGAGCAGGCACGCCGTCTGCTGGCTGAGGCAGGATACCCAGGCGGCAGGAATTTCCCCACCTTGGAAATCATGACCACCAGCCGCGACGTGCAGCGCGTCATGGCCGAAACCATTCAGGCCATGTGGCAGCAGGAACTCGGAATCCACGTAGAAATCCGCGCCTGTGAATGGACCGCATACAAAGCAGCCCAGCAGAATGGAGAGTATGACATCTCCTCCTCCTCCTGGAGTGGTGACTATCTTGACCCCGCCACCTTTGTGGAACTCTGGCGCAGCGGCGGGGGTAATAACTGCACCGGCTGGGGCAGCCCGGCGTGCGATGCCTCCCTGAGCGCCGCCCGTGCCACTGGCTCCGTGGAAGAGCGCCGCGCCCACTTGCGCCAGGCAGAGCTCCACATGCTGGAATCCCAGCCCATCATCCCACTCTACTGGAGTGAGCGCACTTACCTCAAATCTCCTGCCGTGAGCGGTTGGAACCCACTGCTGCTCGATAACCATCCGCTTGATGCCGTGCAAGTAACCCCCTGATATGTTGAAACTGCTTCTCAAGCGACTCGGGCAGGGCGTCCTCGTGATTGTTGTGTTGCAGACCATCACTTTCTTCC
Source organism: Akkermansia sp. (assembly GCA_045538105.1). GTDB lineage: Bacteria > Verrucomicrobiota > Verrucomicrobiia > Verrucomicrobiales > Akkermansiaceae > Akkermansia. The sequence goes on from JAZSQS010000024.1 coordinate 3,558, forward strand.
TGGTGCGTCTGCTGCCGGGCAATCCCTTTCTGGGAGAACGCAAGCTGCCGGAGCATATCATGGCGCAGCTCAACTCCCTGTATGGCCTGGACCAGAGTCCGCTGGCGCAGTACTTCAACTATTGGAAAGGCATACTCTGCCACGGAGATTTCGGCCCCTCGCTGGTGCGGGAGGGCGTGCAAGTGACCGATATCATAGCCCAGGCCTTTCCCGTTTCCCTCTGGCTGGGTGTACTGGGCATGGGGATTGCCATTGTGCTGGGCATACCAGCCGGCATGCTGGCTGCATACTGGCGCAACCGCTGGCCTGATGCCCTCTTCATGCTGCTGGCCATGGTGGGTATCTGCATCCCATCGTTTGTGATTGCTCCGATTTTCGGTCTCAGCCTGGGTATGCACGTGCCAGGGCTCAGCGTAGCCGGGTGGGATGACCCCCTGTGTGCGGTGCTGCCAGCGCTGACCCTGGGGCTGGTGAACGCCGCCTACATTGCGCGCCTCACGCGCGGCGGCATGGTGGAAGTGCTCTCTGCTGACTTCATCCGCACGGCGCGGGCCAAGGGCGTGCGGGCAGGGCGCCTGCTCTTTGTGCATGCCCTGCGGAGTGGTCTGCTGCCGGCTGTCTCCTACCTGGGGCCTGCCTTTGCCGCACTCATCACGGGCTCCTTTGTGGTGGAAACCTGTTTCCAGGTGCCGGGCATGGGCCTGCACTTTGTGAATGCCACCACGGACCGCGACTACTTCCTCATTCAAGGCCTGGTGTTCTGCTATGGCGTTCTCATTGTCATTGCCAACCTTGCGGTAGACCTCGTGCTGGTCGCCCTCAACCCCCGGCTCCGCTCCCAGGGCGCTGCCTGATATATCCCCCCCTAAGCCATGAAGAAGAGCTACGAACAAGGAAACTCCCTCTGGAAGGATGCCCGCCGCCGCCTGATGCGGAACCGCGCCGCCGTGGCTTCTCTCATCTTCCTGCTGCTCATGGCTCTGGCCTGCTTTGTGCTGCCGCTCTTCCCCTGCATTGCCAACCCGAATGCCACCAACCTAGCCAATATTGCCGCAGATTGCAGCTGGGCGCACCCCTTCGGAACCGACCAACTGGGCCGCGACCTGCTTGCCCGCGTACTGTACGGCGGGCGCATCTCCCTGCTGGTGGGGGTGGTTGCCACCGTGGTTTCCTTCATCATCGGCCTCTGCTACGGTCTGGTTTCCGGCTACCTGGGCGGGCGAACGGACGCCTTCATGATGCGTACGGTGGATGTACTCTTTGCGCTGCCTTTCATCGTGCTCGTGATTGTCTTTTCCCTGAGCATTGAGGAACCCAGCCGGGAGCTCACCAACTGGGTTGTGGAGCACACCGGGTGGAGCCGTGAGAGTGTGGCACCCATCCTGGGGTTAGTTCCTCTGTTTATCGCCATTGGAGCGCTGGGCTGGCTCACCCTTGCGCGCATTGTCCGCACGCAGACCCTCGAAATCAAATCTCAGGAATACGTGCTTGCAGCCCGCTCCCTGGGGCTTGGCCACCTCAGCATCCTCTTCCGGCACATAGCGCCCAATTTGCTGGGTACGGTGGTGGTCTACACGACCCTGGCGGTGCCGGGTATCATGCTCACGGAGAGCACTCTCTCCTTCATTGGCCTCGGCGTGCGCGCGCCCAACTCCTCCTGGGGGACTCTCATCAAGGAAGGCGCTGACCGCATGGAAGCCACCCCGGAGCTCCTCTTCTTTCCGGCCCTCTTCTTCTGCCTCACCCTCCTGGCCCTCAACTTCCTGGGGGACGGCCTCCGCGATGCTCTCGACCCAAAATCTGCGAAGGATTAAGAATGAACTAAAAACTATAGAATCGTCCTATGAAGTACATCTCCACCATAGCCCTCGCCCTTGCTGGCCTGTTCCTGGTTCCCTCCCTCGATGCCAAGCCCCTTGAGAAGGAATCTTCCCGCCATTCCTCCAGCAAGGCCAAAAAGACTAAAATAGGCAAGAAGTCCAAGAAGGCAAAGAAAGGGAAGAAAGCCAGAAAGGATAAGGCCGCTGCCCCAGAGCAGATTACCAAACTGGCGCTGCAACCCTTGGAGGTGACTCCGGAGCAAAAGGAACTGGCTATAAAGAAGCTTGCAGAGCAGAAAATCACTCCCGAAAAATACGCCGTACAACTCGACTCTGATTGCTGGAATGGCAAAGCAGAGAATGTGTTGCTACTGCTCCAGGCCGGAGCTGATCCCAATAGCGTCAGCAAGTCCGGGGAGACTGTGCTCTTTGAATCTGCTCTCAAGGGACATAGGGAGTGTGTGGAGCTGCTCCTCCGCGCTGGTGCAGACCCCAACAAACAAAACACGAGTGACCAGCGTGTACCGCTCTCACCTGCTGTGAACCTTGGTCATGATGAATGTGTCAAACTGCTGATTGATGCCGGGGCTGATGTCAACTACATCCCATTGGGCAGAACCTCCATGCTCGTTGCCGCTGTTGCCAGCAACAGGACGGAGTGCATCAAGCTTCTCCTGGCCGCAGGGGCAAACCCCAACACCCGTGACCAATGGGGCGGTTCCGCGCTCCGCAACCTGATTGTCAAAAAGAATGAAGAGTGCGTCAAGCTCATGATTGGAGCCGGGGCTGATGTGCACGAAATAACGCCAGACGGCTTCACCCTCCTCCAGATTGCGGAGAAAAGTTCCACCCCTGCCATTGTGAAGATGCTCAAGGCCGCGGGAGCCAAGTAAGGTGGCTCCCTGCGGTTGAACCGAATCATTCCCAGCGCCACCGTATACCGGTGGCGCTCCTTTTTCCCTCCGGCTGCATAGTGGCTGCCGCGCGGCGTTGAATGCCGGGCAGGGCTCAGCCATCTACCCACCATTCATAATCCCCCATGAGGTATATCTTCTGGGGATTGGGAACGCGGCCGTAGAACTGCCGCAGCATGATGAGCGCCTCCTGATCGTTATCGGGGTTGAAGTTACCACTGAACAGTTGCTTCAGGTTTTGCCGGTGCTCTTTCAATGTAAGGAATTTCTGGCGTCTCCAGGCTGTTTCCGTTTCTGTGTAATCGCGGTCTGTTTCCTTGAATTGGGCCATGAGGATTTTATCCAGCTCAAGATCATCCCACCCCCTGCCTCCCAGAAACAGGGACAAGGTGAAGTTCAGAATCATCTCATTCACATACATGCACCCCAGGATACCGAACAATAACGGCCCGTGCTGGTACGCATCATGTATGGTGGTTTCCACCCGCACCGGCTCAGGCAGATTGACCTTAATCACGAGTTTGTATCCCACCTGGTAGATTTCGTAGGGATAGGCCAAGTGGTCTCCGCGTATCAGTGTATCTCCTTCCTCTGCAATGATATAGGCCAGGTATGGATCCAGAAAGATGGTTTGCGCCTGCCCATGTCCTGCCTTGCGCTGCGCTTCCTCTATCTTGCGCGGTAATTCATCATCCTCACCGCTCAATTCTTCCAGAAACAGGTGGGGGAATTCCTTGGGGTGACTCTTCCCTATATGCTTCAGCCTTGCAGTAAACCTGATAATCAGTAGTTCCTGCATGTAGTGATAGAGGTGCAGGTAACGGTTCTTTTTAGGTGGTGTATCACTCATGCATACTATTTTATCCCCCATTGCCAATGGGGGACAAGAAAAAATCGATAAAGTACCTTCTTTTTACCCATTTTTTTCAAATAAAATAGTCTTTTATTGGATGAGGTATACCATTTCACCTAAAATCAGGCAGCCTGTACCTGTTTTTCCACAGTTTAT
>JAZSQS010000028.1:0-45032 GCA_045538105.1 Akkermansia sp.
CAGCTCAGAGCCCACATCGGACATCACCGCCGTAACGGTGGTGGTGGATGGCTTCGCCCTTTCGCAGAAGGACACGGCGGGCATCACCTCCACCGCCACGCGCAGTTTCACGGCAGGTGGCATGGTGTTCACTCAGACCGATGGGCGCGGTAACGCTTCCACCACGGTGACGGATACCGCGGGGCGCTCGCTCTCGGTAACAGATGCCGCCGGCAACCAGCCCCGCGTGAAGAAGACGTGCCAGGCACTACAGTTACTGGTCCTGCGAATTCTCCAACTCCGAATGACCCCATTGATTATGTTGAAATCGGTGTGGACATTGTGGATGCTGTAAAGAAATAACACCCTCCATGGCTCTTCCTTGAGATACAAACATGTTTACTAATGTAAAAAAGCGAGGTTCAAGGAAGAGCCTTTTATTGATTAAGCCTAATTCGAATATTTATGAAAACACAATTCAATAAAACACTTGTTGCTTCGTATATTAGTAGAGCGTTAACGTTTTTTTGTGCTCATCTTTTTTTATATATCTTATTTATTGTTGGCATAGCGATACCCTAGATTGGCGACAGATAGAAAAAATTAGACTCTCTGACAAAAGTGACATCTATTCAATGTTATTAATTATTGAGATATCAACGTTTATCATAATGATAAAACACAAGATGTCGAATAATTTGTTGTACATAAAAGAAACTATCGAAACTGTAGTTGTTATTTTGTTACTCATAACGCACGTTTATGATATAATTCAAACAGCTATCGGTCTATATACGGAGGCTATTATGTGTACCCTATTCTGTTTGGTGAACTTTGGCGTGATTTTTATATCGTCGAGTAAATGTGATACTTCCCGCCTATAAAGGTACTACCCTACGTTTGGCAAAAGAATAGACAGATGTGTACAGCCAGATATAAAAAAGAAAGTAGTACCTCTGTTTACTAGCCCGGGTATTCTTGATGATGTGTTCAAAAGACGAATATCCCCTAAATTTATCAAATATGTATCATACCACCACGTAATGTTAACACATTTTTCAAAGCTTTGATAACGAGTATTTTCTAAAACTTTCAGCAACCCGTTATGAATCGAGCCGAATTTTAGGGTAATTTTCAGAAACAGCATCAATTTTCATAAGTCGTTCATAAACAATATTCTGGAGCCGCTAAAAATCACATTCACAAAAAGGCTATTATGGGAGCGGTCGTAACCAAGACAAAATGGTAACGACCGCTCCTTTTTTTGAGCCTAGATTTCAGCAACTTAACCGCCGCCGAGCGTTTACAGTGCGTATTGTCTCAAAATTGCGGTCACCGAAACTTTAGCCGATAATTGATCCAAAAAACAAGGCAAATCTCCCATTTTTCTGGGCAAAAAAGCCGAATAGGGGGGGGATAGACACATAGGCGCGCCACTCACTTTGGAACCTCTCAACACTTGGTCCAGAATGGCTGGTGATACACTCAGTATGCGTCCTTGAGACTCCTCGTCAATTTTGTATCGTTTTGAGTAGGCCTGCAGCCACGTTGGCAGCATGGGATGGAGCCGCTTACCGCAAGGCTGGTCGGATTTCAACCAAATTGACTTTATAAGCTCGATGTCGCAGGGTTGCAATTTGGGCAGACTCCCTCTCTTCTCCACACGCTTGCGTTTTCGAGCGCGCGAATAGTACCTAATAATGCTTTTAGACGACTTGTAACCAGTTAGTTCCATTAGTTGCTTCAGAAGTTCGCCCTTAGCTTTACGGGAGCGTGTCTTTCGATACTTTACTGCATTCGAATTCAGTAACTCTATTATTGCTTGTTTACTCATTCTGAGTGACATGTTATATATTAGTGCCTGATTTATGAGGCATCCAGCTTTCCACGTGTCAGCCGAACTCGTGGGAAGTGTCAGTTCGGTGACCGGATTTTTGAGGCTATGCTCGGTATGGTGCAAATTTTCAAAGTTGCAACTTTTAGGCTTGCGTAAGCACATTCAATATTGTACCATAACAGAGCTTCATGTTGTCGCACCTGCACCTCATGCGCCTGACAGTTCAATACCAATATAACAGTACATACAGTTCAACAAAGAAACATGACATCTTCTCGTACATTATATGACTATTTGATTGTTGGTTCGGGATTATTCGGTGCAACATTAGCATACCGCCTGCGTCGTTGTAACAAGCGCGTGTTGATTATTGAGAAAAGAAACCATCCGGGAGGCAACGTCTTCTGCGAAAATATTAATGGGATATCGGTTCACAAGTATGGGGCTCATATATTTCATACAAATAACAAACAGGTATGGGATTTTGTAAACTCCCTGGTGCCGTTTAACGGATATATCAATTCCCCGATGGCAAATTATAATGGCAAGCTCTACAACTTGCCATTCAACATGAATACGTTTTATCAAATATGGGGTGTAAAAACGCCTCATGAAGCGATTCAGAAAATCCGGGAACAACAAAAAGAGGTTCTGTCCGAGCTTAACGGCAGACAGCCCGCCAATTTAGAGGAACAGGCAAAAACTCTTGTCGGGACGGATATTTACAATATTCTTATCAAAGAATATACGGAAAAACAGTGGGGAAGACCCTGTAATGAATTGCCGCCTTTCATCATAAAAAGACTCCCTGTTCGCTTTACTTTCGATAACAACTATTTTAATGATAGATATCAAGGCATTCCCGAAGGGGGGTACAACAGGCTTATAGAAGCCCTTATGGGAGATGTTGAATGTAAAACGAACACTGATTTTTTCAACTCTGAATATCGAAACTGGCGCACGTATGCCAAAAAGCTTGTGTATACCGGACCTTTGGATGAATATTTTGACTATTGTCTGGGCAAGCTGGACTGGAGGACTGTTGTTTTCAAACAGAGAATTGAAAATACGCCCAACTATCAAGGGAATGCCGTGATTAATTATACCGGTAAAAATGTCCCCTACACTCGAGTAATTGAGCATAAGCATTTCGAATTTTTCGGGTCGCAAGTAGATGAAATTCCCACGACCGTCATCAGCGAAGAGTATTCGAAGGAGTACGCTGAGGGGCTGGAACCATATTATCCCATTAATGATGAAAGGAATAATAGACTGGCAGAAAAATACAGAGAGTTGGCCCAAAATGAAACAGATGTCATTTTCGGTGGGCGTTTAGGTGAGTACCGTTACTATGATATGGCGCCCATCATTGAACGAGCTCTTAATTATGAACTGTAAAATGCAGAAGCTCATGAAAAAAGACAAAATCAGAAAAAACATCAAACAATTAATACTCTATGGTATTATTGGTTGTTTGTCTGCGTCTGTCGATTTTGCCTTTTACAATGTACTTACCAGCTGCATAGGGTTGCACTACATCATGGCAAACAGTTTGTCTGTTCTGACGGGTATTCTCACCAGTTTCTCTTTAAACCGGGCCTTTAACTTCAAAGTAACAGATAAAGTCGTCGTGCGCTTCAGCCTTTTTCTCACCAGTGGCATGCTTGGGCTGCTGCTCAGCAACGCTATTTTATGGCTGGGAGTGGATAAGTGCCATTTTTCAGAAGTAGGTACCAAAGTTATTTCTATATTTGTGGTGGCCTTGCTTCAGTTTATCTTCAACAAGTTTATAACCTTTAAGCAAACCAAATAAATGGAAAAGATTTTTTTTGTAATGCCTGCTTATAACGAAGCAGAAAACATAGAAGCGACCCTGAAAGACTGGTACCCGGTTATCGAGCAAATCAATAAGGAGGCTAATGTAGAGGCCCGTTTGGTTATTGCCGATGATGGAAGCCGAGATAATACCTTTCAAAAAATGATTGAGCTTTCCGCTACCGGTCGTTTCCCGTTTTTCGAACCTATTACCAAGCAAAATGGCGGTCATGGTCAAACCGTACTTTACTTATACCGCCACGCTATAGAAAATGGGGCCGATTACATTTTTCAAACAGATAGTGATGGGCAAACCAATCCGGCTGAATTCTGGCAACTATATAAAAACCGCCATTTACATGATTTCCAGATAGGATATCGTAAAGGCCGTCAGGATGGTTTCAGCAGAGTTTTTGTCACGAAAACCTTAAGGTTTTTGGTTTGGCTTATGTTCGGAGTGTGGGTAACGGATGCCAATACCCCGTTCCGCTTGATGCAAAAAGACAAACTTCGTGCCATTATGGACATTATACCGGAAGATTATTTTTTGTGCAATGTCGCTATTTCCGCCATTGCTAAAAAATGGCGGTATAATATGAAGTTCTACCCTATCACATTCAAACCTCGCCAAGGTGGAGTCAATTCTATCAATTTAAAAAGAATTGTGAAAATAGGAATGAGGGCTCTGTCTGATTTCAGAGCAATTAACAAACGCTCCGACATCAAAAACAACCGATAAGACGTATTATAGGAGAGATTTACGCCCCCCCCCAATTGCTGTGAGTAAGAAAATAATAAAGCCATTTTTTTGGGTTCTGTTGGCCATCGTCGCGTTTCTTTTTGCTTGGAATAATCAAAGCTTGTGGATTGACGAATGCTGCATGGTTATGAGTGCAGCACAAGGTAGTTTTGCCGATGTATGGACCTGTGTAACCTCAATCGGGGGGAGCGACACACAAATGGCTTGTTACCTATATCTTCTTCATATTTGGATTAAGCTGACAGGTGCCGATACAGAAATCATGTTGAGGCTCTACAATTTCATATGGGTATTGCTGGCTGCATTTTTCTTGCGAAAAGAGCCCAAAATCCTGTTTATTCTACTCATCTCCCCATTTTTTATTTATTACACCAATGAGCTGAGACCTTACATCATGCAGGTTGCAGCGTCTTGCGGCATTTCCCTGTTTCTGTATAAAGTAAGTATAGGTGAAAAGCTGAGTTACAATCGTGGCTTCGCTCTGATTTTTTTATTGTGTACAACCAGCTTAACAAGTGTAGTTTGGGCCGTAGGCTTCTTAATGGCATGGATCATACTGGAGGGAAAAAACTTCTGGTCAAAAAAAATACTGCTACCCATTGCATGTTGGACTTTTCCCTTCCTCGCCTTAGGTAGTTACTACCTGTATACATTGCTGTTGGGTGCAAGAGCCGCCTATATCAAATCGAATGCATTTGTCAACTTAGGTGCGGCTATCTATGAGTTATTGGGATTAACCGGTCTGGGACCTGCCAGAAGCGAACTGCGACTCTGCACGCAGTTAGGTAATCTCATCGGGCAGACCGGTCTGTTATCTGCCGCCTTGGGGGCTCTTGTGGTCGGATATGTTGCTATCTACGGATTCTGCGTTTGGCGCAAACGAGCATCAAATAGGATGTTACCGGCCATCGTTATACTGGTCCTTATCCCCACAGCGGTTTTTGTGTACAGTTCAACAATGATGAGCTTTCGTTTTTCAGGCAGACACTTTGCTCCGATTCTGCCACTTGTGTGCATCGCCATATCCTTGGGATTAAAATGGTGTAAAAACAGACCATATCAGAGCATTTTAAGCACCTTGTTTGTGTGTTTATGGCTTACAAGCAGCTCCTGTATCCGTTTTGACGACTCCCATGCCCGCGAAGATTATAGGGGGAGTATAGAATATTGCCAAAAAAGGAAAGCAAGCGGAGATAATGTGATTTTATTGTGTAATAGTGCCGGCAAGGTGTATTACGGCTGGCAGGATTACATTAACCCGGCATATTGGCAATATTGTCAGTGCATTGTCGTCTCGCGTCCGGAAGATTACGGCGCTATCATCAGCCAAATTGAATTCTCGAACAGATATCATAAAAGAAAGTTAGGCCCATCGTTCTGGGTATATGAGTTAAAGTATCTCCTACCGACATAGCGTCGGCGAAAGCGAAGTTTGGTCTTCCATCAACTGGTGGATTACCATGCCCCCCCAGAAAGTCGCAAGAACGCCAAGGCGGGCGCTGTTCGCTCGCTATGCGATAAACGCCAATTTGCTAAACTGCGAGCCTTACATTCATTTCCAAAACTCAAAATCCGACTTTACATTCCGGTGCGTAAGTGAATGATATCCATCTATGCTGACGCCCTCATATTGACACGGATAAGCCATTTCTTCTTGTTTTTGTCCGGATGAGTGCAGGTGTTTTATAGCTCTCCGTTGCAACAGAACCGGCATGCGCCAGCTACCTAAGGTTGCATCTTCCTCGTAAAGCTGCTCTATGGCTCGCTCGGTAGCAGGCTCATCCTTTGGAGGGCGTTTCTTGTAGTATGTGCTGCTTGCGAGACAATCCCAGCAACTCACATTGCCGTTTGCGCGAAGGTGCTTCCTCATCTATATCCAGAAGTTGGCGACGTTGCGCTACAGTCTCAACTCCTTGGCTTCTTTTTGACAGACAATCCAGTTCAAACGTATATAATGGCTACCTTAATTTCGGCAACATAAACCCTAGATGCAACACCTTGTTGAGCATTTTTGCACTATAAGTGGGCCATTATGGATTTTAATACCAACCGTCGGGTATTTCATTGATTGTCAACCTAATCGGTTTTCAAAATCAGCATAGGAGAAGCGCTTCACCTCCTCCATGGAACCATCCAGATGCAGAACCGCAATATCCGGGTGTGGCACTCCATTGAAATGTGTTGTCTTGACAATGGTGTAGTGGCTCATGTCATCCAGGACAATGGAATCCCCGACCTCAAGAGGGTGCTCAAACGAGAAATCACCAATCACATCGCCAGCCAGGCAAGTAGGAGCCCCCAGCCGGTATGTGAACGCTTTTTCACCTGGTTCACCAGCGGCAGAGTAGCGCTCACCCGGCAGCGACACAGCCGGGGTACCACTTCCCGTAGGATGCACCGCATACACATCCGGGCGGTATGGCATTTCCAGCACATCAGGCATATGGGCGCTGGCGCTCACATCCAGAATGGCATGCCGATAGCCCAGTGACTCAAAAACATCGAGCACGCGCGCGCGGAGCACCCCGGTGTGGATGGCCCAGGCCTCGCCGGGCTCCAGGAATACCTCAACGTGGTACATTTCCCGGATTTCGCGAATCAGGCACACGAGCATCTCACGATTATAATCCGGCTTGGTAATCCAATGCCCTCCCCCCAGGTTCAAATAACGGATTTGGGGACTGGCCAGCAAGCCGGCAAACTGCTTTTCAAAAGCTCGGAATGTATCCACCAACTCCTGAGCCCCCTGCTCGCAGAGAGTATGGAAGTGCAAGCCACTGATACCCGTTAAATCCACACCTTCGAGCTGGTCCGCAGGGATTCCCAGGCGGGAACCCGGAGCACAGGGATCATAAAGCGGCGTATGACCTGTGGAAAAACAGGGATTGATACGCAAACCCAGCAGCAACTCCCCGCGCTGCACCCTGGGGTGCGCCAGACACGCCTCACGCCAGCGCAACCACTGGGGTACGCTGTTGAAGTCGATATGGTGGGCAAACTCCAGCAGCTCAGCCAGCTCCGTTTCGCGGTAAGCCGGTGAATATACCGCCACATGCCCTCCCAGGTGCCGGGCACCCAGCCGGGCCTCATACAAGCCGGAAGCGCAACAACCAGCCGCATGCGGTTTCAGAGCCGCCAACCCCGCCGTGGTAGAAAAGGCCTTAAGAGCCACCAGCATGCGCCCCCCCGAACTCTGAGCCACCGCACTCAGAATCCGGGCATTGCGCTCCAGGGCCGAAAGAGAAATCAGGAACTGAGCCACGAGCAAGAAAAGCGTAAATTATCTACGGCGACGCTTGCGGACCCGCTTATTAGCCTCCTCCTGCTTGGCCGCTTCAGCTGCCTTCTGTTCTGCCTGGGCAGCAGCAAGGCGCTCCGCAGCAGCCTTCTCTGCGGCAGCCTGCTCGGCAGCGGCTTTTTCAGCAGCAGCCTTCTCCTCAGCCGCCTTGGCAGCGGCCTCCTGCTGCTCAGCTTGCAGCTTCTGACCTACGGATTGGATGGCAGGCAAGAGCGCCTCAAAGCAACGTTTTGTCTCAGCCTTGATTTCCAGCTTGGGACTGCTACCATTAAGCCCCTGGCAGATTTTTGCAGCCATGACCCACGCGCCCATAGCCTCCTGTGGCTTACCCATAGCGTTATCAAGGTTGCCCAGAGCCGTCAGTAACTTCACATAGGAAATCGACATATTGGGAGCCAGGCGGCTCAAACGCTGAGCGAGCTGCTGCCCCTTCATATATACCGTACGGGCTTCCTCCGGATCATCTACTGCGCGGTGGCAATCACCCAGGCAGCGGTATGAATCCAGCAAATCTGCCGCTGCCCGGGCCAAGGCGGGATTCACCTCACCCTCTGGCAGCTTTTCACCCTCAGCCGGAGCAACGGCCTGGTACAGTGCCTCATCTACCGCCAAGGCAGCCTCATAGCACGGAAGCGCCTCACCCGCCTTGTTCTGGGCCAGCAGGCACACACCCTTGCCATTCTGACAACTGCTCACCAGGCGCTGGCAATCCGGCGTTTTCCGCAGCTCCTCCGGCAGGCTTTCAATCTCCTTGAGAGCATTCTCATACTCCCCCTGAGCCTTGGAATAAGCACCCAGGTCACGGGTTGTATTCGCAATCTGCACCGCCAGGCGCGCACGTTCCTCGCAAGGCTCACCCTTCTGCATCTCCGCATAATAGGAACGCATCATCTCCAGCATATCCTTCACCATGGAGTTCAACTCCGGAAAGGCGCCGGGATTGGTCACCTTAGCGGCCAGGGAATACACGGCGAAGTTGAACAAGGCATCCCTTGTGCCAGCCAGTTTATCCACCTCAGGCGCAGGTGCTTCGGGAACAGCAGTTGCAGTCTCTGGTGCAGGTGCCGGTTCAGATGCAGGTGCCTCTGCATCCTTCTCTCCACAGGAGCTGAGCAGAACACTGGTGCTGATAGCCAGGGCCGCAGCACAATGACGGCTTACTTGAAACGCGTGACGGGAAAATTTCATACTTGTCCAATTCTGCACGCCCGCGCGCGCACCGTCAAGCTCATTTTGTCTCATTGTCCCCAAAACGGTGAACTTTATCGCATTCGGCACCGGATAAATTTCACTTTTTTACAAAAAATGCAAATTTTTGCTTGTCTTTTCCCTTTCATATTGGCTAGAATGAGGAGCAACGAAACGACATGAAACATTTCCATCTCTTCAAACGCATTGCCATGGTCTGCGGTATGGTGGCCGCAGCCGCACTGGTTACATCCTGCTCTACCACCAAGCCCGCATCTGCCCGCGCTGAGCAGCTGAACCTTGGTTCAAACGCCACCGTATTCAGCTATAACGATGCGGCTTCCCCCAAGAACCGCCTCTGCACTGAGGCCGGCCCCCTGCCGGACAACGTACGCCGCGCTCTGGAAGCATGGCTGCGTGATTCCACCGTCAAGAATTTCTCCTATGCCTATCCGCAGTACTACGTGGCCATGACCTCTCCGCAAGGTCAGCAGCGCGTGTGGGGTATCTGCACTGATGGCAAGGCCAACCTGGTGGGTGTCCTCATTCCCCGCGATGGCGTAGCCGCATGGGATCTCCCCTTCCTGGGTGCATACAAGATGTACGTGTGCGACACCAAGCAGCGCCGCAGCCTTTCTGATGCCATCATGACCTACCTGAACGACGCCGGTTATGATGCTTACCGTATCAAAGCCCGCAAGGATTCAGGTCTTACGGAAGGCAAGTACCTGATTTCCAAGCCCAAGACCCTGGCTGAAGTAGAGGCCGAGCGCGCCGCCGCTGAGGCAGCCCGCAAGGCTCAGGAAGCAGCCGATGCCGCCAACGCTGCCGCTTCCCTGAAGGACAGCTCCGATGATGAGGAGTCCGATGAGGAAAGCGAAGATGAGGAGGAGGAAGAGGAATCCGAAGATGAGGAATCCTCTGACGAAGAGACCTCTGATGACGAGGAAGAGTCTGAAGAAGAAGAAGAGGAGGAGGAAGAGTAAAGCCTCTGAACCCATTCTGAAAAACTTTCCTACCGCGTCCCCCTGCTGGTCACCAGCAGGGGGATTTTTCTGCTGAAGCCTCCCCGTTATGAGAAGGTTGCATCTGCCAACCAGTATCCTGGCATACTCCGGTGCGTTGAAAAAAATCAAGGGCTTCACCGTTTGGGTGAAGCCCTTTGAAATAACGTGTTGTATAGTCTCGCCAGGATTCGAACCTAGACAAAGAGAATCAAAATCTCTTGTGCTACCTTTACACCACGAGACCACGCAGTAAGGCACGGCAGAATCACCGTGTGGAGGTACTTGTACCACAGCACGAAGCAACTGGCAAGCCTAAAATATGTATTACCAGCACACAGATTGCACTTGCACGGGTCAAAAGCGTAGGCTAGAATGGGCAAGCAAGGTATGGATTACGCCCCGCTTATAGAGAAACGAAAAGAGAGATTGGCCGAACTGGAAGAGCAGATCGCCAATCCGGAACTGTTTCAGGACCCACGGCGCGCAGGTGAGCTCATGCGCGAACACCGGCGCACCCAGGAACTGCTGCGCGATTGGGATACCCTGCTGCAAACCCGGCAACAAATTGAAGAAAACAGGGAATTAATTGCGGGAGACGACCCGGAAATGGCAGAGCTGGCAGCAGCCGAACTGGAGGAACTGGAGCCGCGTGTGGACAAACTTACAGAGCAGATTCAATACAGCCTGTTGCCGCGTGATGAAACGGAAGACCGCGATGCACTGGTCGAAATACGCGCAGGCACCGGCGGGGATGAGGCAGCCCTGTTTGCAGGCAACCTGCTGGGTATGTACCAGCGTTATGCCGAAAGCCGGGGCTGGCGCCTGGAAATACTGGATGCCAGTCCGAATGATATAGGCGGTTTCAAGGAAGTTACGGTACGCATATCCGGGGAGGAGGTATTCAGATATCTGAAATATGAAAGTGGCGTGCACCGGGTGCAGCGTGTTCCTGCAACCGAAACCCAGGGGCGCATCCACACCAGCACAGCCACAGTGGCGGTACTTCCTGAGGCTGAGGAGGTAGACGTTGAAATTCGCCCGGAGGATTTGCGAATTGAGACCTGCCGTGCGGGCGGTGCAGGCGGGCAGCATGTGAACCGCACAGAATCTGCCGTGCAGATTTTCCACCTGCCCACGGGGATTATGGTGCGTTGCGAAAACGAACGCTCACAGCTCAAGAACAAGGAAACCGGTATGCGGATTCTCCGCGCCCGCCTGTTTGAAATGAAACAGCGTGAGGCCCAGGAATCATACTCTGCCCAGCGCCGCGCGCTGATTGGTTCCGGCGGCCGCGAAGAAAAAATCCGGACCTACAATTACCCGCAGAACCGCATCACTGACCACCGGATTGGTTACACGGCCTATAATCTGGACATTGTGGTGACAACGGGCGCTCTGGATGACATCATCTCCCACATGCAGCATGTGGAGATGGAGGAACGCATGGACGAATTAACCTGACAGAATGATGAAAACCGTGCAGGAAGTGCTCAGCAGTGGCACCGATTACCTGGAATCAAAGGGAGTGGAAGGAGCCAGGCATTCCATGCAGAGCCTCATGGTGCATGTGCTGGGGTGCAACAAGACCTGGCTCTACCTGCACTATGATGACCCCTTGCCAGAGGATAAGCTCACGCCCCTGCGCGAGCTGCTGCGCCAGCGAGCCCAAGGAGTTCCCCTGCAGCACCTGCTGGGCAGCACGGAGTTTTTCCGTCGCGAGTTCCACACCGATGCCCGTGCACTGATTCCAAGGCCGGAAACAGAGGAGCTGGTGGAGTTCGCCTTGCAGATGGCACCCCGGCGCCCAGGAATGCGCGTGCTGGATATGGGTTGCGGCAGTGGCATCATCGGCATCACCCTGGCGCTGGAGCTGGCTCGCCAGACCCCGGAAGTCATCATGGCCGATATATCAGATAGCGCGCTTTCCCTGACTCTGGAAAACGCCACAGCCCTGGGCGCCCGCATCAAAACCTACCGCAGTGACTTGTTCGCCGCCTGGGATGCACCGGAAGAGGGAGCTGTGCACCCCCCGGAGGGTTTGTTTGACCTGGTACTGGCTAACCTGCCCTATGTGCCGGAAAACGAGGAAGTTTCCGTGGAGGTGCAGCATGACCCCGCCACAGCCTTATACGGCGGCCCCGATGGACTGGACCTGGTGCGGCGTTTTCTGAAAGAAGCCCTGCCCCACCTGGCAAGCCGGGCGCTGGTCATGCTGGAAGTGGGACACGACCAGGGCAACACCGTGCGCGAACTGATGCAGGAAGCAGGGTATACCCAGTGCCGAGTCCTGACAGATATGAGCGGCAAGGCACGATTTCCCATGGGCTTTGCCCCTCAGCGGGCAGAACAGCCCCCTGCATAAACAGCCGCCATGGAATCCATTGAATACTATGTACTGCCAGTAGTGCGCCGCATTGTTGCCAGCGGAGCCACCTGCACCCGCTGGATTCTGGCCTCATGCGCGGCACTGGCTCTGCTGGAACCCGCCCTGCTCTGGCTGCGAATCCCGCTGCCCGGCATTCTATGCGGCATGGTTTCCTCCTTTCTGCTCTGGCTTGCGGTATCCCTGCTGCTACTCCTGGCCGCTTGGTGCCACCAGGTCCTACTGGCAGAACGCGGGCTGGCGCTGACACGCTGGCTACTGTTGGTTGGCAGCATGCTGGCTCCGGCAGCCCCGGTGTGCTGGCTCTATACAACGCTGAGCGGCAGACTTCTACTTTACCGCCAGGCGGAGCTCCCCCTATTTTTCTGCGGTCTGCTACTACTGGCAGCCCTGATGAACATTCCGCGCATGGCCGCAGCCCGCTGGCAGCTTCAACTCAGGATTGTGCTGCTGCCGCTGCTGCTGCTGGCAGCCCTCAGCCTGGATACCCCAGGCCTCGTGTTATGCAGCACCACGCTCAAACTGCTGGCAGCCTGGCAGGCGGCGCCCCTGCTCCAGTGGCTGGCAGCCGCTGCACCACGCATCATCTCCATGCCGGAGCCCCCCGCAAAGTCCAGCGCTCATTAAAGCAGGCGCCGGGCACCTGGAACATCCAGTTTCCGGGATTCAACAGCATACCCGAAGGAGCCTTCATCCGGCTCATCAGCATTGTGCCGGCGGTGGTGCGTATTGTTACAGCGGCGCAGGAACTTCACCACCCCGTGTCCCACCGCCTCTGCGTAGCGGCGAGCATTTTCCGGGTCGGCAAGGTAGCGTGCATGCTGGCGGTTATTCAGGAAGGCCGCCTCAACAATGGCAGCCGGAATCCCGGCATCATCGCACACATTGAGCCAGCCGCCACCACGGGAAGCATCCATATAGCGCACATTCACCGTGCATTTGCGGCCGCGGTTCGGCATGCCGTGATTGAGCACGCGCGAGTTGAGAGAATCAGCTATGGCCTGGGCCAGGGGTATACCGTTGTGCCTATTGGCCAGGATAATGGATTTAACGGCATTGCGCCTCCAGCGGCAACCGGTGCTATTATGGTGCAGGAACACCATGGCAGGAGCATGGCGGTACACGGCATAATCAGCGCTGATGATACCGCAGGCCACACGGTCTGGGAAATACCGGGAAGGATAACGGCGGCCCTTTTCATCCGGCCGGTTCAAGTGCAGCACACCCGCGCGTTCACCATGGCTGCGGTAGGGTTCCTCCTCCGGTTCCTCACCCCGGTTACAAATCACGCAGGGGAACCCAGCATCCTCAATCACCTTCCGTGTGTAGTGCGCGTTCTCATACCAGAACGCGCACTCCGAAATACGCTTCCCTCGAACCTTGCCCGGGGTACGCGCCCCCGGCGCCCCTGCAAAGTGACCAATATCCAGTACTACTGCCGGCGTGGACGGCCCAGGAAAACGCTGCTGCTGGCAACCCACCATAACCCAGGCCAGCAGCCCCAGCAGAACAACTGTGCAGCGGTGCCACATATCAACCCTCGTCCTCATCCTCATCTGCCCGTGGAATGCGCGGAGTAAAACGCATCAGCTCCGGAATGAAGGTAAGCGGAACATCACCCGTGGGGCCATTTCGGTTCTTGGACAACGCCAGGTTTGCATCAGACCCTACATTCTCACGCTCCTCATCATCTTCCGCATAATACGCCATGCGGTATAGCAGGCCAATCATATCAGCATCCTGCTCAATAGCACCAGATTCACGCAAGTCGCTCATCATAGGCACACCCTTGTTCTTACCCGGTCGGTTTTCCGGGCCTCGGTTCAACTGGGCAAGGGCGATGATGGGCAGGTTAAGTTCCTTGGCCAGGCTCTTCAGACCACCTGAAATTTCTGCAATTTCGCGTTCACGGCTATTCTGAGCCTGCTTCGTGTGCGAACGCATCAACTGCAGGTAGTCAATGCCAATGCAGCAGAGCTCCGGGTGCTCGCGCATCACGCGGCGGGCCTTGGCGCGCAGCTCCGCAATCGAGATTGCCGCTGTGTCATCAATCACAATCCGGCTGGATTTAAGCTCATTAATGGCGTATTTGATGCGTTTCAAATCCTCCTTCACCACGCTACCCCGCTGGGCTACCAGGGTTTGCTTGCTCACCCCGCTGCGGGCATAGAGCAAACGCTCCACCAGCTGCACGCTGGGCATTTCACAGGAGAAGATGAGGATGGGCTTTTTGACATTCAGCGCCAGGTGCTCCATGATATTAAGCAGGAACGAGGTCTTACCCATGGAAGGACGCGCGGCAATAATGAAGAGCTCACCACCCTTCAACCCGTTAATCATGGTATCGAGCCGGGGGTAGCCAGTGGTAAGCCCCAGCACCTCACCCTTGCTGCTCATCATGCGCTCCATGTTGGTGACGGCAGCAGCAATATCTGCACTCAATTTCCACTCGCCACCCTTATCCGTACTCTGGCGGATTTTGAGCACCGCCTGCTCCGTTTCATCCAGCAGGGAATCCACCTCTGCCTCACTGGTGTATGCCGATTCACTGGCCTGGTTGGCGGTCAGAATGATGCTGCGGCGTATGTACTTCTCCTTCAGTGTCTCAAAATGCAGATTAAAGAGCCCTGTATTTGTCGCATAGGAAAAGATATCCATAAGCCCAGCCGCACCACCCACGGCCTCAAGCTGTTTCTTATCAGCCAGCTGCTGCATAACAGAGGTCACATCTATCGGAATTCCCTTATCATAGCGCTCACGGAAAATTTCCCACAAGATGCGGTGCGCCGGAATATAGAAGAAATCCCCGGTCATCCCCTTGGACACGCACTGGGAGACGATGTTCGTGGGATCAATGGTCATCATGGCCAGCAGACTCTTCTCCACCTGCGGAGCCTGGGGCATAATGACGCCAGCTCCCGTATGCGCGGGCGCGCCCGCCCGCAAGTCCGCTTTCTCATTTATTTCTGGGCTCATAGTCAGTGTTTCTCCGGCAATACGTAGCGCGGATATCGTACTACTTCCAGCCTTACATTGCAAGAGTAAAAAACTTCTTCCCCCAAGCGTGGCAGCACATATATCCCAGAGTTCTGGGGCACATCGATTTCCAATTGCGAACCCTGATCAATCGCCGATGGAGGGGATGCAGTCTGGCGAAAGCAGCACAAATCATGCCCCTCCAGGCAAAATTCCCACCAAGGGCTTTCTTTTGCCTTGCATCATAGTGGAGATGACGCTAAAATCAGACCGTAAGCCGGGGGAATAAGCCACCGGCATATCCCTTACGTATTATGAAGACACTCATCACAAACGCCCATATCATCTCCCCCGGCATTGACCTGCCCGGTGGTTCTGTCCTTGTGGAAGGCAGCAAGATTATTGCTGTCCTGCAGCCCGGTGAAACCGCCGAGGCCGATAAAACGATTGACGCCGCCGGCAATATGCTCATGCCCGGCTTCATCGACATCCACTCCCACGGTGCCGGTGGCTGCGATACCTGCGACTGCACGGTAGAAAGCATTCGCACCATTGCTGACTGCAAGATGAAGGAAGGTGTGACCACCTGGCTGCCCACCACCCTGACCCTGGGTACCAAGACCCTGGCAGACGTCTGCACCGTTGTGAAGGAATATGCCGCCAGCCCGAATGGCTCCAAGACCCCGGGTGTGCACCTGGAAGGGCCCTACATCAACCCCAAGCAGTGCGGCGCCCAGAACCCGGCCTTCGTGCGTCCGGCAGATTATGAGGAAGTTGCCATGCTCAATGACATCTACCCGGTGCTCCTCATCTCCATGGCTCCGGAAATGCCCGGCTCCATCGACTTCATCAACAAGGCAACCGCCGCCGGCATCACCTGCTCCGCAGGGCACTCTGCCGCCTCCTACGCCGACTTCAAGAAAGCCAAGGCCGCCGGCCTGAAGCACCTGACCCACTTCTGCAACCAAATGAGCCCCCAGCACCACCGCGAAATCGGTCTGGTGGGTTCCGGTATGCTCGATAAGGACATCAAGATTGAAATCATCTGCGATAAGATTCACCTCTGTGAGGACATGCTCAACCTCACCTTCACCAACAAGAGCATTGACCAGATGATTATGATTACCGACTCCCTGGCCTGCTCCTGGATGCCCGATGGCCCCGGCCAGCTGGGTGGTTTGCCCATCATCGTGAAAGGCGGTGTAGCCCGCCTGGAGAGCGGCAACCTTGCTGGCTCCACCCTGCGCTACGCCAAGGGCATCAAGAACGTGCATGAAATTACCGGCATGCCCCTCAGTGAACTCGTGAAAGCCAGCTCCTGGAACCAAGCCCAGAGCCTTGGCCTGTTTGACCTGGGTAAGATTGCCCCCGGCTACACAGCTGACATGGTGGTACTGAATGACGAGTATGAGACCGTCATGACCATCATTGATGGCGAGCTTCGCTATCAGGCCTGATTTACCCCCCAGGCGGGGTGCTGCACAGCACCCCGCCACTTTTCCTCTCTCCCTTCCCACACCCCCCACCAAAGCCATGCTCATCTCACCACTTGCCCGCAAACTTTGCCAGAAAAAGGGAATAGACCCTGCCACGCTGCGCGGTAGCGGGCCACGTGGACGAATCATGGCCGCAGATGTCGAGTCCCCGTCCAGCGCAGCACCCCACGCCCCCCGCGGCGAAACCGCCATCACTGACTTTGCCACCCCCCCCACACGCCCTGAAAAAGACGGCTACTACGTGTATGATAACCTGGTAAACATGAGCGCCCTGGCCCGCATCAGCCTCCCCATCGCCGTCCAGTGTGAAAAACTGTTAGAACAGCGCTATTCCCTACTCGACTACATTGTGCGCGCCGTAGTCAAAGCATGCACCACCTACCCCGACTGGATGCCGGAAAACGGAGTCATCAACGTACTGCGCGTAGAGGACAACGGCAACAAACTCATCGCCCTCCAGGATGCCGCCCGCAAGCGCATCTACCGCCTCTCCAAGGAAACCCAACGCTCTACCGGCGAATTACCCCAGAGTTTCTACGCCCACATCGCCGTATGCGATACCGATGTCTCGCGCGCCCAAGTAGCAGAACTGGTCGGAAGCAGCGAACTCCCCCTCTTCGGCTTTGCCACCCGCGGCCACTCCCCCAAAACAGACATCCGCGCCGGAAGCGAAGCCACTCGAAGCACAGACCTCCCCTACACCTTCTACGTCTCCACCACCCTCCCGCAGCAGGAAGCCAACCGCATAGCCGCCCGCCTGAGCGCCTTCCTATACAACCCCATCAGCCTGCTCATGCTGAGCTAATCATTTCCTCTCCCCCAACCTCACGCGCCGCAAGGCGCGTTTTCACACAGGCCACGCCTGGTTTTCACCTTTCACTCGCGCACCAGCGCGTTTTCACCCACTCCACAAGAGCAAAAAAAGCATCCCGGAGAATACCTCCCCGGGGCATTTTGAAATGGAGTCAATCTAGTGTATCATCAATCACTTGTCATTCATCACTTCACTTGCGACGGCTACGGGCGTATTCTATCGCATTGGAGATGCGAAAATTCAGTTCGTATGAGTATTAGGTCACACCTTCCGCTCATGATGCACAGAATCAGCAGTAAGAAAAACATGGCTTTTGATAGCCTTTTCTCCTATTATGTTTTAAAGAATAAGAAATTCGCGCGGCATCAATATCTGCGTGTTTCAGGAGAATTGCACAGTGCCAAAATTGGAAAAGTGTAATTTTTAGGCTTATTTCTTCTTGCATAAGTGTAAAACTAGTGCTATTTTCTTTTTGGAAAAATGCAATTTCTCTTTTTTCGATTATGCTTATACGAAAGATAGACAACTATTTGCAAGAGTATTACACCACATCGCGCAACGCACTTCTCGTTACGGGGGCGAGGCAAACAGGAAAAACCTACTCCATCCGGGAGTATGGAAAGAGCTACAAGAGCTTTGTGGAAATCAACTTTGCAGAAGAACCCGGTGCGATTGAGCTTTTCAGCAAAGCACATGGTAGTCAGGAAATCCTGTTCCGTCTGTCCGCATGGACTAAGCAAGAGCTCATTCCTGGCAACACCCTCATCTTCTTCGATGAGGTTCAACTTTGCCCGGAAATTGTAACTGCCATCAAATTCCTGGTGGAAGAAGGCTCATATCGTTACATTTTGAGCGGCTCCCTGCTTGGGGTGGAGCTGCGTGATCTCCGCTCTGAACCTGTGGGATATATGGGGGTCAAAGATATGTACCCGCTGGACTTTGAGGAATTCTGCACAAACCTGGGAGTAAGCGAAACTATCATTTCTTCCTTACGGGAGGCATGGCTGGCGCGACAGGCGGTTGATCCAGTCGTTCACAATAAGATGATGGAACTTTTCCGGCTTTACCTGATTGTAGGAGGTATGCCGATAGCGGTCGATAGATACCTGCAAACCAACAATCTTCAGCATGTCCTTGCCGCGCAGAAGGAAATTCTGACGCTGTACCGGCGGGATATTGCCCAATACGACCCCAAGAATAAATTCGCTATTGAGGAAATATTCAACCTTATCCCCCCGGAACTGAATGCTCCCAATAAGCGTTTCATACTCAAAAGTCTCAACGAAAAAGCGAGGTTCTCGCGGTTTGAGAATGGGTTCCTATGGTTGCAACGCGCCGGGGTAGCGCTTCCGGTCTATAACGCAGAGGAACCCAAATCTCCCCTTTTGCTGGCTCGCTCACGCAATCTTTTCAAACTCTTCCAAAGCGATATCGGACTGCTGGCAGCGCAATACGCAGCAGGTATTCAGCTGCGTATTATTCAAGGGGAATCCGATATCAACTACGGCTCTCTTTATGAAAACGCGGTTGCCCAGGAATTCGTTGCCCATGGTATTCCGCCATACTATTACAACAATAAGAAGCGCGGAGAACTCGATTTCCTGATTGAACTTGGCGGGATTGTCCTACCAATTGAGGTGAAGAGCGGGAAAGCCTATACTGCCCATAGTGCGCTCAATAATGTGCTCTCCTGCGATTCGTATCGAATTCCTGAAGCCATCGTGTTCAACAACGATAATTTACATACAGTCGGGAGAATTGTCTATGCTCCCATCTACATGGTCATGTTCATCCAGCAGGATGACTCAGCACCGGCGTATTATAAAATTGATTTATCTGCATTAAAATAACGGACAAGCTTGAATTTGTTGGTTCGTCAGCACGCTGAAAAGCCCATGAGGATATTTCCTCATGGGCTTTTGAAATATGTTTAGCTAAGCAGTATGCCTTACTTGCGGCGGCGGGCAGCCAGGCCGGCCAGAGCCGCAAGTAAAGTGATTGGCTTTATTTAAGATTGACTCTATTTCAAAAGCACCCCGGGGAGGTATTCTCCGGGGTGCTTTTTTATGTCCCCCAATGGGCGCAATGTTGTGAAGATGTGCAGAATCGGGAGTGCCACTGCTGATGCAGTGGCAACTAGTCGCCCCGTGAACGCGGCTCAATGAATTACTTGCTCCGCAAGTATGTCAATACCGCAGCTGAGCTGCGGTATGAAAGCAGGGCAAAGCCCTGCATGAAATCCTGCCCGCAGGGCAGGATGAATTACCGCCTGCGGCGGTGTGGTACTGCTGATTTCTAGCGAAATCAGCAGTACTGCGTCAAAACATACTGCAAGATACCACCGGCACGGAAGTATTCCTTCTCGATGGGGGTATCGAGGCGCACAATGAGGGGGAGCTCGAAGGGTTCGGCTCCGTTGGGCTGCACCAGGAGAATGGCAGCACTGCGGGGTGCCATGTCATTGTTGAGCCCGATGATGGAGAAGCGCACATCCTTGAGGTCTTTCACGCGGTCGTAGTCGGCCGGGTTGGCAAAGTTGAGGGGCAGCACGCCCATGCCGATGAGGTTGCTGCGGTGAATGCGCTCAAAGCTCTTGGTAATGACGGCTTTGACGCCGAGGAGGTTGGTTCCCTTGGCAGCCCAGTCACGGCTGGATCCCATGCCGTAGTCCTCACCACCGATGATGATGGTGGGTACTCCGTCTTTCATATAAGCCATGCCGGCATCATAGATGAAAGTGGGGGTACCGCAGGGGGCAGAGATTTCGGTATCGGGCGCGCTGACCGGACTGGTGCCGAAGTAGAGCGTGTAGCCGCCTTCGATGCCTGCGGTGAGGAGGTTCTTGATACGCACGTTGGCAAAGGTACCGCGCGCCATCACAAGGTCGTTCCCGCGGCGGGAGCCGTAGGTGTTGAAATCGCGGCGCTCCACACCCTGGGCGCTCAGGAACAGGCCAGCAGGGGCAGTGGGCTTAATGGCGCCTGCGGGGGAGATATGGTCAGTGGTGACGCTATCGCCAAAGATGCCCAGAGGACGTGCGTTCACGATATCGGTGATATCACCCTTGCGGCCATTAAAGCCATCGAAGAACGGGGGGCGGTGGATATAGGTTGACTCAGCATTCCAGGCAAAGGTAGCGCCGGTGGGGGCGCTCACGCCATCCCACTCCGGTACATGGCCGGCATAGCAGGCGGTATAATCGGCCGGGGTGGCGGCTTTGGCCTGGGCAGCGGCAATTTCATCACCGCTGGGCCAGATATCACGCAGGTAGACGGCAGATCCATCAGCCGCCGTACCCAGAGGTTCAGTTTCCATATCGATATCCACCCGGCCAGCCAGGGCAAAGGCAATGACGAGCGGAGGAGACATCAGGAAATTAGCCTTTACGTGGGAATGGATGCGAGCCTCGAAGTTGCGGTTGCCGGAAAGCACAGAGCAGGAAACCAGGTTGTGGTTCACCACCGCCTCTTCCAGCGCAGTATTGAGCGGGCCGCTGTTGCCAATGCAGGTGGTGCAGCCGTAGCCCACGGTGGAGAAGCCAATGCTATCGAGCGCGGCGGTCAGGTCATTATTGGCAAAGTAGCGGGCGGCAATGCGGGAGCCGGGGGCGATACTGGTCTTCACATAGGCCGGAACCTTGAGTCCCAGGGCAGCAGCCTTCCTGGCCAGCAGACCAGCGGCAAGCATGAGGCCGTCATTGCTGGTGTTGGTGCAGCTGGTAATGGCCGCCACCAGGATGGAACCATCGGTGAGCTGCACATCGTGCGCGGTGGCGGCATCAGGGTTACCGGCATCACCCTGCATGGTCACGGCCACGGGGGCAGTGCGCTGCTCCTGACCGTAGGTGCTGCGGCAAATTTCCGCAAACTGCTGCTTGAGGGAGCTGAGGGGGATGCGGTCCTGCGGGCGCTTGGGACCCGCCACTGCGGGAACAATGGAGGAGAGGTCAAGCTCCAGCTCCACGCTGTAATCCACCTCGCCCTTGCGGGGCATACCGAAGAGACCCTGGGCGCGGAAATAGTTCTCACACGTAAGCACCTGTTCCTCGGTGCGGCCAGTGGTACGCAGGTAGGCAGCGGAAACCTCATCGAAGGGGAAGAAGCCCATGGTTGCACCGTATTCCGGAGCCATGTTGGCCACTGTGGCACGGTCAGGCAGGGAAAGGCTGGCTGCACCCTCACCGAAGAACTCTACAAACTTGCCCACCACACCATGAGCGCGCAGCATCTGGGTCACGTGCAGGGCCAGGTCAGTAGCCGTGACGCCCTCGCGCAGCTTGCCACTCAAGTGCACACCCACGACCTCCGGCACCAGGAAGGTGACCGGCTGACCAAGCATACCAGCCTCGGCTTCAATACCGCCCACGCCCCAGGCCACAATACCCAAGCCGTTAATCATGGTGGTGTGCGAATCGGTTCCCACCAAGGTATCCGGGTAGAACATGCCGTTCTGCTCCATGACGCCACGAGCCAGGTACTCCAGATTCACCTGGTGCACAATACCCGTGCTTGGTGGCACAACGGAAAAAGTCTTGAATGCCTGCTGGCCCCACTTGAGGAACTCGTAACGCTCGGTATTGCGCTCAAACTCGCGGGTCAGGTTCTTCTGGTATGCACCGGGGAAACCGGCCCAGTCCACCTGCACACTGTGGTCCACCACCAAATCTACCGGCACCAGGGGTTCCATATCAGCCGGGTTCTTGCCCAAGTCCTGCACGGCTGCACGCATGGCAGCCAAATCCACCAGCAGGGGGACACCCGTGAGGTCCTGCAGAATGATGCGGGCCACGGTAAAGGGAATCTCATAACTTCCGGGTTCCTTAGCATTCCATCCTGCCAGGTTCTTCACATCTGATTCTGTCACCTTAAGGCCATCACAGTTCCTCAGCAGGCTTTCCAGCACAATACGCAGCGAAACCGGCATACGGGAAATCCCCTCATACCCCAGTTCTGCCAGAGCAGGAAGTGAATAATACTGGCCGCTCTTGCCGCTGCCGGTGGTGAATGTACGCAGTGTATTCATGGTGTCAAATGGAGCGTTTGTCGTGTATAAGTCGCGAAGAGTATACACCATGAAAACAAAAATTCAAGCCAGTAAATCACTTTCTGCCCAAATAAGCATATGCGTTCCAAAGATGCCCCGCGCCAGGGAGAAACAAGTACCTTACTCAAACGACAGGACGCAAGTGCAAATAGAGACACCATGAAGACTTGCATTCTGCCAAGGCTTGCGGTATCATGAACGCCGCAGATACAACTATGTCCAGTTCATTCGGTAGCATTTTCAAAATCAGCACCTGGGGTGAATCCCACGGTACTGGAGTCGGAGTGGTGGTAGATGGTTGCCCGGCACGGGTACCTCTTACCCGCGAGATGATTCAGGCCGAACTGGATCGCCGGCGACCGGGGCAGAGCGATATCGTGACCCCGCGCAATGAGGCCGACAGTGTGGAGATTCTCTCCGGTGTGCTGGATGGGCTCACGCTGGGTACCCCCATTGCCCTTTCCGTGCGGAACAAGGATCACCGCTCCACCGCCTACGATGAAATGCAGCACACCTACCGCCCCTCGCATGCAGATTACTGCTACGATGCCAAATACGGCATCCGCGCCTGGGCAGGCGGCGGTCGCGCCAGCGCAAGGGAAACCATCGGGCGCGTGGCAGCAGGAGCCGTAGCCCGCGCCGTGGTGCGCGCTCTCTGCCCGCAGGTGGAAGTCATCGCCTGGGTACAGCAGGTTCACCAGATTACCTGCCCCACCCCGGCAGCAGAAGTGGACGCCGCAGCCGTGGAGGGCAACATTGTCCGCACGGCAGATGCCACCACCGCCGAACAGATGGCGGAAGCCATCCGCGCAGCGCGCACGGCAGGTGATTCACTGGGGGGAGTTGTAGCGTGCACCGTGCGTAACTGCCCGGCGGGACTTGGGGACCCGGTATTTGACAAGCTGGAAGCCACCCTCGCACATGCTATGCTCAGCATCCCGGCCTGCAAGGGATTTGAAGTAGGCAGCGGATTTGCCGCCACCAGGCTCAGAGGCAGCGAGCACAATGACCCCTTCTACATGGAGGATGGGCGCGTCCGCACCCGCACCAACAACTCCGGCGGCATTCAGGGAGGAATCTCCAATGGCGAGGATATCAACCTGCGCCTGGCCTTCAAACCCACTGCCACCCTCATGATAGACCAGGAAACCGTGAATGACTCCCACCAGGCAGCCACCCTGCGTGGTAAGGGGCGGCACGATGCCTGCGTTCTGCCGCGCGCCGTACCCGTGGTGGAGGCCATGGCGTGGTTGGTGCTTTGCGAGCACCTCCTGCGCCAGCGCAGCATTGCACTCTGAGCGCGCCGCCGCGTGGTACCGGCCGCTCAGCGGCGCTGTAGGAACACACGCAGGTACTGCCAGTTGATGAAGGCCAGGTAGCCCAGAATCATCATGTTAATCCACTGGGATTCCAACATGGCCCAGACTCCCAGCCCCGCCCCCAGCAGGAGTCCCAGCACGCAGGGAACCTTGTAATTCCTGAACAAGGAACCCAGGAGCTTGCCGCCATCCAGCGGAAAAATGGGAAGCAGGTTGAATACGCTCCACCAGAAGCAAATCAGCATCCCCACGGAATAGAGCTGCGCCAGCCAATCCGGCATGCCGTGCGTATAAAAACCCAGCACAATCTGCTGCTGCAAATCCATGGGCAGCGTGGGCATCCAGGGCATGAGGAAGGCATACTGCACCCCCGCCCATACATTGCCCAGCTGAAGCCCGAACAGCGCCCCCAGCAAAGCCCCCAACAGCAACGAAGCAAGCGGCCCCGCCAGAGTCACCAGAGCAAACACCCAGCGGGATGCCGGCATTGCCGCAAAGCGCGTGCTGCCGCCCATGCCGGCAATCTCCACCTGCTCCACCAGGGCACCAGTCGCGCGTCCGGTGAGCGCGTGTCCCAGTTCATGCACCAGCAGGGTCAGCATCCCCATGAGCACAAAGACCAGCACGCGCACCAAGCCCTCATCGTCGCTCACCCCCAGGGCTCCCCCCAGGATAGCCAGCACCATCCAGGAAACCGGATGAATGGCAACAGGCACACCAAAAAGGGAAAAACGGAGGGTCCAGGAAGCATTTGAAGGGGTACTCATGGCAGCATTCTACCCCTTTTTTACCCCATAAAGCAATAAAATTTGATTTTTTTACCAAAAAAGGCTTGCAATGAGGCAAGCAACGTAGTAATATCTGCCCGCACCCCGTCAGCGGGGAGAGCAAAATCCGGCGTAGCTCAGCGGAAGAGCGGATGACTGTTAATCATTAGGTCGTTGGTTCGATCCCAACCGCCGGAGTAAGGGAGCCCTGCAAGTTGTTTGCGGGGCTCCTTTGTTTTTCCTTGCCAAGCAGCGCCTGGCAGTGTATGCTGACAGCAGCGAAACCTCAGCATTAACACTCATGGAATTCAATTTTGAAGCACTGGAAAAGAAAGGTCTGAAACTCAACCCGGCACCCGCACCTGTTGGTTCCTACGTGCAATGCATCCGCACGGGCAACTACCTTCACCTCTCCGGCGGCATCTCCATCAATGGAGATGTGGCCATCTACGGCAAACTGGGTGCAGAAGTCAGCATTGAAGAAGGCCAGCGTGCCGCCCAGGCCGCCATTCTGAACCGTCTTGCCGTCATCCAGGCAGAACTGGGCAGCTTTGCCCCGCTCCGCAAAATTATAGCCGTGAACGGATTCGTCAACTGCACCCCCGATTTCACTGACCAGGCAAAAGTTCTCAATGGAGCCTCTGATTTGCTGGTGGAACTCCTGGGGCCAGAAGCAGCCCACACCCGCTCTGCAGTAGGCGTACCCAGCCTGCCCCTGGGTGTAGCCGTTGAAATCAACATGATTGTAGAGTTCGACCCCACTGCCTGCTGATAGGCCTTCACCACTAGCGCAGCACCACCATGGCAACCATCGTACTGGGAGTATGCGGTTCCATAGCTGCCTACAAGGCAGCAGGAATAGCCTCGCGCCTGGTCAGGCTCGGGCATGAGGTTCACTGCGTATGCACCCCCGCTGCGCTGGAATTCGTGACCCCGCTCACCCTGATGACCCTCTCCCGCAACCCGGTCATCTCCTCCTTTGAAGATGAAACCGGCAGCTGGGTTCCCGTGCATATTGACCTGGCCCAGCGGGCTGACGTGCTGGCCATTGTACCTGCCTCTGCCAACACCATGGCCAGCATGGCGCATGGCGCCTGCCCGAATGCCCTCACCAGCCTCTACCTGGCCTATCGTGGTCCCGTGCTCATCTTCCCTGCTATGAATGGGATGATGTGGGACCACCCCGCCACCCAGGCTAATGCCGCCACCCTGGCAGCGCGCAGCGGGCACCGCATCATCGGCCCGGCGGAGGACGGCATGCTGGCCTGCGGCACCAGCGGCAAGGGGCGCCTCGTGGCAGATGACATTGTGGTGGAGGAAATACTCGCAGCCCTTCCGGCACAATGATTGCCTTTTTCCTTGCCTTTTCTATAACATATGGCATACTGAGAACCGACGCTTATGGCATACATCGACATTATCGATTCAACAGGCAGTGACTTCCGTTATCCCCTTCCTGAGGATGGCTCCGTGCTCGTTATCGGCTCAGCAGCGGAGTGCTCCATTTCCCTGCCCCACATTGGGGATTTACTCCCGCAGCACTGCACCATCTCCTTACAGGAGGAAGGATACGTCATCGCCATTGCGGTTCAGGAAGCCAGCCTCCTTGCTGAAGGCACACCGACCCAAGCCGCAGTGCTCGTGCCACACGCCGTGTACAACCTTGGCTCCACCATGCTGATGTTCAGCGATGGCAGTCTCGAAACCCCACCCGCAGAAACACCCGCAGAAACACCCGCTGCTGAAGCAGAGGAACAGGCCGCTCCCAAAAAGAAGAAAAAAAAGAAGAAGGGGCAGAAGGGGCTTCTTTCCGCACCCATATACACAGAGGAGGACAGCCCTCTGCACATTGCCCTGCGCCGGCTCTACGTCATTGCCATTCTGGCGCTGGCCTTCCTGGCAGGACTCACCATGCGCTACTGGATGATTACGGGTGACTACCTCATTGACGAGTTGCTCAAATAACACCTGTCTCTTGAGCAACTGACCACCTTCACCCTCCAACACGGCCCAGCCGGTTGGAGGTTTTTTACAGGCCGGATGTATATCGCATTTCTGATGCGATGGACATTTTTCTCCATAAGCATTAGAATACCAACACCATATCCCTTGCATGCTCATCATTGCCTTAACTGATGACTTTCACAGATGCACCAATGAGAATAACTAACAAAATTAAACTGTACATCGCATCAGAAAAGCGATAAAATGCAGCAGCATCTGTCATGTCAGCACCCGCATTGCCCTCACCGCCCCGTAAAACCTGGCTGGACGCCATCAAGGGAGTAGCCATCCTGCTTGTAGTCCTCACTCACACATACGGTATTCCTTACTTGAATGGCTATCTGAACGCCTGCTACATGCCGCTGTTCTTTATAGCATCCGGATATGTGTTCAACGAGAAGCAAGGGATATACCGGCGCAAGCTGGGGCAACTACTGCTTCCCTACGCCAAATGGGCCATATTGTATTTGCTGGTGGCATGTATTGCAGCCAGCAATCTGGATTGGGTCAAGCTGGGCACATGGGTCATCGGTATAGGCTATTCGCGGTTCAGATTGTTTGCAGACCCTGAAACCAGTCCCCTGAAACTGCTGCCACCAGGTGCAGCCCCCTTGTGGTTCCTGACCGGGATGGCTGCGTCCTACATCCTGGTACGCCCCCTTATCCGGGCAGCTGGAGCAAAGGGCATCTTCCTCATCATCAGCTACCTGGGCATCTCCGCCGCCTTCATGTTCTGCCCCATTCTCATGCCCTGGAGCCTGGACACCGCTTTCATGGGAGCCTTATTCATCTATACTGGATACAAGCTCAAAAACATTTCCCTGAACAGCAGGCACATATGGCTTACCCTCCTGGTAAGCTTACCCATCTACCTTGTTCTGACCCACTTTAATACTGGCATCAACATGTCCATCCGCGAGTATGGCAATATGGGAATCACGAGCCTTTTACTCTTTGGCATCATCGGCATATTGGGAACCATCTCATATGCATGCTTCTTCATGCTGACAAATGAAACATGGCTGTGCCGTGCATTTGCCTATTTTGGCCGTATCTCCCTCACCATCATGTGTTCCCACATGTTGTTCGTTATGATTTTCAATAAGGCGTACACACATCTCATCAGCCAGGGAATCAATATCCCCAAGATTGTCATGATACCCGTCCGACTTGTACTGGTACTGCTTCTGTGCATCGCCACCCACCAGGTGCTGAACTATTGCAAAAAGAGGATGACCACGACCTGACACCCGGTCAGGACAGAAGGTCCACCCTAAGCCACGCGGGTAATTTCCATGCAGCGCACCATGCACTGATTGGTAGCCTCATTGGCATTCACACAGCGGGGGGTATAGCACAGGGAGAACTGGTGCACGCCGGCAGGCAGTTCCAGCGTAAGGGCAGCAGAGCGGGTATAATCCTCCCAGCGCCCCGGCTCCGTGTTGTGCGGGAAGAGCATGACTCCGCAGCCCTGACCATCCACCACCAGCTCACGCAGGGCACAAGTATCGCCATCGCGCAGAGAATCCGTAGCATTGCAGTAAAATACGCGAACCTGGTAGCTTCCTTCCTCCAGCTCCACTTCCTCATAATCCAAGCGGGAAGTGCAAGCGCGGGTATCCAGCCAGGCCTGCCCCTGCTCCACCTCGAATTCAGCCTGTTCGCCAATTCGGAAAGGCTCCAGAACCCGCCGACAACCGGCAGCGGGACACTCAAATGGCCGGCTGAAACAAGACGTCACGCTCCCGTGCACCGCCTGAACAGTATACTCATTATAGCACCCCTTTCCGGGAGGCAGGGGGCATTGGCAATCCAGCGTAGCGGAGAATGCAACGCCATTGCGGAACACGTTGTAACTGACGGCACCTGGCACAGGATGCCAGCGCAGCAGCTCCGGTGTGGGAGAATCCCACTGCGGTTCCGATAAATCTTCATGAGCCCGTAATGGTGCAGGAGCCTCAGTATCTGCATCAGCCGGCATAAGCTCCACCTCAATCATAATGCGGCCCTCGGCATCCAGCGGGATAATCGGGGAATCAGGCTTGCCGTTCACCGTGACTGACCACACCTCCGAACCGTAGCCATTCACATGGATATCCAGCACCATGTTGCGGATACGCAACCCTGTGAGCCAGTGGCTGCCCCTGAATTCCTTGGGAACACAGGGTACAATCATGAGGTTGTTCCCCTCATACTGAATCCCGAACAAAGCGTGGTAATACATACCCAGCATACCGGCCACACTCCATAACTGGCGGTCAGAATTCTGGATAGTATCGCACGCTTCGCCGCTCTCTGCATGGAAGTTCTCCTTATTGGTGCCGAAAGCCATAGCAGCGCGCAGCAATGAGGCCATGGAGAAGGCAGCCCCGCTCTCATTCTTCAACTCAGCCTGAGCCAGCAGCACATAGGCCTCCACAAAAGGCCATACGCTGCGGTTATGGTACGCCTTCTCCTGCTGCAGCTTATACGGCGTGAAAACCGGAGTACCGAATGGGGAACGGGGCAGACTCCGCATAGCCTCAGACGCATGGTCACCAGCCAGCCCGCAAAGTGCAGCCAGAGCCGTGGCCAGGGAATCCACACGCTCATCCAGATAACCTTCTGCGGTACGCATCAGGCCGAAACAGGAGGAACCCGAACTCCGAAACTCCTCCCGGATAAGCGCACCCATACCCGCAGCCTGCTCGGCATAGGCAGCGGCATCCTTCTCACGCCCCAACTCCCGCAGCATGCGAGCCAGCAACTGTCGGCAAAGATAATGCAGCACGTTGGTGCCAAAAGCATAAGAAGCCGCAATATCAGCCGGGGTCATCCAATCCGGGTAACTCTGCTCCCGCCAGTCGATGAATGAGGTTTCACCAGGACAAAGGATTTCCCCGGCAGGTCGCACTGCGGCATCCTGTTCCAAGGTAGCCTCCAGCACCTCCACGCACCAGGAAAGCCACTTGGCATCACCCTGAGCCTGGTATAAAGCCCATACACCCAGCGCCCAGGAAACACGGTCCGTGGAAACCGGCCAGCCCCCCCCCGTACCAGTATCCTGCATCACCACGCCATTTTTCACGCGGGATTCCAGGCTTTTGCGAGTTGCTTCAGGGGCAGCCAGAGCCGTACCTAAAGCCGCGGCAAAGGCAATATCACGAGTCCAGACTGTAGACCAGTTAGCACCGGCCAGCAGGAGACCCTCCGGGGTCATATCTGCCGCCAGCTCATGCACCGCCATGGCATACATAGCCTGCAGCAGAGGCACCGAGCTCCGCACGCCAGCACATTCTGCTGACTGCAGCGCGGGAATTTCCACTTCGCGCGCCTCATCACCGCGGGTGATGCGTAAACAAGTGGGTGAAACCAGCTCCGCCACCAGGCCTGGCTGGCAGAGCCTTTTGCTGCTCAAGCAAAAGGCTCCGTTCTCAAACAGAATCTGATCCGGCTCGGATTGCATACCGGGCGGTATTACAGGATAGCACCAGGCACGTAGCCCACCCCATCCGGGAACTGGTCAGCCAGTTCCTTCACCATGGCAGCAAAGGCATCTACCTGCTGGGCAGACATACCGGTATCACCGGCATTGGCATCATAAATCTCCTGGATTTCCTGGCGGGTCAGCATCAGGCGGCCATCAGCCCCCAGACGATCCAACAGGTCATTGGTGGAAATGAGGCCATTCCGCAGGTCATTGGAAACAGCCACAGCATGTTCCTTGATAACCTCATGCGCCGTCTCGCGCCCCACACCGCGCTTCACCGCAGCCATCATGATGGTGGTGGTCATCAGGAACGGCAGGTAGCGGTTCAGCTCCGTACGCACCACGGGCTCGTACATACCCATCTGGTCAAGCACCGTAATGAAAGTCTCAAACAAGCCATCGGCCGCCAGGAAAGCATCCGGCAGCACGCAGCGGCGCACCACGGAACAGGAGACATCACCCTCATTCCACTGGTCACCAATGATGCCGCCAATCATGGTGAGATGCCCCTTCAGGATGGCATGAAAACCATTGACTCGCTCGCAGGAACGGGGATTCATCTTATGAGGCATGGCGCTGGAACCGGTCTGTCCCTTGGCGAACCCCTCCGTGCAGAGTTCATGCCCCACCATGAGGCGCCAGGTCTTGCAGAAGCTGCTGGGGCCACTGGCCAGGCCCACCAGACCGGAAATAATCTCAAAATCAAGAGAGCGGGGATAAACCTGCCCCACGTTCATCCACTTGGAAGCAATACCGAGATGCGCGCAAATACGCTCCTCCAGTTCGCGCACGGTTTCCGGGTTCTTGGCAAAGAGGGAAAGCTGGTCGAGCTGGGTACCCACGGCTCCCTTCAGACCACGCACACGGTAGCGCTCCATCATGCTCACCCAGGCCCAGGCCCAGTGCACAATCTCCTCACCAAACATCGCCACGCGCTTGCCCATGGTCGTAGCCTGGGCTGCCACGTTGTGCGTACGGGCGGCAAACACCATATCCCGCCAGCCATTCGCGCACTTAGCCATGCGGTCCAGCACGGCCACCGCCTTATCACGGATGATGTGCATGGAACGCCAGATTTGCAGCTGCTCCACATTCTCCGTCAGGTCACGGCTGGTCATTCCCTTGTGAATGTGCTCAAAGCCGGCCAGGTCGCAGAATTCCTCAATACGGGCCTTCACATCGTGGCGGGTGATGCGCTCGCGGGCATTGATACTCTCCACGTCCACCTGCTCCTTCACACGCTCATAAGCATCAATAGCCTCCTGGGGAATATCCAGGCCAAGATCCTTCTGAGCCTTCATCACGGCAATCCAGAACTCGCGCTCCAGCACAATGCGGCCTTCGGCAGACCAGATGGCCTTCATGGAATCAGAGGCATAGCGGCCTGCAAGAACATTCGGTATAGCACTCATATCTTATATATCAGTAACAGGTGAGGGCTCAGCATAGCATATTTGCTTTTCTTATTCAAGCCTGAATCCATGGTCCGCTCATTGCTCTTTTATGGTTCAAAGGCACACCATTACTTTGTTTCCAGGCGGGTGCTGGATGAAAGAGCATGCACGCGGGGCTCAAAGCGCAAGTGCAGCTGCGCGGGAAGAGCCGTGGCAGAGCCAGCGCGTTTCACGCGAGCCAGATAGGAAACCTGCATGGGGTGTCCGCCCTCCCAGTGAGCACGGACAAACCTGATGCCGTGGGGCATAAAATGGCAGCGGTCATCCGGGGAAATCTGCTCCTGCCGGGGAAGTGCCTCCATGCTGGCAGGCAGGGAATCCTCCAGCACCAGGTGGCGGAGCTCCTGCGTCTGCGTACAAGTAAGCGTAACGCGCACTTCATCCCCCACAGCAAACTCCGTGGCAGACTGCCATGTGCCATCCGCTGCTTTCTTTTCGTAGCACCGGGTCAGCTGCAAACCATGCTCCGAACTTCCAGCATAATCCGTGCTGGCGGGGCGTGCCTGAGCGCGGAGCACGACATAGGATTCCCCCTGCAGCGCCTTGTATCCGCCTGCAGCCAGAGGCAGGGAAACCCTGCACACGCCGCGACCCAGCTCCATACGGCTACCATCGGGCAGACGCATGGCAGACTGCACCGGAGCACCTGGCGAATTACCAATGTAGCTGAGCAGGGAATAGACGGACCAGGCGCTGTTCCATGAACGGTCATGCTGGTAGTCGGTAGCGCGCTCGCGCATCCACTGCAAGAAAGCCTCACGGCGCCCATCATTATGTGTACGGAGATATTCCAGGAAGGAGATATCCCTACGCACCCCCACCGGAAGCCAGCGGGAGTCAGTCCCGGATTCCAAAGCCGCCAGGAGCGCATCGCGCATGGCTGCGCGATTCTGCAAAGCACGAGCCACCTGGTAGCGGGTCAGCGGGTGCTGCTGGCTCACATCTGCCTTTTCCAGGTACCCCAGCAAATTATACCAGGCACGGAGCGGCAGGTTGAACCCGCGCTCATCAGCCAATCTCAGCGCCACGGCCACATGAGCCGAGCACCACAGGGAAGACTCCTTGCCACCGGGCAGCTCCGGGAGTCCGTAATCAGGCAATTGGTGCTGGAGAATAGAGCTAATCACCTGCTCCACTCTGGCGCGAACCCGCTGGGGAGGAACCTGAGCAAGTCTCGGGCACATGGGAGCGAGGCGGTCATACAGCAGAAGGGGCAGCAGGGCAGAAGCCATGTTCTCCAGGCTATCCTGGGGTTGCTCCATCAGGAAATCCACCGCTCCCTGCATGAACAGCAGGGGATTGGCCGAAAGCATCAACTCTGCCTCACCGGCCACTGCAGCAGCCAGCTCTGCCCCGATGTGCTCGCGGGGATTCATGGCAGCCTGGCCGGGATTCAGCACCAGGTAACGAGCTTCTCTGAGTATGGGAGCGGGGTGGCTCACCTCCACCTCGGCCTGGGTGGTATCCTCACCCGCGGAACCTCGGGCTACCCAACGGAATGTCTGCTTGCCCAACTGAGTAGCGTGAATGGTATCCAGCAGGGTTACGCGTTCCCCCGGTGCCAGGGTCAGCTGGCGGGGCTGTTCCTCAGCTACGAGCTTCACCTCCCATGTTCCCTTTGCTTCCGTATTGTTCGTCAGGGTCAACGGCACGGTCAGGAAATCTCCCACGCTCATGCGGCGCGGCACATCAACCTGCATCACCAGTGGTTGGTTCACCGAAATCTGCCCCGTACCGGTACCAAAGCGGGTTCCACTCTTCTCTGCGGCCACAGCAATCACCCGGCACTTGCCCAGCACCCCCGGCAAGCGGCAAGTGGTCTGGAAACGGCCCTCGGAGTCGGTGGGCAACGCACTGCGCCAGAGCACCAGGGGCTGGGGGTTTGCACAGAGCACGGCCTGCGGCTGAACTGCGGAGGCCGGAGCCTTCGCGGCAGCATCCGGCGCATCCGGGCGTACAGGAGAAGCGGCATACAGGTTATCCACGCCGTAGCTGCGAGTTTCCTGCATCCACCAAGGCTGGTGTTTCCAGCTCTTATCCGGCATAAGCCCTTCACCCTGCCACACCCCGGGCAAGGGTGACAACTGGGCTGCGTACGCACCATGGCGCAGCTGCAAATCACCTTGCAAAAGGGAAAGAATCTTCGGTTGGTTACCAAGGGGATAGCGCACGAAAGCTTGCACCACATCCGGCAGCGGAGTAGCACCTGCACGCCAGGCTGCATCATCCAGCACATACAGGGTCACGACAGCCTGGGCTGGTGACGCATCCGGCAGGGTGACGCGACCAGAAATCTGCTGCTCTGTACCGGGGCGCTCAGTACCAGGCAAATCCAGAGTCACCTGCAGGGCGCTCTGCGGATGAGCTCGCTGCACCCTCAAGGAACACATATCCGTTAATTCCAGTGCACCGGAAACCGGATGATTCTGCAACAAGGCGGCACTCACCAACACCTGGCCGCCTTCATTCTCCAGCAACGGCAGTTCATGGCGGCCAGCCTGAAGCTCCTGCACCTGCACCCGGAGCCGGTTACCCCCACCCGCCAGCAGCAGGACGCGCCCGGCCTGGCTGCACTCCAGCTCCACACTGCCGGACTGCCCGCCGGGAAGCAGCTTCAAGGCGCAGCCCTGGCCGCCCACCTTCCCGCCCCGCGGGAAGACAGCCTTAAAGACCTTTCCATGGAAATCACGCCCCCGGATTTCCACCTCGCATGCACCACCATACTCAGCAGCCAGGCGGGTCAGGTGTTCCTCCAGCTGCAAAGGAACCCCCTCTGCTGCTTCAGCTGGCACATTCACCCAGGCAGACCAGAGCTCCTGGCTTTCATGCTGCTGGTAGGAAAAACCATTTCCAAGCGTAACATCACGCACCCGGTTCCCTCTGATTGCTACACGGGCTGCCAGGGATGCATGCAGAGCATTACCGCATTGCAGACATTTCAACGTCAATCGATTATCATCTGAAAGCAAGGGTTGGATGGAAGAGACGGCATACTCACCCGCTCCTCGGAAAGGCTGGTATTCCTCCTGCTCATTGATAACGCTGCCCTCATACTCCACACGAACCACCCCCTCCACGGCATCCCCCAGCGGGAAGCGGAACTCAGCCGTCCCATCTGCCGCCAGCGGAGCAGAAGCTGTGAGCGTGTAGCGCGTTTCCTGCTCCACGCGGATTTCAGAAGCACCTGGAAGCGGAGCCGAGCTGAACAACTTCAATTCCGCCTGTCCCCGTTCAATGGGCCTACCCTGGGCATCCTGGGTCTTCACCCGGAACACCAGCTCTTCCGGACTCAGTGAACGTGTTGCATCCTCCACCTGGACAGCAAAGGAATCCCCCAGGTGGGGACGGCAGAAGATCTCCGTACGCGCCAGGGTGCGGGGACGGGTGGTTCCAACCTTCACCACATAACGGCCATGCACATTCTGACCTCCCTGCGGCAAGGTCAGTTCCTGGCTGAACGCACCGTTGGAATCCAGCTGGAAAGTGCGACTGAACAAGCGGGTGCCATCAGGTGCCTCGAAATGGATTTCAGGTTCCCGGTATTGGGAAAACTCTATCCTGTTTCTGCCATCCACCGCGCGTAAGAACCCACGCACATGCACCTTCTCTCCAGGGAGATACTGGGTGCGGTCTGTCCAGATAACAGCGCGCAGTTCCGGGGTATCATCATCTGGAGCATCCAGACTATCCCAGTTGAACGGCGCCGGAACCAGGCAGTAATCCTCCCCCTGGCGAACCAGCAGCTCCCCTTCCCCGGACGGCAGAGGAGCACAGCCTTGCACCAGTTCCCGCGGTTTGCCCGCCTCCTCACCCAGCAGCTGAATACTGCCGGAAGAAACAGGGTTCCCGCTGCGCTGGCTGAGCACCACCAGATTCATATCTGCCCCGGTACCCTGCAAGGTAAAGGGTGCTAAATCTGACACACAAACCAAGGCATCACGGCGCTGAATCCAGTCTGCCACATTAAGGCCGCGTGCGCGGACAATCTCCTGCACGGCAGCAGACGGGTGAATATCCATTTCCAGCAGGTACATGCCTGCTTCCGGGGCACCTCCGCAGAGTGCCTCCAAATCCACTTCCAGCGGAGCAACCCCTGCCAGACGGGATGCAGCCGTGGCTAACTCCACCTCCTTTTCTGCCACAATCCGGCCACCGCAGCCCTTCAGGAATTCACGGTTGTGGAGCACCTCGCGGGCGCGCTCCGCGTTCTCCGGAGCAGAGGGCATTTCACTAGGATTGGCAAGGTTGCTCTGGATGCGTTTTTGGGCTACGGCGCGGGCAAAAGCATTAAGAGCCATACCGCTGCGGCGGTTCTGCTGTTCGAGGTGAGAGCTGATTTTCGGCCAGGCAGACGCTATTTCGCTCGCTTTCCAATGGCGCAGGCGCATGCATACCTTGCTACCATTGACCGTTTCCAGAGAAAAACGGTGCTTGCCATGGAGGGGCAGGTAATGGCGGATATGCCGCGGCAACCCCGGTTCCAGGGGGGTCATGCTGCACCGGCAAGTGAAATCCTGCTCAAACGGCAATCCATGCACACCCTGCAACCCGGCTTTCAAGGTGCATTCCACCAGAACAGGACAATCACTTTCAACCACCAGGCGCATACCAGCCGCGGCCGTGGGATGCTGGTAGCGCACCTCTGCATCCACGCTGGAGTATGCATCCTCCACGTCATTGGGGCCAAAGCGGAACTCTGGTGCAGGCAGCTCCTCGCGGTACTGCACCCGGACTTCACGTCCATCCACCACGGCCACGCGGGTTTCACCATCCTCTGCCAGAATGGTTTCCACACCATCCACCGTGAGCCTCATTTCCCGGAACGCCTTTTTTAACGCCTCCCGTTCTATCAATGAATTGAAGCGCATTTCCAGCAGGTTCTCGGCTTCTCCCTGCGGAGAGATTCGCGGGTGTTGCTCCAGGCGGGCGCTCAAGGAACGGTTCACGTAGATGGGACCCAGATTGCTGTCGGCCAATCCGCTATCCGGTGCCGCCTTGGCATTGAGCCGCCAGATACTGCCAGCAGGAACCTGGCGGCTGGGACGCACTACGACATAGCCGGGGAGCGGCATATCCGGAGTGTACTGCTCCCACTTTCCTCCGCGCAAGGCAAGGGATTGCAAAGTGGTAAAGCTGTTGATGTGGTGCATGCGGGCCTGCTCCACCACGGCACCGGCAGTTTCGCCCGATTCAAAGAAATCACCCCGTTCGTCCATTTTCAGGCGGGTAAAGGTATAGCTGATGCCGCTCTGCGGGCTCAGGTTCAGCGCCTCGGCCGTATGCTGGTGGCGGGCTGCCACCAAGGCTCCACCATTCACGCTGGTTCGCAAGTCCTCATGCATCAGGGGTGAGGCCGGAGCATGAAAACGGAATTCCCGGCACTCCAGCGCACGCCCGCTCAGATAACTGGCATCTCCCCGGAAACGAAGGCAGTATTCCGTCTTGTACGCGGTACCAGGAGCTGGCTCTATACGCAGGCAATCACGGTCCACCCACAACACGCGCGGGGTGTGTTCTGCATCTCCCTGAATGGTGAACAAATCCCAGCCTTTTTCGGAGGCATTGCAATCCCTCCGGTATTGCTTATTCACCACCTCCTGGGATACGACCGGTTCGGAAAAGTTGATATTGATGATTCCCTGCAATTCCCAATAGGTCAGGGAATCAGCCCATGTTACGGGCATTATGGCCAGAATGAAAATGAATAGGAAACGGACAAATAACAGCATGCCGGGGTATTCTAGCACAATTCTCGCGAATAGTGAATAGTGAATACTGCCAACAATGAGACAGTCTTCACGAACCCCGAAGGTTTTGTAAGCAGCAGAAACACCAACTACATGTTAGAAGAAGCGCCAATAAATCGAAGTGAGCTTCGGAGTATAAACTCTGTATTCACCCAGTGGATGGCCGCCTTCCAGGCTGATTTCCAACAGCTCAGAAGAGCCAGTTTCCATCCGCGGCAGCGCAATTCCGACTGCGGGCGCCAGACCTCATTCCCCGTCGACCCTCCATTTAGCTTGCTCTTTACTCAGCCGTTTCCCGGAGCCACGCCTCAAACTTCCTCAAGGCTTCACCACGGTGGGAAATGCTATTCTTTTCCTCTGCACTGATTTCGGCCATGGTGCAATCATACCCGGCAGGAATGAACAGGGGGTCGTAACCGAACCCGCCCGTACCGCGGGGATTGAGGGTAATCTGCCCCTCCACGGTTCCCACAAAGCAGGCCAGCTCCCGACCGGAACGCGCAACGGATATGGCACACACGTAGCGGGCTGTGAAAGGCTTATCGCTCTCAGGTCTGGAGGCTAGTTCGGCAAGCATTTTGCGGTTATTGCCTTCATCATCCCCATGGGTGCCGGCATAGCGGGCTGAATAGACACCAGGCATGCCCCCCAGAGCATCCACGCAAATTCCACTGTCATCAGAAACCACCAATCCGGGGAAAACGGCAGAGATGCTCTCAGCCTTGATGGCGGCATTGGCCTCGAAGGTAGTGCCAGTCTCCTCAGGATCCGGTGCATCAGGAAAATCCGCCAGGGTCTTCAGCTCGAACTGAGGGGGTAGAATGCGGGCAAATTCACGGGCTTTGTGAGCGTTGCGGGTGGCAATGAGAAGCGGTATACGAATCATATGAATCAATGAATAGTGGAGTCTTTCTTGTGGAAAACCCGGGTGAAGAAAAGATAGATGACCAGGTAGGAAAGCAGCGCGCAGAATACATCGGCCACCATTTGTGAAAGCCAGATACCATTCCCCTCAAACCAGATGGGGAGCAGGAACAGACAGGGAATCAGCACCAGGAACTGACGTGAGATGTTCAGAAATACGCTCATGATGGGACGTCCTATGCTCTGGAAGAAGTTACCAATGATAATCTGGGTTCCTACCAGCGGGAAAGCCAGCCCCATGACCCGGAGGCCATGCGTTGCCAGGGTAATGAGCTGGGTGGAGTTGGCATCCTGTTCCTTGACGAAGGCACGAACCACGGCTTCCGGGAAGAGCTGGATACCCACCCAGCAGAGGAGGGTGAGCCCGAAGGCCGACCAGACTGCATCATTAAACACGCGGCGCACGCGGCTGTAATAACCAATTCCCAGATTATACCCGGCAATGGGCTGCATGCCCTGGGCTATACCCACCACCACCATGGCAATGGAGAGCAGCACGCGGTTCACAATGCTGAACGCCCCAACGCCCATGGCACCTTCATAACGCAGGAACTGCGTATTGAACACGATGACCACCAGGCATCCGCACAGGTTCATGAGGCAAGGGGGAAGCCCCAGCAGGCATATGCGCCGCATGATAGGACCGCAGAGTTTCCACATACGTCCGCGAAAATAAATGACGCTCTTCCGGCTCAGGAAGTGGGCCAGCACCCAGACCATGCCCACGCCCTGACCTACCGTGGTGGCAAGGGCTGCACCGGTCATACCCCATTCCAATTCGTACACGAAGAGGTGCGCGCAGGCAATGTTCACCACCATGGAGATGAGCAGGCTGTACATGGCCTTGTACGGATACCCGCTTGCACGCATCACATGGTTGAGGTTCATGAAGGAAAAAGTAAGCGGGCAGGTCAGCATGAGCACCAGCATGAAATCCCGCGCCGGCTCCACGGTGTTCTCATCTGCCCCGAAGAGATACAGTATCTCATCCATCCACGGTAAGGGCAGCCAGCCAAAGAGCACTCCCAGCGCAAAACCCATGATGGTGCAATGCCCCAGCACCCGGAAGGCACGCGGAAAATCCTGCTGCCCCAGGGTAATGGAAGTGGTAGCAGCTCCACCCAGGCCCACCAGGGTTCCCAGCGCCACCAGCAAGTTCATGATGGGAAACAACAAGCCCATACCCGTAATGGCATAGGCTCCGCAGCACTGCCCAATGTAGATGGAATCCACAATGTTATAAAACGACATAGCGGCCATACCCACGATGGCCGGCAGTGAATACTGCGCCAGCAGACGTCCCATGGGCTTCTGCTCCAAATCCACCAGTTTTTGGTCTTTCTGCATGTTCCTCTCACCGAATTTACTCCTGCTCGCCCAAAGAGTCAAGGCGATTTGGCGGGGGAGCACGGTCTGGCGACCACGCGTAGGCGATGGGTTCTTTTCGCTTGACAGGGAACAAACATATAATGAAATGATAAAAGAACAAATCCTGCGTACCATGAGATTTTCCCATTTCCTACTTACTGCCGCCCTTCCCCCGCACCCCTATCCGGGCTAGGGCAGTTTGGGCACCTGGGTGTCTTTCTGGATGCTTTTTAGTGTCGCATTTGTTTTTACACTTCTCATATTCGAAAAAATTACATCTTTTTCCCTACCCGTTATTTACTAAGTGGCCGCACTCTGCTAGAATCAGCAGGCAGTGCCAGCCCAAAATACGGCAGCACTCTTCCCTTACGAGCCCCTTTCATTCACCATGGTTCTTTCCCTCAAAACCCTTCTCTGCGTTGGCAGCGGCTGCTTCATGGGAGGCGTGTTGCGCTACCTGACCAGCTACTACATCTGCACCCGCTGGGGAATCACAACCATGGATATGCCCTGGCACACGCTGCTGATTAACTTCGGCGGCTGCCTGTTTATGGGCTTATTCTGCGGATTAGCCACAGCAGGGTTCATTGAATCCCCCAACCTGCGGCTGGCGCTCACTGCCGGGCTCTGCGGCGGGTACTCCACCCTGGCCGCCTTTGCCTTTGAAAACACCATGCTGTTCCGCGCAGGGCATTACCTGACCGCCGGTTCCTACATAGCCGCCACCCTGCTGGGCAGCCTCATCTGCTTCATTGCAGGCTACGCACTAGCCAATTCCCTGGCAAGGTGACTGCCTACCGCATTCCCAGCGTACGCTTCAGCGCGCGCTTGACTTTTCCTAGCAGGCGCATGACACGACCGCGAATCCACCTGATATAGAAATCACGCTTGATACAGAACCGCTTGGTGAAAGGAACATGAGCTGCCATATCGGCATAACA
Source organism: Akkermansia sp. (assembly GCA_045538105.1). GTDB lineage: Bacteria > Verrucomicrobiota > Verrucomicrobiia > Verrucomicrobiales > Akkermansiaceae > Akkermansia. The sequence continues at coordinate 40,590 of JAZSQS010000028.1, forward strand.
CTTACGAGCTATGCTTCGTAATTTCTTCTTGTCTGATTCCGCCAGAAGGCAATCGCCTATCACCCAGCTCTGCTCAACCAGTTGCACCGCCAACATAACACAAACCCAATCATGGGGCTGGTGCACTCCATCCTTGAACGAGGTTGTCATCTTATACACCGAATGAGGGAGCCTCACCGTCTGCTCATAAGTTTCATACGGCAACCTGCCGGACATGAACTTATCCACGACAGAAGTTTCCGATTCCATGTACAAATACAAACACTCATTGAGGACATGTATGGTTCTGGTATAGCACCAATACCTTGCATTGAACATGAAATCTTCCCCAATCTTCATTCCTGAAGGGAAGCGGATCTGATGCTGCCGAATGATGTCATTACGATACAGCTTTGCAACAGGACCTGGGGGAACATCAAGGAAGAACTGTGAGGGATGAGCCAGCTGTTTCCCAGGAGAAAGCCTGCCACACCCAGACAGAATGACTTTATCCTTAAGCACCCGTTTGATACCAATAAGCACCATGTCGCATGGATTTTCCTGCATGCAAGTGTACATCTTCTCTAATGCATCCTGTTCCAGAACATCATCCGCATCGAGCATGGTGATATACGGGGTGCGAACACAATCCAACCCCACATTGCGAGCACGGGACACTCCACCATTTGCCTGGTGAATAACCCTGAACCGTGAATCTCGCGCCGCTAATTCATCCAGCAACGCCGGGGATGCATCCGTAGACCCGTCATCCACACAAATGGCCTCCCAATGCTTATATGTCTGAGCCATCAGTGATTCCAGACAACGCATCACATCTCCCTCACAATTATATACAGGAACAATAATACTTATCTGTGCCTCAGGCTTCTCCATGGCGTATCCTTGGTTTTGAAACGTCTCGTTGACCAGACAATTATACATATCCCCAGCAAACTTTCAAGTGTTCTGTAGTACATTCCACAAGAATTGGGCTTAACCCTGAAATCAAGACACAAAAAAAAGAGCGGTCGTTACCATTTTGTCTTGGTTACGACCGCTCCCATAATAGCCTTTTTGTGACTGTGATTTTGAGTAACTCCGAAGCATTGCTTATAAACAACTTATGAAAATTGATGCTAATTTTTGAAAATAACCCCGAAATTTGCTTCGACCCATAACGGTTACGTTAGGTTTCAGAAAACGTTTGTTATCGAAACTTTATAAAATGTGTTAACATTACCTCCTCACATTCTCATTGAAGGAATTTATGACGAGTTTTAGGGATAAATGAGTTACATCCTGATAAGCTAGGCTCCCGAGATGGAAGCACTCATGATGGAACATATTTTTCCACACGTTGATGAGTTCGTAACCTTCCCGCAATTATTCATTATGGCTAAGATCCCGAGTCGTCAACGCACTGCGCGCATATTCATCGCTCGTACTGCAGAAAAGGCCCCGCACCTTTACAGGCACAGGGCTGTTTCTTCAATGGTATATCTAATATGCGTCGAAAAAAGACGCAAGATTAATCTTCTTCCATATAATCTAATATATGCATGTATTCTTGTTTTTCTTCATGCGATAAATAATCTAAATTGTATATTTCAATTATAGCTTCCTTCGTTGCTTCAAAAGAATACATTTCGATGTCATGACATAAACTTTCATTTTCACGGATATGCTCCCGCATATTTAAATGCATGATTCCCGGCTTAGCTCGCAAAGTCTGAGAGATATAAGCAAGCGCATCTTTTTGAAGTTTTGCCATATCAAATTTCCTAGCTTCCAATCTTTTTGGGCTCGGAATACTACTGTCTGAATATACATTTTTAATAATCTCTATCTCCTCAAAGAGTTCTCGATAAATACGCAGAATATCATAGAATATGACGGAGTTCTGCCATTCTCTTTCAAAATCAAGACATTTAAAAATTTTCAACGCTTCCAGATATCGAGAAATAAAAGATTCTGTATACCTGTAAGAGTCCGTTACCCAAATATAACTAACTGGCCCCAGCTCGTTATTTTCTTCAATCTTATATAGATATGGATGGAATAATGCTCTGTCCAGTTTTCTTTCCTCTGTATAAATGAAGAAAGGTCTAAGGGTCAGGAAATATGTCTCCGAATTATGTAAAAAGGCACATAATGGAACCCCATTGAAATCAACATCTTTTAGCGTTGTACTGCCTAATATAATATCTCCCCTGTACGAACAACTCTCACTTGAATATTCACGATAACCATGCGGAGAAATGTAGTGCATCCATTGCCTGGACGGCAATTTTATGGAAACAGAATGCTCCAACTTCACACTCACCTGAGTATAATCGGATTTTTCCAGACTCCATTCCCCCGGAGAAGTTAAAATGTCAATTCTTGAATATGGCTTGCATGATTTATGAGATAACACAACCTGACCGTTGTTGCCAGAACAACAACCAAATACGATTGATGTTATCATAACAGGAAGAATTAGTTTATTTACGAGTTTCATGGGGCATATTTTCTTCGTAACTCTGCGTGAGCGTCATGTTATTGGGCTTCACGAGAGTCTGCAGCAGGATTGTACCGGTCAGGTCCACATGCTCCTTACCGAGCTTGTGACGGTTAATCTTCAATTTCTAATATGAGAGGACAATGATCGGATAATGCAAGCCAATTTTCAGACGTTTCGATGTAGCAATCTCGCAATCGTTCCGGGGCAACAAAGGCATAATCTATATGATAAGGCCTATCAGCATGACGGTGCAGAAAGAAAGTGGGTGTACTTTCTTTTCCCTGCTCCTCATTCTGTTGATGATGATAAGCAGAGCAAAGTCCTGCATCTGCCAGCATTTGAACGACTGAACTATGATTTCGATGGGCTCTTCCGGGCTTTTTATCCCATTTTTTATTGCTGTTAAAATCCCCCATCACGACCATACGGGGATGATATTTTGCAGCGTGCAAATAATGGTAAATATAATATTCTTCTATGTGACGAAACTTTGTCCACACCGCCAGCAAATCGAAACTATTATTAACACGAACACAAGCAAATTGCCTGAGGCAGTATGATTCCCATGCGTTATCGGCTATACTGACATGTGGTGCAACGAAAATACCCAATCCTTTATTCTTATTATCGCCCCACCATAGTCCGCCTGCGGCGAATTCCCGGTACTCCCTATTGCGACAATGCAAGGGATTCTCACACTCCTGGATAATGTAGACATCGGCAACAAGCTTCCGGATTTCCGGAAACTTCTCGCGGAACTTACCCTGTGCATTCCAGCTGATAATCTTCATCCTGATGCTTGCAGTATAGAGAAACCCGTAGCAAACGTCAAGCAGAAATAGAAACACCCCCGGTGACCAGGCGGGGGCGCATTTCAGGAGAAAAAAAAACGCATGAACTACCGCTGCAAGACAACGCCATTATAGCCTTGCGCGGGATTCAGTCAAGGTAAAAAGAAGACCTCCCAGAGCGGCCACTCGGGAGGTCTTTGGAAAAACATTATCAGAATCTTCGTTCCTGATGAAGCTATACTAGCATATTAGAGCGTTTTGTCAACTCTTTTTTGCATTTAACTCGTTCTGAAAAGCAGATAGCGCACGGCAGGTGGCCGCCCGCCGTGCGGAGCCTTACATGCTCATCGGATGAAATTCATCACAAACAGGATTACCTGCAAAATGAGCATTATCAGCTCTATCATGAGTCGAAGATTCATGAGGTTGTCTTTCCACCAGCCATGGTTAGCTGCTGTTCCGTACCCTTGCGGCTACGTTACCATCAGCGGTAAGGACTGGCTTACTTCCCGCTGACGGTGCACGTAGACACCCGCCATGCGGCATGTCGGCGGAAAAGCGGGACGAGTCTATCATATAGCTCACATCCGTTCAAGTCTGAACGGCTTATAGTTTTGACATCCCGGCAATGTATTATGCCTATTCATAAAATAGGGGATAAAAAGTTCCTTTGTATAGTATAAGCTATTTATTATAAATATGCAAGGGTTTTATTGCTTTTTCTTTTGTGACTGTGAATCAAAATCGGATGACTTTTTTCGTTATGAGAAAATCGTCACAAAAGACTCATTTTCAACGCTTGCAAGGCAAGCAATGTGATTTGACTGATAGACACCGATTTTTTGCCATTTAAGCCACGTATAATCAGCTAATTGCATGTAATGTGTCTGTGAACGCACGAGTCTAAGCGAGTCCTTTTGGCTGAAAAACGGGGGCAAAATGGATGCAAAATCAGCCCGGAAAGTCCGGTTTCTGTTATGAGTTGCGATTTTATAAGTCGCTGAAATCAGGGCACAAAAAAGGAGCGGTCGTTACCATTTTGTCTTGGTTACGACCGCTCCCATAATAGCCTTTTTGTGACTGTGATTTTTAGCAACTCCAATACGTTGCGTATAAACGGTTTATAAAAATTGATGCTGTTTTCTGAAAATTATCCCGAAATTTACCTCG
>JAZSQS010000040.1:0-38863 GCA_045538105.1 Akkermansia sp.
TTTTATCGTAACTCCCTCATTTTCAGTTATACGCACGAATGGACTCGAACCATCACGATGTTACTCACTAGAACCTGAAACTAGCGCGTCTACCAATTCCGCCACGTGCGCGTTTGACTGGTGCGGGCGAAGTTTAGCACAACTTTTTTATCGATGCAAGCCAATTCCGCAAAAAAAGCAAAAAAAGTTCACATTCGTGCTGTTCCTCCCTATTCCACACTGAAATAACATCGTCCATACGAAATCCGCAATTCAGAATTCGTAATTCCGAGAAGCCACTTGCACAGAGAGGAGGGGCATGCTATAATCCGGCACAGATGGAGCCAGACAGCACAGCCGTAACCCCCGCAACACGCAGCATGCGCGGTAATCCGCGTCGCCGTTCGCTGCGGCCGGAGGGTACACAGCCTGCGGTACCTGACCACGAGATCCTCCGCAAGATAGGCACGGGAGCGTACGGTGAGGTGTGGCTGGCGCGATCGGTCACCGGAGCGTACCGGGCGGTCAAGGTGGTATGGCGTGAAGATTTTGAGGATGAGCAGGTATTCATCCGGGAGTTTGATGGCATTCTGAGCTACGAACCGATTGCACGCGGTATACCCGGGCTGGTACATATTCTGCATATAGGGCAGCACGGTGGAGAATTTCCCTATTATTTCTACGTGATGGAGCTTGCGGATGATGCCTACACCGGCACCCACACCGACCCGGATTCGTATGTTCCCCGGACCTTGTTCAGCGACATGCAGCAATACGGCAACCGTCCCATGCCGCTGGATTACGTGCTGGAGGTGGGCTGCCAGTTATCGCGGGCGCTGGCCGGATTGCACGCGCAGGAACTCACACACCGTGATGTGAAACCCTCGAACGTCATTTTCATCAACGGCAGAGTCAAATTAGCCGATGCGGGACTGGTAAGCCACAGCAACCAGAGGAGTTTCGTGGGAACGGAAGGCTACATTCCCCCGGAAGGCCCCGGCACCCCGCGCGCGGATGTATACGCGCTGGCCAAGGCTTTGTACGAAATGGCCACCGGCATGGACCGGCTGCACTTCCCTTCCCTGCCGGCAGAATTACCGGAAGGCGCCACCCACCGCCGATGGTTGGAATTCAACCGCATCATCTGCTCAGCGGCAGACCCGCAGGTGCATCATGATACCATCGTAAACGCCAAGCAACTGGCAGAAAAGCTGGAAAAGCTGCGCGATGCCAGTGCCACCCGCAGCCAGCGGCGCCGCGCGTGGAAACGCGCGTGCAAATACGCCGGAATGGGTCTGCTGGGGAGCGGATGCGTGGCAACCCTTTTACTGAGTCTCATGCCGCAGGACATGGGGACGCGCCTGCACAAAGCCAAGGAAACCCTGCTTGGGCGGGATACAGCACCGCCCCAACTGCCGCCACAGGAGAACAAACCAGAGCCTCCGCCAGCAGCGCAGGAACAATTCGGTCAGTACTTTGTGGGCAGTGTGCCTTCCGGTGCATCGGTCTACACAGAAGAAGGAGTGTACCTGGACGAAACGCCCTATGGTCCCATTACCGCGCCGGCAGGTAAGCGCATTGCCTTCATTCTGCGGAAGGAAGGTTTTGCAGATGCTCATGAAAGCGGCATTGTCCCCCCCGGGAACCTCCTTTCCCTTGGCGGAGAGCTGCGTCCCTACCGTCCCCCACGCACCGGACACGCCTGGGAAGACGCCCAAGGAACCCAGTACCGCCCCGCAGGCGGCGTGCATGAGGCTACCACTCCAGTCACACCGACCCAGTTCCGCGAGTTCCTGGCATCCATGGGCGACAAAGCCTCTCACATTGCCTGTGCGGAATCAGGAGGGCAGCTCTACACCTCACAAGAAGGCATCAGTACCTTCACGCTATGGTTGACCCGCCAGTGCGAGAAAGCCGGCACCATCGGGCAGGACCACTCCCTCATAGCCCGCCCGGAACCCGGTACAGATGCCGGGCCAGATTTGCGCGGGTACAGGCTCTATACCATCCTGGTGCAGAAGACCCCAGTGAGCATCTACACCAACCCGGCTGGCGCCAGCGTGATGCTCAACGGTCTTCCCCTGGGCATCACCCCCATGCAATCCGTCCGGATTCCGCTGGCACCCTACTTCCTGGAAATTCGCCTGCCGGGGTATTCCACCGTAAGGCGCAGCGGCCTTTCCCCCCGCGATCTGGTGCTCAACCTGCATCTTCAGCCGAACAACTCTGTCAATTTCGGGGCTGAATGGATTAACAGCCTGGGTATCAAGATGCAGCCTCTTCAACCCAACCTGCTGGTCTGCGCCACGGAAATCCGCGTGACCGATTACCAGCAGTACTGCCGCGCAACGGGTAAAGACGCCCCACCCCCCACCGGATTTGAGCAAAACGAGCACCACCCGGTTGTGAACATCACGCGGGATGAAGCAGAAGCCTTCGCCGCATGGCTCACCCAGCATGAGCGCGCCAACGGGCTCCTGGAGGAAACAGACTCCTACCGATTGCCGACTGACATTGAATGGAGCCAGATGGTGGGTTGCAAGGATAACAACGGTGACAGCCCGTATGAACGCCAACGCCTGAGAGCCACGGCTGCCGTGGAATATCCATGGGGGCGCAAGTGGCCCCCCGCTACCGGCACCGGCAACTTTGCAGACAAAAGCGCCATTCCCTTTATCCGCGCAGACCACGTCATTCCTGGATATTCAGATAACTTCACCTACACCGCACCTGTAGGTTCCTTTGCACCGAACGCCCTGGGGCTGCACGATATGGGAGGCAACGTGCAGGAATGGGTGAGCGGGGAATACGGAGGGCCGGAGAACTTCAACTTCCGGCACTATGGAGTCACACGTGGGGGCGATTACAGCTCCTTCCGCCCTGGTCAGCTCTGCTCCCACAGCCGCACTCCCCACCCGGTCAACACCCGGCGCCCCACGGTTGGATTCCGCCTGGTGCTGGAGCGCAGCCTCCCCCTCCCCTGAGCATCCTGCCCTGCGGGACAGGACTTCATGCAGGGCAAAGCCCTGCGCTCATACCGCAGCGCAGCGGTGAAATGATTACCAAACCGGATACAAAAAGCGGCTTCCTGGTCATGCAGGAAGCCGCTGCTGGTATATTCCTTTCGCGTGAGCTTTTAGAAGGTATAGGAGGCGCCCACGTTGACGCGGTGCTCCCTGGAGCCTTCCATGGTGCTGAAGCTATAGTTGGCACTGGCGCTCCAGCGGTCATTGATGCGGTAGGTAGCACCAGCATCCACGCCCACACCGGAGCGGCCGGGATTCTCACCGCCGCCGCTCAGGCCATCCATGCGAACCACGGGGTTAGAGCGGTCCAGGTCATAGAAATAGCGCAAATCGCCATGCAGCACCAGGCGCTTGCAACCCAGACCGGAAGCTTCCTTAGCGGTAGCAGGCATGCCCCATGCCACGTAGTTGACCCCCACACCCAATTCACCGCGCAGGTTATCGACAGAGCCGGTATCGATACCCTTCACGGTATCGGAACCGGAGGTGAAATACTCCAGACCACCGAACACGCGCATGCCGAGGCGGTCGTTAATCTGCTTATTCCAGCTCAGGCGGCTGTTCACCTGCAGGCTGTCCTGGTCCCACTTCATGTCCTTGTACTCAGAATCAGTCTGGCCATAGGCAAGCACCCAGTCCAGGTTCAGGCTGGAGGTGGGGCTCAGTTTCTTGAGCGCATGCTCACCATACAGAGCCAGGTAGGAACCCTCCTGATCCACATCACGCAGGCCGGTGGGTGATACCTCACCATCGGTATAACCGAGGGCAATACCCAGCGTGCTGCGGCGGCCAACCTTCATATCGGCACCCACAGCAGCGCCCTTCAGGCTGATATCGCCACCATCCAGGTCATTGTAGGCACCCAGCACAGCAGCCCAGGCAGTACCGCGGCCGTTGGCAATGCAGCCCGTGTTGGAACGCTGCCCGCGAACAGCATGCACAAAGGCACGGCTGCCCGTAATCATGCCCCAGTTGGCCTGCACCATGGCATCGGCAATGTTCTGGTTGAAGATAGCCATGAGCTGCACTTCATTCCCCACCAGGGCATAGGTACCGAAGCCATAGTCCAGCGTTACGGAGCCCGTGGTTCTGTTCATGACACCATTGACCGTCATGAGCGTGGAACCCTTGGTGTAATTCTGACCATGGAGCACAATGGTGGCACCATTACCGAGTGTCAGGCTGCCTGTCAGATTCAGAATCACACCGTTATTCAGGATGATGCGGCCATTCGGATTCACGGTCAGATCAGCCCCCACGGTGCTATCTGCCCCCACCACTTCGATGGTGTTCACCGTCAGGGTTTCATTTGTGAGGGGCGTAATCGTGCCACCATTCACCATGGTCACCTTGTTAGCGGTGGCGTTACCGTCCAGGTTGAGGCTGCCGCTCACATCCACGTTACCCGTGTAGGCATCCGCATGGCAAAGGGTACAACCGGTCACATTAATGTAGTTGCTCACGGCAAAGCTTGCCAAATCCAGAATACCACCAGTCCGGAGCGCCACGGCACCTGCACCCAGGGCATCAGCGCTGCCCAGCTTCAGCTTTGCACCATTGGCAATTTCCGTGCCGCCGGTGTGGCTGTTGGTGCCGGAGTCATTCTGGATAATATTGTCACCGGATTCCACCAGCACCCTGGTGGAGCCGCTCAATTCGCCCTCGATGACGGCACCCTGGGCCTTGATGGTACCCCCAGTGGCTTTCAAATCCTTCACCTCTGCATCAGCCAGGAGCACGCCGTCCGTCATTTCCACGGTCACATCGCCCGTTGCTGAGGCCTTGGTACGCACGTCCTCAATCTCCTTCATGCTCACCTCGTGGTCAGCATCAGCAATGAGGTAGTGGTCCAGTTCCAGGTCACCCGCCTTGCCGGAGGTGGACAGGTGGTAATCTTCGCCATTGTACTTGATGATGGCAGATCCATCCAGGGTCAGCGTACCGCCGTTGATGTTCTGAACCGCCACAATCACAGAAGTTCCCTCACGAAGGAAACCATTGTTGCCCTCAACCCCGTCCACGCAGACGCGGGTGGAATCATTCGCCTCCGTCATGAAGCTGCTACCGGTATAGGTGCCACTCATGGTAAGCGAGCCTTCATTCTGGATACTGCCGGCGAGCTCAGCAGCGACCCCACCTTCCGTGCTCAGGGAGCTCTCTCCCTTGGTGGTCACCGGGCTACCCTTCAGGGCATTGGCATTCTTGAGCGTCACATCAGCGCCATCAATGGTGGTGGCACCGCTGTAATCGTTGTTACCAGAAATGGTCGTATCCCCCGTAATTGCCACGCTGGAAGCACCCCCAATGTTGGCACCCACCTCACCGCCGGAAATAGTCACCTTGGTATCCTCCAGATCACCATTCACCGTTCCCTGCTCCACCACCAGCTCACCGCCGGTGGAGTACACCTCAACCGCGCTATCTGCATCCATAGTCAGCTTACCCTGATCCATTTCCACGGTATCGAGCTGGTTGCCGCTGGCATCCATGAGCTCGCTGAGTTTGGCGCCATCCGGGTTAGAAGCATCCAGAGCCTCATTGATATGGTAGGTCGTGTAGTCAACCGCTGCGGCAAGCCCATTGCTGAGCAGTGTATACTCATCCGTACCGCCAATGGTAATCGATGTCCCCTCACCTACAATGAGGCTGGCGCTGGTGCCCTCATTCGTGACCACGCGGTAGGCATAACCAGCTGTACGCTTGAAACCATCACCATCACCTGCAAGGCTGCCGTCTATATCAACATAGGCGTCCGTAACTGTTTCCTGAACCAGGTTACTGGCGCTGAATGCCCCCTGCATCGTCAAGGTTCCGGTATTCTTAATGGCACCAGGCAGATTAGCCTTGCCATTCTCCACATCCGCTATCAGCGAACTGGTGCCGGAAGTCTCCACCATCACCGTACCGGCGGGGCTCGATGCCGGCTGGGCTCCCAGGGCATTCTCATGTGCCAGGGTCACCTTCACGCCGTCAATCTTCGTACCGAAGGTGTGACTGTTATTACTGGCCAGGCTTGCATCCGCGCCGCTGATATCCAGACCGGTATACAGCCCCTTGCCTGCATTGGTATCACTGAAGGACTCATCAATAACGCCGCCTTCCACCACCTTAATCCACGGATTGTAGATGAGACTGCCGCTCAACACCACATTGCCGGTAGTGTCCTTTTCCAGCTTCGTTGAAGTTCCTACACTCCAGTGGCGGGAATCGCTACCGGCCACATCACCCACGCCAAAAGTGCCCTTGAGCGCAGTGTCGTCGACTGACGAGCCAGCAGCCACATTGGCAACGAGAATATCTTCAAATGCAATTTCCTTATTATCAGAACCGGTCACATCATTAATCGTCTGATTATTGAAATAATCCGACGTCAATCCGATACCTAATGTACTGCCTTCAGCCATAGTCCAGCCGGTCACGGTATTCGTGCTATCATCCGCAGCCCCTACGTTGATAGCAGCTTGATTACCATCGAGCGTTACATTCAGCTTACCCCCGGCGGTGACATTCAACGCACCAGTGGTAGTGGAATCCGTGGTACCGACAACAATTGTGCCGTTATTGTCGACCTCGCTACCAGATGCCAGAGTCAATTCTGTGGTGGTAAGCTTAGTGCCGGCATCCAACTTCAGTTTCGATGTACCAGTCACCTCAACTGCTCCGGCCTTAATGGAGGGTGTAACACCATCGCGGCTGTACAAATGCAGAGTTCCGCTACCAGTCAGGCTGATGTTGTATGTTCCCGTTGCTGCGTAGGTCGTCGGGTAGTTCTTCACGCCAGAGTATGTGTGCTGCTTATTGCCACCGCCCAGAGTAATGGTACCTGAGCCAGTCTGCGTGATGTTAATCGTCCCTTTTGAGCCAATAGAGGCACCATAGTTAAGGGTGATGGAACCACTACCGCTCTGGGTGATATCAAAGGTAACAGCCCCGCTACCCTTAATCTGCCCTATTGATAATGAAGCATTACCGCTCTGGGTGATGGTGTTGGTGTCTGTTCCTGCAAATTGAAGGTAATCCCGGAATGTCATCGTTCCTCCACTCTGGGTAATCGTCATGCCGGATTGGGCGTATGAATAACCTAAGGCTTCAAATGTACCCGAATCCTGGGTAATCGTTATGGCAGAATTTGAAGAGCCGAAAACATTGACAATGTGAGACGTCGTAGTGTTGTTATGCTTGCTATGGGTACGGCCCATTTCGACAACAGCATTATTTTTCAATGTCAGGCTATTGGCAATTTTTACCGCCTTGAAGGAAGTCGGATCACTTGCCGTCAAAGCCGACCAGGAAGAATTGCCGCTATATTGATCCTTATGAAACGAAACCTTACCGCCATCCACTTCCAAATCGCCAATAATGGCGGCTGTGGCCTGCAAATTCGTGGTACTACCATCTCCCTTCACCACTACCTTATCTGCCTTCAGTGCAGAGTAATGATCAGTATAGCTGGAAGCAGTGCCCTTTGTCGTGACATTTCCATCCGCATCCACTTTATCTGTGCGCGTCTGAACCTTGTACTGACCACCAATTGCAAGCTGGGCAGAACCGTTCAGCGTGAGAGTACCATTCACCGTCAGCATGTTCGAGAATTCCATGTTACCGGTATATTCCATGTTGGTACCGAAAACAGCATTGGTATCCTTATCCTTCTGCGTTACCTTCACGACGAAGCAACCATCACCGTTATCATACTGAATCAGGTTACCGGAAGAACCAAAATGCCCCAACTTATCACCACTGTTAAGCACCAAATCCCCATCATGCGTTACCACATTATCCTTGGGGTTCTGGGTTTTATCACCACCGCCTATTTCGTACATCTTGTTTCCGTTGGCATCTGTGGTATACGAAAGAGTGGCTGCCTGTGTATTATGAGCAGTCATGCCACATACAACGGTAAGCAGTGCCACACGAAGTAGTTTAGGTAAATGAAGTTTCATAAAAAGCGTATTTTTTGGGGGTTAATACAAGCAACATACGCGAAGCCCGCGCTAGTACTATGCTCTTATGCTATCGCATTCCAGATGCGATAGCGTGCCCGTTTCCTGTTATTTAATGTATGTTAATTACTTGTGGAGCTAGTTTGTAAAATTCCGGAAATGCTGATGGCGCCGAGGTATTTTCATAGTATGTTAAATTTGTGGGAATATGAGTTTTTTTTCTGTACATCGCATCTGGAATGCAAAAAAAAGCAGCGCCGTAGCCTAGACCTCAGTAACGAGTTGCCTGAGTCGCGGCTAAGGCGCGCTGCGATGTTACGCTCCATGAAACACCTCCTACAGTGGGACAAAGAAACCGGAGCGGGGTCTGGGGGAGGCACCCGCTCCGGTGAAAAGATAATTGAGAACCGGCGTTATTCTGCAGCCGGGGTTTCAGGCTCAGCTGCAGGAGCCTCTGCCGGGGCAGCGGACTTTTCTGCAGCGGGAGCTTCCTCTGGCTTATCAGCAGCTTCGGGACGCTCGCTGGCGGCGCTCACCATGAGTTCACGCCCCATGAAAGGCTGACCATGCAGCACCTCGGCAGCGCGCTGGGCATCTTCCAGCATCTGCATTTCAACAAAGGCATAGCCTTTGCTCTTATAGGTGCGGGGATTATAGATGATTTCCACACTGCGGACATTGCCAAAACCCTTGAACAAATCCTCCAGCTCGGCTTCTGTTGCCTCGTAGGAGAGATTGCCCACATAGAGGCGGGCGTTGCGGGTGGGAGCCACAGAAGCAGGCTTGCGGCGTTTCTCCGTACGGGCAGCGGGATTACCGCCCTGGTTGTTGCGGCCCTTGGCCACGCGAACATTCTGTTTGGGTTTGCGCTTGTTATTGCGGTCATCCTTCTTATCAGCCTCCTTCTTCTTACCAAAACCGAAGAAACTCAGGAAGCGCTGCAGGAGGCTAGGCTTGGGAGCGGGGGCCTCCTGGCGCGGCATGCGGCGGCGGTACGGACGGCCATGATGATTGCGGTGACGGCGGCGGGCTCCCTGCCCCTGTCGTCCCTGTGTATGATGTTCAGCCATATAGGTTATTGAATCGTAATAGTATGGGGAATCATGCCCGGCTCTGCCTATTCATACCCGGCGGCCTGGGCAGATGAGAGATAATGGAAATGCGGACACCACGTGTCCGCATCTATATTACTCCACCCCCGGCACACCACGCAAGCATAAATCGCGCCAGTAAGTCACTTTGCCCCAAAGTTTTGGAACAAAGCGACCTGATGCTTGACTCATTGAAAATAATCAGCTTGCACTGTATATAAGTAATCAACGACTACATTTCATCCAATTCCGGCGCGCAGGGTAAAGCCTTATTGACAGGATATTATTTTTTCTCCGTTTCCAACTTCCAGCCGCCGCCAAGGGCCGTGCAGAGCCGGGCAAGCTGGAGTCTGATATTCTGGCGGGTGGAAATAATGTTGAGCTCAGAGGAAAGCCAGGCACGCTCAGCAGAAGCCACGCTCAGGAAATCGGCCATGCCCTCGTGGTGCAGACGCAGGGAGAGCTCAGCAGATTCCTTATTAGCCGCGCGGGAGGCTTCATACTGGGGCAACTGGTTGGTGAGCTTGGCATACTGGATCAGGCATTCCTCCACCTCAGCAAAGGCTGCAAGCACCGTTTTGCGGTAATTCTGCATACCGCTCAGCTGGTTAAGTTCAGCCTGCTTGACAGACTCGTTGAGCGCCACGCGGTTCAGCAGGGTATGGCTGGCAGAAGCACCGAGATTCCACGCGCTGTTGAACCAGAACTGGGAGAAATCCGTGCCGGCAGAAGACGAGATGCCCCCTGTAAGCGAAAGTTTCGGGAACAAGTTAGAAACGCTCACGCCGATGCGAGCAGTGGCGGCATGCAGCTCCCGCTCAGCGCGGATGACATCCGGACGGCGGCGCAGCAGCTCACTGGGCAGCCCAGTAGGCACCTTGGGAACCAGGTTGTACACCTGCTGGGAGGGAAGCTTGAGCGCCATCTTGTCCACGGTGGTTCCCAGCAGAGTAGCCAGAGTAGTCTCGCAGCTGCGGATGCTGGCCTCCTGAGCCGGAATCTGGGCGCGGGTGGAGGCAATGGTAGAGCGGGATTCCGAAAGGGCCAAGGCGCTTTCCATGCCTGAGGCGTGGCGTTCCTGGGTTACTTTGTAGGTGCGTTCCTGGTATGCCAGCTGTTCGCGGGCAATACGCAGGCTTTCCTTAGCCGAAATCCACTGGAAGTAGGAGGCGGCAATACTGGAAGCCAGGGCGGCACGCGTAGCGGCGGCGGCAGCCTCAGTAGACCCAAGGGATGCCGCAGCGGCCTCAATCTCGCGCCGGGTTCCGCCCCAGATATCCGGGGACCAGGAGGCAGAAAGCCCGCCATTCCAGCGTCCATGCGAGTTAGAGGTCTGGAAGGTGCCACTGTTGGAACCGCCAGCGCTCAAGCCCAGTGTGGGAAACAGCCCCCCGCGCGTAGCCCGAAGGGAGGACTGGGCTTTCTCAATGGCCAGCGCCGCGCTCACCATGTCCGGGTTGGCGGCAAAGCCGCTTTCAATCAGCCGCGTCAGCTGCGGATCGCGGAAGCACTGCCACCATTCCTCAAGCGTGTTGGCCTCCGTTCCGGGAGGCAGGGCATTCACCCAGGAGGCGGGTAGTTCCGGAGCCTCAGCACCGAGGAAGTCCGGTCCCATGGTGCAAGAAGCTAAAGCAAGGGCTACTAATGAAGTGGGTAAGATTTTTTTCATGATGAGTGGAAAAGGGAATCTGGGATGGGGAGGAGAGTTTATTCGTGTCGGAGGGCATCAATAGGATCCAGGCGGGAGCCCTTCCAAGCGGGGTACCAGCCAAACACAATACCAATGACCGCAGCCACCGTTACGGAAAGAACCATCGCAGAAACGGAAGTGGCAACCGGCCAGCCCATCTGCTGACTCACGATACCTGAAGCCACACGTCCCACGGCAATGCCGATGATACCGCCGATGGTGCAGAGCAGCACGGCCTCCAGCAGGAACTGCCACATGATATCACGCGGGCGGGCGCCCACGGCCATACGCAGGCCGATTTCCCGCGTACGCTCCGTGACGGATACCATCATGATGTTCATGATGCCTACGCCACCCACCACCAGTGAAATCATAGCCACGGAAATCAGCAGGCTGCTGATGGTGGAGGTGGTATCCGTCATCATCTTCACGAACTGGGAGCGGTCGCGCATGTTGAAATCATCCAGCACGCCGGGCTCCAAATCATGCTGGCGGCGTAGTACGGGGGTCATGGCATCCATGGCGGCAGAGGGGTCCTTGCCATCCCGCACCTGCACAGCAATCGAATCCACCGTGCGGGTACGCAGCGGGTGCGGAGCGTTCGTGTATGGCTGGATATCGCAACCTGGATAGAAGCTGACCGATGAAGTGGAGAAGGTATCAGTGGAGGAAACCTTGGCGCTGTTCGCAGCACCGCCCTTGACAATGGAGGCAGAGCCACTGGCACCCATCAGGCGGGTACGGATACTGGTCCAGGGGAGAATCAAGCAATCGTCCTGGTCGTTGCCCATGCCATCTGCCCCCTTGGATTCCAACACCCCAATGACGGTAAACACCACATCCTTGATGCGGATATCCTGCCCGATGGGGTCCGTATCAGCATACAGTTCCTTGGCAATAGTGTTGCCGATGAGGCACACGCGGCTTGCCTCATCCACCTGCTTCCGGGTGAATGCACTACCGCGGGCAACCTTCCAGCCCTCAATGGAGAGGTATTGCTCGTTGCCGCCCATAATGGAACGGGGGCTCCAGTTCTGATTGCCAACGATAATCTGCCCACTGGCACGCACTACCGGAGTAGCTGCCTTCACAAACTCCGGGCAGTCTTTTACCAAGGCATCTGCATCTGTCGGGAAGAGCGAGGCGCGCCCACCCATGCCGGTGTTCACACCAGCGGTACTCACCGAAGCCCCGTAGATGGTGACCACATTCGTACCCATGGAGGAGAATTTTTCTGCCACCTGCTTTTTGGAACCCTCACCAATCTCCATGATGGCCACCACGGCAGCAATACCAATCACAATGCCCAGCACCGTGAGCGCCGCGCGCATGGGGTTGCGGACCAAAGCCTTCAGACAGGTTACTATTAAGGTATTAAACTTCATTTCTGGAGAGTGGCTGTGAGTTCATCTGACACACCATCGAGGATGAGGCCGTCGCACATGTTGATGGCCCGGTCCGTGAAAGCAGCCGTCTTGCGGTCATGAGTCACAATGATAACCGTGATTCCCTGCTTGCGGTTGAGCTCGCGGAACATATTCATCACCTCCACGGAAGTGGTGGAATCCAGGTTACCCGTAGGTTCATCAGCCAGGAGGATGCCAGGGTTATTAATCAGCGAGCGAGCAATGGCCACACGCTGCTGCTGACCACCGGAAAGCTGGGCTGGCGTGTGGTGCATGCGTTCCTTGAGCCCTACCAACTCAATGAGTTCCAGCGCGCGGGCGCGAATTTCTGCCGTGGTCTTGGTCGGGTGGTAGTAGTAGGCCGGCATCATCACATTCTCCAGGGCTGAGGTGCGGGCCAGGAGGTTGAAGTTCTGGAACACAAAACCTATGCGCTTGTTACGCAGCAGCGCGCGCTCATTGGCATTGAGCCCGGCCACATTGTGACCATCAATCCAGAACTCCCCGCTGGTTGGGCGGTCCAGGCAGCCCAGAATATTCATCAGCGTGGACTTACCTGAGCCGGACGCCCCCGTGAGGGAGACAAACTCGCCATCCTCAATACGCAGGGAAATTCCCTTGAGCACCGGCAGGTCAATCTCCCCCAGGTGGTACACTTTGGTGATATCTTTCAGCTCAATCATGGCTGGGACAAGGCTCTATTTACATGCGGGGAGGACCGGGGCGGTCATTCTTGACCGACTGCCCTGGACGGGGCTGCACACCACCGGCACCGCGCTGGCGGCGCTGGGGTCTGTTCATGCCGAACAGGCCACCCTCCTTGCCACCCTTGCCAGCGGCTCGCGGAGTCAGGGTAATAACCCCCGTCACCAGTTCATCCCCAGCCTGCAGGGTTTCCCCCTCAGGCAGGGTCACCATACTGCGGGTGCCATCAGAATCACCCTTGTACAAACGCACCGGAGCCACCGTTGAATCGCTCACCTTACGCCACACAATCGATGGACGCGGAGCCCCCTCGGCACGCGGGCCACGGGGACGCTTTCCACGGGCACTCTCATCAATCTGCTCCGGTTCAGGGCGGAAATCGAAGGCGGCATCCGGCACCAGGAGCACATCCTTGACCTCGCGCACAACGAAATTCACATTGGCACTCATATAGGGCAGCAGCTTGCGATCCGGGTTTTCAATATCCACCTCCACAATGTAGGTCACCACGTTGGAGCTCATGGTTGCGTTCGGGCGAATCTTATTCACTGTACCGGTAAAGCTCTCATTTGGAAGAGCATCCACGGTATACTGCACCAACTGCCCCGGCTTCACCTTGGCAATATCTGCCTCATTCACGCTGGCCCAGATTTGCATTTTGGTCAGGTCACGAGCCACGAGGAAGAGGGTTGTGGCATTCATGCTGCTCACCACCGTCTGGCCCACGTTTACCTGACGCACAACAATCGTACCATCCACAGGAGTGGAGATACGCGTGTAATCGCGGTTACGGAGCTCACTTTCCAGCTGAGCCTGGGCGCTCTGCAGCTGAGCTGCAGCGCTGGCCTGCTGTGCCGTGGCAGTCTGCAGCTGAGCCGTGGCACTCTCCAGATTAGCCGCAGCAATTTCGGCGGCATTCACATACTGGTCATAGCTCATCTGGGAGAGGGCATCACCCACACCCAGGTTCTTGGCACGGGCCAGGTCGCGGTCTGCCTTGTTCTTATTGGCCGTTGCCTGGGAAATGGAAGCCTTGGCCTGGGCCACCTGGGCTTCGGAGGAAAGAATCTGAGCCTTGGCCTGGGCTACCTGGGCCTCTGCCCGCTTGATATCCAGCTCCACAATCGTATCATCAATGCGGGCCAGCAGCTGACCGGCCTTCACCTCACTGCCGTAGTCCACCTGGCGGCCTTCTGAATCTACGCCGAATTCCTTAATCTCACCCGTCACCTGGGCGCCTACATCCACCAGTTCCTGAGGCTCCAGCGTGCCGGTGGCCTGCACCTTGCTCACAAAATCCCCCTGCACCGCAGAAACGGTACTGAACCGGGTCTGGGTCACCGCCTCATCTCCGGAAAAATACCAATATCCTGCTCCACCGGCGCAGAGAAGGGCTGCGCCACCCCACTTAAAGATTGCTTTCACGGTTAATATATTACTGTTTCCTGTTAACTTGTCAAGCCAGCACTAATGGGCTTCCTCATTTATCTAGTACGAAAAAAACGCGCCAATTCTACATTGGCGCGGTCAAAATGGCGATTAATTCCTAGAGCGACCGTCATCCCAGCCGGATTGGGAATTCCGCTTTTCCGCTTCGCGGCGGCGGGCTTCCTCTGCCTCGTTCTTCTGCGCTGGGATTGATTCAGCCGGGCTGACCTCCTCAGCCGTTTCCTCCTCCTCCGGGTTCACACCTTCGGGCACAGCAGCCCGGCGGGTAGGGGCAGCCAGCTCTTCCAGCATGCTGGGTTTGATGCTCTCAAAGAAACTCTTTACCACCATAGCGGCCATATGACCACCAGAAATGCGCTGGTGCGGCTTGCCTTCGTACAAGGCAGCATAAGCATAACGGGGATTATCTGCAGGCAGGAACCCAGTAAACCAGGCCAGACGGCAATCCTCTGAAGCAGGTCCCCACTGGGCAGTACCCGTCTTGCCTGCATTAGAAACATAGCTGAGGGCTGCGCGGCGCCCCGTGCCACCATTCACCACAGCCTTCATCCCCTTGCGAACCACAGCCAGAGCCGAACTCATATCCTGCAGGTTCGTCTGGGCTGAAGGTGTGAACTGGTAGACCACATTGCCATCTTTATCCAGAACCTGGCGAATCAGCTGGAGCTTGGGCAGGTACACGCCGTTTGCAATACCAGCCACGCCATGTGCCACCTGGAGCGGAGTAGCCAGCAAGGCACCCTGGCCGATAGCCATGTTAGCGGCGTCACCAGCCATGAATCCGCGGCCATAGTTGCGGTGCATCCAGGATTCCGTCGGCACGTTACCAGCCTTATCCGGCAAGGGCAAACCACTGGTTGCGCCGTAGCCGAAACGGCGAGCCATATCACAGAGGCGGGCAGCACCGATGCGCGGTTCTCGCGTGGCGGCTATCTGGTACATGAAGGGGTTGTTCGAAAGCACCAGGGCGGTCACGCAGTTGATAGACCCGGCAAATTTGCTATGGTTCTTGAACTCGTGGCCACCAATCCTCACACTGAACGGGCAGTTCACATAGGTACCCTCCGTGATGACATTGTGACGCAAGCCTGCTGCCACCGTAATGGTCTTGAAGGTGGATGCAGGAGGATACACACCAGCAAAGGCGCGTGATACAAGCGGCGTGTTCGGGTCCAGCCGCAGTGCGTCGTAGTCTTTCTGGGAAATGGCGGGAATAAAGGCATTCGGGTCAAAATTAGGAGCAGAAGCCAGCACCACGACCTCGCCGGTCTGCACATCCACCATCACAAAGGCACCGCGGCCGAGCGTGTTATCGCGCAAGGACTGCTCTGCCGCTTTCTGCCACTCGAGGTTAATGGTGGTCACAATGGTACCACCAGGTTTTGGCTTACTCTGCAGCTCATCCAGCATCTTGTTCCCGCTCTCATCAAACATGAGGCGCCAGATGCCGGGGCGCCCCGTCAGCTGCTTGTTAAACTGCTTTTCCAATCCTGCGCGTCCCTCCTGGCGCTCAAAGATGGGGTCATTGTGGTTGATAGGTCCCGTGGGCAGCTTAGCCTTCACACCAGTATAGCCGAGAATGTGGCAAGCAGAGGTCTGATGCGGATAATTGCGGATGTAGAGAGGAATGAGATGCCCGTACGGAATTGCCGCAAGCCGGGTGCGGATGGCCTGCAAATCGCGCTCTCTGATGGTGGGGCCTACCGGAAGGGGCAACCAGCGGCGCTGCCGGTAATGATCCAGCAACTGGGCATCCGTCTTTTCATACACCTTCACGCCGGCTGCTGCGTACTCTGCCATCACCTTGCGCCCAATCGCCAGCACGTTGGCCTCACTTTCATCCTTGAGCTGCCCATA
This sequence comes from Akkermansia sp., assembly GCA_045538105.1. Taxonomy (GTDB): domain Bacteria; phylum Verrucomicrobiota; class Verrucomicrobiia; order Verrucomicrobiales; family Akkermansiaceae; genus Akkermansia. The sequence goes on from JAZSQS010000040.1 coordinate 16,147, forward strand.
GTTGACAGCAGGTTGGTAGGCCACTTCTGAACAGGCCATGACCAGACCATTGCGGTCTGAAATAATACCGCGTGGTCCAGGAACAGTAAGCGACATCGTTCGGGCATTCCGGCGGTTCACGGCATACGCCACGCGCGAAGGGTCATGCACCGTGGGGTCAGTCACAGCCGTGGTAGGCTTCAGCGAATCCAGCCCCGTCTCATCCTGCGTACCTGTCTCCCCTCCAGTCTGCACATGAATCGGGGAATCCGGGTCTGCCGTTTGCTCATAACTCTCAGCCTCTCCCACACCTTCCTGCATGGCCGGAGCGCGATCCTCACCACCCAGTTTCACCGTCTCCACGATTTCTTCTGCTGCCTCGTCATCCGGCATATCTTCCACAAATGGAACCACGCCCGCTTCCGCAGCAGGCGCTGTCTCCTGCCCCACGGCAGCAGATCCACCAAGTGACATGGCCAGTACAACTAATCCGGTGTAGAGCTTACTCCTGAGCATCGCACCCGCATTCTACCCTATTTCACACGCCCGTGCAACGAAAAAAAGCCCCGACACCTCGTCAGTGTCGGAGCTTTTCTTTTATTGCTGATACTCAGCCTGTAACTCAGGCTTCGGGAGCAACGTTGACGCGGCGACCTTCGCGATCGAAGAACACGCGGCCATCAACCAGGGAGAAAATCGTGTAATCGCGACCCATGCCCACGCCCTTACCGGGATGGAACTTGGTACCACGCTGACGGACGATGATGTTGCCGGCAATCACAGTCTGACCACCAAACTTCTTCACGCCGAGACGCTTGCTGCGGGAATCGCGACCGTTACGGACGGAACCTTGACCTTTCTTATGTGCCATGACTAGTTAGTTATCTATGGGATAGGGGTTAGTAATCAGGCGTTGATAGCGGTAATCTGCACCTTGGTAAGAGCGGCGCGGAAACCCTTCTTCTTGTGGAAACCCTTGCGGCGCTTGAACTTGAAAGCGATGCCCTTGGCGCCACGAGCCTCCGGATCCAGCACCTTGGCCGTCACCGTTGCACCTGCCACCGTGGGAGCACCCACCTTCGTCTCACCCTCGTTCTCCACCAGGAGCACCTGGTCGAACGTGGTCTCGCCATCCTTCTCCAGACCAGCGAGGCGGTCTACGGTGAGAATATCACCGACCGTCACACGGTACTGCTTGCTACCGGAAGTGAAAACTGCGTATGCCATAATTTTCAGAATTTTGATGTTGCACCCACTCATGCGGGCTGGCACATTATAGGCACGCAAGCGCATTTGTAAAGAAAAATTTCACATAAAAATGAAAAATTTACAGAAAATTTTTAAAAATTCTCCGATTGAGGTCACCTCGGAGGCCGGAATGGTAGCGCTTGGGCGGAGCATGGCCGCCGAACTGGAAGCCGGGCAGGTATTCGGTCTGGTAGGCGACCTGGGAGCGGGCAAGACCCACCTGGTGCAGGGTATATTGGAAGGACTCGAGGCCGGCAACCCCGCCGCCAGTCCCACGTTCTCCCTGGTGCATGAGCATGATGATGGAGCCCTGCCCGTGGCGCACTTCGATTTCTACCGCATGAAGAGCCCGCAGGAGGCCATCGGCATTGGCTGGGATGAATACCTGACCAGCGGCCGCATCCTGCTCGTGGAATGGGCCGACCGCTTTGACGGCACCCTCATGCCCGCCGATACCCTCTGGCTCGTGCTCCGCCACACCGGTGAAAACACCCGCACCGTAACGCTGGTGGAATGATTAGTGATTAATGGAGTCTGTTCCCGACAGTGAAATTCTGCTCTACACCTCTCCCGATGGCGAGGTTCAGCTGGATGTCCGCATGCAGCAGGACACCATGTGGATGACCCAGCAGATGATGGCCGAACTCTTCCAGACGACGGTACCAAACATCAACGTGCACATCAAAAATATCTACAAAGAGGCTGAGCTTCAAGAAGAAGGAACTATTAAAGAATTTTTAATAGTTCGAAAGGAAGGCTCCCGCACAGTGCGCCGCCCGGTCAATTTCTACAACCTGGACATGATTCTTTCCGTGGGCTACCGCGTGAACACCCGGCGTGGTACCCAGTTCCGCATCTGGGCTACACAGCGGCTGCGCGAGTACCTGGTTCGCGGCTATGTGGTGCACGAGAAGCGGCTGCAGCAACTGGGCCAGGTGGTGCAGCTGATGCGCCGCGTGGAAGACCGGCTGGATGCCCGCCAGGTGCTGGATGTCATCGAGCACTACAGTAAAGGCCTGGACCTGCTGGATAACTACGACCACCAGTGCCTCTCCCGCCCGGCGGGCTCATCTCCATGCTATGTACTGGGGTACGAGGAATGCCGCAAGCTTATCGACCAGATGAAATTCGGCGCAAAATCCGACCTTTTCGGCAAAGAGAAAGACGATTCCTTCCAGGGAGCGCTGGGCAATATCTACCAGAGCTTCGCCGGTGTCGATATCTACCCCACCATGGAAGAAAAAGCCGCCCGGCTGCTATACTTCACCGTCAAGAACCATGCGTTTTTCGATGGCAACAAGCGCATTGCCGCCGCTGTGTTCCTCTATTTTCTGAACCGCAATAACGCGCTGTTCATCAACGGAGCCAAACGCCTGGCCGATGCCACCCTCGTGGCCCTGGTCATCCTCATTGCCGAATCCCGGCCGGATGAGATGGAAACCATCATCTCCGTTATCCTCAACTGCATGCAGCCGTAACCCGTTACCGCAACTGCGCGGGAATACATGCCCAGATTACCGGATGGTGCCACACCTGCCAGTAACAGTGCAGGCCTTGCCCGGCTGCTGCCCCCCCCAGCGCACAGCCATGAGCAGGAATGTAACTGGCAGTGCGTGGCCGAATCAAACCCATCACATGCGGCACCTGGGCGGGTGCCTTTTCAAACAACAAAAGCCGCTGCCCGATTAGGGGAAACGGCTTGAATTTACATTTACCAAAAATTATTTTATTTGTGGCCTATCTGGGCGTATCAACGAGAAGCCCGACGGCGGCGTGCTGCCAAGCCTGCAAGAGCCAGCAGGGAAAGCGTGGCCGTGGCGGGCTCGGGGATGGTAGCCGTGGTAACAACCGTCACATAAGGCGCATATTGGACATTGTTGAGAGTAAAGTTTCGTGAATTATTTGTCCCGAGGAAAGCAAGAGTCGGAACACCTGCTGTATTATTTGAACCATAATTAGCCAAGGAAGAAGCACCGCACATAATCAAATCTGATACGGCGGTTACCTCTTCAGTAGCCTGATCGATTGTAACCGTGCCATTCCCCCCAGTGTTCAGCGTGTATCCAACTACAGCATTCTCGTTTTCCATGGCGGTGTATACGAAATAAAGTGTATCTGTGGTCGATACTGTTGTATTAGAGAATGTCCACGTCTGATTACCTGTACCCGTAACCACATTATCCGACAATGTTAAAATCGTGCCACTGGAATTAGTCAAGGCAAGCTTAATTCCTTTTGAATTCTGCAGACTACGAATGTTAATCGTGATGGACGAGAGGCCTATGGTATCGAAATCTCCCATGGCGGCTCCGTCGGGAGAAACGGTTGTAGTCAAACGAGAATTGGCTGCATCTGGATCCAGAACGAGAGCTACACCGTTGCCCCAGAAATTGGAGGCACTTGTAATACTCGTATTTGATGTGGTGAAGGTGTAATCCTCACCAACAGCAACCCCGGCTAATGCAAGCAATGTAATAATTGTCTTTTGCATGATTGTAAGATTTGATTTTTTAGGTTTTGCGCAACTCGTGCAGGGATACCCTTTCCCACGCGCGACGGGAGGCTGAGATACCTGCTCCTAAGCTGCTGAAAGAAATCTACAGCATTCTAAATGCTGTAGTTGTAAAAAATTGAAATGTGAATACGTTAGAGCCATTTAACGCTCTCGAAACAGATTTATTTGAACATTCTCCATCTCCTTAAATTAATAATTTCTAATGATTTCCCAACTTTTTGCTTGCCACAGCATTTAGAATGCAGTGGCTCTACCCTTATTTGCCCCCCTTCTGGTATGGACCTCTTTATCAACACAGACAAGAGCCCGGCATTGGTTCAGGCTAAGGCAACAGGCTCTCCGCTGAGCGCATTCAAGGTGAAGCGCGTGGCGGTAGAGCCTTTGAGTGTCACCATGCTCGAAACAAGAAAAGTACCTTTGCCTTGCACGAAGCATCATTTTTGCATAACAAGCTCTTTTGTCTTGCATCCACGCAAAACAAATCTATTTGTCTTGCACGAAGCGTCATTTTTGCATAACAAACTCTTTTGTCTTGCATCCATGCAAAACAAATCTATTTGTCTTGCACGAAATGCTATTTTTGTTTGACAAATATTTCATTATATGCTACACATCATGGTATGAGCTCCTCTTATATACTGCCCTACCTGCCGGTAACCACATACAGCATAGAGCGATTATTTTCCACACACAGCAAAGCTAATCGGAGCCTTGCGCGCTTGGATGGTATGCTGCGCAGGCGCAGCTATGCAAACGTGCTGTTATCACCCATGATGACTCAGGAAGCAGTGTTATCATCCCGTATTGAAGGGACACGTTCAACCATTGACGAGGTGTATTCTCTGGAAGCCGGTGAAGAGGCTACTGAAGAGCAGCGATTGGACGTGCAGGAGATTCTCAACTACAGAGAAGCGATGAGATACGCAACCTACAGTCTCGGAGACCGAGGGCTGACCTTGGGTTTGGTGAAGGAAATGCACGCTATATTGCTGCAATCGGGACGCGGCCGGAACAAACGCCCGGGACTGGTCCGCGATACACAGAACTGGATAGACTCACCAGGTAGCACCATTGAACAAGCTACTTATGTACCACCGGCCCCGGCCACAGTTGATGCCTACCTGGAAAACTGGATGGAAAACGCAGCAACTGATGAGGTCGATCCACTAATCCAAAGCGGTATATTGCATGCCCAGTTCGAGCTGATACACCCATTTCACGATGGCAACGGCCGCGTAGGGCGCCTGTTTATCCCCCTCTATCTGCACAGCAAGGGATTACTGGAGCGTCCGTTTTTTTACCTCAGTGAATACTTTGAGGCACATCGGGAGCAATACATCGGATGCCTGAACGCCCTGCACGAGGATGCCTCAGCATGGGAACAGTGGCTGTTATTCTTCCTGCAAGCCGTAGATGAGCAGGCAAGAGAAAACATGCGACGCGCAGATGCCATGCAGCGCCTGTATACAGAACTTCAGGCAAGCTTACCAGCCATTACAAACTCAGCTTCCTGCGGCGTTCTGCTGGATACCATGTTTGAAATGCCTATTTTCAGCAAACCGACCATCAGTGCGCGGATTACCGGGGTAAACACAGCAACGGTACAACGCATGATCAACGCCCTGGTAGATGCCGGCGTACTACACGTGCGCAGCCAGGGCGCAGGCCGCCGCGCTACAATCTACCACTTAAGGGAACTCTCCCTAATCGCGCAGGGGCTGCCTATCGGGCGCTTCGATTACTGAATCGCTTAAAAAAATCGGGGGCTTTTACTCGAACAGCGAGAGCACAGCCTCGGCAGCCTTGGTGGCGGCACCGCCGTGTCCCAGGCGGCTCATGGGTTCCTGCATCTCGGCCAGCACCTTGGCGCGGGATTCCGGCTGGGTAAGGCGCTCCAGCTCGGCAATGCAGTTTTCCACATTGAACTCATCCTGAATCAGCTCGCGTGTCACCGGCTTGTCCACCAGGATGTTCACCATACCGATATACTTGATGGTGAGAATCATGCGGCCAATCATGTAGGTACCGGCAGATACCTTGTACACCAAGGCAAAGGGGAGTTCATGCAGAGCAGCTTCCAGCGTAGCGGTGCCGGAGGTGACCAGAGCGGCCTCCGACCTATCCATCAAATCATGGTAGCTGCCGGGGCAGATATTGATGATTTCGGCAGGCATGCCGGCTTCCTCAGCCATGCGGCGCATGGTGGCAGCCAGTTTTTCCGAGCTGGCAGAAGTCTCAAACCTCCACTCAGGGTGGCGGGTGCGGAGTTCCTTCACCACGTCCAGGAACACGGGGAAATGGCGCTCCACCTCACGGTTACGGCTGCCGGGGAATAGGCCGATGAGGTTTTTCTCGCGCACATCAGTGCGGCGGGCGGCCAGGATATCATCCACCAGCGGATGCCCCACAAACTCGGTACGCAGCCCAGCCTTCTCAAAAAGCGGCTTTTCAAAGGGGAAGGTACACATCATCAAATCCAGCACAGCAGCCAGCTTGGGGATACGCCCCTTCTTCCACGCCCACACCATGGGGGCAATGAACCAGGCAATCTTCGTCTTGGGAGATACCTTGCGGACACGCTCGGCCAGGCGCTGATTGAAACCGGGGTAGTCGATGAGCAGGAGGCAATCCGGCTGCTCGGCAGCGATGCGCTCAGTCATCTCCTTGAGCTTGCGGGCAAAGAAACGGATGTGGCGCAGCACCTCCACAATACCAATCACGGCGGCGGCATCTGCCCAATCCTCCACACCGGGAGCAAGGGCATGCATGCGGTTGCCGCCAAGCCCCACGATTTCCAAATCCGGGCGGCGGCGCAGCAATTCCTGAATGACCAATGCACCCTGCTTATCGCCGCTTTTCTCGCCGGCTACCACAAACATCTTCATGCCAGCACTCTATCACGCGCGCGAAAAAATTGCAAGAAAAGACTTTTAATCCGGGCAAATGTGTGCATAATCCCCGCATGCACGAGTTCCTTGTCTACTGTATGGACTGCATTCAGCAGTGGGGATACTGGGGAGTCATCGTCCTCATGGCGATGGAAAGCTCCATCATTCCGGTGCCGAGCGAAATTGTAGTGCCGCCGGCAGCCATAGCCGCCACCTTCCCGGATGCAGGCATGTCCTTCTGGGGCGTAGTGATAGCCGGCACGGTAGGCTCCTACCTGGGTTCGTGCGTCATGTACCTCATGGCGCTCTGGCTGGGGCGGCCGTTCATGTTCCGCTTCGGCAAGTATTTCCTGATGCCACCGCACAAGATTGAGAAAGCGGAGGTATTCATGAACAAGTACTCCACCGCCGGCATCTTCTTTGCGCGCTTCCTGCCGGTCATCCGCCACCTTATCTCCATTCCCGCAGGTCTGGTGAAGATGAACTTCACCATGTTCAGCCTGGCTACCATCACGGGCTCAGCCATCTGGTGCTGGGTACTGGCATGGTTCGGCGATAAAGTGGGGCGCGAGCACCCCGGCATCATGAACAGCCCGGAGGAGCTGGTACACGCCGTGAAGGATGAATCGCACCTGGTAGTGCTGGCCATCGTCATGCTGGCCGGTCTGTATGCCCTCATGAAATACATGACCCGCGAAAAGAAATAAGACCCTTTTTCAACAACATGTCCAACGAAAATCTGATTGAGGAAATCCTGCGCCTGAAGCAGGAACGCAACGCCATCATCCTGGCCCACAGCTACCAGCGCCCGGAGATTCAGGACCTGGCCGACTTTGTGGGTGACTCCCTGGCCCTGGCCCGCAAGGCTCAGGAAGCGGAGTGTGACGTCATCGTATTCTGCGGTGTGCACTTCATGGCCGAGACCGCCTGCATCCTGAACCCCAGCCGCACCGTGCTGCTGCCGGATGCGAATGCAGCCTGCTCGTTGGAGGCCTCCTGCCCCGCAGAAGAACTAGCTGCCTTCCTGGAGGAGAACAAGGACAAGAATTACTATGTGATTGCCTATGTGAACTGCTCCATCGGCGTGAAAGCCCTGGCAGATGTCATCGTGACCAGCGGCAACTCCCAGCGCATCATTGAGACAGCCCCCACGGACCGTCCCATCCTCTTTGTGCCAGATCGCAACCTGGGCGCCTGGACCTCCCTGAAGACCGGCCGAATCATGACCATGTGGAACGGTGCCTGCCACGTACACGAACGCTTCACCCGCGACCAGCTGCTGGTCACCAAGGCCAAGTACCCGGACGCGCTGGTAGTGTGCCACCCGGAATGCCAGGAACCCATCCGCCTGCTGGCCGACCATATCTGCTCCACGGAAAAAATGATTCCCTACTGCCGGGAGAGCGAGTGCAGCAAGTTCATCATTGTAACGGAAACGGGCATTCTGCACCGTCTGCGTAAGCTGGTGCCGGGCAAGGAATTCATCCCCATGGACATGGGACAGTGTTCCTGCGCGGAATGTGAGTACATGAAGCTCAACACCTTGGAAAAGCTACGTAACTGCCTGCGCGACATGGCCCCCGAAGTACGTGTGCCGGAGGAGCTGCGCGTGCGCGCCGCTGCCCCACTGGAACGCATGCTGGAACTTTCCAAGTAAAAAAATGAACCTGGCCCCGCACATCCTGGCTCACGGCAACTGGATTTCCATGGAGGAATTCATGGAACTGGCACTCTATGACCCGGATGGCGGATACTACAACACCAATATAGCCGACATCGGCTTCCGCGGTGATTTCTCCACCACCGCAACCATGAGCGACCTGCTCGCCCGCCGACTGGTGCAGCAGTGGGAGCAGAGCTGCCGCGCCTTCAACCGCCGGCTGCCCATCATCGAAATCGGCGGAGGAAATGGAGATATGGCCACCAGTATGGCCCGCTCCCTGGGCTTCTTCAACCGCCTGCGTGTGCGCTACTACATGGTGGACCGCTCCAAGGTGCTGCGTGATTTGCAGCTTATGGTAGGTGGCAATTTCGTGCGCGTGTATGAAACCATCGAAAAAGCCCTGAAACACGCTGGAGGACGCGCCTTCATCTTCTCCAACGAACTGCCGGATGCCTTTCCTGCCCGCCAGTTTGTGTACCAGGATGGCACATGGCTGGAGCTGGGATTTTCCGTGCACCACGGACAGATTGTGCGCGCGGTAAAGCAGCGACCTCTACCGGAGTCCTCCGTATTTTCCCGCTGGGCTTACGAAGGGCAGATTGTGGAAGTGCAGGAAAGCTACCACAAGTGGTATGCAGCCTGGCAGCCGCTCTGGAAATGCGGCACGCTCGTCACCATCGACTACGGCGAGATGAACGACACCCTCTACCACCGCCGTCCCGCAGGCACCCTGCGCGGCTACAAAGCCCACCAGCTGGTCAGCGCAGATGCTCTCCCCACCATGGCCGGCAAGTGCGATGTGACCGCTGATGTCAACTTCACCGACCTGCACCAGCTGGCTGCAAACTGCGTGGGTGACCGCGTGCAGTACATGAGCCAGCACGACTACCTCAAGGATTTGGCTGACCCCGCCAGCGCAGCCGACCGGCACTTAATAGCCGTCCCTGGTGCAGGAGACCACTTCAACGTGCTCATCCAGCACCGTTTCGAATCATGACCTGCCGCACCACAGTCAACATCGCAGCGCTGCTGCTGGCGGCGGTAGGCACTACCCTGCTGGCGGGAGATTTCCTGATGCCCCGCTGGCTTTGCCGTGGCGGCGAATGGGAAGGCCCGGTTACTGACCATTTCGACGGCACCTTCTTCTACAATCCGGAACCCAGCACGCTGTACAAGACCAGCAACCTGCTCCAGTGGCTCAGTGAGCGCCACGCCAAGGGCGACTACCCCACTGTAAAGAAAAACAACCACCAGCCGCAGCTCGCCCCCATGGTGGACGGGCAGGACTGGGAGGTAACCATGGTGAACCACTCCACCCTGCTCATCCGCACCGCCGGGCTCAATATCCTGACCGACCCCATCTGGAGCGACTACACCAGCCCGGTGCAGGGATTCGGCCCCAAGCGCCACCGCCCCGCCGGCATCAACTGGGAAAAACTGCCCCGCATTGACCTCTGTCTGCTCTCCCACGACCACTACGACCACTTCGATGCCCCCACCCTCAAACGTCTTGCAACCGAGCACAACCCGCTCTTCATCGTGCCGCTGGGCCTGGCAGGACTGGTCAAATACCACTGTGGCGCAGACGTACGCATCATCGAGGCCGACTGGTGGGACAGCGTGCAACACGGGGACCTGCGCATCACCCTCACCCCGGCCAAACACTGGAGCAACCGCTACCGCAAGACCTACACCCGCAACCGCTCGCTCTGGTGCGGCTTCTACCTGAAATCCGCCTGCGGGCCCTCCATCTACTTTGTGGGCGATTCCGCCCGCTCCAACTGCTTCACCCAGATTCACGCCCGCCTCGGCGCACCGGATCTGGCCCTCATCCCCATCGGTGCCTACAAGCCGGACTGGATCCGCAACGGCCACATCTCCCCCGCTGAAGCAGTGGAAGCCTTCCGCCAGCTGCAAGCACGGCAGGCCATTGCCTGCCACTTCGGCACCTGGCAGCTCGCCAACGAAGGCTACCAGGAAACACTCGATGACCTGGCTGCCGCCCTGAAGGAAAACAACATCCCCGCAGAGCAATTCATCGCCCCGGATAACGGGCAGACAATCAGAGGTACAAAGGGCGAGGTGGGAAGCACAAAGTAAATTAATCGCGCACCACGCCCACGTAGGGCAGATTGCGGTACAGGGAGCCATCCGCATCCATACCATAGCCCACGAGGTACAGATTGGGGGAAACCAGGCCCACATAGTCAGCCTCAAACTCCACACGGCGACCCTCCGGCTTGTCCACCGCCACAGCGGTGACCACCTCAGCCGCACCAAGCCGCAGCAGTTCGGCCTTCACATTCTTGAGCGTCACACCGCTGTCCAGCACATCATCCAGCACCAGCACACGCATGTTCTCACAATACGGCACCGGGGTTTTCCAAGTGACCTTGCCGCTTGTTTCACGAGAAGCACCGTAGCTGGATACGCGAGCCGTCTCCAGAATGAAATTCACCGGCAGCAGGCGCAGCAAATCCGCAGTAAACCACAAGGCACCATTCAGCAGGGAAAGCACCTTCACCGGACGATCATCACCAAAACGCTCGACCAGTTGCCCCGCCATTTTGCGGAGAGCCGCATCAATTTGTTCAGCACTGAAGAGAGGTTCTATGGTCATGATTATTTGAGTTTTCTGCGGGTTACGATGTAAACTTTGTCGCCATGCCGCACCTTTTGCGGCACCACAATAAGAGCCGTGGCACCCTTGGGCGCCACCTGCACCACCTGGGTTTCGCCCTGCTCATCATCACAGCGCACCTCAGGAACGGTAACGCGGACAATGCCGGTTGTCACGCCTGTAATTTCAATTTTATCCCCCGGTGAAACGGGACCGGCCTCAAGGCGGATTTCAGCCACACCGGCCTTGGCGTACCAGCGCATCACCCGACCAAGATGCTGGCGTTGTTCCAGCGCCAGGCTATTGGAGCAACCGCTCCAGGTATCCCACTCCTCGCCCAGGTAATAGCCACCATGCCAGAACTGGCGGTTAAACACGCGCAGTAACTCCTCCTCCCAGGCAGCCACCTTTTCCGGGCTCCATGCACCTGTGGCGCAGCACTGCACGGCCTCCTTGTAAACAGAGGTCACCGTTGAAACGTATGCCTCAGAGCGGCCGCGTCCCTCCAGTTTGAAAACTGATACACCGGCTTCCACCAACTGGTCAATCACCCGGATAGTGCAGATATCCTTCGGTGACATGATGTACTGGTTGTCAATATCCATCTCAAACCCCGTCTCCGTATCGGTGACGCGGTACTTGCGGCGGCAGAGTTGGTAGCACTGACCGCGGTTGGCACTGGCATTATAAGCCGTGAGGCTCATGCCGCATTTGCCGGAAATGCCGATACAGAGCGCGCCGTGGGCAAACACCTCAATGCGAACCAGCTTACCGGACGGTCCGGTGATGTTCTCCCGCTTGATTCCTTCGATAATGTGGCGAATCTGACTGAGTTTGAGCTCGCGCGCCAGCACCATCACATCCGCATAGGCAGCAAAGAACCGCACCGCTCCCATGTTGCAGACATTCGCCTGCACGGAAACATGCACCTCAAGTCCAATACTGTGTGCATAGGAGATAACTGCCAGGTCTGCGGCAATCACGGCATCCACCCCGGCCTCTTTCGCCTGGCGCAGCAACTGCTGCATTCCCTCCATCTCCTCATCGTAAATGATGATATTGCAGGTCAGGTACGCCTTTGCCCCGCATGCGTGGCACAAACGAGCCACCTTGGGCAAATCCCCCACTGTAAAATTCACCGTGGAGCGGGCGCGCATATTGTACATGCCCACACCGAAATAGACGCTGTCAGCCCCGGCACGCAGCGCGGCTGCCAACGACTCAAACGACCCGGCGGGAGACATGATTTCTAACTCCTGCATGCGCGAGAGTGTACCTGTTATCGCCCCAAAGGTCAAGGAGGAAGGCTTCTTTCAGCAAGAAAATACACATATTCTGCACCTCCAACACAAATCTTGCTTGCATTAACAGGAAGCATACGATAGATTAGGCTAAAGATTGCCTGTATCATCATATGAGAAAAACTCTCCTACTTCTTGCCACGTGCCTGCTTACTGCCCTTCCGGCCGTATCAGCTGCCGCCCTGTTCATCAACCCGGCAGAATCCCAGGTACATCAGGGAATCACCTGCGCTGACGGCAAACTGACGGGAGAGCAAGGGGCGCTGTACAGCCGCCTACCCATTTATAACATTTCCCATTTCCGCAAGTCAAACGTTGCGAGTTCGGCCATAGCCGTTACCATTGACTTATCCGCAGCCTCCAAAGTAGAACGCCCAACCCGGATGCTCACCTTCGAAAGCAAGCATGAGCTGGGTCTCATGGCAACGCCGGCAGGCATCACCGGGAACTGGCATGGAGCTCCCTGGGGCGAATCTGTTTCCTACGCCAAGCTGGCCAACCACCCCGCAGCCTTCACGCGGGACGGCTCCTCCTACATCACACTCACAGTGGTGGCATCCGGCTGCTGCGGAGCTGGCTGGAACGGCATTGGCGGCATCATGGGCTATGATGTGAATGGCGAGCTTACCCTCTCCTACCCCCTGCTCGCCTCTGCGGAAAATAAGGAGTTCAAATCCATCAGCGCCAATCTTGATTTCATCAAAATCATTTCTGCATCGCCAGCAGTCAGTCAGAACACAGCCCATGTTGCCCTTGATGCCGGAGCCCAGGCAACCCGCACCCAGCGCAAATACCTGAAATACCGCGGTGAATGGCTCTCCCCCACGGCATGGACCATGGTTGGTATCGGTGGATTGCTCATTGTTGGCATCATCAGCATTGCAGCCTTCCGCAAGGGGCGCTGGCAATAATGCCCCTTCACTCAGTCACTCCCCGAAAAAGCCCCGCTGGTGATTCCAGCGGGGCTTTTTATACGGATGCAGATTCACTTCTTCAGGCCATCATCCTCACCGTGAGTGAGCCATGAAATGCTGAAAGGGGCAAAGCGGATATGCCGAATGGGATTTCCGTTCACCTCAAACAGCACCCCTGCCACACCAGGCTTCACCGGACAGAGCACTGAATAAGCAAATGGGCCACTGCCCACATGCCGTTCCACTGGCCAGGTTTTACCGTCATCATAGCTCATCTTGATAACACCGTCACTGCGCCCCCTGGTCGGAGTGGAGAACAAGATGCGCCCCCGGTTACCCAGGGCGGCATCATCCGCATAGGAATAACGGGTCATGCCATTCTGGCAATTAGGGCTGGGCAGCTCCGGGTGGTCGTTAACCGGACCCCAGCTTTCACCTCCATCCTCAGAATAAGCCACCTTCCGCAAATTACCACCCCAGGCGCGGGACACTACAAACAAGCCGCCGGATTCCGTCTCAACCACGGACACCTCGTTGATGCCGCGGCCGGCATCTGATTTCTGCCCTATTTTCCATTTCTTCCCGCCGTTATCAGAATAGGCGGCAGCCAGGGTCCAGTTGCCAAAGGGACCTTCATTCAGAGGCACCACCAGACGCCCCTTGTGCTTACCTCGCGTAAGTTGCACGCCCGGATTAGGACCGCTGCAAGTAATGGTCACCCCATCATTCTTAGTGAACTGGGTCACATCCTTAGGCTTGGACCAGCGGGTTCCATTCTTGGAAAAGCAGACAAAGTTGCGAATGCAGCGCTCATCCTGCCACCCGGTAGGAATATCCGGAGTACGCTCCTTGATTCCTTCAGGGTAACGCTGGAAGAACAGCACAATCTGCTCCGCTTCGCGGTCATATATCAGGCAGGGATTATTGAAAGTAGCCCCTTTGGAAGCTGCCGCCACCACGGGCTTGCTCCACTTCCTGCCACCATCCTTACTCACGGAGACAATGAGGTCATTCTGCCCCTGGTCAGTATTCTGGTAGCGCCCCTCGGCCATAGCCACCAACATTCCCCCCGCGTTGATGATATCAGGGATACGGATGCTGGCATAGGGATTTCCCTCCCCTGCCACAAATACATCCACCCCGCGGGAATAAGGCTCGCTATCCAGAGCCTGGAGCTCAGCCTTGCCTGCCGCCTTCCCTGCCAGCCAGGCCTGGGTCGGCTCAGACGCCTTCACTTTTTTCTTGCCCTTCTTCTTTTTCTTCTTCGTTTTGGTAACTGGCGGGTCATTATCCTGCGCCCAGCTCACAGAAGAAAGCGGTGCCGCTACCAAAACGGTAGCAGCACACAGGAGGAAGGAAACTGTATTTCTGCCCTTACGCATTGTTCTTCTTGGGAAGCAGGAAGAGGATAATACCGCAGAGCATCATCAGCACGCCAGCAAGGCTCAGCACCGCAGAAAGCGGAGTGCCGGCGTCCTTAAGCATGCCACCCAGCCAGGATACCAGCGCACCGGCACCCACGGAAGTCAGGTTCAGCAAACCATAGCCCGTAGCAGCGAAGCGCTCGTCAATGGTGTTGCGAAGCACCGGCATGAGCGTGGCATCCATGGAGCCCTGAGCCACACCCTGCATAGCCACCAGGGCCAGCACGGCGGCAAGACCAATTTCGGCACCGAAAACCATGGCCAGCAGCACGCAGGGGCCTGCCACGCAGAATGCAATACCGGGCACATAGGCACGGGCATTCTTGTTACGCAGGTACCAGCGGTCTGCTATCACGGCGCAAGCCAGCACGGAAATGTACTTGGCAATGTTAATCCAGAACGTAGCCTGGGGGCCGGCCTCAGCCTCAGAAATACCGAACATATCCTGCAGCAAACGCGGATACCAGCCCAGCAGGAACCAGTTGGCGAAACCAGCAAAGGAAATCATGAGAAGCAGCAGGTACATACCGCGGCCAGTGAAGATACTCTTGAGCATCTGCCCCAGGGTGAATGCAGGAGCAACGGCAGCGGCAGCAGCCTGAGCCACCTCAGTAACGGTCTCGGTCACAGAAGCCTCCTCAGCCTTCGGGTCACGCAGGAAGAAGAGCACGATGAGACCGTAGGCCACGCCGATGAAGCCGAACAGCTCGAAAGTGAGGCGCCAGCCCATCTGGCAGGGGTCACCAGCCATCATGGCGCCGCAACCGGCCAGCACCTGGCCGGCATAGATACCGCTCATGTGCAGGCCTGTGGCCAGAGAGCGGGTACCACCGCGGTGATAGTCTGTGATAAGCGCGAGGGCGGCGGGAATATAGAACGCCTCGCTCACACCCATGGCAGCGCGCCAGAAGATGAGTTCCTCGTAGGATTCGGACTTACCGGTCATCCAGGTCACCACGGACCACACCACCAGCGAGCACATGATGATGAAGGAGCGGCTGAAGCGGTCTGCCAGGTAGCCACCCACAGGAGAAAGGGCGGCATACACAATCAGGAAAGCAGAGGTCACCATGCCGAACTGAGCCTGCGTCATCTCAATGCAGCCCGGACCTTCAGTCATGGACTTGTTGAGCACAGCCAGCAGCTGGCGGTCAAAATAGTTGAGCATCACCACCACCCAGAGCACGGCTACGGCAATCCAGGCCCACTTGCCGGGCTTGGTCACGGGTGCGTTCGGGGAAATGGAAGGTTTAGCGAGTCCTTTCTTACAGGCGGCCATGATGGCCAACACCGCAATACCGAGTGCTACCCAGGGGGTGAGGTCGGCCAGGAACGACAGGATGGGATTAGGTTCAGGCATATGAGTTATGTGTGTTCGTTGTTATTTGGAGAGATTGATAGTGGAGATAACCGGGGTACGCACACCGGGGTGAGTTTCACCGGAAATGATGAATACCGTACCCATGACCTTCACGGCCGGGGCAGTAGCAATGCCAATGCTGTTCTGCCCAGCCACGGTCCAGGTGTCCGTACAGGGGGAATAGCTGTAAATCGTAGTATTCTGCCCAGGGTGGTCTGACGGAGCCTTGCCGGCCAGACTGGCACGGTAGAAGTTACCGGGATCACCGCAGAGCAGCAGAAGCCCACCGCGCATGGAAGGCATGGGAGTAGCCGGCGCCACAATGGTTTCCGGCATATCGGCAGCAGCACTCCATGTGTTGGTGGAGGGGTCATAGCAGAGCGTACTCTTCAGGTAGGTGCGCTCGGCGGCACCCTTGGCATCCGGATGAAGGGAGCAACCACCAGCCACATAAATCTTACCCATGCGGCAGGCACCGGCAGCGGCCAGCATACGGCCTTCCCCAGGCATAGGCGCCAGTTCCTTCCAACCGGCAGCTGTATCCTTCAGGTCGAGCACAAAGCTACTGCTCAGGCAGGTTACGGATTCTGCCTTCTCCTGACCGCCGAAAACGTACAACTTGCTGCCCAGCTGGACAAATGCGGGATACGCCGTGGTAATGGGCAGACTGGGCAAAGCCTCGGTAGTGCCATCAGACTTAATGCGGGTCACGGTAGATACATGTCCCTCCATATTGCAACCACCGGCAATGACCATGCTGCAGCCCTTGCTTGTGTGGGCTGCGTAGCCAATGGGATACGGCAGCTTCGCCAGCACGGAGCAGCTGCCATCCAGAGGGTTGATGCTCAGGATTTCATCGTAAAACACCTTGGCACCACGCTCGGCCGGAGTCTTGGCTCCCGGCTTGGCATTCGGGAAGTTTGCACCACCAATAGCCAGAATACGGGCTCCATCTGCGGTTTTCACCACACTGGCCACCATGCCGGCGCGCCCCACGGAATCATTGATTTTCGGGCTCTCGGCCAGCGTACTGGCCTCCACCTTCAGCGGAGCTGCGGCGTGATGCCCGCAACCTGGGCAGCACTGGGCTGAAAGCGGGAGTGCCGCCACAGCTGCCAGGATAAAGAGATTCTTCAGCATAATTCAGCAGCAGGTTACATCTTGGCACCCCAGACCTGGTTAGAGCGCTTGCCGGGGCGCTGCTCACCGTTCACAATGACAGCCATGCCGTTCCACACAGCGCAGGGCAGCACAGCACGGGCTACGGCAATCTCGCCGGCGTCGTACCAGGTATCGCTGCCGGGGCTGTAGCACAGACTCTGGTTGTGGAAACCGGGGTGGTTCTGGGGCGTGAAACCCTTCACCGTGGCATCATCACCTCCCAGCAGGTAAATGAGGCCACCAATCACCGGAGCGGGTGTGGGGGCAGCACCGCAGTAGTGCGGAAGGTGTGCCAGACGGCGCCAGCCGGTCTCTGCACTCCAGCTCCAGGCATCTGTGAGCATCTCACGTGCCATGCGGCCATTGTCACCAGGTTGCAGACCAATGCCACCCAGCACATAAATGGTATGGCCAATGGTGGCCATCTGCTGCAAGAAACGCCCGCGGCAAGGCATGGGCTCGCCATCGCTCCATGAATCTGTTTCCGGGTCGTACACCCACATGCGGGCTTCAGCATCCTGCTCGCCGGGGGCAATGGAGCCACCCTGCACATACACCTTGCCACCCATCACCACGGCGGCGTGACCGGTCAGTGTGGTGGGCAGCGGGGCCACGGCCTTGCACTGCACATCGGAGCCGTCCCAGGTGAGCATGTAGCAATCAGCCAGAGCTCCGTCGGCATTGCTGCCGCCAATCAGCATCACACCCTGCGGCAGGGTAGCGGTGGCACCATAGCCCATGGGCTTGGGCAGCGGGGTGGCATCCTTCCAGCCATCGCTGCTGGGCAGCACGTAGATACGGTCCGTCCAGCGCTTGGGTCCACCCTCCCAGAGCGGTTTTTCCGGGAAATTAGCGCCACCGCACACAATGAGGGCACCATTGCTCACGCCGGCGTAGGAACCGGCGAAACCTTCAACATCCGGCAGGTCTGCCAGCTGTTTCCATTCAAGTGAAAGCTGTTCTTTTTCCATGATTGCACAATTCTACCATACTCCCCACGCCACCGCAAGCAGGATTTCTACAAAGCACGAGTAAATTCTCTCACGTCAGCAGGGGTGAGGGCATCCAGCTCATCGAGCAATGCCACCGCAAAACTTCCAGGGCGGGGGCAGCGCGCCGCAGCGCGTTCACCAGCGATACCCAGAATAGATGCACATGCTGCTGCCCCGATGAATGCATCCGGTGCAGCTGCCACACAGGCAGCCGCCAGGGCTCCCATAGCGCACCCCACCCCCGTCACGCGGGTCATAAGCGGGTCACCATTACCCAGAGCCAGCACGCGTTCACCGTCCACCACATAGTCCACCGGTCCGGTGACCAGCACTGTGCAGCAGCACTGCTGTGCCAGCTTGCGGGCTGCATGCACAGCGGCAGAGCTCTCGGCGGTTGAATCTGTTCCCCGGCCACCCGGGGCTTCCCCCGCCAGAGCCATGATTTCAGAAGCATTACCGCGGATAAGCGTGGGGTGCATGGCCAGCAGCTCACGGCTGAATTCCGTACGGAACTCCAGCAGACCTACGGCCACCGGATCCAGCACCCAGGGTACGCCAGTAGCACACGCAGCATCCACCGCAGCACGCATCAGTTCTGCCTGTGGCTGCGACAGCGTGCCTACATTCACCAGCAGGCCATTGGCACATACTTGCAACAGTTTCCGGCATTCTCCGGCATCATTCAGCATCACGGGTGCCGCCCCTACCGCCAGCAGCATATTGGCCGTGATATTCTGCACCACATTGTTGGTCAGCGAGAGGATGAGCGGATTCTTCTTCCTCAGGTTCTCCAGAACGAAAGCTAATTCATTCGTATTCATACTAATTCACGGGCTGCCCGTTCCGTATCTTCTGCTGCACAAATAGCCGAAACCACCGCCACTCCATCGCAATGCCCCGTGGCGCGCAGCTCACGGGCGCGGGCGGCATCTATGCCGCCTATGGCACAGATGGGTACCGGACACTTCGCCGCTAATGCAGCCCACTTCCGAACGCCCAATGCCTCAGGTGCATCATCCTTGGAAATGGTAGGAAATACCGGGCCGCAGCCCACATAATCCACCAGCGAAGAATCCACGGCAGCCATCTCTGCATCATTTGTAACGGTAAGGCCGAGTATCATCTCCGAGCCAATCAGGGCGCGAGCCTGCTCCACCGGCATGTCTGCCTGACCAATGTGGATACCATCGGCCCCGATTTCCACGGCCAGCTCCACATCATCATTAATGATAAGCGGCACCCCAGCCCCGCGCAGGAAATCACGCAGAGGCAGCACCTCAGCCAGCATGGTGGCTCGGTCCGTATTTTCACGGCGGTACTGCACTATGCTCACTCCGCCGGCCACAGCGCGCCGCACAGTCTCCAGCAGGCCATGGCAGCAGCGCTCCGGCGCATCCGTCACGAGATACAGGTTCAGGTCAAAAGATTTATTCATGAGAGAAAAGAGCCGTCGAATAGTAACGGTCGGCGCCGTCCGGCATGACGGCCACAATGGTCTTGCCCGCCCACTCCGGGCGCTGAGCCAGCTGTGTGGCTGCCCACAGAGCCGCGCCGGAGGAAATCCCCACCAGCACGCCGTCCAGCTTGCCCAGTTCGCGGGCCGTGGTCAGCGGCACCTCGTTATCCACGGTGATGATTTCATCGTAGATGGAGCGGTCGAGCGTGGCAGGAATGAAATTGGCACCGATACCCTGAATCTTGTGCGGGCCGGCCACCCCCTTGCTCAGCAGCGGCGAGGTGGCGGGCTCCACCGCTACCACGTGAATGGCCGGATTCTGCTCTTTCAGATAACGCCCCGTGCCGGTGATAGTGCCACCCGTGCCCACGCCGGCCACAAAAGCATCTACCTGCCCGGCACTTTCCTCCCAGATTTCCGGCCCGGTGGTCGCGTAGTGAGCAGCTGGATTAGCTGGATTCGTGAACTGCCCGGCCAGAATCGCACCGGGAATCTGCTCCACCAGCTCGTTGGCCTTATCCACCGCACCCTGCATTCCGGCAGAACCGGGGGTAAGCACAATTTCCGCTCCATACGCCTTCACGATATTGCGGCGTTCCACGCTCATGGTATCCGGCATGGTGAGAATCACACGGTAACCACGCGCCGCACCGATGGCAGCCAAACCGATGCCGGTGTTGCCGCTGGTGGGCTCCACAATGGTGCCGCCGGGCTGCAGACGCCCCGTGGCCTCGGCATCATCCACAATAGAACGGGCCACTCGGTCCTTCACCGAACCGGCGGGGTTATTCGATTCAAGTTTCAGCAGCAGTCGAGCCTTCAGGCCGTGGGCAGCGCTGTAATGCAGCGGTTCCAACAGCGGGGTCCGACCCACCAACTCTGATACAGAGGTATGCGTTTTCATATTCTGATTTTTCCTCATCATATAGGGACGCAGCCCCATTGGAAAGCATTTTCCAGGTCAGTTCTCCAAACATCTGCCCCACGCGCCTCCAGGCATTTCCTCACATGAAAACTCAGTCCCCAGTAGGAGTATCCCCCGTTTTGAGAGCCTCTGCGAAGGAAGCAGGCAATCCGGTGCGGGCAATTTTATCGCCGGCAGCCTGCACATCATACGCCACGCGGCGCAAATGAAGGGTATCTGTCTCCGGGCAGAAGAGCGCATAGGACGCGCGCCAATCCAAATCACGCGGTTGCCCCACAGAACCAGGGTTAATGAGGAAACGGCAATCACTGGGCAGGTGAATGGTAAAATCTCCGCGTTCATCATATGTAATATCCACTTTTTCCACGTCTCCCTTGCGGTAGCGGAAAATGGATGCTCGGTGGGTATGCCCAAAGAAAGAAAGGCGGTTTTTAACCGAGGCAAACACCTTGCGGGCCTCGTTCACATTCGCAATGCGCCCCCAGCGTTTGGGCGCCTCCGGGGTCGCGTGCCCCAGCAGGCAATCCTGCCAGGCCGTGTGGTGCGGCAGGCGGCGCAGCCAGCGAAGTTCCTCAGGGCTGAGCATATCCTGCGTGCGGTCCATCATTTCCATGTACAGAGGGACGCCAAAGACAGCCCTATCCACCAACGCTGCCTCATGATTTCCCTGCACTGCGGTCAGCAACCGGGGGCGTACCAGAGCCAGGCACTCTGCAGGATTGCCGTTGAATCCGATATAATCACCCAGCCCCAGAATCCCCTCAGCACCGTGGGACTCCATATCGTCCAGCACGGCCTGCAGGGCTTCCAGGTTGGCATGAATATCGGAAAGAACAGCAACCAGCACGCGTCAACCCTCCTTGAGCAGTTGTTGCAAACGCTCCTTGAATGCAGGGATACCATCCCCCATAGCGGCAGAAATCGGGATAATCTCCACCTTCGGGAAACGCTGGCGGAGAATCTCCAGATTTTCCACGGAGCAGGGTTCATCAATCTTGTTGGCAACGATGACCCAGGGGCGCGCTGCCAGTTCATCAGAATAGAGCTTTACCTCCTTTCGCAGGGTCTGGATGGCCTCCACCGGGTCATGCTCCAGGCCTGTCAAATCCACCACAAAGAGCAGCAGGTGGCAGCGCATGATATGGCGCAGGAACTCATGCCCCAGCCCGCGATTGTTGGAAGCGCCTTCAATAATCCCCGGAATATCGGCCACAATACAGCGCTGGTAGTCTTCAAACTCCACCACACCCACAATGGGTTGCAGCGTGGTGAAGGGATAGCTGGCCACCTTCGGTGTGGCATTGGATATGGCCGTGAGCAGCGTACTCTTGCCCGCGTTCGGATAACCCACCAAGCCGGCGTCGGCTATGCGGCGCAACTCAAAGAAGAACACACCGCTCTCTGCCTCTGTGCCATATTCAAACTTCAGCGGAGCCTGGTCCGTGGCCGTGCGGAAATGCCAGTTGCCACGGCCTCCCTTACCCCCCTGGCAAAGCACAAAGCGCTCACCCGGCTCCGTCAGGTCAGCTATCTGCTCCAATTCAATTCCCTCACCTTCGCGTTCCAACCAGGTAGCTTCCTGCATGGTGGCGGCATTGCTCCGGTATACAATCGTACCGGGTGGCACTTTACCAATGACCGTACGACCATCCTTACCATGCTTGCGGGCATGCATGCCCGGCATACCGTCTGTTGCAATCAGCTTCGGGTCATAGAAATAGTTCCGCAAATCGTTCGTACCCGTGCTTACCTCCAGGATTACACTGCCACCATCACCGCCATCACCACCATCTGGGCCACCGCGAGGCACAAATTTCTCCCGGCGGAATGAGGCCAACCCATTCCCACCTTTTCCTGCCTTGGCAAAAATTCGGATATTATCTACGAACATGCCCAGAGATTAGCCTATTTTCACCTCATTGGCAAGCATAAAGCAATGGACGCAAGCCTTTGTGCTCGACACCGCTGCCGCCACAGGCTAGAATAGGAACGCGATATGATTCCTGACTCACAACCGACATTTTCCCCTGATACTCCGGTGGCTCCTCCTCCCATGGTACTGCCCAGTGCACCACCCGTGGCGGCCATGCTCAAGCCTCCGCCAGTACCGTTCCCCAGTCAGGAAGCTGCGGGAGCTCCCCCAGCAGCAGTACAGCCGGTTGCCGTGCCTCCCCCGCCACCCGGGCCCGCCGCAAGTCAATTTTTCCGGATTCCACCGCCCCCTCCGCCGCCTTCAGCGCCTCCACAAGGCGGAGCGTAGCCATGTCCTTC
>JAZSQS010000039.1:0-19664 GCA_045538105.1 Akkermansia sp.
GGAGATTGGTTCATTTTTTTAGCACCGTCAGTTTAGTAGCTGGCACCCTAGAACTCAATCTCCATTTTTGTTTTCTTTTTTCTTCTTAGTTTTGCTTCTCTTCCCCCGGCTTTCTTTAGATCGCTTTTTGGACAGCTATGCCGCTCGCGAGGCGTATAATCTAAATTTGCTTGTCGAGCGCGGACGGAGGGTATAGAATAAGCAGCATCATGAAAGGCACATTTACATATTCGAATCCGACGCGGTTGCATTTTGGTGAGGAGGCTTTGGGGAAGCTGGCCGGGGAGCTGGCGGGCTTCGGACCGGTGGTGATGCTTTCGTATGGCAAGGCTTCTATCAAGAAGAGCGGGCTGTACGATAAGGTGATGGAGATTCTGCGTGCGGCGGGTAAGACGGTGGTGGAGGATCCGGGGGTGATGCCGAACCCGACGGTGGAGAAGCTGCGCGAGGGCGCCCGGATGGCGCGCGAGAATAAGGTGGATCTCATCCTGGCGGTGGGCGGCGGCTCGGTGTGCGACTATGCCAAGGGTGTTTCGGTGGCGGCGTATTGCGACGCGGACCCGTGGGAGAAATACTATGTGCGCATGGAGCCGGTGGATAATGCCATCATTCCAGTGGGGTGCGTGCTGACGATGGCGGGCACGGGCAGCGAGATGAACGGCGGATCGGTCATCACGAATCACGCGGTAAAGCGCAAGATTGGCCGCGTGTTCGGGGATGCGGTGTTCCCGCGTTTCTCGATTCTGGACCCGGTGCTCACGCTTACGCTGCCGCGCTATCAGATGGTGGCGGGGTGTTTCGATGTGATGTCGCATATTCTCGAACAGTACCTTTCCGGCACGGATGACAACACGAGCGATTATATTGCGGAGGGGCTCATGCGCTCGCTGGTGCACAGCAGCCGCATTGCCGCCGCGAATCCGCAGGATTACGAGGCGCGCAGCAATATCATGTGGACGGCGACCTGGGCGCTGAACACCCTCATTGCGAAGGGCAAGACGACCGACTGGATGGTGCACATGATGGGGCAGTCGGTGGGCGCGTTCACGGATGCGACGCATGGCATGACCCTGGCGGCGGTCACGCTGCCGTATTTCCGCCACATCCTGCCCTATGGTCTGCCGAAGTTTGTGCGCTATGCCCGCGTGGTGTGGGGCATCGATTCCGCCGGCAAGTCGGATGAGGAGGTGGCGCTGGCCGGTCTGGAGGCTATGAAGACCTGGATGCAGGAAATCGGCCTGGTGCTCTCGCTGCGCGAGCTGGGCGCCACCCCCGATATGTTCGACGGCATTGCCGAAGGTACCTTCCTCCTTCGCGGCGGCTACAAACCTGACCTGACAACCGCCGAAATCCGCCAGATTTTAGAGCAAGCGCTTTAAAAACGATGGGCTATAAAGTACGAGGGGCGAAGAACAAAGTATAACATTCCCGCCGGCCTTAGGCCGCGCGTTTGCTTTGACGCCACGAGTTTCAGCGACCTGTCACCGCAGCTTCGGTCGTTGCTGTGTAGCAAGCCTCCGCCAACCGCGCTGCGGTGACGATATCCGCGCCGCTGGCGCGGACGGTCTGCGTTACGCTTTGGCGTAACGCAGGAGGAGGGAGCCGGAGGGATGGGGGGTGGCGCTGATGAGTTGGAATGAGGCCATGTCGCTGGTGGCGAAGAGGGGCTTGTCCTCCGGACGGGCAGTGATGGGGGCGACGATGAGGCTGAGCTCATCGATGAGTCCGGCGCGGAGGAAGGCGCCGTTGATTTCGCTGCCGCCTTCGAGGAGCATGCGGGTGATGCCGAAGTGGCTTTGCAGTTTTTCGAGGGCCTGGGACAGGGTGGCGGCCACGATGTAGGAGACGCCGATGCTGCGGTAGTAGGCGCGGGCTGCTGCCGGGGCGGCGGGTGATAGGACTTCTACCACATGGGCGCCGCCGTAGCCGGGGTCGGCGTCTTGCACGGTGCCGCTTTGCCAGCCGAGGCACCCCATGCGGTCGAAGCAGATGGCGTAGCGCGGGGCGAGGGTGGCCACGAAGTCGCCGGCGGGGACGCTGGTGTTCTCAAAAATCTCCCAATCGGGCTGGTGGCCGCCGGTGAAGCTGCTTTCCATGGTGGTGCGGCCGCAGGCATAGGCCTGGGCGGGGTCGGTGCGGTTGATTTCGTAATAATGCTCTGCAGCGGCGAGCCCCTGTGGTGTAGTGAGAAAGTCACCGGTGGTGCGGCCATCGAGAGAGATGACCATGTGGCAGATGGTGTGCATTTGCTGATTTTGCAGGAGTGGGGAGCTATCCAATGGGTGGCTGGGAGGTGAGGGGAGGCTGGGTTGGGGGAACGATATCCGGGCTTTGCCCGGACGATATCCTGCCTGCGGCAGGACGATATCACCGCTTTGCGGTGACGATATCCGCGCCGGTGGCGCGGACGTGACCCGGTGCCGGCTCCTCCGGCACCGGGGTTCCGGTTAATTTACTTATCCGCAAGGGCAGCCTGGGCGGCGGCGATACGGGCGGTGGGCACGCGGTAGGGCGAGCAGGAGACGTAGGTGAGGCCAATCTTGTGGCAGAACTTGACGGAGGCGGGGTCGCCGCCGTGTTCGCCGCAGATGCCCATCTTCATGCCGGGGCGGGTGCCGCGGCCAAGCTTCTCGGCCATCTGCATGAGCTTGCCGACGCCGTCCTGGTCGATGCTGGCAAAGACGTTGGTCTTCACAATCTCGAGGTCACGGTAGTGGGGCAGGAAGGAGCCGGAGTCGTCGCGGCTCATGCCCAGACCGGTCTGGGTGAGGTCGTTGGTGCCGAAGGAGAAGAATTCGGCAGTTTCGGCAATTTCATCGGCGGTGACGCAGGCGCGGGGAATCTCAATCATGGTGCCGACCTTGTAGGAGATGCTGCGCTTCTTTTCTGCGAAGACCTCGGCTGCCACGCGGTCGATGATTTCCTTCTGCAGGTCGAGCTCGCGCTTGAAGGCCACGAGGGGAACCATGATTTCCGGTTTCACTTCGATGCCCTCTTCCTCCTGTACCTCTATGGCAGCCTCGATGATGGCGCGGGTCTGCATCTCGGTGATTTCGGGGTAGTCGATACCGAGGCGGCAGCCGCGGTGGCCGAGCATGGGGTTGAATTCATGCAGTTCCTGAACGCGGCGCATGATGATTTCCACGGGCATACCGAACTTTTGCGCGAGGGTGAGCTGCTGTTCCTTGGTGTGGGGAAGGAATTCGTGCAGGGGGGGGTCGAGCAGTCGGATGGTGGCGGGCAGCCCCTTGAGTGCTTTGAAGATGCCCTTGAAGTCGCTCTTCTGGAAGGGCAGTAGCTGGGCAACGGCTCGCTTGCGGTCATCGAGGCGGTCGGAGAGAATCATGCGGCGCATGAAGTCGATTCGGTTGCCGGAGAAGAACATGTGCTCCGTGCGGCAGAGACCGATGCCCTGGGCGCCGAATGCCAGGGCTGCCACGGCCTGGTCCGGGGAGTCTGCATTGGTGCGGACTCCCAGTTTGGTGGCCTTGGCGCACCAGTCCATAACGCGCTGGAAATCGCGGTAGCTTTGGCTCTGCTCCGGCTTCATGGTCTTGCGGATGAGAACCTGGATGATTTCGGAGGGGGCGGTGGGCAATTCGCCGGCGTAAACGAGGCCGGCGGTACCGTCCAGGGAGAGGTAGTCGCCTTCCTTGTAGACCTTGCCGGCAATTTCGATGGTACGGTTGTTGTAGTCAATGTTCATCTCGCTCACGCCGCAGACACATACCTTACCCATCTGGCGGGCAACGAGGGCCGCGTGGCTGGAAAGGCCGCCGCGGGCGGTGAGGATGCCTTCTGCAGCAATCATGCCGCGCAGGTCTTCGGGGCTTGTTTCCAGACGCACCAGCAGTACCTTTTCACCGCGTTCGGAGGCCTCCACGCAGCGGGTGGCGTTCAGGTAGATGCGGCCGGAGGCGGCTCCCGGGCCGGCGTTGAGCCCCTTGGCGATGGGCTTGACCTTGCGGACGGCGGCATCGTCAAAGATGGGGGCGAGCACCTGGTCTACCTGGTCGGCTGGGATGCGGCTCACGGCGGTCTGCCAGTCAATAAGCCCTTCCTTCTCCATATCGCAGGCAATGCGGAAGGCCGCAACGCCGGTGCGCTTGCCGTTGCGGGTCTGGAGCATGTAGACCTTGCGATCCTGGATGGTGAATTCAAAGTCCTGCATGTCGCGGAAGTGGTTTTCGAGCGTCTTGCGGATGGCGCAGAGCTCCTGGTAGGCGGTGGGCATTACTTCTGCCAGTTTGGCTACGGGGTCCGGGGTGCGGACGCCGGCTACCACGTCTTCGCCCTGGGCGTTCATGAGGAATTCTCCGTAGAATTCATTGGTGCCGGCAGCGGGGTTGCGGGTGAAGGCCACGCCAGAGCCGGATTCATCGCTCGTGTTGCCGAACACCATGCACTGCACGTTCACGGCGGTACCCCATTCGCTGGGAATGCCGTATTTCTGGCGGTAGGTGATGGCTCGTTCGTTGTTCCATGAGCCGAATACAGCGCCAATGGCACCCTGAAGCTGATCCCAGGGGCTGGTGGGGAACATCTCGCCGGTGCGTTTGAGCACCAGGGTCTTGAAGCGGCTCACAAGCTCCTGGTTATCTTCTGCGGTCATTTCAGAGTCGGAGATGTCTTTGCCGTAGCGCTCCTGCTTGAGGGTATGAATGACTCCCTCGAAGGGTTCCATGTCTTCGTTCTCGGCTTTCTGCACTCCCATGACCACATCTCCATACATTTGCACGAAGCGGCGGTAGCAGTCCCAGGCAAAGCGGGGGTTGTTGGTAGCCTTGGCCATGGAGGCCACGGTGTCATCGTTCAGACCCAGGTTCAGGATGGTGTCCATCATGCCCGGCATGGATTCGCGGGCGCCCGAGCGCACGGAGACGAGCAGGGGCATCTCCTTGGTGTCACCAAACTTGCGGCCTACCAGGGCTTCCATCTTGGCAATGCCTTCTTTCACGCGGGCATCCAGTTCATCGGGGTAGGTACGGCCGTTGTCGTAGTAGTAGGTGCAGACTTCTGTGGTTATGGTGAATCCGGGAGGTACGGGCAGCCCGATGCGGGCCATCTCAGCCAGGTTGGCGCCCTTGCCACCCAGTAGGGCCTTCATGCTGCCTTCGCCATCGGCGGTTCCGCCGCCGAAATGATAGACTATCTTGTTCATTGTTCTTTATTGTTCTCTGTGGTTGGAAAATTGATTCGGTAAGCCCCGTATCATACGCCTGTGCAGGTGGGTGTGTCAAGGGACTCACGCGCGCATGACGCGAATTAGGACGTGCGAAAAATTGTCAGTTTGGGCTTGACCCGTCCGGTGGGTTGTGGTAGCGTGCCTCTCAGCGGACACCGACGCCGCCTCAATGTATATTTCACCACTATGTCCACAGAAACCCTCCAGAGCAAGGAATGCCCCCAGCTGCGCGGCCGTATCACCGTGGTTGCCTCCCGGTACAATGAGAAGTTCACGAATGCCTTGTTGCAGAATTGTCTGGATGAACTGGGTGCTGCAGCTCCCGGTGTGGCGGTGGAGGTGGTGCGCGTGCCGGGTGCTTATGAAGTGCCGGTCATGGTAAAGCGCGCCATCGTGAAACCCGTGCGCGGTGTGGTGCCGGATGCCGTGATTGCCCTGGGGGTCATCTTACGCGGCAGCACGGCTCATGCAGACCTTATCGGCTCTGCTATTACAACCCAGATGATGAGCATTTCCTGCGATTCATTGGTCCCGGTGGTGCATGAGGTGCTCCTGCTGGATAATGAGGAGCAGGCCTTTGCCCGCTGCATTGCCCGTACGCTCAACCGGGGAAGGGAGGCTGCCCGTGCTGCTCTTGCCATGATGGAGGTAGTGGCAGCCCAGGATTCCCAGTGCCAGATATAATCAGAATGTTATGAATATTTCCCGCACCAAAGTGCGCCAGTGCGCCTTAAGCTATCTTTATTCCTATCTCGCCAACGGTTCCCAACCCTTGGATGCCGGCCTGTTCTGGTCCATTGCCCAGGAGAAGGAGCGTGACCAGCTCCGCACGACCCAGGCCAAGGCGGTGGTGCATGCCTGCCGCGATGCTGCGGATTCTTCCCGCTTGCTGGTATCCCGGCTGGAGTCGGTGGAGAATGCCATGCATGCAGACATGACAGCAGCTCCTCTGCGTGAGGAGATTTCCCGCTACGCTGCCCAGTCTGAGGCGTTTGATGCCGCGCTGCGCTCGCTTCAGTATAGCATGACGGATAAGCTGCGCGATACTACCGCCCCGCTGGCTCAACGTACGGATGATGTGCTGCGGTTAGCCGCTGTTGTGGAGGCGCTGGGACGTGATTTGCTGCCCCGTTTTGCTGATTTTCCCGCATACCGCCAGGTGCTCGAAAGTCTGACCGCCGCCATGAAGCGCCGTTCGCGCATGTACCAGGTGTGCCTGCCTCTGGAATCTCCGGTAAACCTGGCTGGCAATAAGGAGTACGCCGGCCTTGCCCGTCTTGCCCAGGATATCCAGGAATTGCGCCCCGCTGTGGAGGGGCTGGTTTCGGCCATTATTGCCCGCATTCCGCTCATGGAACCGCGCCTGGAGGGCCTGCTCACCAATTACACCCTGGAACGTGTGGATTGTGTGGATAAGGCCATTCTCTACATCTCCCTCTATGAGTTGGAAGAGAACGGTCTTGAGGTTCCCATCGTGGTGTCGGAGGCCACGGCGCTGGCTCATGAGTTCTCCGGTGGCAAGAGCGCTCCGTTCATCCATGGCATTATTGCCGCAGCTGCTCAGAAGTAAATTCCTATGGCCCATTTCTTTACACGCCTGGTTGATAAGTTCCTCGGTGAGCCTGAGATTGATTGGGATGAACTGGAGGCTGACCTTGTTTCTTCTGATATCGGAGCCAAGCGTGTGATTCCTCTGATTGAGGAGCTGCAGGAGCAGGATAGCCAGGATGCCTGCGATATCGCTGACTATATCAAGGCTCAGCTTCGCGCGGCTTTCCCTGCTTCTCTACCGGTGCTTCCTGTACCACAGGAGGGAAAACCGGTGGTTATTATGATGGTGGGGGTCAATGGTGCCGGTAAGACTACCACCAGTGCTAAGCTGGCCCACTTGCTTCAGAAACAGGGTCACAAGGTGCTGCTGGCGGCGGCGGATACCTTCCGCGCAGCGGCCGTGGAGCAGCTCGAAAGTTGGGCAACCCGTCTGCAGGTGCCGCTGTACAAGGGACGTGAGAACCAGGATCCCGCCTCGGTGTGCTATGAGGCTCATACCCGTGCCATCAACGAGAAACTGGATTACCTCATCTGCGATACTGCGGGGCGTTTGCATACACGCCACAACCTCATGGAGGAACTTTCAAAAATCCGCCGCTCCATTGCTAAGCAAGATGTTGCTGCACCTCACGCCTGCTACCTGGTGGTGGATGCCACCACCGGCGGAAATGCGCTGATGCAGGCGCGCGAGTTCCACAAGGCAACCCCGCTTTCAGCCGTGGTTGTGACCAAGATGGACGGTTCCGGCAAAGGGGGGGTAGCTGTGGCGATTCAGGATGAACTCGGTGTTTCTCCCGTGTTCCTGGGTGTAGGTGAGGGAAAGGATGATTTGATTCCTTTCAAGGTGGAGGAATATGTGAACACTCTTCTGTAAGTAACATGGATTGCCTGCTTGAGTATACTCATGAAGCCTTGGTGAATCTGCTGTCTGGCATGGGACATAAGGCATTCCGTGCAAAACAATTGCAGGAGTGGATATGGAAGCACCGCGCTTCCTCGTTTGAGCAGATGAGTAATCTGCCTCCTGCGTTGCGTGCTGAGTTGGCAGAGCTGTTCTGCCTGCGCCCGCTCCAGGTGGTGGAAGTGAGCGAGAGTAGCACTGGAACCACCCGCAAGTTCCTCTCCCGCATGCAGGATGGGCATCTGGTGGAATCGGTGATTATTCCTGCGGCTGCGGGGCAGGGTGGTACCCATAGTTCCCGGCTGACTCTTTGTGTGTCCTCCCAGGTGGGGTGTGCCTTTGGTTGCCGCTTCTGTGCCAGCGGTTTGCTGGGATTTACCCGCAACCTGACAGCTTCTGAAATCCTGGGGCAAATCCTGGCAGCGGAGGAAATTGCTGGTGAGCGCGTGGATAACCTGGTGTTCATGGGTATGGGGGAGCCTCTGGCCAATATCGATCATTTGCTCACTGCGCTTACCATCATCTTGGATCAGCAGTCTCTCAACATCGGTGCCCGCCATATCACTATTTCTACTTCTGGAAACGTTCCGGGTCTGCATCGGCTGGCTGCTTTTGGTAAGCCTCTGCGTCTGGCTGTTTCTCTGCATGGCGCCAGTGATGAGGTGCGTTCCCAGGTGATGCCCGTGAACCGCAAATGGCCGCTTGGCGAGCTTATTCCAGCCCTGAAGGAGTGGAACCGCACAGGTAAGCACATGATTACTCTGGAATATATTCTGATTCAGGATGTCAACGCTATGTTGCCTGAGGCTCGCAAACTGGCTCGGGTGGCTCGCGAGTTGAATGCCAAGGTGAATCTGATTCCCTATAACACGGTGGAGGGACTTCCCTGGGTGCGCCCTTCTGAGGCTGATTGCAAGGCCTTCTGCCGCGCTCTCGTGGCCGAGAAAATTCCCGTGACGATGCGTTACGAGAAGGGGCATGATATCAACGCCGCCTGCGGACAGCTCCGCCTCCGCCGCACGGTACAACGTTCCGACTCATAAAAATCCCTTGACGAAATCACTCCCTGTGTGTATAGTGCGCGCGTGAGCTCTAAGAACGTACCTTCCCTGACCCTGCCGACAACGGATTACGAACGCATGTTGGAGATGAGCAACCAGCATCTCATCTGCGTGTTGCGTAACGCTGTGCTGGCTCCGGACAGAATCGGCCGCTTTTCCCCACGCCCACCGGAAGAGCATGATGCTTACACCGTGCACCACCGTACCGGATGCATTGATATTCACCTGCATGCTGCCGGGGTGGATGTATTTTGCTGCAAGTTCGTGCCTGCCCAGCAATATTGATTTTTATGCCTTCCGTACGTTTCACCAGTGTTGCCACCGTGCTCATGCTGGGGCTCAGTGCCTGCCAGCAGTGCCGCTGGTGTCCGGTGGAGCGTGAACTGCTTGCTGGGAACCGCCCGCTTGTGGAACCGTACGAGGTGGAGTTCCGCCCGATGCTGCCTGATACTCCCGGTACCCAGATTGTCGGGCGTTTCCTGCTGCACCCGGCCTCTGCACTTGACCTCAGCAATGAGTCCTGCCTCCAGGAGGTGCGCCGCCGCGCCGCTCTGATGGGAGGGAATGTTGTCGTGTATCTGTACCCTGGCGTGGATTATGCTGCGGTTGCTTTCACTCCGGAGCTTCGCCAGGAAAATCTCCACGCAAATGATGACCTCGCCGAGGCTGGGGATTGAGCCCCTCTTGTAACAAACTTGTAACAAACTTGTAACATTCAGCCGTAAGATTCTGCTCGCGTTCCCGCCTCGGGTATGTTAAAAATAAACCAGCAGAGAACCCGAATTTTCTACTTATGGCATTACATATTCAAATGAGTGAGGAAGCGGAGAAGGAATACAACCGCCTCAAACTGCGCGGTATGCTTTCTTCCTTTGGCGCTGCAACCGCCCTGTCCCTGGCCTTCGGCCTGACCTTGACCTTTACGGTCATCTACTTTGCAACCGACCCGCCTGCCGAATTCCTGGCCTATGTTCCTCCGGCAGAGGATCTTCCACCCCGCGCCGTACCAACCACTCCTCAGCTTAGCTCCAAGGCTGCCACTCCGTCCAATACCGTGGCTCCTTCTGTGATTGTTTCCACGGGTGCTGCTCCTGTTGCCATGGCTCAGATTGACATTCCCATGGAAGACAGTGAGGATGACGGCCTCTCCATTGATATTGGTATCGGCCTGGATACAGGTCTGGGTGATGACCTTGGTGATGCCGGTGGCGGTATGGGATCAAGCCAACCCGCTGGTTCTGCTTTGGAAGGTACTCTCTATGACCTCAAGCAATCCAAGGGCGGTGCTCCTACTAAGGTGGCTCCTGGTGGAAAGGTAAACATTAATGAGCTTTACTCCACGGTGTCCGGTTATTTGAAGAACTGGAGTCAGAGCGCCCTGGCTCGCTTCTACAAGTCTCCCGCTAAACTCTACGCTTCTAACTTCTTCCTGCCTATGGCTCATGCTTCCCTGGCTCCGGATGCTTTCCAGTGTGCCAAAAAGGTAAAGCCTGCTGCCTGGCTGGTTGTGTATCGCGGTAAGGTGAAGTCTCCGGTGACGGCTACCATTCGTTTCGTTGGAACGGGTGACGACTTCCTCGGCGTTCGTTTCGATGGTAAGGTGGTGCTCGAAGGTGGTTACCGTCTGCCCAGTGCCTACAAGAAGGGGGATATGAGCAGAGTGTATCTCTCCGGCGGCGATCATGCCAAGCACAAGGCTCGCATTAAGAGCGGTGAAGATCGTGACCACAAGGCGTACGAATTCATCAACTATCCCGGTATTGATACCTGGAATAATGAAATCGGCGGCTTGACCGCAGGTAATCCCATCAAGGTGAAAGAAGGTGTCTCCTATCCTATCGAAATTGCCATTACGGAAGAAGGTGGTAAGTTCGGTTACGTGCTTATGTGGGAAAATATGACCGCCAATCCAGTCGTGAAAAATGGCAAGGTAACAGGCGGTAAGAAGTTCTACATCTTCCGTACCAACTTCTCTGAACCAAATCGGGCAGAATTGGAGAAACTAATGGGTAAACATGCCGTCCGCGAGAATGGTCAGGTTAAGATAGAATGGCCTGCCTTCGAAAGTGACTCCCCCATCTGGGTGGCAGTTCCCTAATCCTATCCTTATCATAATCTCCCCCCCCCTGGTGCCAAGACTGGTGCCCGGGGGGGGCTTTTTGTTGGGTTGACTTGCAAGGCATACTGAGCGGCAAAAGAGAAATGGCCGGGCTGTTTGCAGATGGATTGATTTCAGAATCTTCAAATCGAAACTTCAAACACGGCGATACTCCGGTACGTCCCTTGGATGAATAAGGATGTAGAGATGTTGTACCAGAAGAATAAGAGGGCCGCTTAACGGGTAAAATATGGCATACTGTGCATGATAAACTTGATACGAATAGAGGGGGGCAATATCACAATTAAATGAAAACTAGTGCTTAATGTATAGTAGCTACTGTTGAATCAGTCTCTTTGAAAAGCATTTGATATGCGTTTTTTTCTGTACACGCTGTCCGGAATATGGTATGGTCAGAAAGTTAAATGGTAATTTCTGCTTATGAAACTTCATCTTCCTGTTTTTCTGCGTCGGTGTATTCTTTCGGCTTTTGCTGTGGTTGCCGCAGCTACCTGCATGCCTGCGCAAGCCGGTATCAGGCATGAGGATGCGTATCTGGCTACCTACACGGATTTTGGTCAGAACCGCGGCCGTTATGTGGTGGGGGCGCGGGTGAATGCTCTGTTGGAGCACATCCGGCAGCAGGACGGTGGTATCACTATCGAGTATAAGGATGGCACCCCCACATACACGATTTCCAATGAGCAGGGAATGATTGATTTTCGCGGTGCTCCGGATGTGGGACACTCTGCGTTGGTGGGCAATAATTTCCTGGTGACGGTGCAGCACAACGGCGCATTGAACTGTTCTTTCAGCGGGGATGACGTGGGTAGTGAGCATGCTATCTATTATACGGCAGTGGATATCCGTAAATCGGATGTTTTCCGTTTGGTGCCGGGTGAGTTTGACTTCATGGTGCAGCGCCAGACCAAGTTGGCAACGGATGCCGTTTCGACTCCTATAGTTTCGGTTAACGACTTGAACTCGCTGAAGGGGGAACTTATGTACCACGTGGGTTCCGGTTCGCAGGGCGTGTATACCGAGCACAACAAGACCTACAATTCCTATTGTGGTGCTTATGTTTATAACATAGGTGATATTGTGGAAATCAGGAACTACGGGGCGAATGCTCAGACCGGAGATTATACGGTGGGGCGTGACCCGGGCTTCGGTGATGGTATTGGCGCAAGTGAGGCGAATCCGCTGCCTTCGGCATTGCGTGCTGGCGATTCCGGCAGTCCCATGTTTATCTACAACCAAGAGGCTGAACGCTACGAGTTCCTGGCGGCAGTGCAGTCGGGTAATCCCTATTCTGCTGACTATGGCCGCGGTAATGTCCAGTGGATGAAAGATAAGATTGCCCAGTTTGATGTTGCCGTGAACCTGACCGGAGCTACCGAGCTGCACCTTGGAGCGGTTTCTAAGCAGGGGGATACGCTGACGGATTCCCAGGGAATCTCCACTACGATTTATACCGGTACGATTTCGGATGCTGGCGGTAATGCTCTGGCCACGTACAAGGGGCTTCAGACTGGGAACCATACCTGGCGTGCTTTGAATGACCGGAAGGATAACGCTACTTGGTATACTTATGATTCCGATACTTACGATGAAAGTGGGAATCCTGATGGGTACCTGCTGGCAGCGCGTGAGGATTTGTTCTTCACGGAGAATCTGGTGTTCTCATCGACCGCCGCAGCCAATACCATCATCCTGGATGATACCGTGGATCTTGGTGCCGGCTATGCTGAATTCAAGAGCGGAAAGTATACTATCAGCTCTGCTGCAGGTGAGAAAAATCTGTTCAATACCTCCGGTTACGTTATTCATGAGGGAGCTGAGGTGCACTTGCAGTTCACTAATCCGGAGGATTACATGCGCGAATGGCGTAAGACCGGTGCGGGGGCTTTGTATATTGATGGAGAAGGCGATACCAATGCATTCCTGAATCTTGGCGGTTCCGGCACAACGTATCTGCAGCAGACCAACGGGCATGCCGCTTACAATGTGCTGGTGAATATGGGTGCCCGTGTGGCGATTTCCTCTACCAGTCAGATTGAACGCGATTTAACCTTCGGTTCTGGAGGCGGTACGCTGGACATGAACGGCAACAGCATGGATTGGTATACCACCGATGGGCAGAATCGTGAGGATTCCTTTACTATCAACGCCCTTACAGAAGAGGCGATGATCACCAACTCTGCCGCAAAGGATGTGACCCTCACTTACATGGAAGGCGGTGAAACTACCTGGCTGGGGTCATTCACGGATAATGCCGATGGCGCGTTGGTTATTGATTACAAGGGAGGCGGCACCTGGACGCTCAACAGCATCCATACCGATTTGAGCAAGAATGCCGGTAGTGGTCTGCATGTGAGCGACGGCACCGTGGTTTTCAGCGGCGTGAACACGATTCACGGCTGGGGCTCTGCCTCCGGTCGAAACAAGGACCGACTGGTAGAGGTGAAGGACTGGCACTATGCCGATGCCAAAATGAACGTGACCGTGAAGGATGGCGGCACGTTTGAGCTGGGAAGCCATGCGCGTCTGGATGGCGATGTGGCCGTGCAGAGCGGCGGCACTTTCATCATGCACGAAGGGGTGCAGCATGCCCTGGAATATATCGAAGGCGGCACCTCCCTGCAAAGCACGGCAGATATCAGTGATTTCTATGGGCTGAAGGGAGATGTGACCCTGGCAGAAGGGGCTACCATGCGCGTGGAGTTCAGCCAGGATACCACCGTGGCCAATACTTATGCCGGCACCATTTCCGGTGCCGGTTCGCTGAAGGTGGCCTTGGGAGCAGCGGATAAGAAGTTAATTCTCTCCGGAGATAACAGCGGGCATACCGGAGCCAAGGAACTGGCTTCCGGCTACCTGGTGGCAGAAACGCTCAATTCGCTGGGTAATACCAGCAGCCATACCTGGAAGATGACCGGCGAGGATGCCGTGATTTCGTCACACGAAGGCACGGCGGCAGATTTGCTGGCGCGTGTGCATGGCGATTCTGTGGGTACTCTGGCGCTTTCCAATGATACCGCAACGGCTCTTGGCCTTGGTGGACACAAGGGTCTGTTCATCGGTGCAGAGGAGGGCAAGGTTGTGCATTACGGCCAGAGCGGCGTGGAGCTGGATGCGGTGGATGGCAAGTGGCAGCTTGGCGGTGGCGGTGGTGAGCTCTATGTGGATTTCAAGCTCAGCGGTGCCAACAATCTGGAGCTGGGTGTGTCGCAGACGGCTTCGGGCACCGTGGTGCTGAACAATGGAACCAACGATTTCTCCGGCGATATCACCTTCTCTGGCAAGGGACTCATTCTGAAATCCGTGGCAGGAGGCCTGGGGTTCGCCAAGCTCGACCTGAACTATGGCAACGCGCTCGGAGCTTCCTCCACGGATGTAATAGACAATGAGAACCTGAAGGATGGATCCAACGGTATCCTGCTGGTCAATGACTTGAATAATGCAGATGTTGACTTGTCTGACTATGCCGGGCTTGCCCTGGGTGCCCAGAATGAGGCCAGCTACAGAGGCAACATCACTCTCGCAGACGGTGCGGATTACCATTTCAGCGCTGCGGCAGGAGGCAGCCTCACGGTGTGGACCGAGCTGGATGCGGACCGCAAGATTGTGGTGGATGGCCAGGGCCTGACAGGTGGTAAGGTGGTGCTGAATGGCAATGCCACTTTGAACGGAGACCTGGTGGTGCGCGGCAATGCCGAGGCCAATAGTCATGGTGATATGACCTTTGCCCTGGGGCGCAACATGGCCACTACGGGAGCCGTGACGGTGGAAAACGGTGGTGTCATCGACCTGGCTGGTTTTAATCTTTCCATCGCAGGGTCGCTGAGCGGAATTGGTGGTTCCATCATCGATTCCAGCGGTCATGCGGAGCTGAGTTTCAACGCAGAAGGAGCAGATGTGAGCAGCGCAGCCTATATGGATCTGGCTACCGTGCGCAAGACCGGTTCCCGGAATTTCTCGCTGACAAACGATAATGTCAATATCGACAACCTGTATGTGGAAGCCGGCAGCGTGACCATGGGGTCCGGCACGCGCAGCATGACTGTGCACCTGTCGAATGACACATATGTGGATGTGGGGGGCAATACGGTGCAGTTTGATTTGAACATGGCCTTCAACGGCGGTGTAGCGGAGTTGAAGCACACCGGTAACACCGGAACTGTGACCCTTGCCGGCGATGTTACGCTGGGCGGTGGCTCCCAGTTGAATCTGTATGGCGGCACCGGCGTGACCTATGCGCTCAATGGTGCCAGTTACGGCGGTGGTAATGCTGTGCTTTCCGTGAAGGCCAAAAAAGTGGAGTTCAATACCCAGAGCACCACGATTCTGGGCACTCTCCGAGCTGAGAATGATCTGGAAATTTACTCCAACGCCAATGGTGAGCTGGAGCGTTCCATCTCGCAGCTCGATATCGCCAATGGTTCACAGGTCACGCTCAATGAACGTACCTGGAAGACAATCTGGAATATCGACAGCCTCACCGGCGAGGGTGTGCTCCACTGGAACTCCAATACCACCCACTACAATACTTCCCGCCTCATCCTGAAGGGCGATGGCGGCTTCACCGGCACGATTTCGCTGGCGCGTAACCGTAACAATGCATCCCGTACCCATGGGGCCTTTATCGAGCTTGCCAGCGATACGGCGGCTAAGAATGCCGTCATCTCGCTCAGCGGGACACACGCCAATTCCGTAGCATCACTGGCGGTGAATACCCACAATGCCATGATTAAGGGCCTTGAGGGTAATGCTAACAGCTATGTCTACGCCGGCGAGAGCATGGATGCCG
The DNA here is from genome assembly GCA_045538105.1 of Akkermansia sp. Classification (GTDB taxonomy): domain Bacteria; phylum Verrucomicrobiota; class Verrucomicrobiia; order Verrucomicrobiales; family Akkermansiaceae; genus Akkermansia. The sequence continues at coordinate 15,607 of JAZSQS010000039.1, forward strand.
CTGAGTTGTCCGGCACAGCTCGCCCCACCGCCACGCGCAATGCAACACTGGTGGTCGATGTGGATTCCGGCAAGGAGTATACCTACGCTGGAGCCCTGGGATGCACGGCCGATACTGCCAACGCCGGTCTGAATCTGGTGAAGACCGGAGCCGGTGTGCAGCACCTGACCGGCACCATTGCCACCAATAACCTGACCGTGCAGCAGGGCACGCTCAATATTTCACAGGCACCGGTACGCGGCAATCTCGCCATCGGCCTGGGAGCCACGCTCAATGCCGGCGATACACTTGTGCTGGGCAGCGGGCAGAGGCTTTCAGCTGTGGCGGGGGTGGATGGAGCCACCGGCAGCGCGGTGCTGGACAGCTCGCTTTCTCTCAACGGTGGTTCGCTCGGCTTTGACGGCGGTGCCGTGGTGGCGGCAAATGCAGTTGGCAATGCGGCACTTTCCCTCCAAGGCATCACACTGAATGGCACAGCCAACATCAATTTCACGAACTACACCGCGCTGAAAGCCGACGTGACCTACACCCTGGCCACCGGCGACTGGAGCGGGCTGACCAGCAGCCTGACCTCCTCCGGCCTCGGTTATTATGCGGCCTCGTTTAGCACCAATGAATCAGGCCATCTCCAGATGTCGCTCACCAATGGCGGCTCAGCCATCCTGTGGAAGGGCACGGCTGATAACTATGAGTGGACGAGAAACAATTTCGGGCCGGGGAATGGCGCGACGACAGATAGGTCTGTGGTGGTGTTCGAGGACAGTGCCGCGAATAAGACCGTGAATATGACCACGACCCAGGTTACGGTGTCAGAAATCATTTTCAATAACACGGACACCTACACGGTGAAACGCGGTAATGATGGTTTCATGACCGGTGCAACCGCCGGGAGTCTTTCGGTCGTGAATACCGGTGAGGTCATTATCGAGGATTGCATCAAGGTGACGGGCAAGACGGTGGTTGACAACGGTATCCTGACGTGTAAGATGGGTGGCCTGTTGATGAATAGCGAAGTTTCCGGTACCGGCACACTGAAGGTTGACTGGGGTTCGAACAAAATAGTGGGTACGTACGAGGAGGCTTTCGGTTTGAAGGTGAATGGTCTGCGTACCCTCCACATTGCGAATGGCACGCTGGGTACCACAGATGGAACCGCCATGCTGGTGGAAAATGTGATTCTCGATTCTGCCGGCACCTACATGCAAGGCAACGGGGTGGACCAGACCACGAACTTCGTGGTAAATGGCGGCACCATCAACCTGGGCAGCGGTTCTCTGAATGGTACGCTGTCGCAGAATGGAAATGCCACAATCGCAGTGCGAGGGGGAGGGGATGCTTACCTGAACTCCCGCCTGACGCAGAATGGCCGTCTGCTGACCCAGAGCGGCGGCGGCACGCTGCATATCGGGGCAGATTCTGCGGCGGTGCTGCAGAATTACAAGATCAGCAACGGCACCCTGCGCTATGATTCCGGCGCCATGTCGGAAGGCAACGGCACCCTCGAAGTGGCCGGCGGCACGCTGCATGTGCAGAACGGTGCCGGTCTGGAAGCCTCCCTCATCAAGGTGAGCGGCGGTAAGCTGCAGGTGGATGCCGGCGCCTCCCTTATGGGCAATACCGCCTTGCATCTCAGCAACGCCGCAGCCACGGCCAAGCTGGAATCGTACAATTCCTACACTGGTGGCACCACGATAGATGCCGGCACCCTGGAAGTCACGGCCAATGGCGGCCTCGGTACCGGGGCAGTATACATCAACGGCGGAGACCTGGTGGTGGGTGCAGCAGCCCGCGGCGCGCTGGGTTCCATTTCCGGGCTGAGCATGAGCGGCGGCACCCTTAATTTGTCTGACATCCGGTTCAATCCCTACGATGCCATGGCGCTTAACGGAGAGTTCTCCGTGAGCGGTGGCACCATCAACCTGGGCAGCTACATTAACGCCACCGACACACCCTACGCCATTTTCGATATCAGCCATGCCGTTCTTGACTGGAGCCTCGATGCCCTGGGCGAAAACCTGATGGTGAACGGCACCCGGCTCAGCGGCTATAAGGATGTGACCCTCGGCGTGAATGGGGGGCTGGCCACCATCACCTTCGGCAGTTTCGACCTGAATCGCCTGATTCTGAATAGCGGGGAAGCCGAATCATTTACGGAGGCCGAACTGATAGGGCACACAACCGATATCATCGTCAGCAAAGGCGCAACGCTTACGATGACGAGTAAGGATACCGTGGCGGATGCCATCTCCAGCGCCTTCAACAAGGTGAGCGGCGAGGGTACGCTGAAGCTGAATCTTGCAGCAGATAATGGCGTGGGCTTCAATCTGAGCGGTATCACCGGTACTGTAGAGGTGGCCACCGGTCGCCTGCAGGTGAATACCTCCACATTCAATGATGCTGCCACCATCCACCTGAGCTCGGCCGCCAGCCACCTGGTCTTCAATGGCACCGGAACGGAATTGAAGAACAAGCTGGTGCTCGACGCTGCCACGAGTATTTACGTGAATAATGGGAAGACAGGAACCATTTCCGGCATTATCAGCGGCAACGGTGGATTTACCAAGGAAGGAGCCGGTACGCTGACCCTGACCGGGGCGAATGCATACAGCGGCACCACGACTGTGGCAAACGGCACCTTGAGCGTATCGACAGATGGCGCACTGGGTACCTCTGCCGTGACCATCAACGGTGGTACGCTGGAGGTGAATGGTGGTAACGAGCGCAATGCCAATATTCTGCGCGGAGATGTCACTATCAACGGCGGTAAGCTGCTGATTAAGGGTCATAATAACAAGGTAGTGGATACCAATGTGACGGTGAATACCAACGGCACGATGGAGTTCGAAGGCTCTGGTTCCGATATGTTGGACTACAACCAGCAAAATAAGAGCATTACCGTGAACGGTGGTACGCTGGATTTCGGCACCACCCGTCAGACCATGGGTGAGTGGAAGCTTAACCTGAGCAATGGTGCCAAGGTGACCGGCGCCGGGGGTACTTACAACGGCAAACAGGCAGCCCTGGATTATAACAACCCGAACAAGAATGTCATCAACGCCACGGCTGGCAACAGCTCCATCGAGTCCAAGATTCGCCTGCGTGGCAATGGTTCCGCAGGAACGGAACTGGCTTTCAATGTGGCCCAGTCGGCCTCGCTGAATGTCTCCGGTCTGGTGCATTCGGATGGTGCCAAGAACGGCATCATCACCAAGCAGGGTGCCGGCACCCTGCACCTGAACAACACCAACAATGACCTGGCCCGGATCAACGTGACCGGCGGCACAGCCAATATCCACGGAGCGGAAGATTATACGCTGAATATGCTGGAACTGGCTGCTGGTAGCCAGGCTGGTTTCTATAGTGGTGCTACCACAGCAGAGACTCTGACAAGGTCTACACTGACGGTGAGTCAGCTGGCCAAGTTTGCGGAGGCATCCACTCTGAATGCAGATCTGGTGCTGGCCAGCGGGGCTTCGCTTGAGCTTGGGGGTGGCATGACGCTCAACGGCATGCTGAGTCTGCAGACCGGGCTTACCTTGTCTGGCGCGGTGCTCAGCGAGGTGCTTGGCCTGGAAGCTGGCGAATCATACGAATTGTTCACTGGAGTGAATGACCTGCTGCTGCAGGAAGTGGCAGCGCAGTATAATCTGCGCGCCGTAGCTGGGCAGGCTGAGGTGGGGCTGACATTCGCCTCTGCGGCCGATGGTACCCAGGTGGCAGCCGGCGATTACTTCACCAACCTCGCTGATTGTGAAGGCCTGGTACTTAGTTACAATGCCGAAACCGGGACGGTGAGACTCGTGCAGTCTGTTCCAGAACCCACCACGGCAGCCCTGAGCCTGCTGGCGCTGGCCGCTCTCGCTGCCCGCCGTCGCAGAAAGTAAACAGAGTGTCCATATACTTCAGCCCCTGGTTCCATCCCGGACCCAGGGGCTCAACTTTGTCGGAGCACGGGACTTCAGTCCCGAAAACCTCAATTTATCGAGCAATGTTCGATTAAAAAATAATTTTCCGCTCTAACACACATGAAATCGTGGGGGTTAGGGTAGGAAGTCGGA
>JAZSQS010000001.1:0-22291 GCA_045538105.1 Akkermansia sp.
CTGGGCAGTATGCCCAGGCGCTTTTAACCGTGGTTAAGTGCTTACTGAACCTCATTGGTCCATGGCATCCGGATTATCCAGTAAGCCGGATTTTTCAAGGTAGTAATCGTAGCCGCCTGCGTAGGGGGTTACGGTGCCATGGCTGATATGCAGGGTTTTTTCTGCGAGGGAACGGATGAAGTGCACATCGTGCGAGATGAATACCAGTGTGCCTTCGTAGCGTTTGAGCGCCTGGGAAAGCGCTTCCACACTCATGAGGTCCAGGTGGGTGGTGGGCTCGTCCATGAGCAGGAGGTTGGGTGGGTTTACCAGGAATTTTACCAGGCTCAGGCGTGATTTCTCACCCCCGGAAAGCACCTCGACCCGCTTCTCACAATCCAGCTTGCGGAACATGAAGGAACCCAGCACCGCGCGGGCTTCTTCCTCACGCAGCTCTGGGTCTGCCTTCATGATTTCTTCCAGCACGGTGAAATTCGGAGTGAGGTTCTCTGAACGCATCTGGGAGAAATAGCCAATGCGGGTGGTGGTTCCCAGTACGCGCTGCCCCTCATCAATGGGGATGACTCCGGCCAGGATTTTGAGCAGGGTGGATTTGCCTGCGCCGTTGGGCCCAACCAGCACAATGCGGTCACCTCGTTCGATGAGGAGGTCCAGGTTCTTATAGATGCGCTTGGTGCCGTAGCTCTGTCCCACCTTTTCCAGTTCCAGCACCTTCTGCATGCTGCGTGGGGGCTGGGGGAAGATGAATTTGAATACCCTGCGGCTCTGACGCGGCTTTTCGATGCGGCGCATTTTTTCGAGCTGTTTGATGCGGCTCTGCACCTGGGATGCTTTGGAAGCCACGGAACGGAATCGCTCAATGAAGGATTCAATGTGGGCAATTTCGCGCTGCTGGTTGCGCCACGCTGCCAGCACCAGTTCGTAGCGCTGTTCCTTCAGCTCCAGGAAGCGGCTGTAATTGCCCGTATAGCGCACCAGTTCTCCGTTTTCGATGTCGTAGACCGTTTCTACCAGAGAATCCATGAAGTCGCGGTCGTGTGAAATCATGAAGATGGCGCCTGGATAATTCATCAGATAGCGCTGGAACCAGAGCAGACTCATCAGGTCAAGGTGGTTGGTGGGTTCGTCGAGCATGAGCAAATCCGGCTCTGCCACCAGCAGCTGTGCCATGTGGGCGCGCATGACCCAGCCACCGCTCATCTCACGCGCTGGACGGTGGAAGTCTTCATCCTTGAAGGCGAGCCCCTTCAGAATGCGTTTGGCTTTGGGTTCAATCTGGTATCCATCGTGCGAGATGAAGGTATCCATGGCGTGAGCATACTCATCGCTCGTGTTATCTCCCTTGGCATCGCACTCACGCAGAGTGCGGATGGCTTCACCCATTTCAGGGGTAGTACTCATGGCGATTTCCAGTACCGTGCGGTCGGTGGGGTCACCTGCTTCCTGCTGCAAATAGCCTACCACGGCATAATCATCCATCACAATCTGCCCTTCATCCGGGGTGTCATCTCCACGAATCATGCGGAACAGGGTGGATTTACCCGCTCCATTTGGGCCTACCAGCGCAATGCGCTCGCCCCAGTTGACAACCAGTTCCGTCTCGAAGAACAGTGTGCGCCCGGCATGGGCCTTGGTGAGTTTCTTGATGGTCAGCATGGCGCGGCAAGTATACACCATTTCTGGTAAAAGGCAAACGATTTCGTGGAAAATTGCTCAGTGTTTGCTTTTAAGAGGTGTTTTTGCTTGCTCCTGCCGGATTCTGGGAGTAGAATGACTGCTGACATATTGCACATGGCGACCGCGCTCACAGACTCAGAATCACATGCTTCCAACCGCCTGGTGAGGGCGGTGTTGCAGGTGGGTATCCTGGTGGTTTTTGTGCCGCTGGGAATCCTGGCAGGCTGGCTGAATCAGTCTCCTTCTTCCCAGGTGCTGGTAAAGCGTGCCGCCAGTGGTGCTGATCACGACGCCTTGCTGGAGCTGGTGCACCGTTCAACGCGGTACCAGCATGCAGCTAATCACTTGCAGAACTTACTGGTGCAGGATTCTGCTGCTCTTCACGCCCTGGCGCATCTGGCAGCCGGGAATGAGGAGGCTCTCATCTATCTCATTTCTATGTCCCGGAACCGCCCGGAGGCACTCAACTTCCTGGCAGATGTCGAATTGAGCTATCATTTTGCCTTGGAATTGCTGCATCATATGGCTCCGGAAGGCATGGAGGAATTGACCCGCAAGGCTCAGACTCACGCCAACGCTTGCTTTATGCTGGGGGTGGCGTACGAGCAGGGCTGCCATGTGGAGCAGGATTGGGAGCGCTCGGCATATTGGTATGGCATGGCCTACGAGAAGGGGTATTCGCTGGCTCCTGCCTATTATGCCCTTGCGGCGTATCATGCCGGATTCCAGTATAAGGATGACCCTGCTCACCAGGCTGATGCCGCTGGCTGGTTCCGGATTGCAGCAGAGCTGGAGCACGCTGCTGCCCAATGCGCGCTGGGCGTGTGCTATGCTACCGGAAACGGGGTTGAAAAGGATGCAGCCCAGGCTGCGTATTGGTACCGGCGGGCTGCTGATCAGGATTTTCTGGATGCTTGTTTCAACTTGGGGTGGTGTTATTTGTACGGCGTGGGAGTCAAGGCAGATGCCGCAGCCTCCTATGAATATTTCCTGAAGGCAGCCAAACAGGGAGATGCCCTTTCTGAGTACTACGTAGGCCGTGCTTATGAGTTCGGTGAAGGCGTGCCGCAGGATATGGAGGCGGCCTTGTGCTGGTACCGCTGGGCTGAGGAGCAGGGGGATAGCGCCGCGCAGTGTGCCTTGGGGCATTGCTATGCCAAGGGCAATGGCGTGCCGCAGGATTGGGAATTGGCTGCCCACTATTACAGCTTATCGGCCAAGCAGGGCAGGGCTGAGGCTCAGCTTGCCCTGGCCGCCTGTTATGAAAAAGGTCTTGGCGTGCCGCAGGATGCCGCAGCGGCTCTGAAATGGCGCCACCTCGCTTCTAAAAAAATACAATCTATCAATCAGGAATCATGAAGAAAGTTCTCTGCCTCATTTTCCCGCTTGCGCTGTCGGCGTGTTCGTTGATACGCCCGGTCTCCAAACCCTATTTCAATGATGACTGCGGTGAGGGACGCATTGGATACTGCATCAACGGCCGGGATGACCGCCGCTGGTACGCGGCCGTTGCTGCGGCTCATGATGCCCAGCTCCAGGTGGCTACCAAGGCTGAGGTGGAACGAGATTTCGGCACGATGCACCTCAACCTGAATGGTGCAGGGGGTACGGAGTCATTCGTTTATTTCTACTTTGACCACCCCAAAAACACGGCTTCGCACACGCACGCCCTCCGGTTTGATTTTACACCGGCAGGCCGGGTTTCCAGGGCAGAGGTGATTCTGATGGCAGACCCCACCTTGGTGGAACCGCATTGATGCCAGTGGGAGTTTTATGTTATGCACGGCGTGGGGAAAGCCCACGCCGTTGTTGCTTTTGGGGTTGACTAACAAATTTAGCAGGGGTATAAAGGTTGCCAGCCATGAGCAATCCTGTGCCAGAGCAGCCGCTCTCGCGGCTTTGGACGGCGAATTACACGCGCGCCTGGGTGGCCAATTTCCTGCTGTTTTTCTCGTTCATGATTATGACCCCACTGTTTCCGGTGTACCTGAGCAGTGAGTTCGGGGCAGATAAGGATACGATTGGCTGGGTGCTCGCGGGCTACAGTATCACGGCGGTGCTCGCCCGCTTCGTGAGTGGGTGGCTGGTGGATAGTTTTCCGCGCATGCTGGTGCTGGTTTCCAGCTATGTGCTCTTTGCCCTGTGTACCGGCACCTACCTGCTGGTGGGCAGCTTGCTGGCTTTTGCTGTGGTGCGTACCTTGCATGGTATTCCCTTTGGCGCCACCACGGTGGCCAACAGCACCGTGGCGGTTGATTCTCTGCCCTTCAGCCGCCGTGCTGAGGGAATTGGCTATTATGGGCTCAGTAACAATGTGGCTACGGCATTGGCACCCAGTGCCGGGCTTGCCATTTACGGTGCCTGGGCCGATTTCCGGCTCCTCATGTGGGTAGGGTTGGTGCTGGCTGTCATCGGGGTGCTGGTGACCCGCTCCACTCGTTTGCCCCGGCGGCCCCGCCCCCTGCCGCGCAAGGCGTTCAGCTTTCGCAAACTCATCCTCTGGCGGGGGTGGAGCCAGGGGCTTTCCACGGTTTGCTTTGCCTTTGCGTATGGTACGGTTTCCACCTATGTGGCGCTGTACAGCATTGAGGAACTGGGAATCACCCATGGTACGGGCTTTTTCTTCCTGCTGTTCTCCACGGGGCTCATCCTTTCCCGTCTGGCAGGGGGGCGTACTCTGCGGCAGGGGAAGATTGTGCAGAATGCTGTGGTGGGCGTTTGTTTCAGCATTGTCGGCTACAGCCTTTTTGCCGGGGTGCATGATGAGTGGGCCTTGTATGTGTCTGCCCTTATCTGCGGTTTGGGTAACGGCCATTTCTTCCCGGCGGTTCAGAACATGTTCATCAATATGTGCAGTAAGGATGAACGCGGAACTGCCAATTCTACCCTTTTTGTCTCCTGGGATATTGGTGCTGGTATTGGTACCCTGCTGGGCGGCGTGTTGGCTGAGTCTTTCGGTTTTGACCTGGCTTTCTGGATTGCTGCCCTGGTCAACCTCGCGGGGGCTGTGCTCTTCTTTCTCTACGGGTGCTTTGCCTATCAGCGCCGGGTTGCTGGTTGAGTCAGTGATTTTTTTGTCAGTAATGGACCTTTTTCTACTTGCTGCTTCTTTATTTTGTTACTTCGTGGCAAATGATTGAATTTTAAATGAAAAATGATGTCGGACTAATAGGTGTTTCGTGAAGGGAATCTGCTGATTATTCTCTATTATAATACTGGGTTTTTATTGTGTTGTAAAAACTATTTTCAAACTTGACATGGTGCTACCGATGCATTACCGTGGAGGTGTTCTGGATGTTGAATCTAAAAACTCTGCTCGCCATGAAACTGCATCTTCCTGCCTTGTTGCGTCAAGCTCTTCTCTCCTGTATTGTGGGCCTTTCTTCCTATGCCACGGCTGCCAATGTTGATTATGTCGTAAGTGGAGGCGAGGGTGTTTCAAGTGTACTTGGCTCAAGAGGTGGCGCCATTGACAAGCAATATGGAGCAATTACACTTTCGGGCTATGGCTCTTTGCGTTTGATTAACAATGAAGTCTCGCAAATGGGCGGAGCCATGTGTGCAACGCAGCCTACGGGCAATTCTGAATATATTAATGGATACCTCATTACGTATATTACACAGAATTCTGTGACCTTGTCGAACATTGATAACATCAATATCTCTCGCAATAAGGTGGGACGATACGGAGATGCGGTGTATGGAGAGAAAAAGGATGGGTATGGTGGCGCCATTTATGGTAACACAACGATTTCTAACTCCGGTAAGGTATCCCTTAAGAACAACAGGGCGGCCGGTGAAGGCGGTGCTATAGATGGTAGTTTTACTATCACTGGTACGCGAGATGTGAGTGTTGCCAGCAATAGAGCGGGTAAATATGGTGGCGCTGTGTATGGTAGCCTCTCTGTCAGAAATTCTGATGACATTAGTTTTACCAGCAACAAAGCGGGTAAAAGCGGTGGCGCCGTATCTGGTTCTGTCAGTATTTCTGATGTCAAAAATCTGTATTTTGGCAGCAACTCGGCAGATGATTATGGTGGTGCCATTTACGGAACAGCGACCATCTCCAAATGCTCGGAATCCGTTGTTTTCACTTATAATAAGGCAGGCAAAGATGGCGGTGCCATCCGTACAACAGGTACGGCTTCTTTTTCTGGTAGTGGGGATGTCCGTTTTGTTTCCAATGAAGCAAAGTCAAGAGGCGGTGCCTTGTATGCCGCAAACGCTACGTTCTCGGATAATGGCTTTGTTTTGATAGATGGCAACAGTCAGGACGGGGATAGTGCTGCCTTGCATGTGACCAATAAACTTACTATCAGTGGTAATGAGAAAGTTGTCCTGCGAGATAATGGGTGCTCTCTGTTAGCGAATAACTTAGTTCTCGGAACAAGCAAGAGCGAAGATAGCTACGTGGAAATATATGATGGCTGGAAGGCGAACACTGCAACATTCAACATGAATGCCAACGGAGCGATCGTTCTTTCTGGCAATAAGAGCAAGGGGGAGATTTCAGGATTTACCAGCATAGCGGGAGGTCAGATGGTGTGGAAGGACGGAGCCACGCTGACCGTGGGGGGCAGTTGCGTTTTAGGAGGTGAAGCACAGTTAGAATTTGAGACTGACAACGTCACTATGCTGACCGTAGGTAAGGATTTGGATTTTTCTACCAATGGTGCGGCTTTTTTCATTCTGGAGTCCCCCGTAGGTTCCAGTGTACCTGTGATAGTGGCAGATAGTGTTCGTTTTAATGACTCGTCGGTGGGGGTGGATTCTTCTGCTATTTGGGATAAGGAGGTCTGCGTAAGACAGGCGTTGATTTCGGTTAATGACGGGTTCGTGTATGCGGGTGACTACTATACATATCAGGCTGGTCTATGGTATAAGGATGGTAAGGAAATGGATGACATTAACTCCGTATTACCATGTACTGGTTTAGAGTTCGCTAATATGCAGTGGATGGGTAACACGTTGTATTATACAGAGGGGGAGAAGAAATCTAGTTGGAGTTATACAACGAAGGGGCTTGGAACTGATCTTACCTGGCGAGGTACTTACATGGATTGGTACGATGTCAATAAATCGGTGGTGTTTGGAAATTCAAATATAAACATACCAGAAAATATACGGAATGCTGAGGAAGAATATTGGTGCTGGGTAGCAACGGGGGCGAGCATGATTCAATATTGGCAGGACAGGTATGCGCCTTTGTATCAGGGGGACAATTTAGTGACGGCAAGACAAGATAATCGACAGTATCGTGGCGTGCATTTGTATATGATGCAAAACGTAGATATTATTAAGGATGGTAATTATGTGGATAATGTATTGAAATTATGGATGTTGGAGCAACCTGTAATAGGCGTTTTCTCCAAGACTATTAGCACAGGGTGGGCCTCCCTAGGCTTTACAGGAGCTCATATTCAAATGGAGGAACTTCACGGAAAGAAAGTCGAGGATCTATACTCTATATTGCAAAAGTGGGAAAAGCAGTCATATTCACCCCTAGCAATAACGGTTAGTTCGATGAACTATTCATCACTGGAAGAAGAAGGTCATGTAATGACCTTGTGGGAGGCTGAATGTATTGGTGATGAAATTGTTTTCCGTGTGACAGATAGTGATGGTGGCAGGGAACGCTTAGAAAGCTGGATTGCGAAATGGGTAAATGGGGAGTTTTTGATAGTTTCAAATGATGATTTCCGTGCTAATTCTGCATACCTTATGCCTCAGTCGCTGCTGGGATGTGAGATTCCAACGAAATGGGAGGTTGAGGAACTTTACTTCCTCGACACTCCCGCAGGTCTAGAAGACATGTTGGCAGATTACAACACCGATAAAACACTACATTGGACGGGTGCCGCTACTGGTGGTGAGTGGAAGTATTCCAGCAAGAAGAATGGGGATGAGTACCACCTGGCATCACCGGAGGATGGCTGGAAGAAGGCCTGCAGTGGTGCTGGTAAAACAATCTACGCCCATGCATACTTTACCAAGGATGATTCTCCGTATTCCTTTGTCTTTGCAGATGCCGTTAATGGCTCAAAAGTAACGAATAAGGCTGTGACTATAGAATCGAGCCTGGAAACTGCGAATGTGCTGGTATCAGGAACGGGGTACCTCTTTACTGGTTCAGGGGAGCTGAAGTCGAGCTCAATGACCGTAAGTGGTTCTCTGGAACTTGATGAAACTGTCGCTATTAAGAATTCCAATCTGTCTATTTCTGGTTCAGTAACTGTTAATAACTATGCCACACAGAGCGCAGCCTTGTCCGATTGCGTAGTCGACCTGGCGGGGGGTGAACTGTGGTGTGGGGCTCTGGAGTTGCGGAAGGCTGATTCCGGCTCCATCACGATTAAAGGACAAGGATATGGGGTTGAACAGGCCAATATCCAGCTGGTGGATAGCCAATTAAGCGGTTCTGGAATGCTGGGCTATATTCTCAATTTCGGTTGGCGTGATAATCAGACAATCAAGCTGTCTGATATCTACGGCACAAGTGCTGAGAGTGAGTTGAATAAGCAGTTCTGGTCGTATTTGGGTGCAGCAAACAAGGAACTGGGGTCAATGGATAATTATACCTTTGATTTCCTGATTCGTGGGATAAATATTGTTGGTAACGCTTCCGATATTGCCGGTGGAAACCTGTTCTTAGGGGGCAGCTCATTGAATATTACCCAGAATCAGAGCAAGGCTCAGCTGTTGACTGTCGGTAGTTCAGGCCCCAAGGGAGGGACGAGTAGCGCTGATATTACAATATGCGAAAAATCGGGTGCAACAGTTGTTTCTGACAAATCCACACTGATGACTCTGGCTGGGGAGACCCCATATTTTTCACAGGCAACCAAAATCGAAGCTCCGTTGGTTCTGGTGGGCGAAGACAGTAGATTGATGAATGACGGCAATCTGGCTGGTGTGAAGCAAATTACCGTGGAGTACGATGCCACCCTGTCAGGAAGTGGAGTGTTTGGTAAGACCAGGGTAGAGGAACACGGCCGCCTGATGGTGGGTAATAGTCCGGGTGCCCCTGTGTATGAATCGCTGAATATGGCGAGTGGTTCTGAGCTTATCTTCTGCCTGGATGGTGATACTCCTGCTACTGCGACACAGAATGGCTGGGGGAGTGGTACGCACTCTCTGCTGACTGTTACCGAGGCCGGAGGTTTGACCGTGGCAAATGGTACAGTTGTCCAGGTGGGCTGCTCTCTGGATTTCCTGAATGGCGTGACCCTGGCAGGCGAACAGACTCTGACCCTGATTCAGCTGAGTGAAGATGCAGACAGTGCCTTGCTGGCGGCGCTGCAGGCTGGAACTCAGTTCAAGCTGGCCAATCCGGATGATACACTGGAGGATTTGAGCTCCGTGGGTGCGTTGGTGCACAGTTCGAGTTGGGCTCAGGGTGCAAATCATACGCTGACCTTGAGTTTCACGATTTCCAGCTGCCCGGAGGGTGCGTTGGTGTGGACTGATGCGAGCGGGGATGCTGCCTGGAATAGCACCTCTCAGAACTGGAAACAGCTGGATGGTACTGCGGCGGTGTTCAGTGCTGATAAGGATGTGCTGATTACCCGCGGTGGAAGCATTGATATTGCCGAAAATCTGCAAATTGGGGAAGTGGTGGTGTCTGTTCGTGATAACCTCACCCTTGCGGGTAGTGGCAGTCTTGGTGGAGATGGTTCCCTGGTCAAGGAGGGACTTGGTGAATTGTCGCTGAACTCTGCCAATACCTACACCGGGGGAACTACGGTGAAAGGTGGTAAACTGAGGGTGCTGCATGCCGAAGCTTTGGGTGCCAGTGGCGTGAACATGATGGGCGGCGAGTTGGAAATCTGCGTGGATGGTGTCGATAACCGACTTGTGAATAGCGGGGAATCGACCCTTTCCATTGCAACAGGCAAGGCATACTCATTGGCAAGTATGATTTTCAATGCTGGTGAACTGACTATCTCCGGTGTGTTGAATGCAGATAATATGACGCTTGTGGAGAATGTTGACTCGACCCGAATTGATGTAGACGGCAACCATGGCAAGCATGGCTTTGTGTGCGATGCCGGCAGCAAGGTTTGGGTGGTCGAAAACCAAGGCGTTCTTCATGCCGAAAATGCCATAGTTCGCCGGGACGGCAAGGACCATGTGCTGGGTAGCGACGGTGTTGCCCGTTACGGTATGACTGTTCGTTATGGAAATTACCTGTCAGGTTCCGGTCACCGTGCCGCTGTGAGTGATATTGTGCGTGTAGCTGCCTTACAAGGAACAAACAGCACTGATATTCATCTCCAGGGTGGTACCTTGGAAGGTGATGCAACGGTGACGGGGTCGCTGACGCTGGGAGGAGGCACTCTTGAGCTGAGTTCCATGCTGACAGTGCAGGGAAATCTTGTGTTCGAGACTGGCACGCAGACCACCATCGACCTCTCCGGATGGACAGATGCCGGTGCTGGTGAGGTGCTGGTGGATTTCTCCGATAGTAACGGCTATGTGGGTGACAGCCTGGTCTTGAGTGGGATTGAGGGAAACTGGGAGGTGAAGCTGGATTCCGCCACTGGTACACTTGTCCTGGTGCCGGTGCAGAATAATCTCCGCTCAAAGCTGAATCAAAATCAGAAAGCTGTGTATGATGCACTCAAGGACATCACGAGTAAACCTAATTCCGGTGGCGTTCTGGGCGCACTGGGACAGATGGTTTCCGAGTCCCGCGATGAGGCTGCCGTGAAGCAGGCGCTGGATTCGTTGGGAGGTCACGAGTACGCTACCATGATGAGCAGTCAGATGGAGGGTAATATGGGACACATGCGCCGTTTGCGCGGGGCAGCAGGATGCGGAACACCTCTCGGTGAATATGTGAACGTGGGCTATTGCTACCCCTCGAATAAAGAGGCCAGCGTGATGATGGCTCCGAGTCCGCTGATTGATTCCAGGCGTATTCGTGCGGGGGTAGCAGTGTTCCATGAGGAGGGCGAGTTGGATGCCGACAGCAGCGGAGATGGCTATGACCGCTCCGAGACGGGTGCTCAGTTGACGCTGGAATACCTGGTGACGAATGATTTTACCATGGGTATGGGTATTTCTCAGAGCCGTACGCGCCTTGTTCCCAGCTATGGTAAGCGCCGTCACGAGGATAATACTCATTTCGACCTCTACGGGGTATACCGGAGTGGACGCTGGAGCAGCACTACCGCACTGGGCGTAGGTATGCATCAACATGACCTTGGCCGCACTGTTTCGGGTATGCAGACCGAGGCTGAGGCAGATGGCTTCTCTGTGAATTTCTTGCAGGAAGTGGCTTATTCTGTGTGGCAGGGTGAGCACCAGGATGTGCAGGTGTTCGGTGCACTGGAGAGTAGCTTTAACAAAGTGGACAGCTTTACTGAAACAGGAGCAGGAAATGCCTCCCTGAGCGTGGACAGTCAGGATGCCTGGGCAACTGATGTGACACTGGGCCTGCGTTACAATCGTTTACTTCCTGCCGTGAATGCCGCTGCTCCTGGTACGTTCTCGGTGCAGACGGGTGTGGTAGCAAGTCTTGGCGATGTTGATGATTCTTCAACAATGCGTTTCTCCGGTGCGCCCGGATACAGCTTTAAGCAGAGTGCCGCAGAACGCAACCGCTGGGGCTACAGCGTGGGGGCTTCAGTGAACGTTCCTGTGTCTACCAATGTTGCCACGTTTGGTTCAGCAGAGGCGGTCTTGCGTGGTGATTCCTATACGGTGGATGCTCAAATAGGCCTCAAGGTGGCCTTCTGATGAATCAGGTCGGAATTTTGAACATAGCACTGTTTAGTCTTTCCCTAGGACGGGAACTTTGGTAGAATCCCTTCGCTATGATGCTTCAATTCTACAAGATGACCGGTTCGCATCACGATTTCGTGATGGTGGATAACCGTGAATCTGAGCTCAGCAGTGTGTTGTCGCACGGGAATATTGCGGATATCTGCAACCGCCGCTTCGGGGTGGGGGCTGACGGCCTTATTGTGGTTGGCCCTGCTCAGAGTAAAAACTCTGTGTGCATGCACTACTACAATGCGGATGGCACAGAGACTGATGCGTGCGATGATGCACTCCTCTGCAGTGCTGCCTTCGTGGATTTCCTGCTGGACGGCAAGCCGGCAGGGGTGCGCTTTGAAACGAAGGCGGGTAAGATGAAGGGGGTGGTGAATGCGGATGATAGCGTGACGGTAACCCGGGGGCAGGAAAAGCCCATTACTGGTCAGGCTCTGATCGTGTTTTGCGGTGAACTTATCGTTTGCGAGGAATAAGACGATACCAACAGCATGGTTCCCGCTCCGATTCATCCACTCGATACTAAAGGCCGCCCTATCATCCTGGTCGGATTGATGGGCTGTGGCAAGACAACGGTGGGCAAGGCGTTGAGTAAACGCACTGGAATGCCGCTGCTGGATACGGATGCCATTATTGAGGAACAGATTGGAAAACCGATTCCTGAAATTTTTGCAGAACAGGGCGAGGCGCATTTCCGCGCATTGGAAACGGCACTGCTGCGATACCTTCTCTATAACCCAACCCCCAGTCCTTCCATTATTTCCACCGGTGGGGGCATTGTGGTGCGCCCGGAGAACCGCGAGCTTCTCCGCATGCTGGGCTTTACCGTCTGGTTGAATGTTTCCATCAACGCTTTGCTCACCCGCACGGCCAAGAGTACGAACCGCCCGTTGCTTCAGAATGTCGACCGCCGCGCTGTCTTTGAACGGCTCGATTCCGAACGCCGTGAGTTTTACAAGCAGGCTGCCCACCTCTGGCTGGAAGCTTCGCGTATGGATGTAAACACCGTGGCTGTCAACGTCTGCAACGAGGCTGAAAAGTTCTTCGCCGCCTTCAGAAACTGATTTTTGGGGCAATCCTACATTAGTTGCTTGACGGGAATGCCGGTTTTGTGATAGGATTAGGGCATAGAATCACGTATTTCTAGCAAGAATTTTACAGATATGAAACCCGCTACATTCAACTGCACCGTACTGCGCGACGGCCACCAGTCCCTGGCCGCTACCCGCATGTCCACCGAGCAGATGCTCGAAATCGCCCCAATCCTGGATACCATGGGCTTCTCCGCTCTTGAAACCTGGGGTGGCGCTTCTATTGACTCCGGCCTCCGCTTCCTCGGCGAACATCCGTTCGAACGTTTGGATACCCTCAAGAAGCTGGCTCCCAAGACTCCTCACATGATGCTGCTGCGTGGTCAGAACCTCGTGGGCTACACCCACTATGCTGATGACGTGGTGGAGGCCTTCGTGAAGCTCAGTGCCAAGCACGGTATGAATATTTTCCGTATCTTTGACTGCCTGAATGACCCGCAGAACATGCGTACCTCCATCAAGGCTGCCAAGGAAGCTGGTGCCCAGGCTCATGGTACTATCTGCTATACCACTTCCCCGGTGCACAATCTGGAATACTTTGCCAATCTGGCCAAGGAAATTGCCGATATGGGGGCTGATGCCATCGTCATCAAGGATATGGCAGGCCTGATTCCCCCGGCTGAAACGGCTGCTCTGACCGAGGCTATCAAGAAGGCTACCAACCTGCCGGTCTGGATTCATACTCACGAGACCGCTGGTCTGGGTGCTGCCACCTATGTGGCTGGTATCAATGCTGGCGCCGATGCCGTGGATGTTTCCATTGCTCCCTTTGCTAATGGTACCGGTCAGCCCGACTGCATGCGTATGCTTGCCCTCATGAATGGATATGAGCGCGCTCCCAAGCTGGAGGATGAGGATGACTTCAAGAAGAAGCTTTCCAAGATTTCCGGTATGCTCCAGCCTGTGTACGACAGCCTTTCCCGCTTCACCAGCCATGCCAACGAAATCGTGAACAGCGATACGCTGCGCTACCAGGTTCCCGGCGGCATGCTTTCCAACTTCCGCAGCCAGCTCAAGGAAATGAACATGACCGACAAGTTCGAGGAGGTGTTTGCTGAAATCCCTGTGGTTCGCAAGGCTCTCGGCTGGATTCCGTTGGTGACCCCCACTTCCCAGATTGTGGGCGTGCAGGCCATGATGAATGTGAAGTTCGGCCGTTGGAAGAACATTACCCCGCAGTGTGCTGACGTGGCTCTGGGCTACTACGGCCGCACTCCCGCTCCGGTGGATCCCGAACTGCAGGCTATGTGCGCCAAGAAGATGGGCAAGGAACCCATTACCTGCCGCCCCGCTGACCTTATCAAGCCCGGCATGCAGGATCTGCGCGACAAGCTCGCCGCCAAGGGTATGCCTGTCACCGATGAGAACTGCGTCATTTACTGCATGTTCCCGCAGCAGCTGGAAGACTACTACGCAGGCAAGAAGCCTGAGCCGCCCACTACTCCCAAGCAGGAGAACTTCGGCGCTCCCGCTTCCCTCTCCACGGTGGGCGTGGCTGCTGCCATCTCCGGCCGCAACATGAAGCTCAACATCATGGGGCGCGAGTATGATGTGACCATCGAGGAGAAGTAATTGGCTTCACCTGGCTCCGTCTTTTCCGGGCTGCGGTTCCTTCACGAACCGCAGCCTGTTATTTTTCTTGCAGTTCTGCTCTACCGCAGCCATACTGCGGATTTTTCCGTGATGAAGCTGCAGGTTTTCCTCTTTTTTCTTGGCGGATAGGCGCGGCTGAGCTAATCAGGATGAAGAGCGGTCCGATGAGGCTGCCGCTCGGCAGGTCGGTGAGTTGGGGTAGAGGGGTATGGCTCAGGGAGTGGGGAAAATCAGGTCATGAGCAGTTCTCGGGCATGGGCCTCGGCGGTGGGACCGGAGGTGCCGAGCATGCGGACGAGTTCGCTGATGCGGGTATCACCGCCGACTTCTTCCAGACGGGAAACGGTGCGGCCTTCGGCGGTCTGCCCCTTGGAGATGAGGTAGTGGTGGTCAGCCAGGGCTGCCACCTGCGGGAAGTGGGTGATGGCGATGACTTGGTGCTCACGCCCTAGTTCACGCATCTTCATGCCCACGGCGCGGGCGATTTCGCCACCTACGTTGGCATCAATCTCATCGAAAATGAGTAGCGGGGTATCATCCTGTCGGGCTAGGGCGCTCTTGAGCGCAAGCATGACGCGGGCAAGCTCTCCGCTGGAGGCAATGAGACGCAGGGCCTTCTGCGGTTCGCCGGGGTTGGGGCCAAAGAGAAACTCCACTTCTTCCATGCCCTGTGGGCCAGGTTCGGGCAGGGGGGTGAGCTGTGCGGTAAAGAGGGACTGGCGGAAACCCAGGTGGCGGGCATGGGTGAGGAAATCTTCCTCCAGTCTGGGAGCAGCAGCTGCGCGGGTGGCAGAGAGTGCGGCTCCGGCTTCTTGTACGGCTACGCGGCAGCGCTCTTGCTCTACCTGCAATTCTTCGAGCCTCTGGTCGCGGTTGCCGATTGCATCGAGCTTGGCGCGGCAGCTTTCCAGATGCTCAGCGATGGTTTCGAAATCGGAGCCGTATTTGCGCTTCAGATTGTCGAGCAGGGCAATGCGGCTTTCCAGCTCTGCCAGTTCGGCAGGATTGCATTCGAGTGTTTCGGCGTAATTCTGGAGCTTGTCAGCCAGGTCTTCGGCAGAATCGATGATGCTGGTCAGACTTTCCAGCCATGTGGTGGTGGAGGAATCCAACCTTTCCAGTTCGCGGCTGCCGCGCACCAGCTGGTGCAGGGTGGAGAGCAGGGAAGTTTCATCCCCATCGACCAAGTGGAGCATGGGCAATACTGTATCACGCAGGCGGTTTGCATTGCGCGCTCGCTGCCAGCGGGCTTCCAGCCCTTCAACTTCTTCAGCTGTGAAAGCTGCTGATTCAATTTCTTCTACCTGGTGGTGCAGGAAATCCAGCTCGCGTTCATTTGCCATTTCGCTTTCCAGAAGGGTGCGGTAGCTGTGGCGGGCATCAAGCCAGGCGCGGTAGGCGGCGTGGTAGGCGGCCAGTGCAGGGGTGTTTTCAGCAAAGGCATCCAGCAGGCAGAGCTGGCGTTCCTGCGAGGTGAGGGAACGGTGTTCCTCCGGATGGTGCATATCGACCAGGCCGGAACCAATGCGCTTGAGTAGTTGCAGGGTGACGGGACTGCTGTTGATGAATTGGCGGTTCCCGGAGACTGTGACCACGCGGCGGATGATGAGCAGTCCGTCCTCACAGGGTGGTACTCCGCTTTCCTCCAACAGCTCGTTCATGGCGGTGGCATCCCCCAGCTGGAATATGGCTTCGATGCTGCATTGGGTTTCCCCGCTGCGAATGAGTGCTTTATCTGCACGCTCTCCGAGTATCAGGGAGATGCCGCCCATGATGACGGATTTGCCTGCACCTGTTTCACCGGTGATACCCAGGAATCCCACACCGGGCTCCCAGGTGAGTTCATCTACCAAGGCCAGATTCCGAATCTTCAGCAGAGAGAGCATAATTTATCTTTGCGTTCTGCGGCTGATTATGCCATAATGCCTGCGGAAATCCAAACCAAAATCTAATGCTGAACGTACTTTTCCTTGGCACTGGTACCTCAACGGGTGTTCCGGTGATTGGCTGCAGCTGTGAGGTCTGCCGCTCTGATGACCCGCGTAACAAGCGCTGGCGTTCATCTGTTCTTGTGCGTTCGGAAACAACTACCTTGCTGGTGGATTCTTGTCCGGATCTGCGGGCCCAGGCCTTGTTGCATAACCTGACGGCGATTGATGCGGTTATCTACACCCACGAGCATCTGGACCATACTGCCGGATTTGACGAAATGCGGGCATTCTGCTGGCGCCGCAACGAGCGCTTGCCTCTGTATGCCGGGGCTGGCTGTCTGCGTATGCTGAAACGTATGTTCGGCTGGGCGTTCGATGAAGCAAACACATACCAAGGCTATATACGCCCCGCAGCGCATGACCACGGGGGGCTGCCGTTCACCGTGGGGGATATTGAGGTGACTCCGGTGCTGGTGGCGCACGCTACGGTGGAAACTTATGGCTACGTGTTCCGTTGCGGTGGAAAGAGTTTTGGCTATGTGCCTGATATCCAGTCATTGCCGACTGCGTCTGCGTCTTTGCTGGAGCGTTTGGATGCTCTGGCTATGGACGGTTTGCGCTACCGCCCGCACCGCACCCATTTCTGCGTGGAGGATACGGTGGAAACGATGCGGAAGTTGACCCCGGCACGCGGCTACATCACGCATGTGGGGCATGAGGTTGATTTCCATGGTCTGGCACAGTACCTGCCCGATTTCATCAGTCCTGCCTATGATGGCTTGGAACTGAAGCTTGATTGAGCGCCCCAACATGGCGGTATCGCTTTTTGTGTGGAACGCTGTTCCGCCCCCTTCCTTTTGGATGACTTATTTCGTTTCCTGTGCTGTAATGTGCACCGGCAAGAGCTCCCGACTGCACGAATTCCTGATGAAGGAACCGCAGCCAATGGGCGCCGCGCGGCCTCGACCCCGCTTTCCTGGGTAATCCTTCGCAGCCGATTTGCTATACTAACCAGCTAACCTTATTATACGATTATGGCAGATATTGAAAATAACTATCAGATTAAGTATTCCGAGAAGTGGGGCAGTTACCTGCAGCAGGAGGTCTCGCGTCTTGATAAGTACGTGACCGTGGAATCCGGCCTTACGGGCAAGATGGCGGCTTTTGACCAGTACGGTCTGCTCGCTTTTGACGAGAAAACAGAACGTATGAAGAGCACTTCCCTCTCTGAGGCTCCTACCACCCGACGCGTCATTCATCCCAAAATCTTTACCAAAGCCGTGGGTTTTGATGAGTTTGATGCGAAGAAACTGGCTAATATCGATGTGCCGGTGAGCAAAACGATTGAAAGTCTTCGTGCTGCAGCCGGGCGTTGTATGGATAAGGTAATGATTGATGCCTTCCTGGGTGATAATTATACCGGTGAAAACGGTACAGTAGCGGTCTCCCTTCCTTCTTCCCAGATTATTGAAGAGGATTTTGTGGAAAGCGGAAGTGCGGTGGAGAGTAACCTTACCGTGGGCAAGCTGCGCCACGCACTCACCATTCTGCAGAAGAATGAAGCCTGGAGCGATGAACGCCGCGCCTATGGTGATGAACTGGTGCTCGCTTGCTCCAGCAGCCAGATTAATTCTCTGCTCCAGCAGCAGGAGGTTTCTAGCTTCGATTATAATGCTGTGCGAGCTCTGGCAGAAGGCCGCCTGGATACCTTCCTCGGATTCCGCATTATCCGGACGGAGCAGCTGCCTGTGGATGCTCTGGGCGTGCGTTCCTGCCTTGCCTGGGTGAAGAGCCGCGCTCAATTCGGTATCTGGGATGATTTCAAGGTGAAGCTTTCCGTGCGCGATGACCTGGATGAAACTCTCCAGATTCGGGCCAAATTTGCCTGTGGTGCCACACGCCTGCAGGAGGAGGGCTTCGTGAAGATTCTCTGCGCTGAGTAAGCGCAGCGTGCAGAAATGGAGATAATCGGGAGCCTCCGGTGGAGAAATCCGCCGGAGGTATCTTCTTTTATGCTTGCAAAAGCGTATATGGAGAGTTAGAATGCCCTTGTACTATTGTACTCAAACTTCTTTTACCAATATCTATATTATGAAACCTACACTCCTTGTTCTCGCAGCAGGTATGGGCAGCCGTTACGGTGGCCTCAAGCAGCTTGACCCCATGGGCCCCAACGGTGAAGTAATCCTTGACTACTCCGTATACGACGCTATCCGCGCCGGTTTCGGCAAGGTTGTCTTCATTATCCGTAAGGATTTTGAAGAGGCGTTCAAAACCCAGGTTGGTGCTCGTTTCGCCGGCAAGATTGAAGTGGATTACGCTTTCCAGGCTCTTGATGACCTGCCTGAGGGATACAGCGTGCCTGAGGGGCGTGTGAAACCTTGGGGTACGGCTCATGCTCTCCTGGCTGCCCGCAATGTGGTGAATGAACCTTTCGGTGTGGTGAATGCAGATGACTTCTACGGCGCTGATGCTTTCCAGAAGGCTGCGGAGTTCCTTACCGCTGCCCCTGCTGCTGATGGTAAGGAACACTACGGTATGATTGGCTATCCCCTCAAGAATACCCTCAGTGATCATGGTGATGTGAACCGCGGTATTTGTGGTATTCAGAACGGTTATCTCGACAGCGTGGAGGAATACACCAAGATTAAGACGGAAGAGGACGGCGTATGCCGCGGTGATAGTCTTAGCGGCGAGCGTAAGCCTGTGGACCCGGAAGAGCTCGTTTCCATGAACTTCTGGGTATTCCCCGCCAGCTTCATTGGTCAGATTCAGGAGCATTTTAACCGTTTCATGGCTGCTCATGGCGGTGAGCTGAAGAGTGAGTGCTACATTCCCACTGTGGTGGATGAGCTCATTCACAACGGTAAGGCTGATTGCAGCGTAATTAAGACCACTGCCAACTGGCTCGGTGTGACCTATCCCAGCGATAAACCTGCTGTGGTGGAGAGCATCGCCAAATTGGTGGAGGAAGGTGTGTACCCCGCTAAACTCGGTTAAGCATATGTTCGACCTTCAGAAAATTGCTGGTCTGTTTGACCTTCGTGCCGACTACGTTTTCGGCGGTTCCTACGGCTCTGGTCATATTAATGATACGTTCCGTATCGAAATGGATCAGGCTGGTATCCGCGTCCGCTTCATCTTGCAGCGCGTCAATAGCAATGTGTTCCGTCAGCCTATTGGCCTGATGGAGAATGTTAAGCGAGTAACGGATGAGGCTCTGCGTGTCCTCCTTGAGGAGGGATGCAAGGAGGCATACCGCCGTACGCTCACCATCATTCCCGCCAAGGATGGAAAACCCTATGCCCAGGATGAGGAGGGCAATGTATGGCGTGTGTATCCTTTCATAGAGCGAGCCCGCACCTATGATATGATTGAGAACCCCGGTCAGTGTGTTGAGGTTGCACGCGCTTTTGGCAACTTCCAGAAGCTGGGTGCCAATCTTCCCGGCGCTCCGCTCTTTGAGACGATTCCTGATTTCCACAACACGACCAAGCGTTTCCAGAACTTCCAGAAGGCAATCGCCGCTGACCCCCTGGGTCGAGCCAAGGACGTGCAGAAGGAAATTGACTGGTACCTCTCCCGTGAGGCTGATTGCCACAAGGTTGTAAACTATCTTGCCAGCGGTGAGCTTCCTCTCCGTGTCACCCATAATGATACCAAGCTCAACAATGTGATGCTTGATGATGTGACCGGCGAAGGTATCTGCGTGATTGACCTGGATACCACCATGCCGGGTTCTGCCCTGTATGACTTCGGTGATATGATTCGTACCTCTACCTCCCCTGCCGCTGAGGATGAGAAGGATCTCTCCCTGGTCACCATGCGTATGGAGTACTTCGAGGCTCTTGCCAAGGGTTACTGCGAAGCCGCCACTTTCCTTACTCCCCTTGAGAAGGAGCTGCTTCCGTTCTCAGGTAAGCTTCTCACCATGGAGTGTGGTATGCGCTTCCTGACCGACTACCTCGAGGGTGATACCTATTTCAAGATTAAGCGCCCAGAGCATAACCTTGACCGCACCCGCACCCAGATGGCCCTGGTGGAATCCATTGAGGCCCAGATGGATGAGATGATGAAGGTTGTAGCCAAGTACTAATCGCTTGTTTCAAATATTTCAAGCCCCGCCTGGAGGAGGAAACCTCAGGGCGGGGCTTCTTGTTTACAAGGATTCCTAAAAAATATGCTGAAATCAAAATATACGCTTGCCAGTTGAACAATAATGACTATAATAACCGCTCACTCACAAACGAGCGTATGAGTAATAACTTAGCTGAAAGAGCTCTGCAATATCACGAGCAGCCACGTCCCGGCAAGCTGGAAGTGCTGCCGTGTAAATCTTGCTTTTCTATTGATGACCTGACGCTTGCGTATTCTCCCGGCGTGGCTGTGCCTTGCATGGAGATTGCAAATGATACTTCGGTGACTGGTCGTTACACAAACCGCGGTAACCTTGTAGGGGTTATCAGTAATGGTACCGCCGTACTTGGTCTGGGCAATATAGGAGCCCATGCTTCCAAGCCGGTGATGGAGGGTAAAGGTCTTCTCTTTAAGATATACGCCGATGTTGACGTATTTGATATCGAGCTTGATATCAAGAAGCCTGAGACGCTCATTGAGGTCATCAAGACCATGGAACCCACCTTCGGAGCCATCAACCTGGAGGATATCAAGGCTCCGGAGTGCTTTGTGGTAGAGCAGCGCTTGCGTGAGGAAATGAATATCCCCGTGTTCCACGATGATCAACACGGTACAGCTGTGATTTCTGGTGCTGCCTTGCTGAATGCCGCTCACCTGACCGGACGCCTCCTTCAGGATATGCGTTGCGTAGTTTGTGGTGCTGGCGCTGCTGGTATTGCCTGTGCCAAGTTCTACATGGCTCTTGGTATTCGTCGTGAAAATATCTTCATGTTCGATTCAAAGGGGCTTATCCACACAGGACGTCTGGATTTACATCCCACCAAGGCCATGTTTGCCCAGAGTGAGGACTGTACGCTCGAAGTTGCTCTCCAAGGGGCTGATATCTTCCTTGGCCTTTCCAAGAAGGGCCTTCTCAAGCCTGAAATGGTGAAGAGTATGGCTCCTAATCCCATTATCTTTGCATGCGCCAATCCGGATCCGGAGATTACTTATGATGAGGCCAAAGCTGCGCGCCCCGACTGCATCATGGGCTCTGGTCGTAGCGATTGGCCCAACCAGGTGAATAACGTGAGCTGCTTCCCCTACATGTTCCGAGCGGCTCTTGATATGGAAGCAACCAGCATCAGCGAGGCTATGAAGATTGCGGCTGCCCGTGCTCTTGCAGACTTGGCTCGTCAGCCTGTTCCTGCTGAGGTTGTGGAGGCTAATGGCGGTGTGCCGTTGAAGTTTGGTCGCGATTATGTGATTCCGAAGCCTTTTGATTCCCGCATGATTGAGTACCTCTGCCCCGCTATTGCTGAGGCTGCTGTTCTCTCTGGTGTGGCTCGTCGTCCGCTTCCTGAACGTGAGGTATACACTGCTGAACTCAAGGCTCGTGTGGCAAAGGTTCATGAGCGTACGCGTGCCCTCGTTAATAGCTATCAAGCCTGATACCGCGCGGAGCTCGTCTCTTTTGCTAGTATTTGATTCAATGCCGGAGCGCAGGATTACCTGCGCTCCGTTGCTTTTGGTTGCACTTAGTCAAAATTTTAACTTTGATTGATAGAAAATCGCGGGGTTTTCGTCTGGTTGCTTAGATAATGTGAAAAAAAGTGAAAAAAGTACAAATTTTATATCTGATTGATAGCTATGCGATTTTGATGCTAAATTAATTTTTTTTGCAAAAAACTCAAAAATGCGCTTGACGTGAAATCGTGTTTGTGATAAGCTCTGCCCCGCACCCCGCTACGGGGTTGCCCGAAAGGAGAGGGCGGTTCACCGCTTCTTCCCACCGGGCGAGGCAATTTTCCAAGTATGACTTTCCGTGGTACCGCGGGCTGCTGAAAAGCGGCTCACTGGCTAACAACCTGCCAGGCGGGGTACCGGAGAGGATAAAGAGAGGGAAGGAAAAGGTCGTGACGCGTGCCGTGGCCTGCGCCGGGATGAAGCTCTACGGAGTTTCGGAGCGGGGTAACACGGCACTGTCAGAATTGGAATGAGCTAAATAAAAAAGCCAATTCTGATGGTCCAGCAATTTCTTAAATTATATTATGGAGAGTTTGATTCTGGCTCAGAACGAACGCTGGCGGCGTGGATAAGACATGC
>JAZSQS010000010.1:0-94021 GCA_045538105.1 Akkermansia sp.
GACCTACAAAATGACATGGAAAATGCGATTTCTCTTGACGATAGCGAAGAATAGCGTATAATGTGCGCCCGCAAGTCAACAATTCGCAATTATGCCTAGAGATATTATCATTCTGGAATGCACGGAGGCCAAGGCCGAGGGTAAGACCCCTTCCCGTTACGTGACCACCCGCAACAAGAAGAGCCAGCGTACGCCCGGCCGTCTGGAGAAGGTTAAGTTCAACCCCTACCTGAAGCGTCGCACTCTGCACCGCGAGATGCGCTAAACCTCCTAAGCACTTCTAAACGATTATGATGACCGAATTCAAGAGCGTCGAACGCCGTATCCGTTTCCGCACCTGCAATAAGAGCATGCCCCGCCGCCGCATCGATATTCCTGCTGGCGCCGTGGACATGTGCAACCCGGAATTCCTTTCCAAGTTCACTTCCGAGACCGGCAAGATTCTTCCCCGTCGCGTGACTGGCGTGTCTGCTAAGATGCACCGCAAGATTACGCGCGAAATCCGCCGCGCTCGCGCCGTGAACCTGCTCCCCTAATGAAGGAGGAGTTCTCGACGGCAGATTGTCGTTGATTCCAAAGGGGGCTTGTGAGCTTCGGCCTACAAGCCCCCTCGGTATTTCCCAAAAATCCCCTGCTCCGCACCTCGTCTATGCAAGAACTCAAGGACACGCAGAATGAACTGGACACTCGTCAGATTTCCATTGACCGGGTGGGAGTTCGCGGTGTTCGATTTCCCATCGTGGTAAGTGACAAGGAGCAGCGCACCCAGTCCACCGTGGCAACTGTGGCTCTCATGGTGGATTTGCCTGAAAAGTACAAGGGTACGCACATGAGCCGTTTTGTGGAAGCGCTGCACGAGCACAAGCGCTACTTAGACGTACGCACGGCCGTGCGTCTCCCAAACAGGTTGCTAAGCAAACTACATGCCCAGAGAGCAAGGGTTGAGATTGAGTTTCCTTTTTTCCGGCTCAAGAAAGCCCCGGTTACCGGCATGGAAGGCATGATGGATTATGATGTCCGCTTCGTCATTGATGCAGAGGCCGGCGAATCCAGCCAATTCACCCTGACCATCAAGGTTCCCGTTACGACCCTGTGTCCCTGTTCCAAAGCCATGAGCGAACACGGAGCGCACAACCAGAGAGGTATCGTCACCTACTCCGTGCGTTTCTCTGGTCAAGCCGTGTGGATTGAGGATCTCATTGATTTGATAGAAGGATGTGCCAGCTGCCAGCTGTATAGCATTCTGAAACGTCCGGATGAAAAATACGTCACGGACAAAGCGTATAAAAACCCGGTCTTTGTGGAAGACCTGGTACGCAATGTTGCAGTAGCCACCGAGCGCTACAACGCCTTCAGCTGGTATCGCGTGGAGGCCGAAAATTTTGAATCCATACACAACCACAGCGCATACGCCATGGTGGAGCGCAGCCTGAGCTGACCCGCGCAAGCCAAAAGTTGTCAATTACGGGAATTGCAGTGGGGGCAATGTCCCTCCGCATCCCTCCGCAAAAAGCGGAATCCGCAAATACGGCAGGTGAGCCTGAAGCGGGAGCGACGGATTCGGCGGTACTTAGCCACCAGCTTTACCGGCACAAAAATAGCAATGACCAGCAACAGGCCAACATAAACAACACTGGCCATAAATTCCGAAGGCAACATGGCAAGTATGGTCATCATGAGCCCTCCTCTCCATCCTCAGCATTTTCTGCACTTACGCTGGGGTGAAAAACCGGCGATACTCCCTCAATCTGATTCTGCGGTAAGGGCGAAGGCTCAATCACCGGTGCTGGCGCCTCCGCCACATCCCCAGGCAGAGCCAGGAGCGTTTCTGCACTGAGCACGGCCGAATCTGCCGCTATATCAAATATATCAACCGGAGGAGGAGGCAGCACCTTCACTGGACGCAGCAGGGGCATGGCTGAAGCATCAATATCCTCATGAAACTCCGGGTCTGCATGCAAAGGCAGGTGCAAAGGCAGCGGACTCTGGCGCTGAATAATGAAATCAGCAAAGCGCCCCTTTTTGAGGTACACCTTGCCAAGTCCCTGAGGATGCACGCGCTCTGGGGATTCTACCGGTGCAAACCAGATACCAGCCCCCACCACAGCCAGCGCAAACAGGAAAAAAAGCGGCAGGCACCCAGGCATTGGGCGGCTGTGCATAGTATGGTACAGCAGGCTATGTTCCTTGCTCTTCATTCATTCCAACGCCGGCACCCCGGCATAGCTACATGTAAATCCGTGGGAAAGAATCATATCGGTGAGTTTGTTCACCACACCGGATGATACAGCCTTATCAATCACCAGAATAACACTCACGCGGGAAGGATTAGGAGCATTCCATGATGCAAGGTGTTTTTCAAAACCCTCATATCCCTTGCGAACGAGCTTAGAACCCACATAGATGCGAGGCATATCCCCCGGAGCAACCGAAACAATGTGAGTGCGGTCGCGATCATACGAAGCAATAGAGAAATGAGACTCCTCAGGCTGGACAGTAAAGCCAAAGCGCGGCCCCAGGTGATTGGAAAGCAACACACAGACACAAAGAACCAGGAAGAGGTTCACCCCAGCTACCACCAGTATGGGGAAGCCTCCTTCTTTGAGAGTGGAACGAACGCGGCGCATGTACGGATAAACGGTAACAGGGAGAGCTCAAGCCTTTTCCGATTCAGGCTGAGGTGTAGTAATCACTTCCGCGGCAGCAGCGCCATCGGCTCGGGCATCTGCAATGATGTGTACGCACTCAAGTCCAGCGCGCTCCACCTGGTTAATCAGCTTGCGCGAGCGGGACGCCAGATACATATAGAACAAATACGCCGGAATAGCCAGGGCGATACCTGCTGAAGAAAGCAGCAAAGCCTGCTGCAAAGTATCAGCCACCACGGGAGCGGCTGCCGAACCATCGGTCACGCCAGGTTGCTCATAAAATTCAACCAGTGCCAGCAAAGTACCCAGCACTCCCAGCAGCGGCATAACCGTGGCACACACCAGCAGGGTCCGCACGTTGCGTTCTATGCGGTACACCTCAATATCACTGGCTTCCAGGGCAATTTCGCGGAGCTCGTGACGCGGCAGACGCGGACGGCTCAGCACGGCCTCCACCACGCGAGCCATGGGACCCGGCAGCTGGCGGGCCTCATGAAGGCATTCATCATACTGGCCAGAGCGAAGCAGCGCCGAAAGTCCGCGCAGGAACTCACCAGAGTTGATGTTGATACGGTGGAAATAGAACAAGCGCTCTGCCAGCACAGCCAGCGCCAGTGTGGCAAAGAAAAGAATGAGCCAGAACATAGGCCCCATGGTTGCTATCATTTCACGCATAAGTCAATCTCAGGTGGAAGGGGGTGAAAATACGACGAGGTGTTAATCAGGCTTGCGGGGAAATACTCTCAGCACCGAAGTAAGGAACCAGCGCGGCAGGAATCCTGACCGAACCATCGGGCTGCTGGCACTGCTCCAGCAGAGCCACGAAGAGGCGCGGCAAAGCAGTACCGGAACCGTTCAGCGTGTACGGAGTGCGGATTTTGCCCTCAGCGTCCTTATACCGCAGCTTCATGCGGCGAGCCTGGTAATCCGTAAAGCAGGAGCAGCTGGAAACCTCCAGATACTTGCCCTGGCCTGGAGCCCACACCTCAATGTCATAAGTCTTGGCGGAGGAGAAACCCACATCCCCCGTGCAAAGTTCAATCACGCGGTAGTGAAGTCCCAACTTCTGCAAGATGCTCTCAGCATGGCTGGTGAGTTTCTCCAGCTCTGCAAAACCTTCCTCCGGACGGCAGATTTCCACCAGTTCCACCTTATCGAACTGATGCACACGAATCATGCCCTTATTCTCACGGCCGGCGGAACCGGCTTCGCGGCGGAAGCAAGGGGTATAAGCCGTCATCTTGATGGGCAGGTCAGCATCCTTGAAAATCTGATCTCGGCAAAGGTTGGTCACCGGTACCTCAGCCGTGGGTACCAGGAACATGCTGTTCTCTTCCAAACCGTACATATCCTCTTCAAACTTGGGCAGCTGACCGGTGCCGTACATGCACTCGCGCTTCACGATGAAGGGTACACCTACCTCCTGATACCCGTTTTCCTGGGTCTGCGTATCCAGCAGGAAATTGATAAGAGCGCGTTCCAAACGGGCGCCCTGGCCGCGGTACACGATGAACCCGGAGCCAGAAATGCGGGCAGAGTCCTCAAAATTCAGCAATCCCAGGCTGGTACCCAGTTCCACATGATCCTTCGGCTCAGCAATTTCAGGCTTAGCCCCCCACACGCGCAGCTCTGGATTGGCAGATTCATCCTCGCCCACAGGAGCAGCATCGTGTGGCATATTGGGAATGGAAAGCAGCAGGGCCTCCTGCTCCTCAGCGGCGGCAGAAGCCACGGCGTCCAGTTCCTTGATGCGGTCACCCACCTCACTCATGCGCTTCTTGAGCTGCTCGGCTTCCTCCCGGCGGCCTTCCTTCATCATCTGTCCAATCAGCTTGGAAGAACTATTACGTTCCTGAGAAAGAGCCTGCTTTTCCGTTTCTGCACTGCGGCGCTTCACATCACACTCAAGCACCTTATCCACAAGCATCCAGTGGTCACCACCACGCAGACGCACTCGTTCTTTCACATATTCGGGATTCTCCCTGACAACACGGATATCTAGCATAACACGCTCATTCTATACCAAAGCACCGCAGATTCAAGTCAAAACTGCGTGTTGGGGCAGCAATAATGCCGAAGATTGAATCCCTGCATTCCAGATGAGGGGGAAAAGTCTGCCTCTGAGGCAATCCATTCCTCATCACAACACACATTCAGTCTCTTTTCCAACTTGTCATAGCCTGACTTTTCTGCTAGGCTGGAGGGGTCATTTCCTGGAGCACCATCGCTCTTACTCACCCGGCAAGCCTATGTTCCTTTCCCGCCAGCTCATCTTCAGTTTCCTCCTTCTCTTTCCTCTGGTTCATATTCCAGCATTTGCCAAGGCTGCTGATTCCAAGCCCAAAAAGGCCAAGCGTCTCTCCATCAAGAAAAAACGCGTTAAAACAAAGAAAGCGGCTCTTAAATACCTCAGCAGCAAGAAGGTGAAGGAGGAACACTATGACAATGAGCTTATTGACAGAATCAAAGAAAAAGACTTCCAGACAGCCACTGCCCTTGTACTGGCAGGAGCCACCCTCAACCGAGCTGAAGACCAGGAAAGCCCGCTGCACCTGGCTGCACAGCACGCAGACCCGGACTTGCTGGAAATCATGCTGAAGCACGGCGCAGACCTCAACCACTGCGTCACGCAAAATAACGGCCCAGTCACCGGAATCCGGATGAACGCCCTCTTCTTTGCCGTCCAGAACAACAACAAGGCAACCCTGGAATACCTGCACCAGAAAGGGCTGGATATTCAAGCAACTGATTCTTCTCCCCATTTTCCGCAAACCCTCATGCAGAAAGCTGCCATGGCCGGCAGTCTGGAATGTTTTCAATACCTCCATGAAAACGGTGGAAACATCCAGCACCGGTATGCTCTTGGTACATCTTACCTGCATGCTGCAGCACGTTTCGGGCATCTGGAGCTCGTGAAATACATCGTGAGCCAGGGTATTGATATCAACACAACAACCAATGCCAATATCACCCCCATCATGTTGGCGGGAGTCGGGAAACATGCCCCCATTATCCGCTATCTCGCGGAACAGGGTGCCCAACTCAACCTCCAGGATAATTGGGCAGGGAACACAGTCATGCACTTCGTAGCCCAGATGAATGATGCCAGTCTCATTTCCTACCTTAAAGCGAAAGGAGCTCACACGGATATCAAGAACAAAAAGGGAATCACCGCAGCAGACATCTGGAGTGAGGCAAAACACAAATAACCGGAACAATAAGTGTTGTCTTATGTCAACCGCATTATCGAGCCTCAGCCTTGCCCTGCTTGCATGGTGGGTCTTCATTCCCGCCAGTGCACAAGGAGATAGCGAAATTCCCCGAATGAAGCGGCTGGGGGCAGGTTTGCAGAAAACGGGAGAACATACCGATTTTGCAGAAGAGGCGGAGGAGGCTCCCACTTACCGCCTATTTTCCAGCAAAAAAGAAGCGCGCGAGCATCTCAAGGGCATGGGAATCACCAAAAAGGGGTTCTATCCCGAACTCATCAAACGCATCAAGGCCAAAGACTGGAACACGGCAGCCATCATCGTCCAGGCAGGGGTCAAGATGAACCGGGACGCCAAGGAAGAAGGGCCGTTACACCTAGCCGCGCAGTACGGAAATGTTGAGTTCCTGAAACTCATGATTGCCCACGGAGCCAAGGTAAACACACCCTGCACGCGTTTGCAGGGTGAGCCCGCTGGCACCAACCTCACCCCTATCTTCTATGCTGCTCTGGCCGGAAATGAAGAAAACCTCCGCTTTCTGAATGAGCAGGGAGATTTACTCGAAACCACCAGTCAAGATAAGAATGCATGGACACTCATCCGCTACGCCGCCCTCTCAGGAAGCCGGGACTGCGTGCGCTTCCTCGTATCCTGGGGCATGAATCCTTGCAAGGAATTCCAGGATGGCACTAATGCCCTGCACTACGCCGTCATGAGCGGGAACGTAGAACTCGTACACTATCTCGTGAACCAGGGAGTCTCACCCAACGCCACGCACCACCGGACCGGCTATACCCCCGCATACTATGCAGCCATGAAAGGGAACGATGAGATACTGGCCCTTTTGCTTCAAAATGGAGCCAACCCTAGGATTTGCCGCACCTCAGACCGCTCTACCCTGCTGCATCATGCCGCCGTGCATTGCAGCGAAGAGCTTGTTCAACTTATCATGATGAAGGGAGGCTCTCCCTATAATCACGACATCAACCACCGCACCCCGAAAGACTGGGCTCGCATGCACAACCGAGCGGAGGTCTTCAGAAAAAAATAAATCCCTTTTTATCAGACATGTTATTCCGCACCTTACTTCCCGTTTTACTTGCCCTCCTGGCGCTGTCCCCCTCAGCAACGGCTCAGAGCACCGTAAAAAACCAAAAGCGTCTTTCCATCAAAAAAGAAAAGAAGAAGGTAAAGCGCAGTAAGGCAATGCGGCCGAAAACCGCCCGGAAACACCTGGCAGAAAAGGGCATTCAGCCGGAAAACTACGATAAAGCCCTCATTGAATACCTTGAAAAGGGAGACTGCAAAACAGCAGCAGCCCTCATCCATGCCGGAGCAGCAATCAATGCCAGCGGCGATGAGAAAAAGCCTCTTCTGCTGGCAGCAGAACATTGCACCCCGGAAATTATCCAAATGCTGCTCGACAAAGGAGCCGACCGGGAATGTGTGGATATACAACCACGCCCCCGCTGCATGTCAATGGGCAAGACCGCCATCTTCATGGCAGCAAAGGCCAACAATCTGGAAAATTTGAAATACCTGCACAAAATGGGCTTCTCGTGCACAGCCCGCACCAAGGATTTCATGCAAAGCCATACGGTGCTGGCGGAAGCCGCCAGGCATGGCAGTCTGGAATGCGTCAAGTATATCATTGAACAAGGAGGCGGCAACCCGCATGAAACCTTCCCGGGTGGAGCCAATCTGATGCACCGGGCGGCATATAGTGGCAACGTAGAACTCATCAAGTACCTGGATTCTCTGGGGGTAGATATGAATCGCCTGGCTACCGGATATGGGCTCACCCCGCTGTGCTTCGCCGGCCAGAAAGGGCATCAGGAAGCCATGCAATACATGCTCTCCAGAGGAGCCAACCCCAATACTGATTTGGGACGCAACGGTATGCACACCCTTTTTGTCCTGGCCTATACGGCCAATACTCAAACCATGCAAATGCTGGTGAAGAGCGGAGCAAACTTCAGCCTTAAAAACAATGAAGGGAAAGGAGTCCGGGACTTCGCGAAGATGACCAACAACCAGGAGGTAATTGATTTTCTGGACAAACACAAGCTCTGAGCACCCTGCCGCACGTACTACCACATTGAATGCCCCCGGTACATGAGAGCCAAAGTCCTTGGAAAAACGGTCATCATTCGCTTTCAAACTCAACCTCCCGACAAACGCGTACTGGGAGAGTTTTCAGAGATACCACAATCGGCAATCCATGCATCCCAAAACTTTGGGACACGTACGTCTATCCGGGCTTGACCCTGCCGGGAGGTCGCGGTATACTCGCTCCATGAGTAATTATGCGTTGATTCTCGCTGGCGGCAGCGGCACCCGGTTCTGGCCGCTTTCCCGCAATGCGAAGCCCAAGCAGCTTCTCGATTTGTTCGGCAGCGGCACCATGCTGCGTCAGGCTATTGACCGCGTGAAGGGGCTGGTACCGGCAGAAAACATCTTCATCCTCACCAACCACCTGCAAGAAGCCGAAGTGCGCCGCCAGGCCACCGAGCTACCCGCCGAAAACATTGTGGCCGAACCAGCACGCCGCGATACAGCGCCTGCAGTAGCCCTGGGGGTGGGGCTCATTGCCGCCCGAGACCCTCAGGCCAACATGATTATCATCCCCAGTGATTCGCTCATCCTGGACGACAACGCTTTCCGCGCACTGGCAGAGGACGCCCTCTCCCTGGCAGGGCGTGAAGCTGCGCTCATCACCATCGGCATCAAACCCACCTGGGCCTGCCCCAGCTATGGCTATATCGAACGCGCCGGCAAGCTGGAAGACGCCGCACTCACCCACAATTGCTACGAAGTGGTGCGATTCCGCGAAAAACCGGATGCCGCCACCGCCGCCGGATACCTGGCCAGCGGCAATTTCTCGTGGAATGCCGGCATGTTCATCTGGAATGTGGCTCATGTACGCAGCCAGCTCGCCACCCACAGCCCGGAACTTGCCTGCTTCATCGACCGCCTGACCGCCGCCACTGATTTACCCGCATTCATCGGCAGCGAGTTCCCGCAGCTCACCCCCATTTCCATCGACTTTGCCCTGCTGGAGAAGGCCGACCGCGTGCTCAACTTCGAAGCCACCTTCGACTGGGATGACGTGGGCTCCTGGATTTCTGTGGGCAAATACCTGCCGCAGCAGGAGGGAGGCAACGTGAGCAACAGCCCGATGAGCCAGGTGCAGGCCACCAACAACATCGTCTTCACTGACTCCGGCAAGCGTGTGGCACTGGTGGGGGTGGATGACCTCATCGTGGTCGATACGGGCGATGCACTGCTCGTGGCCCACCGCTCCGAAGCTGATAAGATTAAGAACATCGTCTCCGGACTGCCGGAAAACCTGGTCTGATGCACCCTGCCCTTGGTATAGATTACGGAGAAGCCCGTATCGGCATTGCCGCCACGGATGCCTGCGGCATTCTGGCACACCCGGTGGAAAGCATCCACCTGCAGCGCACCGAGCCGCTGGAGCGCATTGCCGCGCTGGTGGCAGAGCGCGGCATCCGCACCCTGGTGCTGGGGCTTCCCCTCCGGATGGATGGCACTGAAGGCACTGCCTGCGCCAAGGTGCGCGCTTTCGGCGACAAGCTGCACGCCCGCCTTCCCTTGCTCCCCCTCATCTATGTGGATGAATACCTGACCACCACCGTGGCCCAGGAAAAACTGCACCAGGCCGGTAAGAAGGCTAAGAATTTCCGTCCCATCATCGACCAGGCAGCCGCCGTGGAAATCCTCAACAACTGGCTGGATAGCACTACCACTGAGCTGCCCTTCCCTGAATAACGGGGCTAAATCAGCGTAATCTGCCAAAACTTTGTCAGAAAAAAGACAAAGTGGCTTGCAAACAGTTGGCCGGAGTGCTACAATCCTCTGCGGAGCCGTGTATACAGGTTCTTCAATTTTTCAACCAAACAACAACAACCATGTCACTCGAAACATTCTTCAATCCGAAGAGCATTGCAGTCGTTGGTGTATCCGCCGACCCCACGAAGCTGGGCGCCGTTGTATTCAACAACATCATCTCCGCTGATTACAAGGGCAAGCTCTATGGCATCAATCCCAAGATGGCCGGTCAGGAACTCTGCGGCAAGCCCTGCTATGCCAGCGTAGACGCCCTGCCTGAACCCATGGACCTGGTCGTTATCCTCGTTCCCGCCCGTTTCACCGAGGCCGTGATTGACGCCTGCATCGTGAACGGCACCAAGAACATCTCCATCATCACCGCCGGTTTCGCCGAAGTGGGTGAGAAGGAGCTCGAAAAGCGCATCGCCCAGAAGTGCCTGGACAACGGTATCAACCTGCTGGGGCCGAACTGCCTTGGTCACATCTCCACCTTTGACAACGTAAACGCATCCTTCGCTGACGGTTTCCCCGCCCGTGGCAACGTAGCCTTCGTTTCCCAGTCCGGCGCCTACTGCTCCGCCATCATGGACTGGGCCGCCGGCAAGGGCATCGGCTTCTCCCACTTCATCTCCATCGGCAACAAGGCCGTGATGGGTGAGGACGCCCTGCTTGCAGCCCTGAAGGACGACCCCAACACCAATGCCTTCGTGTTCTACCTGGAGTCCCTTAAGAACGGTAAGGAATTCCTCAAGGTGATTAAGGAAGTTTCCGACACCAAGCCCTGCGTTATCATGGAGCCCGGCAAGAGCGCCAAGGCTCAGGCCGCTTCCCTTTCCCACACTGGCTCCCTGGCACCGAACTACCGCGTGCTGGAGATGGCTCTTCAGGGTGCAGGTGCCATCCAGGCCTACAACGACCGCGAGCTCTTCGGGCTGCTTGAGGTGCTGCAGTACTGCAACCACAACCAGTTCGATGGCCAGGTGGCCGTGCTGACCAACGCCGGCGGCGTGGGCGTGCTCACTTCCGACCTCTGCGAAGAGGCTGGTCTTGACTTGGCCCGCCCCAGCGAGAAGACCATCGAGGCGCTGCGCGCTGTGCTTACCCCCGAGGCATCCCTGGGCAACCCGATTGACGTGGTGGGTGACGCCAAGGCCGACCGCTACGAGGCTGCCCTCCGCGTGCTCTGCGAGAGCGGTGAGTACAAGAACATCCTCGTGCTCCTCACCCCGCAGCGTGTGACCGACTGCCCCGGCACCGCTGAGGCCGTCATCAAGCTGGCTCCCCAGTACCCGAACGTGAACATCTACTGCTCCTTCGTGGGTGGTGCCCGCGTGGACGAAGGCCGCGTGCTGCTCGACAAAGCCAAGATTCTCAACTACGAGTACCCGGCCGACATCGTGCGTCTGCTCGGTCTGCTGAAGGCTCAGATGGCCTTCCGCGGCAAGAAGCTCGCCACCTGCGAAACCAGCGAAGTGCCCGCCGAAATCAAGGCTGCTGTGACAGCCGCCAAGGAAGCCGGTCTGGCCTCCCTGCCACAGGACACCGTGAACATGCTCATGGACCACTACGGCATTGATTACCCGAAGTGCGGCAACTTCACCGATAAGGAAGAAGCCCTTGCCTTCTGCAAGACCATCTTCCCGAACGCAGTGGTGCTCAAGCTCTCCGCTCCCGATGCCCTGCACAAGACCGAAATGAAGGGCATCTACCTCAACATCAATGATGAGGCCTCCTTCACCGAGGCTTGGGAAGGCCTCTGGGGCTCCATCACCAAGTTCAACCTGAAGGGTGCTTCTGTGCTCATCCAGGAGATGATTACCAAGGCCACCGAAACCATCATCGGTGTCAACAGCGATAAGAACTTCGGCCGCGTCATGGTATTCGGCACCGGCGGTATCTATACCGAAGTGATGCGCGATACCACCATGCGTATCCTGCCGGCTGATGACTTCACCGACATGATTAAGGAGACCAAGGTCGGCACCATCCTCAACGGTGTGCGCGGCGAGGCTCCCAAGGCAGTTGGCCCGCTGGCCGATACGCTGGCCAAGGTACAGAAGCTCGTGCTCGAGATTCCTGAAATCACCGCTATCGACGGTAACCCGGTGCTCGTCACCGCCGACCGCGCTGTGGTGGTGGACTTCAAGATGATTCTCAAGTAATCTTCCCTGAAGAATCCCATTCAGCACAACACCCCCGCTTTCTCCGGAAAGCGGGGGTGTTTATCTCTGGAAATCTAAAAATACGGGACTAAAGCCCCACGCTCCGAAGCACAATGAGCCCCAGCGCCGCCAGTACACCTGCGGCAGCCATAATCCACCCGACCACAAAGCGGGGATTGCCGCGCTCCAGCCAGTCCTCATGCACGACCAGCGGCACACCGCATCCAAAGAAAACGGCAACTAGCAGGAACTCCAGCATCCCTTAATCCTCCACCGTCTTCCTGCGGGAATGGTATTTTTTCAGCGCCAGAGTCACCACGACAAGGGA
Source organism: Akkermansia sp. (assembly GCA_045538105.1). Lineage (GTDB taxonomy): Bacteria > Verrucomicrobiota > Verrucomicrobiia > Verrucomicrobiales > Akkermansiaceae > Akkermansia. The sequence goes on from JAZSQS010000010.1 coordinate 12,200, forward strand.
AGCCAAAGACAAGGGGAACACAAAGAACCAGTTCTGCACGAATCCTGCCAGCAGGAAGGCAGCAAACGAAACTGCTGCCACAGTCAGCACATAGGGTAACTGGGTGGAGACGTGGCTCAGGTGGTCGCACTGAGCCCCGGCACTGGACATGATGGTGGTATCAGAAATGGGGGAGCAGTGATCACCCGCCACCGCACCGGCCAGGCAAGCAGACATGCCAATGAACATGAGCGGGCTGGAGGGGTCAAAAGTGCTCACCACAATGGGAATGAGGATGCCAAATGTTGCCCAGGAGGTTCCGGTGGAGAAAGCCAGCAAAGCCGCCACCACAAAGATGACAGAGGGAAGGAAGTTTACCAAGCCTGGTGCACTGTTCTGCATGTGGAAGGCTATGAATTCGCGAGCCTCCAGTGCTGAGGTCACGTTTTTTAGAGCCGTAGCCAGAGTGAGGATGAGGATGGCCGGAACCATAGCACAGAATCCCTCAGGAATGCAGCGCATGGCCGCCCGGAAGCTGAGCACACCCCGCATGCGGAAAAACGCCATCACCAGCACCAGGGCAATGATGGCTCCCCAGGGCAGCCCAACGGTAGCATCCGTTGCGCTCAAGGCTTCAGTAAAGGATTTACCCTCCAGGATTCCCCCCACATACACCAGGGCAAAGGTTTCCAGAGCAATCAGCAGCAGCACCGGCAAAACCAGGTCAATCAACTTGCCACGGCGGGGAGTAGTATCCTCCAGCTCCTGCATGACCTGCTCCGGCACTACCGTGTGCACATCTCCATGCTCAATGGCATTGCGCTCATAACGCGCCATGGGACCGTAATCAAAACGCGCCAGCACCAGGATAACTACAAAGCAGAGAGTAAGCAGGGAATAGAAATTATACGGAATGGCATGAATGAATAATTCCAGGCCATTGTACCCTGTGCCGGAGGAATACTGGGAAACGGCTGCCGCCCAGCTCGAAATAGGAGCAATCATACACACCGGAGCGGCCGTGCAGTCGATGATGTACGCCAGCTTGGCGCGGGAAACGCGCTTGGCATCGGTCACCGGCTTCATCACGCTACCCACGGCAAGGCAGTTGAAATAATCATCAATGAAAATCAGCGCCCCCAGCACGAAAGTGGCCAACTGGCTGCCGGTGCGGGATTTCACGTGTTTCTGAGCCCACTCACCAAAGGCACGGGCCGCGCCAGTCTTGTTAATCATGCAGACAAAGGCACCCAGCATTACCAGGAAGATGAACACGCCTGTGGTATCCTTCATGCCGGCCATAAGCCCCTTATTGACCACAAAATCCACCGTTTCAAAAAACGAGAACTGGGATACGAAGCAGCCCCCCAGCACCACGCCGGCAAAAAGGGAAGAATACACCTCCTTGGAAATCAGAGCCAGCACAATGGCCAGCAATGCCGGGGCCAGCGCCCAGAAGGTGCCGCAAAACGGAGATTTCTGAGCCGCCGACGGCAGCGCCGCGGTTACTTCCGGTGTTGCAAAACTCTGCATCGCAAGCACCATCACCACAGCTATCAGGAAAAGGAGAATTCGTTTCGTCATGTTTCGCATTTCGGCTCCAGTAAGTTACGCGAAAATTACCACAAAACCTACGGTGTGTCAATATCTTTACATCCCCATCACATAGAAGCCAATTTTGCGTGCTTTTTCTGTTTGATTTGGTGCGCCGGGAGTGATAGAATAGCGCACGTATGAACAACTGGGTTACCGCCGTATTCAGCCCCACCGGGGGAACCTCCAAAATTGCCACAGCCATTGCCGGAGTACGCATGGGCAGTCGGATTGACCTCTGCGCTCCGGTCGTAACCCATCCCCTGCCCCCGGGTGCGCCGCTGCTGGCCGTGCTCCCGGTTTTCGGGGGGCGCCTTCCTGCCATTGCGGTCAAGCGTCTCCGAGAAATCAAGGGGAACGGCAACCCGGCCATTGCGGTTGTAGTGTACGGCAACAGAGCCTATGATGACGCGCTGCTGGAGCTCAAGGACGTGCTGACAGCCTGCGGTTGCACCGTTATTGCCGCCGCAGCCTTCATTGCAGAACACAGCATCGCGCGCAGCATTGCTCCCGGCCGCCCCCATGCGGAAGACATTGCCAAATGCGTGGACTTCGGCGCCGCCGTTGCCGCCAAGCTTGCCACCAGCATGAAGCCCGTAAGCGTACCTGGCAACCCCGAACACCGGCCTCTACCGCAAATGCCTGTTACTCCGCATGTAACAGATGCCTGCGGCGGCTGCGGTATGTGCGTACGCAAATGCCCGACCGGCGCCATTCCCTCTGCCAACCCACGCAAGACAGATGCCGCCAAATGCATTCTCTGCATGCGCTGCGTAGACCTCTGCCCGCGCAGGGCTCGCATTCTCCCCCCTCCAGTTCTAGCCGGCTTCACCGCCAAGCTCAGCGCCATCGCTTCCGAACCCAAACAACCTGAACTCTACCTCTGAATATGACCAACATCTACTTCACTCTCTTCTTCTGCCTCGGCATCATCCTCAACCTGGGTCTCATCTACCTTTCCTACTGGCTCGTTGCGCGCAAGCTCAGCAGCCGGGGCAGCATGCTGAAGGCCTCCCTCGTAGTGGCGCTAGTGGCAGGGTGTGTTGCATTTGCCAGCAAGTGGTTTGCAGAATACATCCCGACCGGCTGTGATCTCATTACCGCCGTACTACTCATCTACCACTGCGGCCGCAGCATGATGAAAATTGAACGCAAGAAGGCCATCCTGGCTGCATGCACCTTTTTTGGCATCACCCTGCTGCTGGGTATCATTGCAGGCATTGTCCTGGTAGCCTGCATGCCGCCCCAAAGCTGATACGTTTTGGTAACAACTCTTCAATAGCCAATCAGCTTTCCGCATTCATCAAACCCTGCAAATGGAAAATTCGCAGGGTTTGTTGTTCATTCTTGCTTGATTTTCAAAAATAAACTGGTATAGTCACCGGGACTTACCGACCTTCTGCTATGGAAATTTTCACACAAATCGTCGACTGGGTAAATGGTATTTTGTGGACCTACGTATTGGTAGCCATGCTGATTGGCTGCGCCATCTGGTTCACCCTGCGCTGCAAATTCGTGCAGCTCACCATGCTGCGGGACATCCCCGTCATGTTCCGCAACTGCACTCACGAAGAACGAGAGGAAGGCGTGGAACGCATCTCCTCCTTCCAGGCATTTGCCATCTCCATTGCCAGCCGAGTAGGCACGGGCAACCTGGCTGGTGTAGCCGTAGCCATTGCCATGGGCGGCCCTGGTGCCGTCTTCTGGATGTGGCTCATTGCCTTCCTTGGGGCCAGCAGCGCCTTCGTAGAATCCACCCTGGCCCAGCTCTATAAGATTAAAGGAGAAAAATCCTTCATCGGCGGCCCTGCCTACTACATGAGCACCGGCCTCAAAAAACCGTGGATGGGCGCCATCTTCTCCGTGCTGCTCATCTTCACCTTCGGCTTTGCCTTCAACTCCGTGCAGAGCAACACCATCTGCCAAGCCTTTGAAGAAGCCTTTGCCATCTCCCCGGCCTACATGGGTACCGTGCTCACCCTCATCACCTCCGTCATCATCTTTGGCGGCATTCAAAGCATCGCCCGCGTCAGCAGCATCATCGTACCCTTCATGGCCATTGGCTACATCCTCCTGGTCCTGGTCGTCATCGCCATGAACATCACCGAAATCCCGCATGTCTTCTCCCTCATCATCTCCCACGCCTTCGGCTGGGAACAAGGGCTTGCCGGTGGAATAGGCGCGGCCATCCAGCAAGGCATCCGCCGCGGCCTGTACAGCAATGAAGCCGGCATGGGATCTGCTCCCAACGTAGCCGCCACGGCCGATGTCTCCCACCCCGTCAAGCAAGGCAAGGTGCAAGCCATCAGCGTATTCAGCGATACGCTCATCATCTGCTCCTGCACCGCCTTTATCATCCTGGTGAGCGGAGTGGACTACACAGGCGCGGCAAACGGAATCAAGCTCACCCAGCTTGCCCTCAGCCAGCAGATTGGTTCCTGGGGCAACATGGCAGTAGCCATTGCCATCTTCTTCTTTGCCTACAGCAGCGTGCTAGGCAACTACTACTACGGCGAAGCCAACATCCAGTTCCTCAGCAAGAAACCCTGGGCTCTCACCGTATACCGGGTCATTGTAGCTGCCATGGTCCTCTTCGGATCCGTTGCCAGTCTCAAAACCGTCTGGAACCTGGCAGACCTCTTCATGGGTCTCATGACCATCTGCAACCTCATCGCCATTATCCTGCTGGGCAAATACGCCTTCCGCCTCCTGGAAGACTACCGCGCCCAGAAGCGACAAGGCATCACCGACCCCACCTTCACCAAGGACAAGATGCCCGACATCGCAGATGACCTGCAGTGCTGGTAACACAATCCTCCATCAACTTTCCTTTTCCTCGCCCCGCCTCCCCACCCAGGACGCGGGGCGATTCTTATACACCCACAAACCGCTGCCACAAAAAATATAGCTGTATGACCACTATATTGACGTGAAGCCGCCGCCATTGCACGCTATGCTCGGGCGTATGGCGTCGCAACACATAACCCGATGTAACAAGGAATTTGGCGCATTCAACGGCTGGCGGTTCTGTATAACCCGCTTCAAACATCGGCTTGTGCGCTACTTCTCTGACCTCGAATACGGCAGCAAGCAACAAGCCCGGGCGGAAGCGGAAGCCTACCGAGACCGCATCTACGCGCTGCTCTCCGAAAACCCGGGAAACGAGGCCGCCATCCTCCAGCAACTCGCCAGTGAATACCGCAACCAGCAGACGCGAAGCACCGCGCTGCGCCCGCATGTTCCCTGCGCCAACAAACGGAAAGCCATTACCTTCCGCATCACCCCCCAACTCCACAGCACCCTCGAAACCCTCGGCGAATTCATGGGGCTGGAAACCAGCTCCATCATCCGTCTGGCCCTCTACCACTACCTCACCCACATAGTAGGCTTTACCGAACGCCCCACCCCGCAGCAACTCCAGGAACACCTCACCGAACTCGAAGCCCAGGCCGCAGCCGTCGGCCTCCCATCCTTCGTTGAACTCATGACCAACACCACCAGGTACCAAGCTGCATATCCCCCCAGCGAGGACACACACCTCGAAGCCGCTGAAGAATACGAACCCTGACACCCACTGCTTCGGCGCACCCTCCAAATATGACAAATCAACATCTTCCCCTTTAGAATAATTCAAAGTACAGCATTGGGAGGGAAGCCAGGCAGCGCTCCGGGAGGGCCACTCTTGCGATGCCCCCCGCGCCGCTACCGAGATGGTGCTTTGGGGGACGAAAAAGGCCGGGGATTGCTCCCCGGCCTGGTGGTTAGTTCGGTTGACCGAAGCTAGGACTTTACAGCTCGCACTGGGCGAGGGTATCGCAGCAGCAGCAGAAGTTGCGGTCGCCGTAGGTGTTGTCCACGCGGGAGCAGCCTGGCCAGAACTTGTGCAGCAGCTGACCGGGTGCCGGGTAGGCAGCCTGCTGGCGGGTGTAGGGGTGCGTCCATTCATCCGCAGTCACAGCCAGGGCGGTGTGCGGGGCGTTCACCATCACGTTGTCATCGGCAGGCACAGTGCCTTCGGCCACGGCTGTCATTTCACCATGGATGCCAATCATGGCTTCCACAAAGCGGTCAAGCTCGTATTTACTTTCGGACTCCGTGGGTTCGACCATGAGGGTATCGTGCACCGGGAAGCTCATGGTGGGGGCATGGAAGCCGTAGTCCATGAGGCGCTTGGCCATATCGTCCACGGAGAGGTGGCTCTTGCCGAGCATGATAGTGGTATCCAGGATGCACTCGTGGGCCACCAGGCCTCCCTCGCCTGAGTAGAGGGTCGGGAAGTAGTTCTCCAGGCGCTTGGCCACGTAGTTGGCATTGAGGATAGCCATCTGCGCGGAGAGCTTGAGTCCTTCGTGACCCATCATGGCCAGCCACATCCAGGTGATGGGGCAGATGGCAGCGGAGCCATACTCGGCGGAGGAGACGGCGTGCTGCTTCTGAGCCTCACCAGCGATGCAGTGGTCAGGCAGGTAGGGGGTGAGGTGCTCGGCACAGCAGATGGGACCCACGCCGGGTCCACCGCCGCCGTGCGGCATGGCGAAGGACTTGTGCAGGTTGAGGTGGCACACGTCGGCGCCGATGGTGCCGGGGTTGGTGAGGCCAATCTGGGCATTCATATTGGCGCCGTCCATGTAGACCTGACCACCGTTCTCATGAACGATGCGGCAGAGCTCAGCTACACCTCTTTCGTACACACCGTGGGTGGAAGGATAGGTCACCATGAGGGCGGCGAGGTTATCGCGGTACTTCTCAGCCTGAGCCTTGAGGTCGGAGGCATCGATATTGCCCTTCTCATCGCACTTCACAGGCACCACCGTGAAACCGGCCATGGCGGCAGAGGCAGGGTTGGTACCATGGGCAGAGTTGGGGATGAGGCACACATTGCGGTGTCCCTGTCCCTGGGCCACCTGGTAGCGGTGGATGGTGAGCAGACCGGCATATTCACCAGCAGCGCCACTGTTGGGCTGCAAAGAGACGCCGTGGAAACCGGTGACGATGGCGAGCCACTGCTTGAGCTGTTCGAGCATAGCGCGCATGCCCTGGCATTGGTCCACCGGAGCAAAAGGATGCAGGGTGGCAACCTCCGGCCAGGTGATGGGCATCATGATGGCGGCGCAGTTGGCCTTCATGGTGCAGGAACCCAGCGGAATCATGGCTTCGTTAAGAGCCAGGTCCTTAGCCTCCAGGCGGTGGATGTAGCGCATCATCTCGGTTTCGGAGTGGAAGGCATTGAAGCACTTCTCAGCACAGAAGGCACTGGTGCGGGTGAAAGCGGCATCCCACACGGGGGCTTCCGGCATGCTCTTGCAGCAGGGTTTCTCCAACCCCAAAGCCTTGCAAAGAGCCTTCACATCGCAGCAGGTGGTGGTTTCATCGAAGGAGACGGAGATGGTATCAGCATCCACCAGGCGGATGTTGTAGCCGGCCTCCAGAGCAGCAGCCACCATATCCACAGCCTTGCCGGGAACCTTCACCTGCACGGTGTCGAAGAAATTGGCGGCACCCAGGGTGTAACCGGCCTTGGTGGCGGCAGCAGCGAAACCGGCAGCCAGCTTATGGGCGGTGAGGGCCACGCTTTTGAGTCCCTCTGGTCCCTGGTACATGGCATAGAAGGTGCAGAGCAACGCGGTGAGCACCTGGGCGGTACAGATGTTGGAGGTAGCCTTCTCGCGGCGGATGTGCTGCTCGCGGGTCTGCAGAGCCAGGCGGTAGGCGGGCTTGCCATCCTTATCCACAGAGAGACCGATGAAGCGGCCGGGCAGCTTGCGCTTGAGCGCATCGGCGCAGGCCATATAGGCAGCGGCGGGGCCACCGTAGCCCATGGGGATACCGAAGCGCTGGGTGGTACCCACGCACACATCGGCGCCGAATGCACCGGGCTCCTTCAGCACGGTGAGGGACAGCAAATCAGCCGCCACCACGCAGAGCACCTTGGCAGCGTGGCACTTGGCAAAGAAATCAGCATAGTCCTCCACAGAACCAGCGTTATCCGGGTACTGAACAAGCACACCAGCCAAAGTCGGGATAGAGGCGGGATCGAAGCTCTTCCAATCGCCCACGATGAGCTTCACACCGGTGGTCTCGCAGCGGGTGCGGATGACATCGATGGTCTGCGGGAAGCAGGTATCAGCCACAAAGAAGGTATCGCTCTTGCGCTTGGAATCGATGCAGAGGTGGATGGCCTCAGCAGCGGCAGTGCCTTCATCGAGCATGGAGGCATTCGCCACCGGCAGACCGGTGAGCCCGGCAATCATGGTCTGGAAGTTCATGAGCATTTCCAGACGACCCTGGGCGATTTCCGGCTGGTAGGGGGTGTAGGCGGTGTACCAGCCCGGGTTCTCGTACACATTGCGCTGGATGACAGCGGGCATATAGGTGCCGTAGTAGCCCTGGCCGATGAGGCTGTGGGCAGGCTTGTTGGCCGAAAGCACCTGGCGCAGAGCCTCCAGAGCCTCCTGCTCTGCCATGGGGGCGGGCAAATCAAGCGGAGCCTTCAGGCGGATATCTGCCGGCACGATGGTATCAGTCATTTCATCCAGGCTGGAGAAGCCGATAACCTGGAGCATCTCCTGCACATCTGCTCCGGTGGAACCCATGTGGCGCGGAGCAAAAGGAGTTTGTGCGGTAATCATAGTATCAATGAATTATGCGTTTGCGTATAAAAAGAAAAGGCCGCATTTCCCGGTGAGGAAATGCGTCCGGAAGCGGCGTTACTTGCAGAACTCCTCGTAAGCGGCGGCATCCATGAGCTCGTCCAGCTCGGAGGGGTCGCTGAGCTTAATCTTGCAAATCCAGCCCTCGCCAGTGGCATCGCTGTTCACCGTGCCGGGCTCGGCATCAAGAGTCTCGTTCACTTCCACCACCTCACCGGAAACGGGGGTGTACACATCGGAAGCGGCCTTCACGGATTCCACCACGGCGATGCTGTCCTCCTTGGAGAAGGTATCGCCCACGGAGGGGAGGTCTACGTACACCACGTCACCCAATTCGGACTGGGCGTGATCGGTGATGCCGAGGGTCACGATGCCGTCAACGATGGGGCTAATCCACTCGTGCTCGGTGGAATACTTGTATTCTACGGGATTGCTCATAATAGTATAAATGGGGGGGATGGGGTTACTTCTTGAGGAAGGGTTTCTTGACGATGATGGCAGGCACAGCCTTGTTGCGTACCATCACATTCACTTCAGTGCCGACTTTGCCAAGGGCGGCAGGTACATAGGCCATACCGATACCCTTGCCAAGGGAGGGGGAAAGAACGCCACTGCACAGCTCACCCAGCGGTGTACCGTCCGGCAGCTGCACTTCGTAGCCGTGGCGGGGGGGGGCGCCCTTGCCGGTGTATTCAATGGCCACCAGGGCGGTGGGGCGGCCCTCGGCCTTCTGAGCACGCAGCACCTCCACACCAATGAATTCCTTGGTGAGGTCGCAGCACCAGGAAAGACCAGCCTCAAGCGGGGTCTTCTCCGGAGAAAGGTCACTACCGTTCAGGGAGTAGCACATTTCGAGGCGCAGGCTATCGCGGGCACCCAGACCGCAGGGTTTGGCGCCGCAGTCCATGACCTTCTCGAACCACTTCACTCCCTTATCAGCGGGGCAGAAGAATTCATAACCGTTTTCGCCGGTATACCCGGTGCGGCACACCACAACGGCGTCACCATCACACTCGAACATGAGGATGCCGTTGCGAACAGGCAGCTGCACGCCGGGGCAAAGCTTGGCAAATACCTCTTCGCAGCTGGGGCCCTGCACCGCCAGTCCCACATAATCAGCGCTCTTGTTCTCCAGGGAGATACCTTCGGGCTTGTGAGCGGTGAGCCAGGCGTAGTCCTCATCAATCATGGAAGCGTTCACCACCACGAAGAAGTTATCCTTACCGAGCTGGTAGATGATGAGGTCATCAATCACGCCGCCCTTTTCATTGAGCATGATGGAGTACTGCCCCATGCCGTCCACCAGTTTGTTAAGATTGTTGGTGAACATGCTGTTGAGCCACTCTGTGGCACCCTCACCGCTGACCAGGAACTGGCCCATGTGAGAAATATCGAACACACCGCAGGCGCTGCGCACCGTGTTGTGCTCATCGATAATGCCCGTGTACTGCACAGGCATGTTCCACCCTGCAAAGGGTACCATCTTGGCTCCGAGGGCCACGTGCTTATCGCACAGGGGCGTGCTCTTGATTGATTCGGCGTTCATGCGGCGGCGATTTTACTCCCATTGGCTCCGGGCGTCAAGCTTGTATACCCTCAGAAACTCACTTTTCCGCGTCTGCATGCACGCGCGCGAGACTTTTGTGACAATTTTGCCAAAAAGTGGATTTTGCTTGTATTTAATCTCCTGACATGATAGAAAAGGGCAACTCTTTATGGACACTACATACTATGTCATCTATGGTATGCTGCTCCTGCTCTCAGTCTTTGGGCTAGTGGTAGGTGTGAGCAATGATGCCTGCAACTTCCTGAACTCATCCATCGGCAGCCGTTCTGCCACCTACACCGGAGCCGTGGCTGTAGCAGCCGTTGGTGTTTTACTGGGAGCGTCCTTCTCCAGCGGTATGATGGAGATTGCCCGCAGCGGTGTTTTCATTCCCAGCATGTTCACCTTCCATGAGGTGATGTTACTGTTCCTGGCCGTGATGGTGGCCAACGTGATTCTGCTGGATATCTTCAACACACTGGGGCTGCCCACCTCCACCACGGTATCGCTCATCTTTGCCTTGCTGGGTTCTGCCCTGGGTATGGCCTATTTCAACATAGGGGATGGTCCCGGCTCGCTGGCAGACTATATCAACACCGACAAAGTGTTCTTCATCGTCTCCGGTATTTTCTGCTCAGTGGCCATTGCTTTCACAGTAGGCACCGCGGTGATGTGGTTTGCCCGCCTGCTTTACTCCTTCCACTTCCAGCGCATGTACCGGCTCATCGGCCCGCTGTGGTGCGGTTTCGCCTTTACAGCCATTTCCTACTTTGCCATTTTCAAGGGGCTCAAGACCAGTCCGGTCATGAAGGGACCGTTCATGGACATGGTAGATGCCAACCTGGGTGTATCCATTCTGATTGCCTTCATCGCCTGGACCATCATTGCCGCCATTATGCAGTATGGTTTCAAGATTAACACGCTGCGCATCACCGTACTGGCCGGCACCGGCGCCCTGGCCCTGGCCTTCGCTGGCAACGACCTCGTGAACTTCATCGGTGTGTTCATGGCCTCGCAGACCACCATGGAGATTGGTGAAGCCCACCTGGCCGCGGGCGGTGACCTGACTACCCTGAAGATGGGCGGCCTAGCCGGCATCCAGCAGCAGGTGAACATGCTCTGGCTGGTGGCCGCCGGGCTGGTGATGGTGGCCACTCTATTCTTCTCCAAGAAAGCCCGCAAGGTGACGGAGACCGAGCTCAAGCTCTCCTCCTCCAACACCGGCAAGGAACGCTTCGGTTCCTGCAGCGCCGCCCGCACCATGGTGCGTTACACGCTCAACACCGTTCGATTCTTTGAAAAGGTAACCCCCATGCCTATTCAGAACTTCATCAGCCGCCGCTTTGCCCCCCTGGCGCCAGAAGAAGAAACCGGCGCCTTGTATGACCAGGTGCGAGGCTCCGTGAACCTGACCGTCTCTGCCCTGCTCATCTCTGTGGCAACCAACCTGCAGCTCCCGCTTTCCACCACCTACGTCACCTTCATGGTAGCCATGGGCTCATCCCTGGCAGACCGCGCATGGGGACGCGACAGCGCCGTATACCGCATCACGGGTGTGCTGACCGTCATTGGCGGCTGGTTCCTCACCGCACTGGCAGCCAGCCTGGCCGCCTTCCTGGTTGCCATCGTGATGGCCTATGGCGGCTTCTGGGGCATCATCACCATGCTGGTCATCGGTGGTGCCATCCTCATCAAATCCACCTTCTTCACCAGCAGCACGAAAGATGAAATCCGCCTCATCAATATGCACAGTGATGCAGCCATGCAGGACTTCGGCAAGGCCGCCAGCGGACGCCTGGGGCGCATGGTCGGCATTTACAATGCGATGGTCAAGGCGCTGCTCAGCGAAGACCGCGATGCTCTGAAGCGCCTCCGCAAGAAGACGCGCACCCTGAAGCGTGACCTTGAAGTTCTGCGTGAGAACGAAGTACTGCCAACCCTCAGTTCCCTACCCAAGGAACTGGCAGACCGGGGGCAACTCGTCTTCCGCATCACAGAAATCTCCATCAACACCTGCGAGCGACTCTTCACTCTGGTTAAAGCCAGCTACAACCACATCGACAACAATCACCAGGGGCTCAGCAAGGATCAGGGCGATGACCTGCTGGCCCTCACGCACAAGATTGGCCGTTTCTACCCGGATCTCACCGACATGCTCAAAGCCGGCAACTTTGCAGGCATTGATGCCCTGCTCGAAGACCGTGACCAGCTGGGTGAAGACTTTGCCGACTGCATTACCCGCCACCTCATGCACAGCACAACTGACGAAAGCGGCATGCGTAACGGCATTCTCTACCTTACCCTGCTCAATGAAACGCGTGCCATGATTAGCCACGCCTTTGCGCTGATTGAGCGCGTCAAGGAACTCTACAAGGACTAACATCCTCCAGAAGATAAAAAAACACCGGTGCAGATTTCTGCACCGGTGTTTTTTTTAACCTTTCACCGAACGAATCCCCCCCGAAAAGAGGAAGGGGTGGGCGTCATTCAGCCCCAGTCAGGCCACCCTTCTGCGACTTCTTCACCAAGGGGTGGTTATCGTGCAGATACTGGAGCAAATTCATAACCAACCCATACCGAGAACGCATTTTTGCCTTGTGGTGGAAAAGCTTGCGGAAGCGACAGACACGCATCGAACGCTCTATGTCCGTCAATGTGGGGTAGGGGCACACGTACTTACATTTTCCCCTGGCTGCCTCCAACTCCGCACAGATGAAATCGAACCGTTCCCTGTGCTGCTCATCGGAACCAATGGAACGCACCGTAGCCAAAATGGACAAGGTGTCATCCCACTCAAGGAGTGCCGCATTTGGCTCTTTCTTCCACCTCCACAGGCATATCTTCAAGGGAGTGTCAAAAAGAGCTATCTGTTTTGTGGTCTGCCTCTTAGTCGCAAGTTGGCAATCAATAAGAACAAACCTATCCTTGTGAATCAGCACGTTCTTCGGCACAACATCACGGTGTACGATATCAGCACGCTGAAGCACCTGAAAAACCTCATACAGGCACTCTACAAAATATGCGCGCTGCTCACCGGTGACCTCATCACCGTCTTCCAGGATTGTATTCAAATCCGTACCCGGAACATACTCAAAGCTGCAGAATGAGAACTTCTTTCCCGAATAAAAAGCGAGAGGTTTGGCGAAATACTTCGGAGCAAGCTGCCAGAGTTCAAGTCCGCAGACGTATTCATTCTCGCTCATATCGCCGTATTTGCATGCCTTGATGAACACATCATTCCCACATGCATCCTTTGCTAGAAAGACTGAGTTGAGCCGGCTGGAAAAACGCCCGGTTGTGACAAATTGACGCAGCTCCGTGTAGCCATAATTCTTCTCTAGAAATCGGCTGAACGCATTTCGGCTAACAATAAGCCTCGGGATTTTTCTTCTCTTTTCAACCATGTCCTTGTTGGTCTGTCTCACCGGTACATGGTACACTTTGAGGTACATTATGTCAATATCTAATTTTGAAGTCAAATGATTTTCCAACATCCCCCAATGGACGGATTATACTCTGTTCGCAAAGTGCTCTTTTTCCAATCATAACGCCCACCAAAGCCGCACACCAGCCAGCATCTCCGATTCCTGCCCCTGCCAATCCTATACCTCATACATATAAAATTATCACACCTTTTCGTAATTAACGATAAACACATTGAGCAAAATTTCCTATTGTCTTACACAAACACTTATAACATCACATATTCATACATATATTTTGACAATTAAAGAGGATGCAAATTTTCGTTTATTATTGATAATGATATCTTTTCGAACTATAGAATAATTACATTTGGTATTTTTTATTATATGAATAACATTTTATTTAACCATCAAAACAATTCATTTTAAATTTTCGCCACCATCAATTAATCTAATCCCTATCAAGCATAATTGTTATAAAAATAACAAGATAACAATCTTCTAAACTTAGAATTTTCTTGTTATTATAAAAACGCTATGAGAGAAAATCCGACATGCAACGTCATTTGTCTGAAATGGGGCACCCGGTATCCGGCAAGCTACACCAACGCTCTATACCGCTCAGTCAGAAAACATCTTCACCGCCCCTTCCGGTTCGTGTGCGTAACAGACGACGCCTCAGGACTTGATGAAAACATCGACGCACAACCATTTCCTGCAAATCCAGACCCTTCAGGAACGAGCAAATGGCCAAACATCTTCTCAAAGCTAGCCATTCTTCAAGATGGGTTCGCACAATTGGAAGGCCCCACCCTATTCCTGGATGTCGATGTCATCATTATGGACGATATTGACTGCTTCTTTGAATACAAACCGGGAGAAAACTGCATCATACACAACTGGATTGAATGGCATAAGACCCTTTTCCGCAAACGCCCGGACATTGGCAACTCCTCCATATTCCGCTTTGAGGCAGGCAAATCTGGATATATCTACGACACCTTCATACGCGAATACGATGAAGCCACAGACCCCACCAAATATCCCACCGAACAAGCCTATCTCACGCACGCCATGAAGAAAGTCAACTGGTGGCCAAGCGACTGGGCCATGAGTTACAAACGAGTCTGCCGCCCGTGGTTCCCCTTCAACCTGTTCGTGGCGCCGAAAGTCCCCAAAACGAAAATCCTCGTCTTCCACGGTCAACCAGACCCTGACCAAGCCATCGTGGGATACAATGACGGCAAGGCGCATCACAAAATCTTGCCAGCCCCATGGATTGAAACATACTGGCAGCTCTGAACAGCTTCCTCCATTTCGTTTCAAAGCACACGAAACGGGCTGCCAGGTATTCCTCTGGCAGCCCGTTTAACAAAACACGGAACTTCTATAATCAGATAAACGTACGGATAACCGCCTTATCGCGCAGGCGGTCAACCCACTGGCGGTAGCGGCGCTCGCTCTTCTTACGGCGCACGGCATCATCCACCTTCTGCTTCACTTCAGGCTTATCCAGAGCAGGAGCGGCAGCCAGCTTCTTGCTGTGCACCTTCACAATGGTAAAGCCAGAGGATGCCAGCAGCGGACCCACCAACTGCCCAGGCTGGGCAGCAAATACGACATTGGCAAACTCCACTGCCAGCTCATTACGCTGAAGCGTGGGCCACTTACCACCATCCTCAGCATGGGCATCACGGGAATACTGGCGGGCAGCATCTGCAAAGGAAATCTTGCCACTCTCCAAATCCGCACGAAGGCGGTTAGCCAGTTTGAAACGATCCTCAGGAGTCATCATGGGGTCATCCGGATCCATGGCAGGAATGAATATCTTGCTGTATGTGATTCGGTCATTCATGATGTCGCGATACTCAGAACTCGTCTTTTCGTATTCCTCCTTAATTTCATCCGGAGTGGGGGGGATACCGCGCTCATAACGCATGCCACGCATGGCAGAGACAGTAATTTCCTTACGGACAGACTCACGGTACTCCGTGTAGTTCATGCCGCTCTTGCGGAGGTTATCCAGGAACTCACTGCGCTTACCGTTATACTGCATCAGGATGCGGCGGTTAATTTCAGCCTCCACCTGATCTTCCTTAATGGAATAGCCCTTCGTGGCAAAATCACTCAGGACAAGCTCACGTTCAATCAAATCGTTCAGCACCGCCTTCTTTGCTGCCACCAGCTCCGAATTAAAACGAGGGCCCTGGCGGGGATAAAGCATCATCAGCTCACGGAAATAAGGAGCCAGGCGGGCGCGCACCTCGCTGGAAGTAATCGGGCGGCCATTCACCGTGGCGGCAACACGGTTCACCACACCACCAGCCGGTGCGGCAGAGGATACGCCCACGGTCAACATAGCCAGCGCGAGTAAGGCAAAACGGCTTACAAGTTTCATATACTGGCTAGTATAGAGCAAGAATGAATCACATGCAACCATCTTCTTTGTCACGCGCTCATTTTATGCTCGCCACAACAGGCGCAGCATGCTAGAATGGCAGGGTTAAATAATCACTATACCAGTTATGGCCATCAAACTGTTCATTCCCGGTCCCACCGTAGTCTCTGAAGATATTCTCAAGGAAATGTGCCTGCCCATGATTGGGCACCGCTCCAAGAAAGCCTCCGAAATCCAGAAGCGTATTTCTGACAACATGCAGAAGGTACTCTTCACGGAGAACCGCATCCTGCTCTCCACTTCCTCCGGCTCAGGCCTTATGGAAGGCGCCATTCGCTCCTGCACCGCCAAACGCGCTGCCGTATTCTCCATTGGTGCATTCGGTGACAAATGGTACAAGATGGCCAAGACCAACGGCATTCCCGCAGATAAGTTCGACAGCGTGATGGGAGAACCCACCACCGCCGAAATGGTGGATGCCGCCCTCTCCACCGGCAAGTACGACGTGCTCACCGTCACCCACAACGAAACCTCCTCCGGCATCCAGAACCCGGTGGAAGAAATTGCAGAGGTCATGAAGAAATACCCGGATGTCGTGTGGTGCGTGGATGCCGTTTCCTCCGCCGCCGGCTCCAAGATTGAGACCGACAAGCTGGGTATTGACGTACTCATCACCTCCACGCAGAAGGCTCTTGCCCTGCCCCCCGGTCTGGCTATCTGCGCCATGAGCAAGAAAGCCTACGACCGCACCGCAGAAGTGGAGAACCGAGGTCTGTACTTCGACCTCCGCACCATCTGGGACTTCATTGATAAGAAGAACTACCAGTACACCTCCACCCCCTGCCTCTCCCTCATGTATGCGCTCGACAAACAGCTCCAGCACATCGTGAACGAAGAAGGCATCGAGAACCGCTTTGCCCGCCACGAAGAGCTGGCCGCCTACACCCGCGCCTGGGCCGATGAGCACTTTGCCGTGTACCCGAACCGCAAGTACCTCTCCAAGACCCTCACGGTTATCGATTCCCGCCCCAAGGGCAGTGACCAGATGATTTCCATCCCCGAACTGAACGCCTTCCTTGCCCCCCGCAACCTCCAGCTGGGTAACGGATACGGCGGTCTGAAGGATAAGACCTTCCGCATTGCCCACATGGGCGAGCTCCAGATGGAAGACATGAAGGAAATCACCTCCGCAGTGGAGGACTTCCTGAAGTCCAAGTAAAGCACCTCATCCACCACTTAACTCCGGGCAGGAGGTGCATATGCGCCCCCTGCCCTCTTTCTCATATTGTTAGTATGAAAAATCCGCAATATATCCTGAATTACGATGTCATGTACTACGACACCGACTGCGGCGGCGTAGTGCATAACCTGGCCTACCTGCGCTGGGTGGAAGAGTGCCGCACCAAGATGGCTCCACATCTGGGTATCGACTTCATCGGCCTTATCCGGGAGAACCGCCACCTGGTGCTGGTGAGCCACGAGGTGCACTACAAGCGCCCCGCCTTCATGGGTGATAAGATACAGATTCACGCCTGGATTGAGAAGGTGGAGAAATCCCGCTTCTGGTGTGTCTTTGAAATCCGCCGCGACGACGCCCAGCAAGTCTGCGTGAAGGTGCGCCAGTGTCTCGCCCTGGTGCAGATGCCGCAGGGCCGCCCCCAGCGCATCCCGGAGGCGTGGTACGCCAGCGCCGCTCCGGCAGAGGATTTGCAGGATTAACCCCGGACCATGCAAGAGTTCATTCTGGAAACACGCGACGGTGGGGCCATCGTGGTCCTCCTCTGCATGCTGCTCCTGCTGAGCGCGCTGCTCTGCCTGTTCCGTGACCGGGATATCCGCATCATCGGGTATCTGACCATCGCTATCTTCGGGGCTACCCTCATCGGCACCCTGATTACCTTGGCAGTGCTGGACATCGAGATTCCTACCCGTTTAAGTCTCATCGGTCGCCGCAGATGGGGAGGCGCCATTCTCCTGCTATGGGCCTTGGGTTCCTACAAGCTGGCCGACTGGATCTACCACCGCTATTTCAGCTGATTTCAGACTGCTCCACTCACTCTGCTTCCAATCCTTTAATTCATCCAACGCCTTGTCTTCCCTGCTTTTCTCCTCTGTTAAACGAGAGGATAACAGGCAATCTGCCACAGTTTTCACAAGATGACACCACAAAAACCCCGGATGCACCAACAGGGAGCATCCGGGGAAAGAGAGGTAACGGAGCACCCGCAATCAGATGCACACCTCGCCGGAGAGGGGCTCACCGGGAGCGAACATGTGGGGTTTGGTCACCACCAGCTTGCTCACATGCTTCAGGGAAGGCACGCCGAGGGAGTCGAGGGAATCCACAAGCTTATACAGCTTGCCATCCAGCAGCACCACGGGAGCCACACCGTTACATTCCGGGGCCAGATTCATGGCACCGGCAGCGTCAATCTCCACGGCATCCGAGCGCAGCAGCAGAAGGTCTGAGCAAGTCTTGACCGGGAAGAAGCGGGAACGCGGCACGCAGACAGCACGAGCACCGGGGAAACATTGCAGAGCCGCGCCCATGGCCGTTTCCAGCTGGTAGACCGGCTGGGTAGCAGAATCGCGCGGATCCACGGTCTTCTTGTTGCAGATGACCGGCAGGGGCAGCACGCCGCCGTTGGCATCCAGCACCTCCTTGAGAGCATCCAGACGAATCCAGAGATTGTTCGTATTGAAATAGCGGTGCTTCTCAATATTCTGGAACTCAGGTACATCTTCATCCGGGCATTGAGCCACCTCACGCAAAATCGGCTGACCGTCAACCTTGCGGGTAGCCAGGTGGCCGCCCTTCTTATCGGCCTCGGTACGGCGGGTTACCTCCATCACAAAGGGAGCCCCACTCTCCGCAAACCAACGCAGGAAACGGGTATCCAGCTGAGCGCCGAGGTTATCAGAATTGGAAACGAAAGCGTACTTCACCCCTGCAGCAAGTAGCTTATCCAACCAGCCGCTACCCACCAGTGCAGGATAAATATCACCATGGCCAGGCGGACACCACTCCAACTCCGGGTTGGAGGGGAACGCCACCGGCTCCAACGTATCCATCACCAGCTTAGGCACGCGGTTCTGCAGCATCTCCACCTGGGTAAAATCAGCGAAATCAGCATACCGGGCCAGGTGAGCCATCGTGTCCTCACTGGTGGAAAATGAGTTCATCAGCAAAAGGCTTACGGGGTAATGTGCCCGCTCGCGGAGGCTCTGTACCTGCCGCACAATGGTATCCAGGAAAGTAACGCCGGGCTTGATTTCGAGCAGACTCTTGGCCTTCTGCAGCCCCATGCCCGTCCCCAGGCCACCATTCAGTTTCACCAGCACGGCCTGCGCCAACAAAGCGGCATCAGCCTCCGGAGTGGTAGTCACAAGGGATTCCCAGTCAGCCACGTCGCGAGCCGGTTCAATTTCCGTCTCCGGAATCATCATGGATTGGTTGGACGTAAGCACCCCCACACTGTGGCGGAAAGCCCCAATGGCTGCAGGAGAAAGCCCGACAGCCTGCATCTTGCGTTCAATAATATCGAAATTCATACGCTGAGGGCAGTATACTTCAACTGCACATGGGAGGCAATTCCAAATTACGCCAGAAAACGAAGCTTGCAAGTCCAGGGCTACTCTGTTAGCATGAAAGGCGTGCAAGGCCGCCTTCTACCATTCCTATACCTGCTTCTCAGCCTGCTGCCGCTTTCCTGCCGCAGCGTTGATGAAGCGAACTGCGCCCTCATCGCAGCGCTACAAGCGGTGGATGAAGATGCCGTGAAACGGGAGCTGCAGAACGGAGCCAGTCCCAATGCCCGGCAATACGGCAATGAAACAGCCCTTGGCACACTCATCAGGCAATACAAACACAGCCACCAGGACAGACGGGAACGCATTGAAAAGCTCTTGTTCCACTTGCTGGACCAAGGAGCAGACCCCAATGAGAAGCACCATGGATTCACCCCCTTGCAACTTGCGGTCGGGCAGAGAAGCGAGGAGATGGTATCCCGGCTTATCGCATTCGGCGCCAATCCTAACCAGGAAACGCAAGCGGGCTATGCACCCATATGGCAGGCCGTTTTCGACAACAATTACAAAATCGGCCTCATCTTATTACGCGCCGGAGCCAATCCTAATGCCAGGGGGCCCAAGAGGCAGACCCCTCTGCAATACCTGCGAGCCAAAGGATTCCAGAAAACAAGACTCATGCTGCATCTCCGCTTCTACGGAGGCATCTGACCCCGCGAAACACCATGCTTTACGACACCTCCAAACTACGGCGCCAGGATAGGGCACTCCCGCAAGAAGAAGCATTCCAGCTGTTAAAGGATGCAGAATATGGAATTCTCTGCATGCAGCACTTCAACGGCGGGGGATACGGAATTCCCCTCAATTATGCATGGGACGGCGATTCCAGCCTGTACATGCACTGCGCCCATGAAGGATTCAAACTCAATTGTCTGGCCAAAGAACCCAGGGTCACCTTCGTCATCACAGGCGCCACGCGCCTTCTACCAAACCAATTTTCAACAGCATACGAGAGCGTCATAGTGCATGGCGAAGCCCAAGTGGTAACCGGTGAAGCAGAAAGGCAGCGCGCGCTGCACCTTCTCATCCAACGCCTGCTTCCCCAGGAAATAGAGCGGGGAAAGAAGTATATAGCGGGAGCAGCACATGCCACCACGGTCATACGCCTGAGCATCAGCCGTATCTGCGGCAAAGCCCACCGCGTTTGATGCCTTACCGCCGCACCGGCTCCCCAGCGTATACAATGCGGCCACCGTCAGCACCTGCACCAGGCCCCAGCTCCACCAGGTAATCTGCCCGGGAAAGAATGCCCTGGTTGTGCTCAATGCACAAGATGGTATGGCCAGCAGCGCGGAGACGGTAGATGGCTCGTAGCAGCATATCCAACTCAGCAAAATGCAAGCCCGTGCTGGGTTCATCCAGAACAAAAAGGAACCGCTCACCAGGTCGGCTGCCGCGCTTCGGTGACGCTTTCGACAAGTAAGTTGCCAGTTTCACGCGCTGCGATTCGCCGCCGGAAAGCGTGGTCACCGGGCGATTAAGCGGCAGGTAGCCCAGTCCCAAATCCTGCATGGCTTTCAAAATGGCTGCCGCCTGGGGTACCGGAGCAAAGAAATCGGCAGCCTCATCCACCGTCTGAGCCAGTGCCTGTGCAATGGATTTCCCGCGCCAGGTCACTTCCAGCGTCTCGCGGTTATAGCGGGCGCCGTGGCAGGCGTCGCATTCGGTGTACAAATCGGCCAGGAAGTTCATATCCACCTGCAGTCGCCCGGTACCACCGCAGCGCTCGCAGCGGCCACCTCGCGCATTGAGTGAGAAACGAGCTGAGGTATACCCACGCTGGCGAGCCAGCGGAAGCGCAGCATACAGAGGGCGCAGCACATCCAGCAGACCAGAGGCCGTAGCAGGTGTAGAGCGGGCAGAGCTGCCCAGCGGGCTCTGATCCACCAGCACCGCACGGGAAATTCCCTCGGCTCCATCCAGCAGGCCTTCCTTCATGGCGGGCAGCAGGCATTCGTGAACCAGCGTGCTTTTGCCAGAGCCACCAGGACCAGAAAGACAAGTAAACGCCCCCAAGGGGAAGCGGAATTCCACATCCTGCAAATTGCGGGCAGTGGCATGGCACAGACACAGCCAGCGGCAGGAAGCTAAGTTGCGCGGCTCCACCGCAGGCAGAGTCTTACGCCCCGCCAGCCAGGCCCCGGTAGGAGAATCGGGATTCTTCAGGAAATCATCGTAGGAGCCCTCAGCCATGACTAGTCCACCATCGGGTCCGCTGCCGGGTCCCATTTCCACCAGCCAATCACATTCCCGCAAGAGCTGCGGGTCGTGCTCCACCACCAGAACCGTATTTCCCTTGTCACGCAGGCGTTTGATAGCTTTTATAAGCTGTTCAGTCTCGTGAGGATGCAGCCCAATGGTCGGCTCATCCAGAATGTACAGCACGCCGGAAAGCCCGCCACCAATCTGCCCAGCCAGGCGAGCCCGCTGGAGTTCACCGCCGGAAAGAGTGTTGGCTGCGCGGGAAAGGCTCAGATACCCCAGTCCAAGCTCCAGCAAGCAATCCAGGCGTTGTTTCAGGCTTCCCAAGGCTGGAGCCAGGGAGCCCTGGAATACCGATGGCACATGCAGTTTTTCCAGAAGCATGCGGTTTTCCTGAACCGAGAGCTCACAAAACGAACCCAAGTTCAGTTCCTCCCCGTCAAACTCCAGCGTCACAGCCAGAGCGGTCGGATTCAGGCGCAGGCCATGACATGCCGGACAGAGAGCCAACTCCCCTTTTCCCTGCTCCACAGTTCCAAGTCCATGGCATTCCGCGCACGCTCCGTGCGGAGAGAAATGAGAAAACAAACCGGGCGTTAAATCAGGTAAGGTAAACCCCGTCTCGGCATTGCGGAAACGCGTATGGTAGCAATGCAACTCCGGCTCCTCCCCGCGGCGCTGCACCAGCACCCGCAACTCATCAGGCCAGAGCCGCAAAGCAGCCTGCACGGAATCAGCCACGCGGGATTCCACCCCCTCGCGCATCACAATGCGGTCTACCACCAATTCGCAGCTCTTGCCAGCCACAGGAGGTGAGTTCTCTAACTCATCCAGCTCCCGGATTTCTCCCTCCACGCGGACACGCAGATAACCCAGTTTTCTGAGCATGAGGATATCGCTCTCCGGATTCTGACCAAAGGCCGATGATAACGGAGCCAGCAGAGTCAGGCGGGTATTTTCCGGCAACGCCAGTATGGCTGAGCCTATCTCCTCAGGGCTGAGGCGGGTCAGGCGGACACCACTCACCGGGTCATGCGGCACCCCGATGGCGGCATACAGAATACGCAGATAATCCAGCACCTCTGTGAGCGACCCCAGGACCGTGCGTGATTGACCGGCAGGCAGGTGCTGCTCCAAACAAAGAGCCGGAGGCAGGCCTTCTATGCTCTCCACCTGTGGTTTTTCCGGGCGGGAAAGCAACCGGCGGGCTCCGGCAGAAAGGCAATCCAAAAAGCGGCGGCGGGATTCAGCAAACAAGGTATCGTACGCCAAGGTACTCTTACCCGAACCACTGGGGCCCATGAGCGCAATGAGCTTGCCTGAAGGCAGGCTCAGATTGATATTCCGCAAGGTATTCTGCCGGGCACCGCTGACTACAATATCCATCGTTCACCTCCCCGTCAAAATGGACTCTTATCATCGAAATGGCCACCAGGATCCACTTGTACATCTGCAGCCTTGCAGACACCTTCATAGGAGCCCCCGCGATGCACATGCAGCAGCCCCTTACACTGCAAGCGGCCTTTCAAGGAACCATGGATTTCTGCACTTTCAGCGGCTGCCCCCACTGACAGCTCCACTTCAGCTCCCTTTTCCACCACCAGCCTACTGGCGCTAATGGAGCCCTCAATCCGGGTAGAAGAGCTCAGCGTCAACACGCCAGAACAGCGGAAGGAACCAGAAACCCTCCCCTGCACTACCATATCGTGGCACACAACTGAAAGATTGGATAGACGGGTGGAGGAAGGAACGCGTACATTCCCCAACGTGCGGATGGTCAGACGGCGCGTGCCAGGGCGCACTTCCATATCTGCCATATTGAGGTGGGAATGGCAATGAATGCAGCTCGCAGACAAGGCTGCGGCCGGAACCTGGCTGGTTTTCCCGCACTCGTAGCACACAACCTCCCGCATAGGGATCTGCACCCGTTGGGCTGGTTCTGAACGAAACGAGGTGAGCGCAACTCTTCGGTCGCGCTCACCTGCGGGTAACAGTCCGGAATCAACTGGGACAATTAACGGCTCTGTCCTGAATTCCGGCATGGAAACGGGGAGGTCCAGGTATTTCAGCCAAGCAAGTTGGCCTCGTCACTCTTAGGCGCACGGGGTGTCTTCTTGGCGGGTGCGGGAGCCGGCGCGGCGGGAGCCACTGCGGGGGAACCCACGCGGCAGTATCCCACAAACACGGCACCTTCCTGAATGGAAATCTTGGAGGCGGTCACATCGCCCACGAGCTCGGCAGTGGAGGCAAGCTCCACGCGATCCGTCACCACGATATCACCTACCACCTTGCCGTGGATGATGGCACTCTGGGTACGTACGGCAACCTTGTTCTTCTCGCCAGCCTGAATGCTGGCATTGGCGCCCACGGTCAGCACGCCATCAGAGGTGATTTCACCTTCCACGGAACCGTCCACCAGCAAATCATCCGTGAAACGCAGCGTACCCACGACGGATACGTCATAGTTCAGCACATTACGTGTTGCAGCAGGCGCAGAGCCTGAGGGTGAGCCCATCTCGAAAGGAGAAGCTGAGCTTTCCTCCACACCAAAATACCCGGCATCAGCTGAAGCAGCGGCGGGAGCAGATGGCGCGGGGGCAGCCCACTCATCGGGTACGTCGTTATCAGCAAAGGGAGAATTGTTCACAGGAGAACCAGCAGGCTTCTGAGGGTATTTAAACATAATCTTTTGTATGTAAACGGTTAATAAAAACTTTCACACGCCTGTTTCAGCGCTGGTTATATGGTACATTTTTACGCTGCTCTTGTCGATATGAAAATTTGTCAGATGAGGATTTTTTTACACCTCAGCGGTGTAGATAGAAGCAATCCCCATACTGAGGGGCAGGCAACGGGGAGAAGAGAACCCAGCGCGCTGCATCAACTCACAGAATGCAGCCCCCCTGGGAAAGGCTTCAATGCTGTCTCCCAGGTAATCGTACGCCCCGCTATTACCTGTCAGCCAACCGGCAATGCGCGGCAACACATGGTGCAGGTACAGGCGGTATGGGCCA
Organism: Akkermansia sp.; assembly: GCA_045538105.1. Classification (GTDB taxonomy): domain Bacteria; phylum Verrucomicrobiota; class Verrucomicrobiia; order Verrucomicrobiales; family Akkermansiaceae; genus Akkermansia. The sequence goes on from JAZSQS010000010.1 coordinate 36,595, forward strand.
GCCAGGATATTTTCCGGCATGCTGAAGTCAAGCACCAACAAATGACCACCCGGCCGCAGCACCCGGCGCCATTCCCGCAATGCTTTTTCATAATCAGCCATATTGCGGAGGCCGAATGCCACGGTTGCAGCATCGTAAGAAGCATCGGGCAAGGGCAGGTTCATAGCGTCAGCCTCAAGCACCTCACCCAAGCCGCGCCGCACCGCCACATCCAGCATCGGTCGGCAGAAATCCGTACCCAACACCTGTACCTCCGGCAGCGCCCGTTTAATGGCTAGTGCCAAATCTCCCGTTCCGGTGGCAATATCGAGAAGATTCCCAGGCTTCCACTCTGCCACCATCTGCACCACGCGAGCCCGCCATAGAATATCCGTTCCCATGGACAACACATGATTGGCCGTCACGTAGCGCTCTGCTATGGACGAAAAGGCCGCGTGAACGTATGCGGGATCTGGCATGGTTACTTGATATGAGCAAGCAAGGCCTCACCAAAGGCAGAAGTGCTCACCGCGGTACTACCCGGAATCATCTCGGCCAGGTCAGCGGTCACCGTCTTATCAGCAATAGCACCCTCAATGGCCGCAACAATGCGGTCAGCAGCTTCAGTCCACCCCATGTAGCGCAGCATCATTTCCGCAGAAAGCAGGAAAGAACAGGGATTCACTTTATCAAGCCCGGCTAACTTGGGCGCGGTTCCGTGAGTTGCCTCAAACACGGCGTGTCCGGTGCGGTAGTTGATATTGGCTCCGGGAGCAATGCCTATGCCGCCCACCTGTGCAGCCAATGCATCGGAGCAGTAATCGCCATTCAGGTTCAGCGTTGCCACCACAGAATGCTCCTGTGGGTGAATGAGGATTTCCTGCAGGAAGGCATCACAAATGCAATCCTTGATGATGATGCCGTTTGGAAGCTTGCACCAGGGGCCATCACCGATGGGCTCTGCACCAAACTCACGACGAGCCAGGTCATACCCCCAGTCGCGGAAGCCACCCTCCGTGAACTTCATGATATTGCCCTTGTGCACCAGGGTGACGAAGGGGCGGTTATTTTCAATCGCGTACTGAATAGCGGAACGAACCAGACGCTCTGTACCTTCCTTGGAAACGGGCTTGATGCCAAAACCGGAAGTCTGGGGGAAGCGAACCTTGTTAGCGCGTTGCGGGAACTGGGTGGATAACCAGTCGTAAAACGCCTCTGCCTCTGGCGTGCCACACTCAAACTCAATACCGGCGTAGATATCCTCTGTATTTTCACGGAAAATCACCATATCCACCTTTTCAGGAGCCTTCACCGGAGTTTCAATTCCTTGGAAATACCGTACAGGGCGCACACAGCAATACAGGTCGAGCCCCTGGCGCAGCGCCACATTGAGCGAACGGATACCCTTACCCACCGGGGTTGTCAACGGCCCCTTGATGCCGACCAGCAGCGTACGGAATGCCTCCATGGTATCCTGAGGCAACCATGTTCCCACGGTATCGAAAGCTTTTTGCCCTGCCAGCACCTCCTGCCACACCAGACCACGCGCGTCACCATATGCCGCCTGCACAGCGGCATCAATCACACGCTTAGCCGTGCGCCAGATATCCGGGCCAGAGCCATCGCCAATGATGTGCGGAATGAGGGGATAATCAGGTACGTTCAGCCCCTGCCCCGTCATGGTAATAGGTGTTCCTTTACTCATATCAAATTTTCTCAACGCTTGAATTACTCCTCGGCTGAAGCCTCAGCAGCAGGCTGAGCATCTTCCTTTTCCACGCCCTTGCTGTTGGCCATGGAACAGAAGGCAAACACAGCCCCCAGCAGCAACGGAGGCAGAATCCAGAAAAGAATACCATCGCGTTCGCTATCACGACGCGTCTTTGAACCGTATGATGTGTATCCAGCCATAGTAATTGACTCGCCTATTGTACCACATTAAAATTGAATTGCAACCCGAAAGAGCATGAGCGCATCACTCTGCATCCAGCATAGGGCAGATGAAATGGCAATACGTTTCGTCCTCCCACACCAGGATGTATGAAATGTAGTGATGCTCTTCATCCGGGGACACCAGACAGAACTGTATCTCTCCTGGATAACCATGCACGGGGGTCAGACTCTCCACATAACCAGAAAGCACAGTCCCCCGCTTCTTCTGTTCCTGGAAATCAGAATCTGCATCATGGGAAAGCCATGCCACCGCTACTCCCAGTGCAACGGCAGGAACCAGCACCAGGGATAACAAAAGCGCCGTCATTCGCCGTGCTCTGCGCTCCGGTTGCGGCAAAGGAAGCTGAGCCGGCGGTTGCTCTCCCCGGAGGATGGAAAAAACACCTCCAGTTTTACACACGTAAGCGTAGGACTCGGACAACTCCACGGCGCTAACCACGTCCGATACAGGCAGCACACTCCAGGCCAAACCAGAATCCATCACCAGGATTTGATTTGCTGTAATGTGGACTTGCGCGCTTTCGGTGGATTTAATCCATTTGGACAGGCGCTGCCCCGGATGCCTGTACATGCTCAGCGCAAAGAACAAGAAGGCTATCGCCACAATACCCGCAACTAGGCAGGACATACTCCATGTATCAAAGTACACCCAAAGCAGAATGACCGCGCCGCTCAGAAGGAAAGGCATGCTTAACAGCATCATCCAGCCGTGCCACGGTAATTTTTGCCGCATCATTAAATCGGCGACCTCGCGTCGAGCTGACCCGGTATCAGGACTGCGATACGGGGAGGTACTCAAGCAGTCCACCGGAGGGGTAATCTGCTGCTCTGGTGGAATCTGCTTCCTTGCATGCTCCTGACAATAGCGCAGCATTTCCCCTGCCCGCTCCGGGCTCAGTTTTTCCAGGGGAAACACCATAACAAGACCATTCCGCAAGTGAAGAAACATTGCGGTTCCATGACGCCTCACCTGCTCAACCCGGTGCCAAGGCATGTAAGTTTTCATTCTGTCCAGAGGACGCTCCAGCATCACCCCCGCATCGGTCAATGTTACAAACAAATCCCGCACCCCCTCCACTCGACGGAACTGCCGCACCAGCATCCCATACACTAACACGCCACATAGCAACGCAGCTCCTACACTTCCAATGAGACAATACGTCAGAGTAAGACCAATCGAATACCAGATGACAAAAAGAAGAACAGATATGAGCAGGCCGCGCGTCAGCAGCGCCCACTTGAACAACCCCCATTTACTCCGCACTTTCAGCTCCGACAATCTATATACCATGTCCCAATTCTAACAGCCCGCTTTGTCCCTCGCAAGCAAAATTCCCCGCCACATTTCCTTAGCGGACAACCTCCGAACACAGACGGTGTTTAACCACCTAATCCACTATTCAACACCCATAAAACACGATTAAAAAAATACTAACAATCACATAAGTCTTCGTCATCATTTTCAAAAATATGTAAAAGATGGTTTCTAAATACAGTTTTTCATGCTTTCCATGTGATTTTAATATATATACTTACACCCGTTTGCCAATACGCGTTATTTGTTTTTGCTATACTTTTTATGAATATTTATAGCACTTATCGGAAGCCAAATTGGAAGCACACTTAAAAAGAGATGTATTCTCATAGTATTAATTACATTAAATTCAAAAAAACAAAGCCATATTATCCAGAATATATCTAAAAATACAATCATACAGACCGTCCGCATTTACCAAACTCAGCAACAGCTGAAGAAGCTTAAACCCACCCATGGTGCATAAACACCCATAACCCATTTTTGATGTAGAAAGAAGCCTTTTCAGCAACAAAATTCCCCTGCATCTGTACCTGAGAAAGTCTCCAAGCCCGCCAGAATGCCCATTTTAGGGGTATTTTTATTCATAAACACCTCATTATATAAACTTTATAAAGATTTATAAAAATAAGGCAAATAAAGAAAAGATATTGAAATGAGGCATTCGACCCGGTACAATACCGGCATGCGGTCAAAGAGAAGCAACATTCAGATTTTCAGATTCTGCGTACAGGCAACCTTCATGGCAGGGTTGATTTTCAGTTTCACGCCGAACACCAAAAACGTAAGCCAGTGGATGCTACCAGGAGTACTCCTGCTGGGTGTCTTCTTCTGCGGCTGGATATGCCAACTGGGAGCAGCGCAAGACTGGATGGCCAAGTTGGGGCGTCTACTGCACCTGCCCCGGCTGAGAGTACCACAGAGAGTTCAGCGCTACCTGCAACTGAGCCGTTACGCCTTCTACTTATTACTGACCATGGGGGTCATCTTCGAACTCCTGCAAGGGCCAAAGAATTTTGCCATGATGTGGCACGGCCACTTCCTGACACTGGCAACAGGCATCATCGTCCTCTTCCTGGTGCTGGGGCTCTTCATCGACCGTCCGTTCTGCAACTATTTCTGCACCGGAGGTGCACGCCAAGGGCTCTTCAGTGTACTGCGAATCTTCAGCATCAAGCGCGATACGGAAAAATGCAGGCAATGCGGGCAATGCACCCGCGCCTGTCCAATGAACATCGATGTGGCTCACACCGACTTTGTACGCCACCCGAACTGCATTGGCTGCATGAGCTGCATTTCAAGCTGTCCGAAAGGGCACCTGAAATACGGACTCATGCGCCGGAAATAAAACCACCCAACCGGGATACCGTATCCCATTTATCGTTCATGGAAGATACGTTGCGCGTGTGCTCATAATGCCTTTACGCATCATACAAAAGTTTTGGAACGAGAACGGGATGAAACGCTAACCCCTCAACTCAAAATAATGATACATGCCACCGTAATAGTTTACAGTGGCATGTATCTATTTACAGAGGCACTCAACCTTGCACACGCCTGAACAGCTCAGCCTGTTCACGCAGCAGGCCGAAGGAATGGCGCACCATAGCACGCGTTTCGTTCAGGAGGTTAAGGTAGAGGATACCGTTACGCATATCGGTCACGTCCTCCTCTGCGCGGATAAGGTGGTGGCGGATGCATTCCGCAAACTCAGCCTTGAGGTCACCAGACTGCTCCATCATAGCCTCAATACCGGCGCCACCCTCACTCTGCAACTTGAGGCTCAAGCCTGGGAAGCAGGCCGAAATGCGGTCACTCATGGAGAGGAGGTCGCGCCCCTGCTCCTCAGTCAGCCCCACGTGGTTGTTGTCAATGTGCTTATAACTAGCCTTCACCAGAGTAAGCAGGCAAGCAGCAACATTCAAGCTACTCTCATGCAGACGCATCACCATCTGTCCACGGTCATACATACGGGACGGGAGTTGATGCAGGCAAGGCAGAATCTGGTCTTCCTTCACAGCCTCCAGGGTGCGATTCAACTCACGAGCCTTCTTACGCAGGCGCTTCAAGGCACTGTAATCCTCAGCAAGGAGAGCCTTCACCGTAGCCCTGTAGATACCGTAAGCGCGTCCCAGGCGGTTCACAGAAGCCTCACCCAACTCGCGCAGAACCACGGGAGAATCCAGGTTCAGCTCCGGGAGCGGATCAGCATTCTTGCGGCGATGCATGTAGGCCGATTTGACCAGAATTCCGCCGGCAATGAGCAGCATGGCGGCAATGCCCCACATACCACCGGCCATCATGACCGATGCGGTAATCGCTGCCGCAACGAAGGCGGCAAGCCCCGTCATAAACCATCCACCAATGACCACCATCACGCCCGTGATACGGTAAACAGCGCTATCGCGTCCCCAGGCACGGTCTGCCAGGGATGAGCCCATGGCCACCATAAAGGTCACATAAGTGGTGGAAAGCGGCAGTTTAAGCGAAGTAGCCAGCGAAATCAGCAAGGCAGAAACCGTCAGGTTCACGGAAGCGCGCACCATATCGAAGGCCGTGCCGTCATCTTCCGTGAGCTCCAGCGGTTCAAATCGCTTGCCCACGAAACGCGCCACCGGCTCCGGAGTAATGCGGGTCACAAAGCGAGCAGCATTCAGCGCCCAGCGCACGGCCGCACGGGCGGGCAGACAGGAACCGAAGCGCTCCTTCGTCACGGCATTGCTGCGAGCCAACTTCACCTCCGTCTCCGTCACGGTGCGAGCCTTCTTGGAGAAGATGAGCGCCAGTACCATCATGCCGCCTGCAGTCAGGAGATACCAGATGTTGGCCTGCACCGGGTCAGCCAGGGAGCCCATACGAAGCGCCTCCAGGTTGCCACCAGCAGCCACATGGGCACTGGCAATGTGGAAGGAGGACTTAGCCGCCATAAACACACCAATGAAGTTCACCAGGTCGTTACCCGCAAAAGCAAGGGCAAGCGCGCAAGTACCGGCCAGCACCGTGACACGCAGGGTATTCACCCGCAGAACATACTGCAGGATGAAGGAAATGATGAACCAGAACACCAGCGTCCCCAGTACAACCACGGCAATGTTGCCATTCAGCCATGCCAGCATTTCCGGGGTAACCACAGAGCTATGCTTAAGCCCCTTGAACACGGCAAAGTAGCTGATAGCGGTAAGCGAAGCCGCGCACCACAGCGAGCCTATGTACTTGTATGCCTTCTGATAGCGGAAGCTGAACAGGAGACGGGAGAACCACATCACCACGCAACCGCAAGTGAAGGCAACCGCCACCGAACAGAAAATTCCGGAAATGATGGTAAGCGATTTAGAGCTGTTGATGTAAGCTCCCAAGTCGGGGGAGAATCCGGCCTCGTGCATGCTGAACAAAGCCACTGCTACCGCCGCCCCCAGCAATTCAAACACCAGTGAAACCGTAGTCGAGGTCGGAAGGCCGAAGGTGTTGAACAAATCCAGCAGGATAACATCCGTAAGCATCACGGCCAGGAAAAGAATCATCACCCCGTGGAAAGAAAACTGGGCCGGCATAAACACGCCGCTTCGGGCAATTTCCATCATCCCCCCCGAAAGGGAGGCGCCCAACATGATACCCACGGCTGCTACGGCCAGCACCACACTCCGTCGTGCCGCATTACACCCCACGGCTGAGTTCAGGAAGTTAGCAGCATCATTCGACACGCCAACCACCAGGTCAAACACCGCCAGCAGGAGCAGAATGCCCAATATCGCGATATACATTTCGTTCATACGCCCCTACTCTACCACACAGCCACATCCCCACGCACGCTTTCAAACGTGAACTCTCTGCCACATTGCATGTGGCGCTTTTGTCACATTCCCTGGCATATTGCAAACAAGCCCGCCGGACACTATCCGGCGGGCTTGAAGGCTAAAAGCGCATTTTCCACCGCATCAGCGGCGGCGGCGCACTGCAAGAGCTGCCAGAGCCATCAGACTGAGCGTAGCCGTGGCAGGTTCAGGAACAGACTGCACAAAATACCAACATCCATCCTCGACAGGCGAGTAGTACCCAGTCAGGCTCGTACCAGCCAGCAGGGCGGTCACCACCATGGAATCAGCGGAAGCCATCGTCACATCACCGGTAAACGATACCTTCACAGCATCTGCCCCAGCCAAATCCAGAGCAGTCATGTCCAGGGTCAGGGAATCACCCGTGAGCGTCAGAGCTCCCTGCAGGGAATCCACCTGCAACTCACGCACAGAAACACCCGCAGGCAGAATCAGGGAATCGCCCTCGGCACAGGCCATCAAACCCAAATCGGTCCCCAGGTCAGCCTCTGCAATAACCAGCGTGTTTGCTACTGAAAGCTCCAGAGTTGTATCTCTCACCTGCACCACTACATTCGTGGCGTTAATATAACTGAAGTCATCCAAATACACGCTATCCAGATTCAGGGTCACACCTGATTGCAGCGTGAGCTGGGCGGCGGTAATGCGTCCTTGCTCCCCAGTCTTACTGGCAGCCAGCCTCAGTTCCGACTCTGAGCTGATAGTAGATTCGACGCCTGTCATTGTCCCACCAGGCGTAAGCCCCCTCAGAGCCGCCACCTCCTTACTGCCACGCTGCCAGGAAAGAGTAGCTCCATTCGCCAGTTTCACATCACCCTTGTGGCCATAATAATCCTTAATGTCGGCGGTGGATTCCAATGTTTCACCGCCTTCTATATATTCCTCAGCATCCTGCACGCCTTCGTGCATGATGTACTTACCTCCACTCTCAACCGAGACTGTTCCCGTCAGGCGGGCGTGACTCTCCAGCTCAAAGGTAGCATCTTTCATCACGGTCACATTCATGGTGGCATCGGCATAGTGCCAGTCCTTATCACGTGTCGTGAAATCTGCTGATTCCCTCGTATGGGTTGTGCCGTAGCCATGCACCGTGAGCGTACCAGCCAGTTTCACCGTACCGTTCTCCACCGTCAGGCCGCTGGCGGCATTCGTCAAGCTGGTCTGGATACTATTCAGTTCCCAGGTACCGGCGCCGGAATAGGTGATACCCAGGGCAGAATCCTTAGAATCACGGAAGGAGCCCACAAACTTCTGGTTCCCCGTCTCCTTGAAATTCAGTACCGCACGGTCCGAGGAGCTGTTGCTGATGACCGCTTCCTCCGTGAGGGCGTTAATGGTGAAGCCATCGCGGGTTTCGCCCTTCGTCAGGTACCAGTCCATCTTAGTGCCGTTCATGTCCAAGGTACCGCCCCCATTACCGAAGGTCAGGTCACGGGCAATCTGGGAAGCATCCTTAATTACCACTGTAGAGCCAGTATTCACCAGCACATTGTACGCAGCATACCCCTTCTCCTGGTTCAGCAGGGTCTTACCCTTGCCACCAAGATTCAGGAAAATCTCATTATTATCGTTACCGCAGATATTCAGCGTACCGCCACCCACCTTGCGCCACTCACGCATATAGTCTGCATCTGCGTTGCGAAGGCTCACATTCACCTGCACCCCGTCATCCACCACGTAGCCAGCAGAGTTCAGCTGATTACCTCCGGCGGGGGCAACGTTGAAGCTCACATTCTTTTTGCCGTTGGCCGCAAAATGCAGGTAACCCGCACCCAAATCGGTATCCCGCGTCACGTCGATGGAGTACACTGCGTTATCTGCCGCAGACTCGAATACCAAATTCTGCGTCTGGAACAACTTGGAAAAAGTGAGTTCCGTGGCAGCCACCACATTCTTATCAACCACCACCACACTAGCCGTGGCATTCAGGTAATCATTACCGTAGGCATACCAGGCATCGCTGTTCTTCAAGTTAGAAAGCGATTTCCAGGTATGCTTACCGGTCTCCACTGCCCGGAAATAGGAATTCCAATTCTTATCGTAAAGGTTTCCGTCCTTATCGGCCAGGAAGCCCTGGGCAACCTGGGAAGTAAACGAGACACCATTGATAGTATCGGATACGCCGCCTTTATCATCATCCTCGGATAATTCAGCACCATTGATAATCAATGCTCCATTTACCTTGGACATATCCACGCAGAACGAATCCTCCTGCATCACATTCTGCGTCCACTCCAGGGCTTCGCAGCCCTGGGTCTGCTTATTATCATTCGTACTGCCGCGGTGCGCCATCAGGAATTTATAACTACCGGTCTCCGCATCGCCCTCCCACACAAAGTACGGGCTGCCGGAATCGCCCTCCGTAGAGCCGAAGGGCAACGGAGTACCCTCACCAGCGCCCTCACCGGTTTCCCAGCTGGTCGTACCCACCACCGTACCGTGACGCAAATCACTTGTAGAGGAGGACCAATCCGTCACGCCGGCCACGCCGCCCACCAGGTACACACCCTGCCCACTCTCGTCCGAGTTTCCGTTCGGGTCGCGCAGCTGCTGCAAACCACCACCCACGCGGTAAACCAGCTCGCCCTTGAAGGAAGCGGAGGAACCGCCCGTCATCTGCGCTGGGGTCACATCCGTCACCAGCTTGGTCAGGCGAGCCACCTTGTAGTCATTCGCCCCGGAATAAATGTGGTGCACGAAAGGTTTATCAGCGCGGTCGCTGTATTCATCCACTGTCACATACTTGATGGCCTTGTCGATGCCTATACCGTAATCATTCCCAGTGAATGTCGGATAAAGCTGGGACTCATTGTGCGCCACCGTCACGATGTAGTTGTAACCAATGGCAGTAGTGTTGCCCATGTCGGACACACTATCGAAACTGATCATCTCATGCGGCAGCGTGAAGGCGGTCTGCCCCCCCGCATATTGAATCTTGACCCCACCGCTGAGCTCGTGGAGGTGCTTGAGCAGCGCGTTGGTCGTACCCGTTGCATAGCGCCCTGAATTCGTGGCAAAGTCCACATAAGTAAAGGTCGAAACATCCGTATGCCGCACGGCAGCCTGAACCGAGCACAGGCCAAGCACAAACACCACAGCACGAAGAAGATGAAGAGGGAGATGCAGTTTCATATGTTTCGTTAAATCGCAATTTATTGAATCTATACCACATTAGCCCCCCAAAGGCAACCGAAAAACAGAAAAAAGCGTGTCTCCTTTATTTTTTTACTTTACTCCTATAGGAATTATATGTATACAACATACATGGGCAGGTATTTTTCTTCATTAATCCTTCTGGGCGCGTGCGCCGGAGCTGTGATGGCTGTGGATGTCGACCGCACGAGCAACTCTGTTTTCGACCTCTATTTCTTCGGGAACGATGAACCAGGGCAGTTTGGCTCAACAACCGGCATCAGCTGGATTGACAACAACAAGCAGACCACAGGCCATGTGGCAGACAGTGCCACCTACTATTGGGACGAACAGCGAAAGCAGGCCATGCTCAATGCAGTCAACACCTGGACCACAGCCATCACCACCCCCTACGACACCACAAAACACGCGCGCAAGCTACGCATCGGCTTCTTCCTGGATGATGGTTCCACAGTAGGCGGAGTCATGGCCCGCTCTATGGCTGGTTATGCCAGCACCCAGACGGTGACCACACACTTTGAACCGGAATATGGCGGCAGCAAGGCCAATATCTACAGCGTGGCCGAATGGGTCTGGCGCGATAATAACATAACCTCCTACTACCGCCCCGACTGGGTGATGAGTGGAGCATACTGGGAAAACAATATTCTGCCCTCTGAGCACCATACCATCGATATCGCCATCGTGCTCAACCCGGTCATCACCAGCACGGCCATCAATGCACAGGGAACCCATTACACTATACAGACAGCTCGCACGGCAGAAGAATTGCAGAATATCGCCACCCACGAAATCGGCCACGGCATGGGCGTGGATTCGCGATTATACACGATGCGGTATGATGCTGAAACCGGCAGCTCTGTGGCGGCTCTCTCCGACTATGTCTCCACCTGGGATGGACTCATTACTCTCGATGGGGAGAACATCGTGACAGTGACAGATGGCACCATCGATGCCGCCTATGCCACCCTGAAAGACTTGCAGGCCGCCGGCTGGGTCTGCAACGGTGGGGACCCGACCGACCCGAACAGCTACACCGGCGATGAAATCCAATACGACCCGTCCAGGCGACTGAGCCTGAACGGCGAGCTCGGCGTGCACATCTCTGCCATCATGCTCGAAGGCGACACCCTGGTGCACCTCGCCCATGGGGATGGCACCAATGTGCTCGGCCCCGGTGGCACCGCCAACTCGGTTTTCTCAGCCAACGACCTGAAAGCCCTCCAGATGCTGGGCTGGCAGACGGTGAACATCATCCCCGAACCGGCCACAGCCACGCTCAGTCTGCTCGCTCTGGCCGGTCTGGCTGCCCGTAGCCGCCGCAGAGCGTGAGGATATTGACAATCGGGAGCATCTGACAATCTGCAAGTGAGGTTCATTGTCGCAGACTCGGATTGAATCGGCTCTTGTCAGTCGTCGGAATCAGAGTTTGAATTCCGCAGCCACCGGCTGCATATTTGAAACTCTACCGCCGCTCCGGCGGTAATTTCGATGGCTGCTTTGCAGCCCATTTCGATTTGCCCGATTGCGGGCAACATTCCTTCAAATTCCAATCTATCGGGATATAAGCCCGAGGAATTTTGAGCCCACGGAAGTGGGCGAAAGACCTCAGGCAGGGGTAAGCGAGCGTCAGCTCGCGCAGCCCCTGCCTACCATCTTACGCCCGTGGAACGGGCTCAAAGTTCAGCTCGTCTTCGGCGCACCTGAGAGCCAAATTCCAACCTTTTCGATTCCCTTACTCAATCTTTGGAACATGTGTGGGCCTAATGGATTCACGCTGATTTTCTACTTGACTGGGTAGACAAAAGTGTGTAGTGTTAATTATAGAGATTTCAACGCGCTCTGTATCACCACAGCCTATCAGGTTATACCCTCACATACAACACATGAAACTCCATCTCCCCCTCTCTCTCTTCAAATTACTGCTTGTGACATTTGCCGTTGGCTGTTCAACATCTGAAGCCTCCAGGTTGAGTAGCAATGTATCGTTTATCACCTACACGGATTTCGGGCAGAACCTGGGGAGGTACAAGACAGATGCAACCGCTAATGCCCTTCTGCTGCACCTGCGCGAGACGGAAGGCGTAAAGATTGTATACCAGAACGGGGATTCCTACACCCTCGATTATTACATGCCGGACTTCACGGGAGCCAAGGCCCACACCGCGACCGATATGTCACTGGGGTATAATGCCACGGTCACCGTGAAGCACAACGGTGTGTTCAGTGGCAGTTTCACCTCATCCTCCATCGGCTCGGAGCATGGTATATTTTACCAGGGTATAGAATACCGCCACGATCCGAGTTCGACTTTCCTGCACGCCCCCGCAGGCGGTTTTGACCATAAGGTGACCCGCGTCAGCAAGGTGATAACCGATGTGCAAACAGCCACCCTGTACAGCGGCACCTCAAAGGATTTGATGAACCATATGAAGGTGGGCGAGCTCTTGTACCGCGCGGGTTCCGGCACCATGCACCTGTATGATGCAGCAACGAATACAACCACCTCGCTGACCAATCCCTATGTCTATATCACCGGTGGTATCGACAAAGTAGACAGAAGGGTTGAGAACGGTTCAGAGGTGACACTAATCACGAACCCTGCGTACAATGGCACAGCTCCCGAACCAAGCGATGAGCCCTTGCCTTTCGGTATCAATGCGGGCGATTCCGGCAGCCCCACCTTCATTTTTAATACGGCGACACAGCAGTATGAATTCATAGCGGCCGCATCAAATGGCGAGGGTGGAGAATCCTGGCACAAAGGCTCCATCGATTACGTCCGCAGCCAGCAGAGCCAGTATGATAAAGTAGTGAGCACAACGGCAGATGTCGAAGAGCTCCACATCGGTGAAGTATCGAACGCCGGCAAGGAAATCAAAGCCACTGTTGACACCAATCATGAGGTGAGCACAACACCCTATTCCGGCTGGGTGACAGATGCCAAGGGTACCCGGCTGACGAGCTTTGTGGGGGTGCATACCGACATCAGCACCTGGAGCGACCTTTCCGGCCTGAAGGATACCGCAAACTGGTATGCCTATGATAATGAGCACCTGAATGCCACCCCCTATGCAGGCGGCGGAAAAGCCCTGACTTATGCCGATTTGTTTAAGACGGAGAACCTGGTATTCGAAGCAAAGACAGCACAATCGGAAATCGTGCTGGATGCCACAGTTGACCTGGGTATCGGCTATGCTCAGTTTGTCCTGGGGACGGGTCAGGAAAGCGCCCGCTTCGATATTTCCTCCGGCGGGGATGGCAGCTACCAGTTCAACCACGCCGGCTATGTGATTGGCAAGGATGTGGAGGTTCACACTACGCTTACCGGGTCGGCTGGCCACATGTACGAATGGCGCAAGGTGGGCGAGGGTAATCTGCACATCGAGGGTGCTGGAGCAAACAACATTCTGCTGAACGTAGGCGGCAAGGGTAAGACATATCTGGACCGCACCAAGATGGGCGAGTCGGATTATTACGCCGCCTACAATGTGCTGGCCAACACCGGTGCGACGGTGGTGATTACGGATACCAGCCAGATTGCGCGCGATTTCACCTTCGGGCATGAGGGCGGCGTGCTGGATATGAATGGCAACAGCATGGAATGGAACAACTCACATGAAGCTAAGGAAAAGGGCTTCACCATTCACGCGCTGGACGAACAGGCGGTTGTGGCCAATCTGAAGGGTGGTTCTACCACCGCGCTGACCTGGACACAGGGCGGAAATCAGACCTTCCTCGGCTCATTCCAGGACAATGGAGCTGATAGCCAGTTGCAATTTATCTACAATGGTGGCAAGGACAGCAAGCTGACCCTGCACAGCATCCGCACCAGTCTGAAAGCCACCGGAAGCGGCATGATTGTGGAAAGCGGGACGCTGGCACTGGCCGGCACCCATACGGTGCATGGCCAGGGGTCGCTCAACGGCCGCAACGCCGAGCGCTATTCTCATGAAGATGACTGGCATTATGCCGATGCCATCGGCAATGTGACCGTCATGAACGGAGGCACTTTTGAACTGGACAGCCACGCACGCCTCACGGGCGATGTGCACGTGCTGAGCGGCGGCACGTTCATCATGCGCGAAGGCGTGCGGCATGAGTTGGAATATATCGAAGGTGGAGAAAAGTTGGAAAGCACATCGGCTATCGCGGCCTATCACGGGCTGAAGGGCAACGTGAGCCTGGAGACCGGCGCTACCCTGGAACTGAGTACCAACAGCGGCACCACGGCCATCTGCTCCTATAACGATGTCATTTCCGGCGGGGGTAATGTGGTGGTCAACCACGCTGATATGGGCAGCGGCTACTCCCTGGGCGGAGCAAATACCTTCTCCGGCAGTAAGACCATCAAACGCGGCGGGCTTGTCGCGGAAAAACTCTCCTCACTTGGAGATGTGAGCAGCAGCAAGTGGAAGGTCGAGGCGGATGGCTGGCTTGCGGCTCATGAAGGAAGCGCCGGAAACCTCCTGGACTACCTGGATTCTTCTTCCACCGGCGCACTGGCGCTTTCGGCAAACAGCTCGAAGCTCGACCTCAGCAGCCACCAGGGACTGCATATAGGCGCGGAAACCGGGAAAGTAGTCAACTATGGAGCCGTGGGTACCAGGGAGGCACTGGATGCGGTGGGCGGGGCCTGGCGATTCGGCGGCGCCGGTGGGGAGCTGCGGGTGAATTACCAGCTGAGCGGAAAGGCTGACCTGCTGGTGCATGGTGCGCCCGACTGCACCATCGTGCTGAATCACGAGGCCAACAATTTCGAAGGCACCATCACAGTGCAAGGCGGGCTCCTGCAGACAAAGGACCAGGGACATTCCGTGACCCTGGCCAATGATGGCCGGATTCACTACACCGATGTACGGGAGGGCGAGCATGGCATCTCCCGTATTTCCGGCACCGGCACCGTGGAGCTGAAGTTTACGGATGATATTGAGAAGAACGTTTTGAATACAGACGGTGACTCAAACGTGGCCGTTCACCTGCTGACCGGTGGTGTGACGCTCAACCAGGAGTCGATCACCCGCAGCCTGATACTGGAAAACGGAACCAGGATACGCCTGGGGCAGGAAACCTCTGCCATGAATGCTGCCAGCCGCCTGACCGCGGCCGGCAAAGCGGAGCTGCATGGCGGTGATTACATGATTACTTTAGGGGTACTCAGTGGGCCCGGCGAGCTGGTGAATAAAGCCACAGGTTCGGTAAGCATCGCCGATATGAGCGGCCTTGCCGCCTTTACCCATGATTCGGCAGGAAGCCTGGCGATTCAAGGGGGCACGGTTCATTCTCTCACCCAGAAGGCCGGTATAGCCACGCTGGCAGAGTCAGTCAAGACGAACTCACTTACGGTGAACGGTGGCAAACTGTACGTGTATGCGAATAAGGAAAACCTGAACCGACTCTCGGGCTCTATCACCGTAGATGGTGGCGAACTCTACTTCGGCTCAGGCTACACGTCTGACACGCTGGATTACAATGACTCCAACGGGGTCATCAACGTGGCCAATGGCACGCTGGATTTCGGAACAACGCGCCAGACCATGGGCTCCTGGAAACTGGTGCTGGGGGATGGAGCCACTGTTGCCGGCCAAGGCCAGGGAAATGGGGCCATGGATTTTAACCTGTCGGGCTCCACGATATATGCCACCAACGGCAACAGCACCATCTCCGCGGAAACACGCATCCGCACCGAAGGACTGGGAAATAACGCTAAAAACAACCTGAATTTCGATGTAGCCAAGGATGCCACCCTGACGGTGAGCGGCAGTATTCAGGCAGATGGCAAATCAATGGAGAAAGGGCAGATTACGAAAAAGGGAGACGGCACCCTGGAGCTGACTGCTTACAATTTCTACAACGGGGGCACTACCATTTCCGGCGGTACCCTGAGGACAGCAGACATGGCGAATCTGGGTACCGGGGCAATTTCCATAGCCGCCGGAGCCCGGCTGGAAATCACCGCACAATCTGGTACGGGCGAAAAAGTGGCCAATATCACCGGCGGCGGCACTCTTGACCTGGCATTTGCCCAGAACTCCAGCCTGACAGTCAACCTGGGCAGCGGCTTTGCAGGCGGGCTGGACATTTCCGGCAAAGGCACGCTGAAAATGGGCAGCGGGAGCTCACTGAATGACAACGTCAGCGTGAGCAATGGTGCCACACTGGCTTTCGACAGCACAGGTGCGTTTAACGCAAATGGCAAGACGCTGAGCGTGAACGGCGGCGTGGTTGATTTCGGGGCAACCAGTCAGACCATGGGTTCGTGGAGCCTTGAACTGGCAGGTGGTGCCCACCTCACAGGTGCAGGCAAAGAAAATGACGCCATGGATTTTAATGTGCCTGGTTCCACAATATCCGTCACAAGCGGAGAAAACACCATCTCTGCCACGACACGGCTCCGTGCCACTCATGGTAATCTCAACCTGAATTACGATGTGAGCAAGGATGCCACCCTGACGGTGAGCGGGCTGATTCAAGCGGACGGCAACACCCAGGGGCGAGGCTCCATCACAAAGCTGGGTGAGGGCACCCTGGTGCTGACCGGGTCCAATACCTATGCCGGCACCACTGCGGTGGATGAAGGCGCGCTGCACATCAATGGCCTGAGCGCTCTGGGCTCATCCTCGGTGTGGCTGGCCGAGGGGGCGAAGCTGCGCATTGAGAACGCCACCGACCCGAAGGCTCTCACTTCCGACCGGATCGGAGGCTTTGGCACACTGGAGCTTCTTTTGAGCACCGAATACGGCAATACCTTGTCACTGGGCACTTCGTTCGGGGGTGAAACATACATACGAGGCGGCAACATGACGCTCAACGGAGCACAGGCCGGAAAGGCCCTGCGCCTGGCCGGTGGTGCCAACCTCCAGTTCAATGAAAAAGAAACAGCGGCATGGGGTGACAACCTGGTGCTGGAAGGCAGGAGCGAAGTGCGTGCCAACGATGGTTCCGATTTCACGCTGAACGGCTCGGTCAGCGGCTCCGGCACCTATGTCAGCCAGGGCGCCGGCAAGGTCAACTTCAATGGAGACGTGACACTGGCGGGATTTGAACAGACAAGCGACAATGATTCCTTGGTAGCAAATTTCAATGGCACTACTAAAATCGGCTCCATGAAGGTGAGCAAGGGGGCTGTCTACCTCAACGGCAAAACGGAGCTGGGTACGATGACCATTTCCGGAGGCACGGTGCAGATTGCCCATGAAGTGGAGCTGAACGGACCCAATCGCATGGATATAGAGGCCGGCGGGCGCTTGCTCATGGCCGACGGAGCAGTTCTTAACCGGACCAATGCCATGGTATCCAGCTGGATTCGAGGCTCACTGGAGGTGCTGAAAGGCGCCGGTGCACGCCTCGTTTCGGCAGATGATGTGCATGTGAGCTACAACAATGAAAGCAACAAACAGGGTACCATTCGACTGGAAGAAAACAGCTCACTGGAAATTAATGTCAAGGGGCTCTATTTCTACACCGGCAACAAGGTGGAGCTGGAAAGAGGCTCGGAATTGACGCTGACTCAGAGCTCTGCCTCCATTTCAAACAGCGGGGCAGAAACCACCACCCTGATTGCATCCAATGTAGGGGCGGTGAGCTCTCAGCAATACAGCATGGACAATGCGTACTTCGAGCTGACTGCCGGTCACCTGAAAGCCACCTCCCTTACTGCAGCCGAACTGGGCAACAAACTCACAAGAAGCTCTCTGGAGAATGCCGGCGCCGGTACGCTCACCGTGAAGAACGCGGCCAACATCATCACCAGCCTGAAAGCCACCGGCGGCGATGTGATGCTGGCTGACGATATGACTATACAAAGCATTTCTGCCATGAGCAACAAGTCTGTAAGCGTGGTCGAAGGCAAGAGTATCACCATGGCCGGCGGAGTCTCCTTGAAAGCCAGCGGAACGGAGGCGGCCACCCTGACCGCCATGTCCGATAATTCCCTGGTCGGGCTGCAGGATGCCACAAGCTTCACCATACGCGACATGGTGTTGCAGCATGCGGTTCTCACCGCAAACAATGCCCCATCCACCTCAGTAGTGATGCAGAACGTCGGCTTCAACCACGTGGTGCTCAACCAAGGTGCTTTCACCCTCTGCACGGCAGCCCCCTCCGTGAGCAAATCTGAGTCCGGTAACACGGTTCTTAGTTACACCACCGGAATTTCCGGCATCTCCAATGGCACCACCCTTACCTTGCTGGCTGATCTCAGCATACCTACAGAGAGTGCCAAGGGGCTGGTGAATCTGGAGTTTGTATTCACCGGATTCAACACCGGTCAGGCATACGCCCCTGGCACGCTGGCCGGATTAAAAGATGCCTACGGCATCGAATTCGGTGGGTTGCTGGGCGAGCTACTGTACCCGGAAGTAGGCGCGGCGTATACGTTGAATACGGACAGGGCCATAAACATGACCGAAGCTGATACTTGGGGGTTGAGTTTCGGTGCTGGGACCGGCATCAATGAGGGAAGCCTGGTCATCACCTTCTCCGGGCTGACTATTCCGGAGCCGGCAACGAGCACCCTCAGTATGCTAGCTCTGGCGGCTCTGATTGTTCGCCGTCGCAGGAAATGAGGCAATCCACCTGCAAGGATACATGGCAAATCAGAGTTTGTAAGACAAGTACAACAAGTAGCAACATTTTCCCTGTTTCCGCTTTTTAGGTGGAACTAAAGTCACGGACTTCGAGAGCGGCTTCAACCACGCTCCCGCCAGAAAAAGGATAGCATTGCCCCCCGACTACCATTCTGGTAGGCGGGGGGAAGTCTTTATGTGTTCGTCAAGGTGGCAGCGGCTCCTTACTCTCCGGGAACTTCAATCCCTTCTGCGGGGGCAGAATCTGCTGCAGATTCCTCGGCGGCCTCATCTTCATCGTCATCTGAGATGACGAGGGTGATTTCTTGGATGGATTCCTTACCATCCAGCGTGATGAGTTTCACACCCTGGGTAGCACGGCCAGTCTCGCGGATGGTATTCACCTTCATACGAACGGACTGACCACCAGTGGTCATAATCATGAGCTCATCGGCATCCGTCACAGTAGTGGCGGAAACCACGCGACCAGTCTTATCCGTGCAGTTCATGGTTTTGATACCTATGCCACCGCGGCTCTGCGGTCGGTACTCATCGAAAGGAGTGCGCTTGCCAAGGCCATTCTCAGAAACCACCAACAGATTGGCATCTTGCTGCACCACGGCCAGAGCCACCACATAGTCGCCTTCGCGCAGCTTGATACCGCGCACACCAATGGTGTTACGCCCCTGGGCGCGCATATCGCTTTCGCTGAAGCGGATGCTCATACCATCGTGCGTGACCAGCACCACTTCGTCCTCCCCGGAGGTAAGGGCTGCGTTCACGAGCGTATTTCCCTCCTCCAGATTGATGGCAATGATACCAGCCTTTCGGTAATTCACGAAGTCATTAAGGGCAGTCTTCTTCACTGTGCCATCCTTAGTGGCAAACACCACGTTTCCGGAATCCTCAGCAAAGGTGATATCCTTGCCCTCCTCACTCACGCGGCGCTCCAGACGCAGAATGGCGGCGATGCGCTCATCGGCCTGCATATCCAGCAGGTTCTTGATGGAGCGGCCCTGGGCACTGCGGGCGGCCTCGTCAATCTCATACACACGCTCCACATACACACGACCTGTGTTCGTGAAGAACATGATGTAGTCATGATTCTGGGCGGCAAATAAGTGTTCCACGAAGTCGGCGGCATCCTTCTTACTCTTGGTCGTGGCGGCCTTGATACCTTTGCCACCGCGAGCCTGCAAGCGGTACTCATCCGAGTTTGTACGCTTGATGTAACCACTGTGCGTGATGGTCACAATCATGGAATCGTTCGGGATGAGATCCTCGATGGCCATGTCTCCCTCAAACGGGATGATGTGGGTCATGCGCGGCGTGGCGTACTTCTCCTTGATGACGCGCAACTCATCCTTCACGATACCAAGCACGCGGCTTTCGTTGGCCAGGATATCCAGGTAGTCCTCAATGAGCTCCAGCAGCTTCTTGTACTCATCAGAAATCTTATCATTTTCCAGAGCGGTCAACTGGTAGAGACGGAGTTCGAGGATGGCGTTCACCTGGCGCTCAGTGAAGATGTACTTATCCCCCTGCACGGAAGGCTGGCTGTGTATAAGGATACCCAGGCCACGGGCGAGCTCTACCGGGAAGCTGAATTGCATCAGTCGGTTGCGCGCGTCCTCGCGGTTTTTGGAGTCTCGGATGATGCGGATGAACTCATCCATGTTCGCAAGGGCGATGAGATAGGCTTCCAACACCTCTGCGCGGTCCTCAGCCTTGCGGAGCAGGAACTTCGTGCGGCGCACCACCACCTCGCGGCGGTGCTCGACGTAGAAGTTGATGGCATCCTTCATGGTGAGTACCTTTGGGCGTCCCTCGTGAATAGCCAGCATGTTCACAGAGAAGGAAGTCTCCATGCTGGTGAGCTTATAGAGCTGGTTGATGACTACCTGCGGACGGGCATCGCGTTTGAGCTCAATTTCAATGTAGTCAGTAAGGTCGCGCATGCCGGCAATATCGGTGATAATCTTATCACGCACCAACTCAGCAATACGCTCCTGCAGCACAGCGCGGTTCACGCCGTAGGGAACATCAGAAATGTGGATGAACTCGCGACCGTTCTCATTCGTCACCACTTCCATCTTACCGCGCATGCGGACACTGCCGCGCCCGGTACGGAAGTAGCTATCAATCCCCTTGAAACCCAGCACATAGCCACCGGTGGGGAAATCCGGGCCCTTGATGTAGTCGCGCAGAGCATCACTGGTGATGAGGGGATTATCGATGTAGGCGCAGATACCGTCCACTACTTCACCCAGGTTATGAGGAGCCATATTGGTGGCCATACCCACGGCAATACCCGTGCCACCGTTCACCAGCAGGTTCGGGAAAGCAGAGGGGAACACCACGGGTTCCGTGAGGCGGTTATCGTAGTTCGGCTGGAAATCCACCGTATCCTTATCGAGGTCATCCATAAGAGCCACACCCAGGTGACTCAGCTTGGCCTCAGTGTATCGCATGGCGGCTGGGGGGTCACCTTCAGGCGTACCGAAGTTACCCTGCCCCTGTACCAGGATGTCGCGCATATTCCAGGGCTGAGCCATAGTCACCAGTGTGCCGTAGGCAGACTGGTCACCGTGCGGGTGGTAGTTACCGATGGTGTCACCCACGATTTTACCGCACTTGATAGTACCCTTGCTGGGAACCAGGCCAAGCTCGTGCATAGCGTAGAGCACGCGGCGCTGGGAGGGCTTGAGACCGTCGCGAGCGTCCGGCAAGGCGCGGGAGATAATCACCGACATGGAGTAGTCCAGGAAGCTGCGGGAAACCTCCTCTGCCACGTCAACCGGACGAATTCTTGTTTCACTCATAATTCAGTATGAAATCGGTTAGGGTTTACACATCGAGATTGCGGACGTTGAGAGCATTATCCTCGATAAAACGGCGGCGGGGTTCCACCAGGTCACCCATGAGGATGGTGAACATTTTATCAGCTTGCACGGCGTTATCATCATCCAGACGCACGCGGAGCAGCTCGCGCTTCTCCGGATCCATCGTGGTGGCATACAAATCCTTGGCGTCCATTTCACCCAGACCCTTGAATCGGGTGATGGTCACGCTGCGGCCGCCGATTTCAAGCACCTTGGAGAGGATATCACCCACAAAGAAGATGGGGGTAATGGTATTGCGGGCATTTTCCACCAGCTCATACACGGGAGCATCATCCGAAAGAAGGCTGGAGGGTTCAATACCCAGCTCTTCCAAGCGCGCCAGTACGCGGGTGATAGCCTTGGCCTCGTGCAGCTCGTGCAGCAGGGCACGGCGGCTGGGGCCTTCACGCACGGGCAGCGGGTTTGCTGCCAATTCCTCCTCGCTGGGTTCACCAAAGAGGAAGAGGTCACGGTTCTCATCTGAGAACGCAGCCAGTTCCTCCATGGTCTGGAAGTACTTGACCTCCTCATCGTTACCGCAGCGCACCTTCACCAGGTACTGCGGGAAAGCACCATTCCCGGCGCGGTGGCGCAGCAAGTCCTTGAAGTCACCACCATGCTGAGCCACGCTGCCTTCATACTTCTGCAGGTTGATGAGCGTCTCCAGAATCGCCATGAGAGAATCGGCGTCAAACTCACGGTTCTTATCCGGAGTACGCAGGGTCACATCACCCGCACCCAGGGAAATGAGTTTACGGTTCAGCGAAACCTCATCCTGCACATACTGCTCCACCTTGCGGTGAATCACGCGGTACAACGGCGGCTGGGCAATGTACAGGTAGCCGGCACGCACCAGCTGCGGCATGTGGCGGCAGAACAGGGTGAGCAGCAGCGTGCAGATGTGGGAGCCGTCCACGTCGGCATCAGCCATGAGGATAATCTTGTGGTAACGCACCTTGTTCAGGTCGAAGGAACCTTCACCCTCACCATCACCGATACCGGCTCCAATGGCCGTGATGATATTCTGAATCGTCTCGCTACCCAGAGCCTTATCCAGGCGGGCTTTCTCCACGTTCAGAATCTTGCCGCGCAGCGGCAGAATTGCCTGAGTGCGGCGGTCGCGTCCCATCTTGGCAGAGCCTCCTGCAGAGTCACCCTCCACGATGAAGAGCTCGCTGAGCTTCGGGTCGCGGCAGGAGCAGTCTGCCAATTTGCCAGGCAGGCCACCACCCACGGTCATGGCACTCTTACGCACACTTTCACGAGCCTTGCGGGCAGCTTCACGAGCGCGGGATGCAATGAGGCAGCGGTCAATGATAGTCTTGGCAACGGCGGGGTTCTCCTCAAAGTATTCCTTCAGCTCCTCATAGACCACGCTGCTCACCACGCCCTCAATCTCGGTGTTCACGAGCTTATCCTTCGTCTGGGAGGAGAAGCGCGGGTTGGGCATCTTCACGGAGATAACGGCCACGAGGCCTTCGCGCACGTCATCGCCGTTCAGGCTGGGGTCCTTATCCTTGAGCAGGTTGTTGCTCTTGGCATAGTTATTAATGGCACGAGTGAGGGAGCTTCGGAAACCGGAAAGGTGAGTTCCACCGTCCGCATTGAAAATGGAATTGGCGTAGCACTGAATCTGGTAGCGGTCGCTATCGTTGTACTGCATCACCACATCCACAATCACATCATCCTCCATGGTTTTGCCGTCGTACTCCACCTCGATGTGGCGCACACCGCTCATGGCGATAGGCTCGGCGGTGATAAGAGTCTTATTCTCACCCAGCTGCTTCACGAACTCGCGGATACCGTCGGCATAGTAGAAAGTTTCCGTGCGCTCCTGGCCGCTGCGCTCGTCCACCAGTTCGATGACCAGGCCGGGGTTCAGGAAGGCGAGCTCGCGCAGGCGGCGGGCCAGCAAGTCAAACTTGAATTCCGTGGTATCCGTGAAAATTGTGGGATCCGGCAGGAAGGTGATGGCCGTACCCGTCTGGCTATCAGGGCAGGAACCCACCACATGCAGCTTCTCGGTAGTCTTGCCACGCTCAAAGGTGATGACATGGCGCTTACCATCTCGGCGAACTTCGGCCTTGAAGAAATCAGAAAGGGCGTTCACGCACTTGGCACCCACGCCGTGCAAACCGCCGGAATACTTATACGCCCCCTGACCGAACTTGCCACCAGCATGCAGGTTGGTCAGCACCAGCTCTACGGCAGGAATACCGAACTTCGGATGCACATCCACGGGAATACCACGGCCGTTATCAATTACGGAAATAGTGCCACCTTCGTGGATTTGGATGATGATTTTGCTGCAATATCCGGCCAGGTGCTCGTCAATCGAGTTATCTAGTACTTCGAACACACAGTGATGCAAACCACGTTCATCTGGGTCACCAATGTACATACCCGGACGCTTACGCACGGCTTCAAGACCCTCCAGCTTGTCAATCTGGGCGGCGCCGTACTCCTGCTGAGCCCCGGTCGAAAGCTTCTCAGCCTCCTCCGGGAGCGTTTCGTTATCACTCATAAGTGCTGAAGATTATACGCGCGTACGCGCGCGCTTCAATTATATAATACGTCATTTTTGCAAAATTCGCGTCACAGGGCATCTGCAAGGCGTTCACACCCCCAACTGGGTACTCAGACCAGCTGGATAGCCAACGCATTCCTACGGCATTTTGCAACAAAACAGAAAACAAGCAGAAAAGCCAATGCTTTACGACTCTGCATCAAAAAGTGATGTTTTCAGACAAGAGTCATTCAAATCCCGGGCAAATGCATGCCCTAAAAAATCCTTGCATTGGATGAATAGATAAGCTAACCTCTTCACCACTTCTACGAATCGTTCAGGAACAACATGAAACACGTTCACTTTCTCGGGATATGCGGCACCGCCATGGGAGCAGTTGCATCAGCCATGGCTCGCCAGGGTTATGTGGTAACCGGCACCGATGCCAACGTCTACCCGCCCATGTCCACTTTCCTGGAGAACGAAGGCATCCAAATTTTCCAGGGGTACAACCCGGCCAACATCCCGACTGATACGGATTTGGTAGTTATAGGAAACGCCATGAGTCGTGGCAACATTGAGGTGGAAGCCGTGCTCGATACCCGCCTGCGCTACATGAGCCTGCCTGAGACGATGAAGGAATTCTTCCTGTGGGGCAAACGCAACCTGGTGGTCACCGGCACACATGGCAAGACCACCACCACCTCCATGCTGACCTGGATGCTGGAAACAAACGGGCTCAATCCCAGTTTCATGATTGGAGGCATTGCCCGCAACCTGGGGCGAGGTGGCCGCTTTACAGATTCTGACTTCTGCGTACTGGAAGGCGACGAGTATGATACATCCTTCTTCGACAAGCGCTCCAAGTTCCTGCACTATCTGCCAGAGGTAGTCATCATCAATAACATTGAGATGGACCATGCAGACATCTATGCCAACGTGGAAGAAATCAAGCTTTCCTTCAAGCGTCTGCTGCGCGTCGTTCCCCGCAATGGCATCGTCTTCATTAACGCCGATTGTCCGAATTGTGCCGATGTACGCAACTGCGCCGCCACAGAGCTCCGCATGGTGAACATGGTCGGCGTCGGTCTGGGAGAGGAAGCAGACATCCGCATCACCGACATTGAGCACCGCACCGATGGGTGCTCCTTCACCCTGGTAGCGAAGGAGCCCACCGAAGAAGAAGGCAAAGCCCCCTTCCCCTTGAATGGCGAGCGGTTCGATGTACCCATGATTGGGGATTTCAACGTACGCAATGCCGCCATGGCCGCCTGTGCAGCAGCCTTTGCCGGGTTGGAGGCTGAGCAGATTCGCACCGCCCTGGATAGTTTCGAGGGAGTAGCCCGCCGCCAGGAAGTTCGCGGCACAGTCAATGGCGTCACCGTAGTAGATGACTTTGCCCACCACCCCACAGCGATTCGCCAGGCGATTGAAGGCGTGCGGCAGCGTTTTCCCAAGAGCAGGCTCTGGGTACTGTTTGAACCCCGCAGCAACACGACGATTCGCAACCTTTTCCAACAGGAACTGGCAGAAGCCCTGGCAGATGCGGACTTTGCCGTCATTTCCCCCATTGAGAACAATAAGCGGCTTACGCCCGAACAACGGCTCAATGAAGAACAGCTGATGGCCGATATCCTTGCCGCAGGAACCGATTGCTACGTAGGCAAGAATGTGGATGACATCGTGACCCATGTGGTCACCCACGTGCACCCGAATGATGTGCTTCTCGTCATGAGCAACGGCGGGTTCGGAGGCATTCACAACAAGCTGCTCATTGCCCTTGCCCAATAATGGGAATCCCCTTCGCGAACATCCATCAGGCCCCTGCCCATGCAGGGGCTTTTTCTTGACCCGTATTCCACTCTGTGATAGGGTAATGGTATGAAGCGAATCCTCCTTCTCCTCGTCATGCTCGCTGCTCTGCTGCCCGTCCAGGCTGCCAAAATTGACACACAGCAACTCCTGGGTGGTCTGCTGAACCTCGGCGGTCAGCTGGCGGTTGAGCACACCCAGTCCCAGCAGCAGAATAATGGACAGACCTCCTTTGGAGATAAACTGGTGCTCACCCTGCGAGGGGCAACAGACAGTCTGTTGGAAAGCTACAAGGCAGAAGGCCGCGAATATGCCCGCGAAGTCGGGGACGTCATCACCCAGCGTATGCTGGAGAACGAAAAAGTGAACAACACCCTGGATTCCGTGCGCTATCTCTGCTGGGGAGTTGTGGCCTACCTCACGGTGGTGACCTTGCTCATGTTGGTACTGCTGCTGCGTCTGCGAGTGCTCTACACTCGCCTCACTACAGAATTGAAGAAAGAGCAAAGCTTTACGAAATCTCACCCATGAGGCGGCGGCGGTTTTCGCCCTGTTCGCGCATGACCTGCTCCTCAGTGGCACCGAGGGAGCGGAGCATATGGCTGGTCATGGCCAAGGCAACTTCCGCCTCACCGGCAAAGGCGTGTGCATCACCTGACTGTGCAATGGCCTGGGCAATGCGTATGTAGTTCGTATGTGCCACGACGCGTATATCAGGGTTCAAACTGCGGGCTGCTGAAGCAATGGGCATGGCCGGAGCTGCGGCAGAGGAGATGATGATGGCTTTGGCCTTCTCCACCCCTGCCAGGCGCAGGATAGTGCGGTTTGAAGCATCGCCGTGGATGGCGGGCAATCCTTCCCGGTGCAAGCGGGCAACGGTATCCACATTCATCTCCAACACTACCACCTCCATATCATGACGGCGCAGCACATGGCTCACCAACTCACCACAAGGGCCGTACCCCACCAGCAGAATCCGGTACACATCATCGGAAGCGGCAGGAATTGAATCCGCATGGGCATGCTGGGTACCAATGCCCCGGTCCTCCAACTTATGCACCGCTATGGGGACAAAGCGGTACAAAGCAGCATTCAGCGTGATGGAAACAATGGCCACACCAGTAATCACATTGACCGCTTCCATGGGCA
The DNA here is from genome assembly GCA_045538105.1 of Akkermansia sp. Lineage (GTDB taxonomy): Bacteria > Verrucomicrobiota > Verrucomicrobiia > Verrucomicrobiales > Akkermansiaceae > Akkermansia. The sequence goes on from JAZSQS010000010.1 coordinate 63,744, forward strand.
ACAGTTTGTAAGTGCCAGCTATAAGCGTGGCCAGAATAAAGGAGAACTCACCAATCTGGGAAAGCGAGCCGCCCACCATAAGGCTCAGACGCATGGGTTTTCCCAGCAAACCGACCATAACCGCCGCCATGACAGGTTTAGCCAGCATACAGATAGCCAGCGTAGCCAGAGCCAGAGGCCAGTGCTCCACCAGGCCACCGATATGGAAGCCCATACCCACCGACACAAAGAACAGCACCGCAAAGGCATCGCGCATCGGCAAGGCATCACTCGCAGCGCGGCTGGCAAACTTGCTCTGCCCCACCACCATACCGGAAAGGAAGGCTCCAAACTCCATGGAAGCGTTGAACACCGTAGCAGAGAGCACCGCAATGCCCAGAGCACACACCAACACCGCCAGGGTGAAAAGTTCATCCGAGCAGTGGCGGGAAATATACGTAAGCGTCTGCTTAATTAGCTTACGCCCGAAAAGAGCCACCACAATCACCAGCAAGGAAAGCTTCACGGCCATCATACCCAGCGCGGGTCCCAACTCCTGTCCACCAAAAAGAGCAGGCAGCAGCACCAGCAGGATAATGGTGAACATATCCTCCACAACCAACCAGCCCAGAGCCGTATGCCCCGTGGGCGTCTGTAACACGCGGTTATCCCCCAGCACACGCGTCAGCACCACTGTACTGGACACGCACACGCAAAGACCGAACATGAGGCTGTTCACCCAGGCCACATCCCCCATACCCAGAAAATGGAACGCCAGCATTCCCAGCAGGGAAACCGTCAGCATGCAGACTAATGCCCCCGGCACAGCCACTTTCTGCACAGCCAGCAAGTCCTTGATATGAAACTGCAGCCCCACGCCAAACAAGAGCAGAACCACACCGATATGGGAAAAATCCTCCACCACATGGGCATCCACCGGCTCACCCCACCAGGGCTGGGCAGCCATCATACCAGCCACCAGATACCCCACCAGGGGGGACAATCTTAATTTCTGCGCCAGCATACCCAGCACCAGCGCAAGAGTAAGGCCAATTACAAGAGTGAAAATCATGGCAAATGAGAGAGCGGATGAAGTATGCTTTCATACTACACCCGCTCCCCCACTTTGGCAAGACACCTTGCCTGTTTTTTCAAAAAAATCACGCTAGTTCCAATTCCTCAGGAGGTAAACCAGCCAAAGCGCGGCGTGTTGCCACGCTTTCACGGTTCACCTGCTCATCCGTGGCACCCAGATTGCGGAGCAAGGCAGAGGACATGGAAAGCGCCACCTCTTCCTCACCAGAGAAGATGGCATGCCCGCTGGTGCGGAGCTCCTGAGCCTGGCGCATGTACGTGGTGTATGCCATCACTTCGATCTCCTTATTCAGGCTGCGGGCAGCGGCGGCAATCTCCTTGGAAGGAGCTGCTGCTGCCGTCACCATGATGGCTCTTGCCTGCTCCACCCCGGCCAGTTTCAGGATATGGCGCAAGCGGGCGTCACCATGCAGAGCGGGAATGCCCTCCTTGTTCAGCCGGCTTACAGTATCGATATTCATTTCCAGCACGACCACCTCCACATCATACTTACAGAGCAGGCTGGTCATAATCTGACCACTGGGGCCATACCCCACCACAATCACACGGTGGCGATCCTCCGAAGGCTCCGGCACGTGACGGGCAGCATCCGCCGGCACGGGAGCATTCTTTTCCAGCAGGTGAATCAGCTTCGGCACATATCGGAACAACGCCGCATTCAGCGTAATGGAAATAATAGCAGCTCCAGTAATCACATTGGCAGCGTAAAGCGGCAACACCCCGTAGGTACTGGCAGCAAGGGTGGCCAGAATAAAGGAAAATTCACCAATCTGGGCCAGGGCTCCACCCACCACCACGCCAAGGCGAGCCGGGCGGCGCAGGAGACGGATGACGACATATCCGGTCACTGGCTTGATGAGCAGCACATACGCCGTAGTACCCAGCGCGAGAGGCCAGTATTCCAGCATACTGGAAAACTGGAATCCCATACCCACCGATACAAAGAACAACACAGCAAAGGCATCACGCATCGGCAAGGCATCACTCGCCGCCCGGCTGGCAAACTTGCTCTGCCCCACCACCATACCGGAAAGGAAGGCGCCAAACTCCATGGAAGCATTGAACACGTACGATGACAACACCGCAATACCCAGCGCAATCACGAGCACCCCCAGGGTAAACAGCTCATCGGATCCGTTGCGCGCCACATAGGTAAGCACGCGGGCAATCACACGCTTACCCAGCCATGCCACAATGAACACCAGCAGCACCAGCTTCACAGCCATTCCACCGAGGGCGGGCAGAAGCTCATCATTACCAAACATCACCGGCATGAGCACCAGCAGGATGATGGTGAAGAGGTCTTCCACCACCAGCCAGCCCAGCGCGGTATGGCCGGCAGGAGTCTGAAGCATCTTGTTATCCTCCAGCACGCGAGTAAGCACCACCGTGCTCGACACGCACACGCACATGCCGAAAATAGCCGCTGCCACCCAGCCGCCAGCGCCACCGCAAAGGTAATACACCAGGCCACCAATACCCGTCCACAGTAAGCTGCAGGTCACAGCACCGGGAACGGCCACCTTGCGGACAGCAAGCAAATCCTTGAAATGGAAATGCAGCCCCACACCAAAGAGCAGCAGCACCACACCAATGTGGGAAAACTCCTCCACCATGTGGTGATCCACCGGTTGCCCCCACCAGGGCTGCGCGGCCAACATACCAGCCACCAGATACCCTACCAGGGGCGACAGTTTCATCTTCTGCGCCACCATGCCCAGCACAAAAGCCAGGCCCAAACCCATGACAAGTGTAAAAATCATACCAATACGCGCGCCCAGAGCACTTTCAGATATCTGCCTTCAGGATAGGTGGAAAGGAAAGGATGATCCCAGCCAGGGCCAGTCATATCCAGGATCTGCAAACGGCGCCCCAGCCGCTGGGCGGCCTTGATGACCACCTTTTCAAACTCTGCAGGGCTCACCAGGCCACTGCACGAGCAGGTCACAAAAAGCCCGCCCTTACGTACGCATTGCAGCCCCAGCATGTTCAAGTCATTGTATTTCTTGAGACCTTCCTCCTTCTCCTCATCACGCCCCAGCACGAACTTGGGCGGGTCGAGGAGCACCACATCGAACAATTTGCCGTTCCGAACCATCTGACGGGCATACACAAAGGCATCAGCATGCACAAAGTCAATACGCAGGGGGCCATTCTGAGCGTTGATGTTAGCATTGCGCTTTGCCATCAGAATCGCTTTTTCATCCAGGTCAACGGCTGTCACCTCGGCCGCGCCACCGTACAACTTGGAGTAGATGGAAAAGCCGCCAGAATAGCAGCAGAGGTCCAGCAGAGTCTTATCCTTCACCAGGCGGGAAAGCTTCAGGCGGTTCTCACGCTGGTCACAGAAGAAGCCTGTCTTATGCCCCTGGGCAAAATCCACCTCAAAGTTCACTCCGTTTTCCACAATGCGAACCTTATGCACCGGCTCACTGGCGGGTGCCTGGCTCACGTCAATCCCCTCCATGCGGGCAATCCCCTCGTCCACGGTGATTACGTGGCGCTTGGTGCCGCAAAGTTCATGCAGCAAGGGCAACCACTCCGGCAGACGCAGCCACACGCCCAGTGTGGTCACCTCCAGGCTCAGCACATCGTTATAGCGGTCAACAATCAGCCCACCCAGGCCGTCTGAATCACCGTGAATCACGCGGTAGGCATTGGTCGTCTGCTCCAGCTGGCAATCCTGGCGGCGCCATGCCACGGCGCGGCGGATAGCCTGTTCCAAATCCTTCTCCCGGAGGACATCAGGCCCGTGCTGCAACATGCGGAGTGGCGTGCGGCTCTGCGGATTCCAGAACCCACCGCCAAACAAATCCCCATTCTTATCGTACACATTAATCAGCCCACCTTGCACGGCATCCGGGCTGACGGCTCCCAGCATGCGGGGAAACACAGCAGGATTATAGGTAAAGTACTTCAGCTGCACCCACGGGCGCGCCCAATTCTCGCTTCCGTCCGGCGCATCGGCCACTTTGAAGCTTCGCACGCGCGGTGCGGGTGTCCCTTGCGGACGTTTCTTGTCCTTATACTTCGGCTTGACCCCTTGGTTTTTCTGCTGATGGTCTCTCACGCGCGTGATTATACGTGCAAGGCACAGAAATGTCAACATCAGGCTTGCTTCTGCACCCAATAGTTACTAGAATACCGCCGTGAATGTCTTTTCCACCTGCTGGAACAGCCGGCGCCATAAGGAGGGCGGTGCCATGTGCGATGAAATACGCGAGCTGGGCTTTGAATATATTGAAGCCTCGCACGGACTGAGCCTGAGCATGCTGCCCGGAATCATCAAGGCAGTAGATGAAGGACGAATCAAAGTTGCGGGCGTGCATAACTTCTGTCCAGCCCCCATTGAAGTACCCGGTGATGCGCCGGATGCCTATCCCTTCACCTCCCACCGCCCAGAGGCGCGCGAACGCGCCATGCGCCTGAGCAGGGAAACCCTCATGACCGCAGCCCGTCTGGGCGCCCGCTATGTGGTGCTGCACATGGGGAATGTGGAGCTCATGACCCGTTCGCATCCCAACCGGGAATTGGAGCGCAAACTCCGCAATGAATGGGTGGGGAGCAAGGAATATGCCCGGAGAAAAGGGGAACTGGTACGCCGTCGCGCCAAACTGGCCCCCCTCTATTATGAACGAGCCCGCGAAGCCTTGCACCAACTGGCAGAGAAGGCTGCCGAGCTAGACCTGGTGCTGGGTGTGGAGGGACGCAGTCATTTTGAACAAGTGCCGGGAGAATGGGAAATGCCCCGCCTGCTGGAAGAATTTGCCGATAATCCCCATGTGCGCTACTGGCATGATTTCGGGCATATTCAGCGCAAACACAACCTTTTGCTGCTCAACCACAGCCAGTACCTCCGCAAACTCAAACCCTACATTTACGGAGCGCATGTCAATGATGTACAATGGCCCAGCCGCGACCACCGGGCTCCCTTCCAGGGGGGCTGTGTGGACTTTGCCCACCTGCTGCCTGCCTACTTCACCCAGAGCATGCCCTTCACCTGGGAACTTTCCTCCTCCGTCACGCGGGAAACAATCCTAGAATCAAAAATCCTCTGGGATGAGCTGGTAAGCACCCTGCCGGAATGAGGGCACCAGGTGTGTCTGGTCAAACTCCATCACGCACGGGTGGTGATTCTCAGCAGGGCCACAGCATCAGCAGCAAGGCGGCGGATGGCGGCCTCGCGGTTGGAAATGTGAGGGAGCGACCAGAGGGTGAACTCATTGTGAGCCACGATATTGAAATACATACCGCGGAGCGAAGTGAGGAACCAGAGCCAGTCAGCACGTTCCATACCGGGGAAGTGAGACTGCACCGCATCCTGCCATTCCTGCAAGGCGTATGAATAGTGGGATTCATACACATCGCGCGTGAGTTCCGGGGACTCATACCCCATCTTATTCAAAAAGCAGAGCACCTCTTCACCGCTGGCCACGGTATCATCCTGCCAGGACGTAATGGGAGCCAGGAGCCAGGAGCCGATAATAGTCTCAGGGTCATCGCTCTGCCGGGCTTGTTCAAGAGCGGCAAGGCACACCTCGTTATACTGGGTGGAAAGATAGGCCAGTGTATCGCGGTACAAATCTGCCTTGTGTCCAAAGTGATAGCGAATGAGGCCGATATTCACCCCGGCAGCGTTGGCAATATCCCGCACGGCGGCACCCTCATACCCCAGGAGGGTGAATTGCTGCACAGCGGCGCGCATAATCAGCGCCTTGGTATCGTCCGATTTGCTCATACCTCCAGCTCCCGGTTGCGGCGTTTCTTCTTTTTGCGCGCTTCTTTCTCCTCTTGTTTCTGAAGGATGAATTCACGGTCTTCCTTGCAGAAACGGTGCAACTTGGTGCGGGAAATCTTGCCACCGTATTCCTTCAGGTAAACCATCTGGTGTTCCTCATCGAAACGCTGGAGGCGGGCAAAGGTAGTCAACTCCCCCGTGGCTGAAGACCAGGTGCGATACCCGCGGGGAGCTAATTTCTTCTGGTATTCCTCCATTTCCTTTTCGGCTTTGATGACACCTTCCTTCAAGAGGGCATCTACCTGCTGGACGAAATCGTTGTACCCATCAATTCCCTGTACCAATTGCCCCCGTGGGGTGAGAACGGCCAACGCAGGTCTGCGATTCAGTCCATAGCGACGCGCCAGGCGCATGATGGCAGCACGGCTGTACTTAGCCGTACTCCGGGTGCGGTCATCAATCGAGGCTCCAGAGTCCAGTTTAAGCCGCACCACGCGGTCGCGGCACCATTCATTAAAAGCCTTCGTTTCCAGCAATTCCTCACCCAGTTGGGAACTCTTGGGAGCAATGACGGAATCATGGAACCAAATAATAAGGGGGCGGCACTCACGGTGAGCAAAACGAGTTGCCGTCGCGTAGCTTTCCAACCAGCCATTGCCGTTGCGCTTGGCCTCGAAAGCCGCAGTAATCCCCTCAATCTCGGCATCCGGATTATCGGGGTCAGTAAAATAAACCTCACCCTCAGCGCCATTATCAATTTTTTCCAGTTCCTCAGAAGTGGAAACGTTGTAGCTCTGGGCATTGGGGTCAACCGCTCCGCCCATAATCAGCGGATTCATGCCGGGCATGGATGGTTCTTCCCAGCCCATGCGGGGCTGGGTGGAATCCTGGGGCTGCTCCACCTTCTCCTGAGGTTCCTGCCTGGGGGAGCTCCAAAGCGAACAGGAAACCAGCAGCGCGGCACTCAGGCTCAACAAAGCTATGCGGCAAAGGCTCATTGCTTCTCTTGTGCTTTGACTCTCTGCCAGGCTTCCTCCATCTGCTCCACCGTGGCAGACTGGAGACTTATCTCCTGTTTTTTCAGTGCAGACTCCACGGCATTGAAGCGGCGCTCAAACTTGCGGTTTGCGTTAAAGAGAGCAAGCTCCGGGTCAATCTTGCGGCGGCGGCAGAGATTCACCACCACAAAAAGCAAATCTCCCAGTTCCTCCGCTACATGCGGATCAGAGTCCGGCAGCTGGAGGGTTTCTGCCACCTCATCCGTCTCCTCACGTATCTTTTCCACCACGCCTGCGTGATCCGGCCAGTCAAACCCGACCTTGGCCACCTTTTTTGTAATCTTGTATGCCTGAAGCAAGGAGGGAAGCCCCTTGCCGCAGTCATGAAGATAAGGCTTATCCTCGATGGCGTGTTCCTTGCGCTTGATGGCATCCCACTGAGACACGACCCCCTCAGCCCCATCTACTACTGAAGCCCCGAACACATGCGGATGCCGGCGCACCAGCTTATCTGCCAATTCGCGAGCCACCTCGTTGATTCCGAACGCAGCCTCTGGATTTTCCTGAGCCATTTCAGCATGAAAAATCACCTGCAGGAGCACATCTCCAAGCTCCTCGCGCAGGTGGCTCCAATCACGCTCACGTATGGCATCTATGCACTCATAGCACTCTTCAATGAGGCTGCTGATAATGGAATCATGCGTCTGCTCAGCATCCCAGGGACACCCACCGGGCTGGCGCAGGCGGTGCATAATGGCCACGGCACGCTCTATCTGCCGCGCCGGGTCCTGGCAATGAATCATTTCCTGCTCGGTCATCTTCCTTTGCCGTTGCGACGGTCACGACGCTCATTAGTGGCCTTTCCGGCCAGAATGTCATCAATATGCTGCACCATATCCCATGCCACGCGGCGGCGCTGGTATTTGCGCCACAGGAGGTCACGGAGGGTCTGCCAGTGTTCTTCCGTGAAATCAGCCGGGGTGAACACGACCTCATCACGCTGGGAGCGTCCCAATTTGGGAGCCACCATCAGCTGCCACCAGCCACCAAAGTGCTGCGCTTCGTATACAACCTTGTTGCCATCGGCATCGCGGTCCTGCCAGGAGAATGTTTCCATATGCTTGTTCTCAGGGGGAATGATGGGAAAATAATCAGTGTTTCTTTCTGCCCTGCTTCATTGATTTGTGAATAGCATTGGCATCGTACTGCATGGTCGGGGCAATTTCCGTGACGGGGCCGGCGGTGTTCAGAGATACGATAAGGGGTTTGGAGCGGTTACCTCGGTTATCGTATCTGTAAATCACACGCTGCACAAGCTTACCCTTAGGGTGGGAGTACATGCGTTCCTCCACCAGGCGGGCGCGGCTGTCATACCCATAGGCCACCTTGTAGATGATATTCTTCTTGGTGTGGTCATAGATGATACAACCCACCAGCTGACCGTACTGCCCCTCCATGTAATCATTCACGGCAGCCAGGCGTCCGCTGGCAGTGTAGGAGGAACAGCGCATCCCTTTCCACCCCTTCTGACGCTGATAGATGGCGCGGGTGCCGTCCGGGTGGCGCATCACACGCACCATATCACCGGTTTCATTCATGACCTCTGTGCTCTGGGCATGCACGGCTGGCACGGTTGCTGCCACAGCAGCAGCAATCAGGAACAAGCAACGGCGAATCATCATACTCATGCGGTTCATTGTACCTGTTCGCTCACCCCTTGGCAAGCGGAAAGTCAGTCTTTCACCGAGCGGAGTGCACGCTGCATGGCCGCCACAGTGGCATCTATATCTGCCTCCGTGTGAGCGGTGGAGATGAAACCGGTCTCATAGGGAGAAGGTGCCACGTACACCCCCTGCTCCAGCATGGCGTGGAAATAACGGCGGAACATATTGAAATCTCCGCTCATAGCCGTATCCAGGTTATATACTTGCTGTGTGGTGAAATGCAGGCAGAACATGGAACCGTCCCGGATGAAGGTGAGCGGTAACTGCTCATCGCGCAAGATGCGGCGCACCCCTTCCTCCAGGCGGGCACCCAGTTGCTCCAGACAAGCGTAGGAATCATGCTGTTCAAGATAATGAAGCTGAGCCAGGCCAGCAGCCATGGCCACCGGGTTTCCACTGAGTGTACCGGCCTGGTACACAGGTCCCAGGGGAGACACGCAATCCATAATCTCCCGGCGACCACCAAAGGCGCCCACAGGTAATCCACCGCCAATAATCTTACCAAGAGTGGTAAGATCCGGGGTAATTCCGGTTTTACCCTGTACCCCTGCCGCCGAAATACGGAAACCGGTCATCACCTCGTCAAAAATGAGGAGGGCTCCATTTTTCTCCGTTATTTCCCGCAGGAATTCCAGATAACCGGGTCTGGGCAGATAGAAGCCTGCATTTCCAGGGAACGGCTCCACAATGATACCCGCAATCTCCCCAGGATGAGCCGCAAATGCGCGCGTCACGGCTTCGCAATCATTGTACGGCAGCACAATCGTGAGACCCGCAAATTCCGCAGGCACACCGGCACTATCAGGCTCGCCATGAGTCAGTGCTCCGCTACCAGCGGACACCAACAGACTGTCCACATGCCCGTGGTAACACCCGGCAAACTTGATGATATACTTGCGCCCCGTATAGCCGCGCGCAAGACGAACCGCACTCATGGTGGCTTCTGTGCCACTGTTAGTCATGCGTACTTTTTCAATACTGGGAATCCAGCGGCAAACAGTCTCGGCCATTTCCACCTCCACCCGGGTGGGGATGCCATACCCCAGACCCAGCGGTGCGGCTGCCTGAACCGCAGAAATGACACATTCCGGAGCATGCCCCAGAATGGCAGGCCCCCAGGTTCCTACGTAGTCAATGTACTGCTTTCCGTCTTCATCCGTGAGGTGAGCCCCGGCAGCCTTTGCCACAAAAAAGGGAGCACGTTCCAGTCGGCGGAATGCCCGTACAGGTGAATTGACTCCACCGGGAATCACCCGGCAGGCCCGCTCAAAAAGGTCTTCAGAAATACTCATCTTGGGTTAGGGGTGGAGATTCGAATTACAGGAAGCGCAGCCAAAGGTAGAGCGAGCAAATGCCGATGGACATGAGCATGAGAGGGAACCCAATGATGAAGTACTGCATGAAACTCACCTTCAGGTTGTGCTGCCGAGCCAGCCCCAGAGCCACCACGTTGGCGCTGGCGCCAATGACGGTGCCGTTACCACCCAGGCAGGCACCTAGAGAGAGCGCCCACCAGAGAGGCTCCAGATTATTATAACCCATTGCACCCATATCTTGCACCAGTGGAATCATGGTCGCCACAAAGGGGATATTGTCCACAAAAGCACTCATTATAGCACTGAGCCAGAGTACACTCATGGTGGTGGACAGGGGTTCTCCTCCTGTAAGATTCATGGTCTGAGCTGCCAGCCAGTTGATAATGCCATTCACCTCAAGACCGCCCACCAGGACAAAGAGCCCCACGAAGAAGAAAATGGTGGTCCACTCCACCTTGGACAGGATAAGTGCCAGCGCTTTCTCCCGGTCAGGCATGGTGAGCAGCAGCAGCAAGGATGCGCCCGTTACGGCAATGGTACCACTCTCAAGCCCCCACTGCGGCAGCAAACCATGACTACAGAAAAGCAGAATCGTGAATGCCAGGGTGAACAGGCAGCGGCTCAGCAGGCGAGGACTACGGATGAGTCCGCCCAGCTTGATATTCATGATGCGGTTGTGATTCTTGCTTACCTTGGCAAACTCCTTACGGTACAAGAAGAGGAGGATGGCCACTGTCAACGCAAAGATGAGCAGGCAGGGCGGCGCCAGATTTACAATGAAATCATTGAAGCTCAATTCCTTTACCTTACTGGCAATCATGATGTTAGGAGGATCACCAATCATGGTGCAGGTACCGCCTATGTTGGACGCCATTATCTGTGCTATCACAAAGGGTAGAGGGGATATTTTCAAATCCTTGGTGAGGGTGAAGGTAATGGGTACGGTCAGCAGCACCGTGGTTACATTATCCAGGAGCGCAGAAGAACATGCCACCATTACCGATAGAGCAATGAGCAGCGCCACGGGATTACCATTCGTTTTCTGCGCTGCCCAGACAGAAAGGAAGCGGAACAACCCCGTCTTGCTGAGCACCAGCACCTGAATCATCATACCAATGAGCAAAGCCAGCGTATTGAAGTCTATATGCTGAATAGCCTGCTCCTGGGAAATCACCCCTGCGAGCACCATGAGCATGGCTCCAAACAAGGCAATCACCGTGCGCTGTACCTTTTCTGAGATAATGAGGGCGTAGGTAATCAGGAAAATGACAAGCGCTGCGGTGACGTGGTATGACATATGACGAACTATGATTATTGCCCCCGCACAACAATCACATGCGGGTTCGGAACAGTACACCCAGCACCCCGATTTTGCAAGCTTTTTCAGTTTTTTAGTCAAATTTTCCTCTCTGCATGAACTCCTTCCGGAAAAAAATCTAGATTTTACTTCACTTTTGAATCTAAGTTATGTAAAATACATGCACGAGTTATGGCTACACGCATGCAAAAAACCCTCGCCAAGTGCACCTCCACCCTGGAGGGCACATCGCTGCACACCGGTCAGACGGTGAAGCTCATCATCAAACCCGCCGAGCCGAACACGGGTCTGAAATTCCGTCGCATCGACCTGCCGGACAAGCCTTTCCTGGATGCATCGGCCTCCAAGGTACAGGCCGTGGAACGCGCCACGACTATTGCTGAAGGAGCCGTGAAAGTGCATACTGTGGAGCACATTCTCTCAGCCCTGACCGGCATGGGAGTGGATAACGCCATCATCGAAATGGATGCCAACGAACCCCCCATCGGGGATGGTTCTGCCCTGCCGTATGTGGAAATGATCAAGCAGGCAGGCCTAGTGGAACAGAACGCTCCGCTGAAAGTCTGGGAAATCCGCGAACCTATCAAGGTTGAGAACAAGAACGGCTCCTGCATCATCATCATGCCTTCCCGAGATTTCCGCATCTCCCTGACTGCAGTTGGTCCGAACGGCCGAGTCACGCAGTACTTTGACAGCGTGATTACTCCTGAAACCTACGAGAAGGAGCTTTCCAACTCCCGCACCTTCTGCTTCTATGAGGATATCCAGCCACTGCTGGAGAAAGGCCTCATCCAGGGTGGCACGCTGGATAACGCCATCGTCATCAAAGGTGAGGAATACCTCTGCGCTGGAGGTCTGCGTTTCCACAATGAATGCGCCCGCCACAAGGCCATGGACCTCATTGGTGACTTCATCCTCTGCGGCCACCGTATCATGGGGCATGTGATTGCCATCATGCCCGGCCACGGCATCAACACCCAGATGGCGGCCAAGCTGCAGCAGAAGTACGAGAGCATGGAAGCCAAGCGACCCAAACCCATTACCCTGCCGAGCGGCGAAGCGGTGCTCGATACACTGGAGGTCATGAAGCTCCTGCCGCACCGTTATCCATTCCTCATGGTCGACCGCATCATCGATTTCGAAGGCGACCGCAAGTGCATTGGTCAGAAGAACGTGACCATGAACGAGCAATTCTTCCAGGGTCACTTCCCCGGACACCCGGTCATGCCCGGCGTGCTGCAGGTGGAAGCCATGGCTCAGGTGGCATCAATTCTCATGCTCCGCATGCCTGAAAACGCAGGCAAGCTTGGCTATTTCATGAGCTGCGATAAAGTGAAGTGGCGCCGTCCCGTTGTTCCGGGAGACGTGCTCATCATCGAAACCGAACTCACCAAGATGCGCGGTGCCATTGGCATGGCCACGGGACGCTGCACGGTAAACGGTGAGGTGACCTGCGAAGCTGAACTCAAATTCATGCTCTCAGACATATAATTTCGCTGCGATAGCGAAAAAAAATCAAGAACGGTGCTTGACATACGCCGATTTTCGGGTATCATATCGCACCCGGCCGTTTCATGCGGCCTCACAGAAACCACTTCAAAACCAGATAAAGAATTATGAGCAAGAGAACATACCAGCCTTCCAAGCGCTGCCGTAAGCGCCAGTTCGGTTTCCGCGCCCGCATGGCTACCAAGAACGGCCGCGCCATCCTCGCCCGCCGTCGCGCCAAGGGTCGCAAGCGTCTTCTGCCCAAGGGTGCAGAGGTGCATTACAAGCGCCACATCATCCAGCACGGCTAAAGCCCCGGCAGGGTTTCTGTAAGAGAGTACCCCGGGTGCTCCCTGCCCTGCAGGAGAAACCAACGCCCTGTTTACGATGCAGCTCACGCGGCACCAAACCATGAAGCGAGCAAGCGAGTTCGCCATGGTACGTGCGAAAGGCTCATCCGCAGCAGGGCGTTTTCTTGTACTCAGCACCCTGCCCTATGAAGGTGAGGGTGCGGGTGCAAAAGAATCCCGTTTTGGGATTATCACCACCAGGCGGCTGGGTCATGCCGTGTTACGGAACCTGCTCCGCAGGCGTATACGCGAGATTCTGCGTGAGCACGGAGAGGCCCTGTCCAAGGGGCACTACGTTGTGCTGATACCCCGGCACACAGCCACCACGGCCGCCTATACCGAGCTTGAGAAGGACTTCCAACGCCTTCTCAAGCGCAAGCATTTCACCACCGCACCGTCCGCCTCATGCTGAAGCGCCTCATCATTCTGCCTGTGCTCTTCTACAAGCGTTTTATCAGCAAACCGCTGCATATCATCTCCGGACCCATGAGCGGGTGTCGGTTCACCCCCAGCTGCTCCACCTACTTCATCCAAGCCGTGGAGGCACATGGAGCGCTGAAAGGCTCCCTGCTGGGGATATGGCGCATTCTGCGCTGCAACCCCTGGGGTGGGTGCGGGCACGACCCAGTACCGCCACCCCGCCACCAGCATTAAGTTTTCCCATTCAACCATCAACCAACCCCAAACAAACAGCTATGGATAAGACAGGATGGATTGTTGTATCACTCTGCGTAGGCCTGCTGGGTCTGCAGTGGTACTACAACAACACCCAGGAACAGCAGCAAGCGGCATCTGCAGCACCTGCTGCCATCACCGCCCCCGCCACCCCGGCAGCAGCACCGGCTCCGGCGGCCACTCCGGCGACACCCGCCACGCCAGCCCCCCAAGCCACCAGTGTGGAGAAGAAGGTCATTGCCTCCCTCACCAGCAAGGATGCCTCCGGCAATCCCGTGGCCAAGTATAATTTCTGCAACATCGGCGGCAGCATCAGCGGTGTTGAAATGCTCGGCCAGGTGATTAACAGTACTCGTGAGGAATTGAAAAACACGGATGTCAGCATCAATGCCAATCCGAATGCTGGCATAGGCGCCTTGGTATTCGGACTTTCCAATGACCGCGCCCCTCAGTTTGACCAAGCCGTGTACGAATACCGTTCCGACCTGAGCTCGGAGAACCAGGTGACCCTGCTGGGCCGTGTGGGAGACCTCATCATCCGCAAGGTCTATACACTCAAGCCCCTCAAGCAGGGTGAAAGTACCATTGAAGGCAATGCCTATGTGCTGAACCTGAAGGTGGACGTGCAGAACACTTCCGGCCAGACGCTCAATGCCCAGGACTGGGGGCTCTATGCCGGCGGAATGGGTCAGATTTCCAAGGATGAATCCTCCTACTACACTTACTATGTGCACCTGGAGGACGGGAGTTTTGAGAAAAACGGAGTCAGCGATTTCCGCCCCATGCTCGGCAAGGACAAGGAGCGCAGCTACGATAAGGATTTTGACAGTCTGGAGTGGGCTGGTGTCATGAACCAGTACTATGCCTCTATCGTCAAGCCAGATAAGACAAGTGGCAACAACGCCCTGTATGCAGCCCCCGCCCAGTTCCCCCTGCAGGTGAGCGGCGATAAGACCGAATGCGTGGAAGTAGCACTCGGCATGCCCGATTTCTCCCTCGCCGGCAAGACAGATACCATGATGGGTGGCCAGAAGAGTTTCTCCTTCGATATCTTCACCGGCCCGAAGCTCAACCTCATGCTTGATGACATGACGGATAATTTCCGCATGATTGACCGCGTGATGGACTACGGCATCTTCACCATCATTGCCTACCCCATGAACTGGCTCGTGAACCTCTACCACGGCTGGCTGGGCAACTGGGGCTGGGCCATCATTGCCATGACCATCACCATTCGCCTGCTCATCTGGCCACTCTACCGCAAGAGCTACACCAGCATGAAGCGCATGAGCCTTCTGCAGCCTCAGATGCAGGCGCTCAAGGAAAAATACCCGAACGACCAGCAGAAAGTGCAGATGGAGATGATGAAGCTCTACCGCGACTATGGAATTTCCCCCATGGGTGGTTGCCTGCCCATGCTGCTGCAAATGCCCATCTTCTTCTCCTTCTTCTACGTGCTGCAAACGGCGGCCGAGTTCCGGGGTGAAGGATTCATTGGCTGGGTAACGGACCTTTCCCAGATGGATACGGTATTCTCCTTCCCCTTCATGGGCTATGAGGTACCAGTAAACATCCTGCCCATCCTCATGGCGGTTTCCACCATTATCCAGATGCACATGACCCCCGCCACGGGCGATGCCACCCAGGTGAAGATTATGCGCTGGATGCCGCTCATGTTCTTCCTGTTCTGCTACACCTATCCAAGTGCCTTGGGCCTGTACTGGACGACGAGCAACCTTATCTCCATTCTGCAAACCATCATCATTCGACGCATGCCTGCGCCGCAGCTTGAAAAGGTGCAGAAGAAGAAGGGAGCCAAGAAGAGCTTCATGGAACGCATGCTGGAGCAGCAGGCCGCCCTGGAGCGCCAACGCCAGGCCCAGCAAGGCAAGTAACATACCCACACACGACTTCACAACGCCCCGCAACCTTTCCTTGCGGGGCGTTTCTATTCCTTCTGTCTGCCATGAAGGAAATTCTCCTCCTTCTGCTGGGCTGCTGATTATCGGCGGGCTCCTCTTCCTTTACCTGAAGGAGCGCCGCCGCCCCCGATAACAGGCGGCTCAGTCACCACAGGTAGCATCATATGGGGCCGCATCTCGGAATAATCCCGGAAAAGCCCACGTTTTTCTGACATTCTGCGTGACGAAAAGCGTAGTATGTGGTAGAATGGCGCGCGCATCCAGCATACAGCGATGACTACAACAGACTTTCTAGTAATCGGCAGCGGTGTGGCGGGACTGAGTTTTGCCCTGCGCGCCGCCGAATATGGCAAGGTGACCATTCTCTGCAAGAGCGATCCCCTCATCTCCAGCTCAGCCAAAGCCCAGGGCGGCATTGCCGCCGTGGTAGACAAGAACGATACTTTTGAAGAACACGTGGCAGACACGCTGGATGCCGGCGCGGGGCTCTGCGATGAAGCGGCTGTGCGTACCATCGTGGAGGAAGCGCCCGCCGCAATAGAAGAACTGCTCAACTGGGGGGTGGACTTTGATACAGAAAAGGATGGTGAGTTTGACCTGGGACGCGAAGGCGGCCACGGCAAACGCCGCATCCTGCACTCGAAAGACACCACTGGCCTGGAAATCAGCACGAAGTTACTGCGCTGCGTGCAGCAGCATCCGAATATCACCCTGCTGGATCACCGCATTGCCATTGACCTCATTACCACTGCCAAACTGGGCTGCGTAACAGAAGACCGAGTGTTGGGAGCTTATGTGCTCGACCCCGCTACCGGAGAGGTGGAGATTTTCCGCAGCGACCGCATCATGCTGGCCACAGGTGGCACAGGGCGTGTGTACATGTACACCACCAACCCCGCTACTGCCACAGGCGATGGTGTAGCGATGGCTTGGCGAGCGGGTGCCAACGTCTCCAACCTGGAGTTCGTGCAGTTCCACCCTACCACCTTCTACAACCCGAAGAGCAGCAACCGAGATGGACTCACCTTCCTCATCTCCGAAGCCGTACGCGGTGAGGGTGGGGTGCTCCGTGGGCCGGATGGCAAGGAATTCATGCAGAAGTATGACCACCGAAAGAGCTTGGCTCCGCGTGATATCGTGGCACGCGCCATCAACCGCGAAATCCTGCGAACCGGTCATCCCTGCATGTACCTGGACATGACCCACAAGCCCAAGGGATTCATGGCTGAGCGCTTCCCGTACATCTACGAAACCTGCAAGAGCTACGGAGTCGATGCCGAGGTGGACTACATCCCCGTGGTGCCCAGCGCTCACTACCAGTGCGGCGGAGTGCAGACGGATACGGATGGCCAGACCACGCTGCGCGGACTTTTCTGCGCGGGAGAAACCGGCTGCACCGGGCTGCACGGAGCCAACCGTCTGGCTAGCAATTCCTTGCTGGAATGCGTGGTCATCTCCAAACGAGCCCTCCAGCGTATGCTGCGTACCCTGCCACTGGCACACAAGATGGAAGAATACCCCATTCCCGAATGGAAGCATGGCGAGCGAGCCCAACAGGATGACCTGGCCATTCTCTACCACTGCTGGGATGAGGTTCGCCGCACCATGATGGACTATGTGAGCATCGTGCGTACTAATCACCGCCTCCAGCGCGCTGCAACTCGCCTGCGAAACATCAACCGCGAAATCAACGAATACTACTGGGGTTACCGGGTCACGCCAGAAATCATTGACCTGCGTAACCTGGCACTCACAGCTTCCCTCATTGTGGACTGTGCCATCCGCCGCCAGGAATCACGAGGGCTGCACTACACACTGGATGCCCCTGAGAAACTGCCAGTAGCACGGCCGAGTGTACTGCACAACTGGTAAAAGCATGTCACGGCGTTCCATGTTTTTCCGTGCCCTATCGTCTCTGTTAATCAGTGGGCTTCTCATCGGTCAAGCTGCTGAAGCACAGCGGGTAAGCACCCACCAGAAGAGGGTCGCAAGACGCATCATGACGCCTGAAAAGCTGCGTGCAGCGGCAATTAAGGCTGGCCCCATGCGCCCTGTATTTGACCAGAGCCACCGCCGGAATTTTCCGGATCCGAAAACACGACCCCAGCGGCACCGACCAGGTGCCTATCCCTGGCATTTCGACATCACGGCCACCTATTTCTACATAGGCGAACAAGCCAGTAAGAACAACCCGGTTCCCAACACGGCAAGCAGCTGGGATAGTGCCTGGGATGATAACTACGGCGGGTTTGATGACCCCAACCCGGCCAACCGCTGCCCACGCACCTACACTCCACTGGGCTTCACTCCCAGGCTCAATCCATTTTACGTAGCCCTGCCGTACAACGATATTGATAAGGGTGGGCCCAAACCAGAAGCTGCCAAGGTCATTCCCTGGTACCGCCATTTCAAGGACGGGAAGTATGAATCCGTATGCCGCGGAACCTGGGTACAGATATACTATAACGGCCGCTACTGCTTCGCCCAATGGGAAGATTGCGGCCCCTTCTGCACCGATGACTGGAAGTATGTCTTCCTGGGCGCCCGCCCCAAGAACCATGCCAACAAAGCCGCCGGAATTGATATTTCCCCCGCCGTGCGCGATTACCTTGGCATCAAGGGCGGCATGGCCACCGTGCATTGGCGCTTTGTGGATTTCCACCTGGTTCCAGGCGGTCCCTGGGCCAGATACGGAAAGGACAATCCCTTCATCAATCCTGAGTTGAAACGCGCCATCTTCAAATTCCAGCGCAAGCACAACATCATTACAACCAAACGTTCCTAACCATTCCAGTTCATGTTCAAGAACCTGCTCTTTGACTGGTCCGGCACTCTTTGCGATGACCTAGCCCTCACCCTGGAAGCCACGAACTACGTGCTGAACCAGTATGAACGGCCCTCCCTTACCCGCGAACAATTCAGGGATGAATTCCAGCTTCCCTACCCTGAATACTATGCCTGGAAAACACCTGAAGCCAGGCTGGTTGACCTGGAGAAACTCTACCGCCATGCTTTTGACCACGCAGTCACCCAGGTGAGCATCATCCCCCACGCCAAGGAGTTTCTGGAATTCTGCCGAAAGCGGGGCATCCGCTGCTTCATCCTGACCAGCATGGATCCCCGCGCCTTTGATGAACAGGCTCGCTTCTTAGGACTCAAGGATTATTTCGAACACATCCACTCCGGAGTCCGCAACAAGGAAGAATATATTTACAATGTGCTCCGCCAGCATGAACTCAATCCTGCGGATACAGCATTCATTGGTGATATGCAGCATGATATCAACGCTGCCCACAGTGCCGGCATCATCGGTATCGGCGTGCTGACAGGCTACAACAACGCCGCCCAGTTGTCCGTTTCCCAGCCGGATCTCACCGTCCCCCACCTGGGTGCACTCCAAAGCCTGATGGAGCGTGGCGGAAATGCCCCGACCCACACGGAGGACACCATCCACATCCATGGTCTGGAATTCACCTGCTGCATAGGCGTGCCGGCAGAGGAACGGGCCGTCCCCCAGAGACTCCTTGCCAATATCAGCCTGATACCGCCCTGCGGCTTCGCCGCCATGGAGGAAGAGCTCGAGCGCACCATTAACTACGACACACTCTCCCGGCACCTCATAGCGCTGGCACAGGCAGAGCCCACCGTGCTGCTTGAAACCCTCTGCCACCGTATGGCCACCGCCTGCGTAAAGGATTTCGGTGCCACCACCGCCACCGTGGAGCTGCACAAGTTCATCCTTCCCTTCACCAGCTCGGTTTCCGTACGCTGCACCGTGTAGACAAGAGCCAATTTATTTCGTTACTCCGGTTGGGAATTGTGACGTTTCTGCCACGATTTGCTGCTTGCACACCGCGGGGTGGCGTGTTATGATTTCCCCATACCCATAACCTTGAAATTTTCAAAAGAACACCATGAGATATCATCGTTCACTTGCTCTGCTATTCGCACTGGGCAGCCTTGCCGCCGCGCAAATGCCTGGAAAGATGGTGACCTATGTACAGGCTGAAAAAGCCAGTCTGGGGCGCGATAAAGTGGTACGCAAAAGCATTGGCCGGACAGAGGCTATCCGCCATGTAACGCTCCGGGCTGCCGTGGAAGGGCGCCTGGTAAAGGTGCACTTCCAGGAAGGAGCCATGGTTCAGAAGGGGGACTTGCTGCTGGAAATTGACCCGCTGCGCTATGAAGCTGCCGTCAAACAGGCAGAAGCAACAATTGCCCAGCTGGATGCCCAGCTAGTCTATGCCAACAGCCGCTACCAGCGCTTTGCCACACTTGCAGCCCAGCAGGCAGCTTCCCGTGAGGACATGGAAACAGCCAAGGCCGCAGTGGAGGAACTGAAAGCCCGCAAGGCCGGAGCCGAGGCAGAGCTGGCACGCGCCAAGAAAGATTTGGAAGATTGTAGTATCTACGCGGAAATCAATGGTCGCATCGGGCGCTTGTCCAAGGGTGAAGGCAACTATATCACTCGGGGTGAAGCTATCACGACCATTGCCCAGATGGATCCCATCTATGTACGTTTCCCGCTCAGCCAAAACGATGTGAACGGCATTTTCCACGGGCCGAAGGAAATCGGGCATGTAACGGATGTTTCGCTCATCTCTGCCAACGGGCGGATGTACCCGGCCAAGGGGCGTATTTCCATTGTGGACAACCAGCTTTCAGCCAACACTGATTCCTACACGCTGTGGGCCGAGTTCGATAACCCGGACAACCAGCTCACGCACCAGGGCATTGGGGCTCTTTATGTGAGCCTCAACACCACCCGCGAGGTCTGCATGATTCCGCTCACGGCTGTTCACTACGATGGTGAGGGAGCCTTTGTCTATGTGCTCGACTCTGAAAACAAAGTTTCCCGCCGCAATGTGACCACCGGCACCATACAAGGGCGACTTCAATCCATTTATGACGGGCTGGAGCCAGGAGAGACCGTCATTATAGACGGCTCCCACAAGACGCGCCCCGGAGCAACGGTACGCCCGGTTTTTGCTGATGCAACGGTCAATGAGCCGGGTTCTGCCCACGGTGGCGAACTGGATCCGATTATGGTGGAAGCCGCAACTGTTTCCGAGATGCAGGATCCCACGGTCCTGGCTGTTGAAAGCGCGCGTCTTGAGGCTATCAACACCATTGAACTGCGCCCCTTGGTGCAGGGCGTGCTGCAGGAACGTTCCTTCAAGGAAGGTGACCGGGTGAACGCCAACGATGAATTGTTCCGCATTGACCCGACCCGTTACCAGGCAATGGTGGATGCCAGCAAAGCCAGCATTGCCCAATTGGAAATCAAAATCAATGATGCCCGCAGCAAGTATGAGCGCCAGCAGAAACTGGTGGAGGTGAATGCCAGCAGCAAGGACGTGCTGGAAAATGCCAAGGCAACACTCCAGGAGCTGCAGGCCTCCATGCGTGCAGCAAAGGCCAAGCTGGCAGTTGCAGAAGATGACCTGAACCGCTGCGTGGTCAAAGCCCCCATGGGAGGCCGCATTGGCCGCACGCTCATCTCGAAAGGTAACTATGTGACCGATATCAAGACGCCTCTGGTGCGCCTGGTGCAGCTGAGCCCCATCTACGCCCGTTTTCCGCTGAGCGAAAAGGACATTCTCTCCATTTACGGCAGCGCTGATAAGCTGGCAGCACAAGCGGAGCTCACCCTGGTCACCGCCACAGGCGAAGAACTGCCGGAAAAGGGTCGCATTGCTTTCTGTGATAACGAAATTCAAACCGGCACGGGCACCCAGAACGTATGGGCCGTCTTTGAGAATGAAGACCGCAGCCTGGCCCCCGGCGGTGTGGTCGGAATCCGGGTCAAACGCAAGGTGGAACACCCCGTCATGGGGATTCCTGCCCAGGCCGTACTCACGGACACAAAGGGGAATTACGTTTACGTCATTAAGCACAACCGGGCTCTGGAGCGCCGGATTATCTGCGGTTCCACAGCAGATGACGGTCGCGTGGCGGTCTTCAACGGGCTTCTTCCCGGCGAAAAAGTCATCACGACCCAACTGGCAGATATGGAAGAGAATACGCCCGTGCAGACCAAGTAACCCCTAACCGCCCTTACCTGATATTATGTTCTCCGAATTTTTCATTCACCGCCCAAAGTTCGCATTTGTCGTTTCGATTCTGATGATGCTGGCCGGTCTGCTGTGCCTGAGCAAGATGCCGGTATCAGAATACCCGGAAGTCTCACCCCCAACTATTTCGGTACGCATGACCTATGCCGGCGCCAGTGCTGAAGAAGTGGCACAGGTGGTTGCGGCTCCCGTGGAGGAACAGCTCATCGGTATGGATGACCTGGAGTATTTCTATTCCTCCTGCGGCAATGATGGTTCCTTCAGCCTGACGCTCATTTTCCGCTCCGGCACGAATGATGACATGGCCATGGTAAATGTTTCCAATGCCATCAAACGTGTGGAGTCCAAACTGCCCAGTGAAATCAAGCAAACTGGTTACGAAGTCCGCAAGCGCAGCGGTGACATGCTCTGCTTCATCAACTTCATGTGTGATGAAAACAAGATGAGCATCCTGGAGCTTTCCAACTGGCTCCGCATGAACGTGAAGGACAAAATCTGCCAGGTTGATGGCGTTTCCAGTGCAGATATTATTCCCAGCCGCAATTATTCCATGCGCGTATGGATGAACACCACGCGCATGAGCGCAATGAACATCACACCTAGCGATGTCAGCAATGCCATCAGCGCACAGAACATCCAGGCTGCAGCTGGTTCAGTGGGCTCAGAAGACATCCAGTCTTATGCCACCTTCAAGGTCACGGCAACCGGGCGACTCAAAACAGCTGAGGAGTTCGGCAACATTATCGTCAAACGCGGTCAGGACGGACACGTCACCAAGCTCAAAGACATCGCCACAGTGGAGCTCGGCGCCGAGAAAAACACAGGCTACAGCCGACTCAACGGGCTGGATAACGTAGGCATGATTATTCACCAGAATAATGACGCCAACGCCCTGGCCACCGTGGCCAAGGTGCAGGAATGTATGCGCCAGATTGAAGGCAACTTCCCGGATGGCATGCAGTGGCGCATGGGGTACGACCCCACCCAGGCTATTGATGCCACCATGGATGAAATTGTAGAGACCCTGGTAGTGGCACTCCTGCTGGTGGTGCTGGTAACCTACCTGTTCCTGCAGGATTGGCGAGCCACACTGATTCCAGCCATTGCCATTCCAGTATCGCTGCTGGGCGCCTTCATGGTCATGTACCCGCTGGGGTATTCCATCAACGTGCTGACCATGTTTGGCCTGATTCTAGTTATCGGCTCCCTGGTGGACGATGCCATCGTGGTAGTGGAAAACGTGATGCGAATCATCCAGGAGGAAAAACTTTCCCCCAAGGAAGCCACCATCAAGAGCATGAAGCAGATTACAGGCGCCATTATCGCTACCACCCTGGTAACACTGGCCGTGTACGTTCCCATTGCATTCTATGGTGGCATGGTGGGCGTCATCTACACCCAGTTCTCTGTGACCATGTGCGTAGCACTCATCATCTCCACCATCAATGCACTTACCCTCTCCCCTGCTCTTTGCGCGCTGATTCTGCGCCCGGCCGGCACCAAGCCCAACAAACTGGCAACAGCCCTTTTCTGGCCGTTTAACTGGATTCTGGAAACCAGTCGCCGCATCTACCTGTGGGGAGCAGGCATCCTGGTTCGGCATGCATGGCTCACCATCCTGTGCCTTCTGCTGGTCATAGGCGGTAACTACATATACTTTGCCGGGGCTCCTGCCGCATGGACCCAGGTGATTAACGGAGACAAGAAACCCGCCAGCGTGGCGAATGAATTGAATTTCACCAACCTGCTGGCACCATCCGCGCTCAACAGCTCCTTCATTCCCACAGAAGATAAAGGCAGCTTGTTCGTGATGGTCACCATGGAAGGAACGGCTACGGCAAAGCAGCGTACTGACAAAGTGATGCGCCAGATTGAGAAGCGAGTCATCGGCATGCCCGGGGTGGATATGGTCACCGCCCAGAGTGGATACAGCTTCGTGAGCGGATCCGGTGAGCACAGTGGTATGATGATTGTGCTGCTGAAACACTGGAATGAACGCACCAGTCCAGACATGCATGCCAGCCGTATAGCAGAGCGCATCAATGCCGCCTGTGCCGATATTCCGCAAGCTAATATCATGGCCATGACTCCCCCCGCCATCCGCGGCCTGGGCATTGCTGGTGGTGTTTCAGCAGTATTGCAGGTTTCGGGCGATGCAACTCCCCAGGATTTGGGCGACGCCGTCAAGGATATGCAGGAACGCCTCATGGCACGCCGTGACCTGGTATCGCGCACCCGCAGTGAGTATGATGCAGAAACCCCGCAGATTCACCTCGAAATCAACCGAGAAAAAGCCCAATCGCTCAACATCCCGGTGGACAGCATCTTCCGCACCCTGCAGAGCGTCATGGCTTCATCCTACGTCAATGACTTCACTCTCAACGGCTTCAACTTCAAGGTCAAAATTCAGGGTGGCACGCCAGACCGCCGCACGGCAGATGACATTCTGAACCAGATGGTGCGGAATGAAAAGGGAGAAATGGTCCCGCTCTCCGCCGTCTGTACCCTGTCCTACCGCATGGGGCCGGGACGCTATAACCGCTTCAACCAGTACATGAGTGCAGATATTTCGGTAACTCCTGCCATGGGCGTTGGCTCAGGGCAGATTATGCAGTACATTGAGCAAGTCGTTGCCGATATGAACAAAGAAAGCCGAGCTGCTGGCAAAAACGTGCTCTGGGAAGTCAGCTGGAAGGACCTCTCCTACCAGGAACGCCAGAATGATGGTAAGATTGGCCCGCTCATTGCCATGGCCATGCTCTTTGCCTACCTCTTCCTGGTGGCTCAGTATGAAAGCTGGACCACCCCGGTACCGGTGATGCTCTCAGTATGTGTTGCTACCATGGGTGCACTCATGGGTGCCCAGTTATTCGGACTCAGCATGTCCATCTATGTACAGCTGGGCCTGCTCATGCTCATTGGTCTGGCGGCGAAAAACGCCATCCTCATGGTAGAGTTCAGCAAGGAAGAACATGAGACGGGAATTCCAGTCAAAGAGGCGGCCATCAACGGTGCCAACATGCGCTACCGAGCCGTGCTCATGACGGCCGTTTCCTTCCTCTTTGGCGTATTCCCCCTGGTTGTTGCCACGGGGTCAGGTGCAGCCAGCCGTATCGAAATTGGCGTTACCACCTTCTTTGGTATGCTCCTGGCTACGGTGTTCGGCATCTTTATGGTTCCGGGGCTGTACTCAGTCTTTGCACGCATGCGCGACTGGACTGTGAAAAAAGTAAAGGGTGAAAATTTACCCTGATTTGTCCTCCAAAATAGAAAAAACTGCCATATTTTCCAATGTTATGGCAGTTTTTTTTATTTTTGCCACTTATGCAACTTGACTCAGCAGAAAGAAAATCATATAATCAGAATCGTATGAAGCACATAACTCCTCTCCTCATCGTTGGGGCTCTTCTTTGCTCTTGCCAGAACTCTGCGCCCCGTAACACCATTCAGATGGAAGTTCCGAACTTCAATGCTGCTGATGGCAAGGCCTGCAGCATCGGTGTTAACGGCCCTGCAAGCGCATATGAGAAGGTGCAGATTTCCGGACCCGAAGCCAAGGAATGGGATGTATTTGACCGCGCTGATGCTGTTCTGAAGTACAATCAGATGCCGCAGAAGGATAAAGAGTTGCTTTTTGACACCGTAGCCCATGTCTACGCCAACCTTCCTGCGGATAACAAGCTGACCAGCGAACAGATTAACCTCGGCATCTGGAACGAGCTCACCCAGAAGGGTGTTGACCTCAGCTTCGGCGATGACCCCGCTGACTGGAATCCCTATGAGATGTACATTCACCCGATTGTCATCACCGAAATGACCAACTTCTTCATCAATGCCAAGGATGACAGCATCACTGATGAGGAGCTGAACCTCTGGCAGAAGGCAGGTTGCAACGTCATCAACGCCAAGCCCGATAACCTCAGCATGGCTTCCCTCCTTGCCCGCAAGGATGACCTTGCCAATGCCGGTATCGTTATCGAGGAAAAGGACGGCGTCTACACTGCCACCGCCAAGAAGGTGGATTGGGCGAAGTACCGCGAAGAACACCACTCTTACGAGGCTAAGTAAAACATCTGCTTCATCAACTTTTCGCCCCCGGCTGCTTGGCAGCCGGGGGCGTTCTATTTGAGTCTTTCCAGAAAATTACTAAAGCCTCGAAAGCCTCTGTCCTGACTCAGGCATTACGGGTTGGTTTACGGCGGCCGTGGCTCTCATCATTCCACGCTGCGGATTCGTACTTGGAACGGCAGAGTTCAGCCAGTTCCTCAGCAAAGCCCTGGTAGGGCTCATCGCCTTCAACAATCCGCACCTCAGAAGCAAGAGCGTGTGCCAGCCTATGTTCCCAACCGGAGGTAGGTTCACACTGCTGAATAAGCCCCTGGTGCAGCACCGCACCCTTGTAACGGCGCTGCCCGGCTCCAGCCAGTTTCAGGCCTGCCTGGTTCACAATATCGCTCTTGACCGGGCTTGCCCAGCAAGCACGGCCTCCATCAGGAGCATCTTCCGTAAGCAAAGTACAGTCCACCCCGCTTTGTTGCAGCGCTTGTGCCAGAGCCCCATGAATCCAGAGATACAACTGGTCTGCTGTAGGGTACATAACGCCCTCCTTCCCAGGCAGAGTCACCGTATAGGTATAGCCCAGTCTGTGGTCTACAATGCCACCGCCTGTCCAGCGGCGGATGTATTCCTCAGCCCCGGGAAAAATGGATGAGGCCTCCGTGGCAGTATCAAAATAACCGAAGCTGACAGCCGGGCGTTCCCAGCCGTATATTCTTAACCATGCTTCAGGGCGGCGGGAGAGGAGCTCATCTGCCGCCATATTGGCATAGCCATTGCGACGAACCGGGTCAATCCAAAGCGTGATGGCTCCGGGGAGCACATCACGCTGCTGAGTCTGCATTTGCATAGCAGGTATGGAAAATATGATAACTAGTTACAAAGGCTGGGGAAGAGACACAAGGCGCGAGTAGGAACGCGTATACTTCTCAAAGAAATCAGCAATCTTCTTGGGCGGGCGACGGCGTCCCTGGCGAATCTGTTCCACCATGGCAACGCCCTCCTCTGTCAACACAGTAATGGAAATCATGGCGGAATCGATGCGGGCGTTCTCATAGGTAGAACCTCCAGCTTCGATGCGGTCACCATACACGGCAACCTTATTCGTACGTTTGTGGGATGCCACCACCGGCACGCTCACGGATTCATACGCCACGGTACCCTTATCCACATCGGCATCACCCTTGACGTAACGGATGTTGAAGGTGATGTTGAGCTCCATGATATTCTCACACAGGAAGTTCTTTTCATCATCCTGCTCAAAGCGGGAGTATGCTGCCTCCAGGTTGCTTTTACCAAGAAGCTGCTCAAATGTGGAACGAGGCTGCACCACCTGACGGTACAGGGAAAAGAGCGGATACACCCCCTTGCTCTCTCCATCAGTTCCGGGCAGATTCAGAATCTGGTCACGGAACATCAGACGGTAGCCAATGGCGCTCACGTCACCCTGGGTCTCACGATTGTGTGCACGAGCCTCGCGGTAGTTCTTACGCAGAGAGGTACTGGAACTCACTGAGGGATTTCGATCTGGCGCGCAGGCAAAGAATACGCACTGAGCAGAACGGGGAACCTGAAGCCCCTTGGGTACGTTATCCATGCTGGAATCGGCCTTGGCAAATAACCA
Organism: Akkermansia sp.; assembly: GCA_045538105.1. Lineage (GTDB taxonomy): Bacteria > Verrucomicrobiota > Verrucomicrobiia > Verrucomicrobiales > Akkermansiaceae > Akkermansia. The sequence goes on from JAZSQS010000010.1 coordinate 91,101, forward strand.
CTGGTACTTGTTGTCATAGCCGCGCATCTGGAAGGATTCGAAGTCTCGACTGATGGTTTGCAGGGCTACGCGAGAACGGGATGAGGTGCTCACGTCCTCACTCACCGCACGCCAGAGGTCGATACTCTGATTAGTGAGCTGCATAATGACGACAACGAGCATGCCGGTAATGGCCATGGCGGTCATCAATTCAATCAGCGTGAAACCGCGAAGAAATGTGCGTTTGGAAAGCTTCATAATCATTCAGCCAGGATAATTCTTGTAATCAACGGTGGAAGGAAAGGTTCGCCGAGAAGAGGGGGCGCCCCAGCTTATTCCAGTTCTTACCCTTGTATCGAGCCGGATTTGGTGGGCTCATGTGGTAAAAATCGGCCCGGCAGAATATGGCTCCCCCCCAGGCATCACGGTCACCAGGGCTCGAGGCATACTTCTCCGGACTGGAGGCACGGGAAATCGACCCCGGCGTGCGGGCTTCGCGGAACTCGCCGTCTCCCTTCTGCTGAAGCTCTGTCATCTTAACCAGGAAAACCGGGCCAACAGCATCACGTAAATCATCTTTATGAACAGGGTCATCCATAGGACAGGCTATGGAAACCAACTGCATTTCCTTCCCCGGCACACTCTTATTGGCGGGAATGCAAGGGTATGTTCCATCTGCTCGCGGAGATTTGGATAAATCGGCTCGGTAGGAGAAGATAACGATGGACTTACTGGGCTGGCTGGACTTCTTAATCCAGTAAAACCCCTTATCAAAAGAAGTCAGGTATTTATCCTCACTAGATTGTTCAGCGCCCCCGCCAGCTAACTCATCAGACCTCAAAGTCCCGATTTCAGCACGCAAAATACCAGTAATGCGTTCTGCTTCCTGGCGAGTGAGAGCCTGGCGAACCAAACCGCGAGCAGGAACAAACACAGTCAGGAAAATGGAGAGCAGCAAACCCACCAGCGCAATGGCCAGTAAGGTTTCCATCAGCGTGAATCCTCGAAAAATGCGGATAGAGGAAGTCTTTTTCATATTAAAAAGGGCAAGTATGATTACTGGACATCGTTGAACACCTGGTCATCTGTGCGAAGGAGGCTCACATCCCCCGACGGCCACAGGCAGATACCCTTGGCTCCAGCGGGACGCACATCGCGACCATCCTTAATGATGTCACGGGGAACGATGCCGTCGAATGTGTAGCGCCCCTTTCCCGGGCGCCCGTTAAACAGTACCAGTCGCTGCGGACAGGTCAGGTTAAGGGGGTCTGCCATGGGGGCAACAAACCTGCCTTTCTCATCAAACTCCACGTAGTAGATGCGGGTCTGGCCGCGCCCAGGCAAACGCGTCACCCCCTGGCCAATCATCGAACCAGAGGCTCCATCCTCACGGGGCAGAGGCTTACTGAAGGTCGGGGAGAAATAGACACCCGGCGGGAGCTTAACACCTGATGAAGGAGTAGTCCATTTACCATCCTGAGCCACATCTGTTCCATCGAAATTGTCATTCTTTCCATTCCCCTTGGAAAACACCTGTACTGTCATATAGCGCAGGTGGATTGTATCAGTCGAGGTATCCTTCGGATCTGCCACAATAACCAGGCGGGTGTATGTATCATTTCCCTGGGCCGTAGCGCGAGCCTCCATCACAAGGGATTCCAACAAGTCAACACCAGACTCGATACCGCGGCCCTTACCCGCATCCCGGAGCACACCCGCGGCCATTGTCATCACGATACCGAGAATCGCAATCACCACGAGGAGCTCTACCAAAGTGAAGCCCTTCTTCAACTGACGCCATATGTTCTTCATAACCATAGCAAACGCTGCACACGAAATTCCGTCACTATTCATAGCAGTTTTTTTCGGGTTCTTCAATCTTTTTTTAGCGATGTCGGGGTTTTATGCACGCTTTTTCGTTTTATAGTTGACCTTTTGGACAAAATGCGGTACATGAGCTCTCGCCATGACAATTCTTCAGTCCATAATTCTGGGTTTGGTGGAAGGGCTCACGGAATATTTACCAGTGAGTTCCACCGGGCATCTCATTATCGCCCAATACTTACTGGACATGAAGGAATCGGAAGCGCTTAACGCCTATTCCGTATGCATTCAGATAGGAGCTATTCTGGCCGTACTCAATCTCTATTTCTTCCGCGTACGCCAAATGTGGGCTGGAGTGAGAGGCAAGAACCCGGCAGGTTTGAGGCTGGTATGCAATCTCCTCCTTGGGTTCATGCCAGCCATGGTGATAGGTTTCTTTCTGGCCAAGCCTATCAAGGAGTATCTTTTTAACGCCGAGACAGTCCTGGTAACCTGGGCACTGGGAGGCATCGTCATCCTGCTTTTTGTCCGCTACAATATGAAACAGGGCAAGGGACGCTGCCATAACGGCACCAGCCTGGAGGAAATGAACTGGAAAGCAGCTCTCACAGTCGGCTTCATGCAGTGCATAGCCATGTGTCCGGGAACAAGCCGCAGTCTCATGACCATGCTCGGAGGCCTCGTAGCAGGATTGAGCATGGCCGCAGCAGTCGAGTTCAGTTTCCTGCTTGGTCTGATTACCTTGGGAGCAGCCACTGTATACGATTTTGCAAAACACGGAGGCAACATGGTGGCTGAACTGGGCTGGGTTCCCATGATTACCGGAACCATCGTCTCGTGGATTAGTGCCATCATCGCCGTGAAGTGGATGGTGGGTTACCTTCAGCAGCACGGGCTTTCCCTCTTTGGCTGGTACCGCATTGCTGCCGCCATTGTCATGCTGATTCTCATTTTGAACGGGTTGGAAGTTGCCTGATACATAGCTGTCCAAAATAAGTAAACAACCTAAAGTAGAGCGTACCTATATCAAAGGATAGCGAAAATCACCAGCTGTTTTTGGCAAATAGATCCCCCTGATGCAAATCAGGGGGCTTTGCATGTATACTTTTATACGGATT
>JAZSQS010000032.1:0-25842 GCA_045538105.1 Akkermansia sp.
AATCCGTATAAAAGTATACATGCAAAGCCCCCTGATTTGCATCAGGGGGATCTATTTGCCAAAAACAGCTGGTGATTTTCGCTATCCTTTGATATAGGTACGCTCTACTTTAGGTTGTTTACTTATTTTGGACAGCTATGCTGGTTCCCCGCCTACATGCATTTTCAGGCTGGACTTATTACATACCATATTGTATGCTCGCCGTATTATGAGCGCGTTGGTTCCTCTGTTCAGTGTCATCATTCCGGCATACAACACCGCCCAGTACATTCAGCAAACTTTGCGAAGTGTGTACCAACAAACGGAACGCGACTTCGAAATCATTGTCATCAACGATGGATCCCCCGACAATCTGACGGAAGTTTTAAAGCAGGAAACAGATTCACGGCTTTGCATTATTAATCAGGAGAACAAAGGAGTCAGCGTGGCTAGGAATAGAGGCATTCAGGAAGCTCGCGGCAAATACATAGCCTTCCTGGACAGCGATGACGTATGGTTCCCCTTCCACTTAGAAAAAGCACGCAAATTCTTTGAAAAACACCCGCAATACCATTGGTATGCCACGACGCTTATCCCCACAAACAAAATTGAGGACAAGGATTTCTCTCGACCTGCGCCGGCTGAAGGCTCCTATTATGCATCCAACTGGTTTTTGGAATTTGCATCAGTCCCCATAAGTCAAACCGCAGTGCTGAAGCGAGAATACGCCATACGCTATCTTCACTTTCCCGAAGGAATCAAAATGTGTGAAGATAATGTCGCATGGAGTCGTTTCGCTCTTTGTGCAGGTCCCATTGGCACCATAGATTACCCAACTTGCCTCTATCGACAGAGGGAAGACTCTGCAACCCAGGCCTACTGGCAGCAATGGCAGCGAGACAACGCAAGGCTTGGACTTGATGCTCTACTCTTGCAACAGCAAATGTTGCAAGATATGGATTGCCCGATAGAAGCAAGACTCTATTTCAAGAAACGCTCACTTACCAACTGGATTGCCCACCTGAATTGCATGAATACCATGCACTGGCGGAATGAGCTCAACCTGAGGAAATGCATAACGGGGGCTGGTATAACATACCTCCTCCGCATCTACATTTATGCAGCCCACCTGATAACAAGAGTAACCAACAAGGTCATTATCAGGAAGCTAAACAACATTCAAAAAAAGCTGGATGCCATGCTTTCTGCCGCAAAAACCAGGCTTGACTAATATCTGTTCCCTGACTTTCCATCATCTCCCTTCAGTTCTTTCATATGATGCCTCCGGTTTCCACGTCTCCGTGTTGCTGCCAGGCTAAACGAATTGGGGATTGACTCCAACTGTAAGCTCCCTTATAATCCCACCAACACTTTTATCCTCATCATCTCGCTGTGTCTAATATCGCCCTTATTATCGCCGGAGGAGTCGGTTCTCGCATGGGATACGAAATTCCAAAACAATTTATCAAAGTATACGACAAACCTGTACTTCTTTATACTCTGGAAGGCTTCCAGAAACACAGCATGGTAGATGCAATTGTCTGTGTCTGTATCGAAGGCTGGGAAGGCGAATTACGCCGCTACGCCGATTTCTACGGCATCAGCAAGCTGAAGCTGATAGTACCCGGTGGCAACACCGGGCAGGAATCCATCCGCAATGGGGTAATGGCCATCAGAGAATTTGCCCAGGATAACGACAATGTCATCATTCACGACGGCATTCGCCCCATGGTGGATGATTACGTGCTCTCTGATGTGCTGAGAGTATGCGAAGAAAAAGGTAACGCGGTTACGTCCCTGCCCTACAACGAGCAGATTTTTATGGTAGCGGAAGATGACCCCAGCACCACCACTCAATATATCCCCCGCGAAACACTACGCCGGGTCTCTACCCCACAAGCCTACAAACTGGGCAAACTGGTATGGGCCTATACCAAGGCCTTTGCCGAAGAAATCGGAATTTATGGCTCCTCCTATACAAACACCATGATGGTGGAGCTGGGCGAACGCCTGCATTTCGCCGCTGGATCCGACAAGAATATCAAGCTCACCACCCAGGATGACCTGGAGCTTTTCAAGGGATATCTTAACACTAAATGACCATGTGGAAGCACAATCTGTATATAGAAGACCTTGACACCTGTCTGAATTCAGTTGTCAATACAGGCTCCCTGAAGGGTAAATCAATTCTGATTACCGGAGCAACCGGCATGATTGGCAGTTTTATTGTAGATACCATCATGCGCGGCAACCAGACACAGAGTTTGAATTGCACCGTCATCGCTCTGGGGCGCAACGAAGCCAAAGCCCGGGAACGTTTTTCCCGGCATTGGGGCAACGCTTTCTTCCAGTTTGTTCAGCATGATGTAAACCTCCCGCTGAATGAAAACATACCGCCGGTGGACTACGTTATTCACTCAGCCAGCACGACACATCCCGTAGCATACGCATCGGAGCCCATAGGAACCATCACTACCAACATCTTCGGCACATGTAATCTGCTCAACTACATCAGCGCACACTCACAAAGTGCACGCTTCGTCCTCACCTCCTCTGTAGAAATATACGGTCAGAACCGCGGAGACACCGAATATTTTGACGAATCATACTGCGGCTACATTGATTGCAATACTCTACGCGCAGGATATCCGGAAAGCAAACGGCTAAGCGAAGCCCTCTGCCAGGCATACGTGAAGGAAAAAGGAGTTGACTATGTTTCAGCCCGCATACCACGCACCTATGGTCCCACCATGTTGATGAGTGATACCAAGGCGCTTTCCCAATTCATCAAAAAGGGCCTGGCTGGCGAAGACATTGTACTCAAGAGCAAAGGGGACCAATTCTTCTCCTACGCCTATGTGGCAGATACTGCTGCTGCAATCCTCTCCATCATGCTTGTTGGAAAAACTGGACTGGCATACAATATCGCAGACAAGAAATCAGACATCACGCTGCGGGAGCTTGCCCAGCTCGTAGCAGACACCAGCGGCACACAACTGCGTTTCGAGCTTCCGGATGCAGTAGAAGCCGCAGGCTTCTCCACCGCAACAAAAGCAGTACAAGACTCCTCACGTCTCAGGGAGTTGGGATGGCTTCCTCATTATACCATTAAACAGGGCATTGCCAACACTCTAGCCATTTTATCACGAGAATATCAGGACTCATGACCCGGCCCCTCTCCATCAGATCGGTTTTACCCGAATCCTTACGCGCCAGATTATACCGCATGAGGGAAAAGGTATACATGAGTACGTTGTACAGACGAACTCTGATGCAGCATAAGGTATGCAGAATCAGAAAAAAAGCTTCCATTCGCGTCTTATTCATCAGCGTTTCACAAGCCATATGGAAAGTAGATTCGCTCTACAAAGCCATGCAGGCACACCCTCGTTTCGAGGCAACCATCCTGCTTGCCCCAAACATGGCTCAAAAAAATGAGCAAATCCGGCGGGAAGACTACCAGAACCTGAAGGCCTATTTCGAGGGAAAAGGATACGCTTACGAAGAATGGTATGGCATCGGAGGAGAAACCAACTATCCTCGAATCCCGGATGCCTATGATATTGTAATCTATCCTCAGCCCTACCCAGGACTCATTACCAAGAATCTGGATTTTCCGAGGAATATGAATAAATTGATGCTTGCCTGTGAATACGCATTTCATTCAGGTAACCAGGAATGGGCGTTCAACAAATATTTTCAAAATGCGGCCTGGATTGATTGCTATGAAAACCAGGCTCTCTGCGAGTATTCATACCAAGTAAAGCAAAATAAAGGGGTGAACTCAATCGCTACAGGCTTGCCACTCGTGGATGAGTTCAAACAAGGCACATACGCTTCCCCATGGAAAAAACAAGTGACTCCATGTAAAAAAATCATCTGGGCTCCCCATTGGACAATTACAGAAGAGTGCTCTGCCTTACCTTGTTATTCCAACTTCTTAGAGACCGCAGACTTCATGCTGCAATTTGCCTCCGACCAGAAAGGAAGGATTCAGTTTGCCTTCAAACCCCACCCATGGCTTAAAAGAGAACTATACAAACATCCAGATTGGGACAAAGAACGCACGGATGCATACTACACAGCATGGGAAACAAATGAGAACACCCAGCTGGAACAGGGAACATACGTGGATTTATTCATGACCTCTGATGCCCTGGTGCACGACTGCAGCTCCTTCTGCTGCGAATACCTGCTCACCGGCAAACCTGTATTCTTCATGGCACGCAACGAAGAAAAGCAAACAGCCTTGCTGAATGAAATGTCCCATGCGGCATTCTATTCGCAATACCTCGGCTATTCAATGAACGACCTGCAGAACTTCCTGCAGGAACAAGTCATACAAGGGTACGACCCCATGAAGGGCCGACGGGCAGAGACAGTCGAAAAATACCTGATCCCTCCCCATGGCCGGAGCGCAGCAGAAAATATCATTGCTGCCATTCTGGGAGAAACAGTCTGATTGCTACTCGCAACCAATCCTCGCTTGTGATATAACACACTTGCTTTCCCGATGACCATGTATCGCATCCTGCCACATCCACTTGTCCACAATTTCGGAGGCATCCTGCAAGCCTTCGCATTGCAACGTGTCCTGCTGGAGCTTGGGGTGAACAATCAGGTCATTGACTTCTTTTCCAAAAATTGGGGAGGATTGCTAAAAAAAGAAGGAATACGCAGCAAGTGCCGCAATATCAAACAACTACTTAAAATCATCCTTCTTGCGGCTCCCGTATCCCTTCCCGGAATGTTCTATCCTCTTCTATTCAGCGCCTTCAAAAGAAGATTCATGCGCCTGTGGAATCTGGATTTGGAGCGGAACAAGCTACCTGAGCTAAACGGAGGAGAGCCCTTCATTGTTGGCAGCGACCAGGTGTGGCGCTGTGTGTATGCCAGAAACATTGAGTCTGTTCCGTTCTTTTTTCTGAATTTTGCCACGCCGGAGCAGCGCCAGCGCAGCATTGCCTATGCTGCCTCTTTCGGCTCAGATGAATGGGAGGGCTCTCCGGAAGAAACAGAAGAATGTGCCCGGCTGTTGCGAGATTTCAAGGTGGTCTCCGTACGCGAGCACAGCGGTATCCGCCTCTGCCGCGAGGTATTCGGGGTAGAGGCAGTACAGATGCCCGACCCCACCCTGCTGCTGGAGCAGGAGGACTACGACTACCTCATCCGCCACTGGCGTACCCGCCCGCTGCCTCAGCCCTTCATGGCCGTCTACCTGCTGGATGAAACAGCAGAGAAAAAGGCACTCGTGCAGGGTCTCAGCCAGTGCACCGGCCTTTATCCCCAGCACCTCATGCCCCACCCCGGAGCAAAGAAACTCATGGACCGCCTGCCGCTTTCCGTACCCCAATGGCTGCGCGGCATACGCGATTGCGAATGCGTGCTCACCGATTCGTTCCATGGTTGTGTCTTCTCCATCATCTTCAACAAGCCGTTCGTCTGCCTGGGTAACGAGAACCGGGGCAGCGCCCGTTTTGATTCCCTTCTGGGTACTTTCGGACTGCAAGACAGACTGGTAACCAATCCCACTCCCGAGACAATACAGAAACTGATGGCCACCCCCATTGATTGGGAAAATGTCAACACCATCCGGCACGGCGAACAACAACGAGCCATTGAATTTCTGAACACCAACCTCTGCCGGGACTGAACTATGGCCAGCGTTAAAGAAGAAACAGCCAGCGGCATTAAATGGGGGCTCATCCAGAAATGCACCATGCAGCCGGTGCAGTTCGTCTATGGCATCATTCTGGCCCGTCTCATCAGCCCCGCCGAAATGGGTATTCTCGGGCTTACCGCCATTTTCTTTGCCATCGCCGGCCAGCTTCAGCAATGCGGCTTCGGTGCAGCCCTCATCCGCAAACAGAATCGCACAGATGAGGATATCTGCACCGTCTTCTGGTTCAATGTGGCCATGAGCCTGATTCTCTCCACACTACTTTTCCTGGCAGCCCCCTGGTTTGCCGCGTTCTTTAACCAGCCAGCCCTCATCAATCTCACACGGGTCTCAGCCCTGCTCATGTTCCTGAACTCCACCGTGAGTGTGCACATGACCCTCTACCAGGCGCGGCGCGATTTCAAAACCCCGGCAATCGTTTCCATGTGTGTTACCCTGGTGGCCATGCCCTTCACCATCTGGGCAGCCTTTGTCGGCTGGAGCTACTGGGCACCCATGCTCCAAGGGGTGATTACCGGTCTCTTGACCCTTGTTGTCATATGGCGTATCTCGCCCTGGAAACCAAGATTCTCCTTTTCAACATCCTCCTTCAGAGAATTTTTCCGATACGGAGCCAACCTGGCCATGACCGGTGTGCTCACTCAAACCTATCTGGAAATACGAACCTTCATCATTGGTAAGTTTTATTCTCCTGCTCAACTTGCCTATTTCTCACGAGGCCAGCATACATGCAGCATGCCGTTACAATTAGCCACCAGCGTCCTCGGGCCTATCACCTTTCCTATACTAGCAACCCTGCAGGAAGACCAACAACGCTTATTTCAAGTATACCGCAAGTACATTCGACTCATGACCATGTGCATCGAGTGGGGGATGATTACACTAGCGGCTAATGCTTCCGCATTCATCGTCTTACTATACGGAGAAAATTGGAGTACGGCAGCCATATACGCGCAAATTCTCTGTTTTGGGTGGATGCTCAACCCCTTGCTATCTCTCAACAGTAATCTTTGTGCCATTCTAGGGCGAACGGATCTAAACCTTAAACTAGAAATCGTGCTTCGAACAGTCAGCATCACGGTCATGATCTTGTGTGCATTCCACAGCGTCACAGCGCTATGCTATGCAGCAGTATTTGCAGCAAGCTTTGGTTTTCTCGCATCCTGCATCATCATCACCAACATCAGTCCTATCCGCATAGCACATCTTGCTACTGACTTTTTTCCCTACTTATTCATGGCACTCATTGCAAATATGCCTTCGTTTTTCATCGATAAACTCGACTGGCATCCGTGTATCCGTATGTTCCTGGGCGTAGCCCTTTCTGCGACTCTGTATGGTCTATTTCTCTGGCTTCGCAAAGATCAAACAGCAACCTATCTGATATCAATCGTCGTAGAAAGATTCACAAGCAAACGGGCCGCATAATACACAAGCATTCCATTTTTTCAAACACACCTCCTCCCATCATGAACAACAGTAAACACATTACAGCACCGCAAGCATGCACTGGCTGTGCCTTATGTGCCAATGTGTGTTCCAAGGATGCCATCCGCATGGAATGGAACGAAGACGGATTCCTGGTACCCGAGGTGAATCCCGATGCATGCATCAACTGCGGGGCTTGTGTCAGAGCCTGTCCGGCGCAGCCGGAGCATCTGAAGAAATTGCGGCAGAGCGGCAGTAGATACGCAGCGCAATCACCAGCAGCCTACGGAGGCTGGAACGCTGACGAAGAAACCCATCTTGCCAGTAGCAGCGGCGGCATCTTCACTGCCCTGGCCGAATCGGTCTTTGCTGAGGGAGGCTGCGTATTCGGCGTTATCTGGGAAAATAAAGACACCGCCGTCTTTTCCAAAGCAGAGACCAGGGACGAGCTCGTGGCCATGCGGGGGTCCAAATATACGCAGGCGATTCCAGGAGATGTGTACCGCCAAGTGAAGCAAGAACTCAAAAACGGCCGCAAGGTGCTATTCTGCGGTACGTCTTGCCAGGTATATGCCTTGAAGAGATATCTGCGGAAAGATGATGAGAATCTGATACTTGTAGATATCCTCTGCCATGGAGTCCCCAGCCATAATCTATTGAAAGCCTACATCCGACATTACGAAAAAACAGAAAGCAAGGAGCTGAGCCACATCCAATTCCGAGATAAAGCCGGTAATTGGCAACAGTATCACCTGAAAAAGTTTTTTACTGATGGCAGCACGCTTTCACATTGCAACCGTGCTGATATGTTCATGCGCCTTTTTGTGGGAGACTATGCATTAAACAAAGCCTGTTATTCATGTCCGCATGCCACTTTTCCACGCGTGGGAGACATTACTCTTGGTGATTTCTGGGGCAATATACAGCAACGTCACCCGGAATGGCCCATTACGAATGGAATAGGATCCGTCATAGGGAATACCCCCAAAGGCTGCATGCTACTGGCAGAACTGCAGAATCAGGGAAGCATCACATTACGACAAGTCCCCTTGGAAGAACTTATTGAAGGGCAACGCTTCACCTACATGCGACCGCAGGGGACAATCCATCCTCAACGCCAGCGGGCTCTACAACTACTAAGAGTCTTTAACATTTCAGGTGCATATAGATTTCTGATTGAAACAGTACAATTCGGACCTTTCAGAGTCAAACGCAACAGTCTGCTTCACAAAGCATTCGCAAAGTTCAGCAACGTGTTACGTTGTCTTTTGAATCGCCGAAAATAACATTAAAGTTCAATTAAGACACTCTCTTCAAAATCGAATACTGCTTTAGTATTCAAAACGGAGCGCATGGGCAACAGATACCACTTATGTCCCCATTGCCCGTAAGATATGTAAAAATCCTTCTTACCCTGGCGAGCATCGAGAAGGCGTAACCGAGCACCAGGCAAAGCAGCATCCCAGGAAAAAGGCCTTAACTGTATCCCTGGGCGAATACACCTCGCACCATTTTCATCAGTACAGAACTCCACTTCTATAGGAAAAGAAGAAACATATACTCGACCTAATGTTGATGCGTTGGTCGCAACTTCAAGGACAGGGCCTGAGGCAGACTGTGCGACATAGCAATTACAAACAGCCATATCGTTTTGAAAAACAAAAAAGAAAGATGCATAATTCGCATAAGCCACTTGCCTGGTATAAACACGGCAATCTGCCATATCCACCCCCACAGGAACGACATCGTGTTCATAAAGCCCGACAGATGATGGTGATGTGGGTATATCCGTGTATTCACCGGGCCAATACCCATCAGCCAGAGATAAGTCTTCATTCAAGGCGAAGCATCCACCCATTAAACATATACCGTTAGCAATCATACATTTTCCTCCTCCTGTTCCACAGGAACGAGTTCCCATGCAGCTAATGCATCCTGAAGCGAGTCAAATGCTTCATAACCAATATTGATTCCGTTGGCCGTACGAATGCGCCTTGCAGCGGCTATGGAATAACGAGAGCCATCTGCAGCCACAAAATTTCCCAAAACATCGGGAGTTTTCTTAAAATACATCATTGTGGTAAAATGTAGGCAAGGTTGGCAAGAACAGTGGTGGCATTTATCTGCTGCATGGCAACAACATAGGTATATCCCTCAACCATCGTCGGCTGGCCGTAAATCCAATTCACTCCGGAAAGAGAAATTGGGCGCGTCGTTTTCAGAGTGCAGGTCATCACTTCATTGCGCCAGGCTGCAGGCTGTACCGTAATGTCTGAATGCGAATCGTTATCATACCAGACGGCATGTTTCATTGCAAGAGAAGGAGAAGAAAGCGCCTTCACCGTCTCTCCTGAGGCAGAAGAAGAGCCCCCTTCTCCGCTTCCTGTTACCGAAACAACTGATTTACCTTCGACAAGTCTCAGCGTCGCTGAGTCAGCCGAAAGGATCACCTCCTTGCCATCGGCCGTAAACTGCACCGGTACACCGGCATAGGCCGTGAGGATGGTATTGCCATCGGAGTTTGTCACGGTGCAAGTCTCCGGAGTCTGCACCTCATAGGTGCGGTTGAGTAGTGTTCTGAGTTGTTGGGCCATAAGTTCATCTTATCTGGAGCAGCCCGGTTTTTGCGGAACCGGGCTGCTCCTTGGGTGTATCATGAGTACGTATTGTTAATACTTGCGGGTAGTATCAGGCACCTGGGGAACAGGAGCCTCACGAAACGCAGTATAGCAAAAACTTACCCTTCTCCAACAAAACAACGCCTCCCGGTCATGCTTGCCGTCCGGCAAGCGTAACCGGGTGTTCGTTTCCTCTTGACAAGTGGATAAAGCCTCGAAGCGTGGCATACCGTCTCCCTGCAGCACATAAGGCTTGATTTTCCTACGCGCGGGGGGTATAGTCGCGCGCGACATGTCTAGCGAACGTAAGAATCCGTATCCTTTCGACGTCTTTGAACCCAAGTGGCAGGCCACCTGGGATGCAGAGAAGACCTTCAAAGTACTCAATCCCGGCCAGGAGGGTTTTGATTCCGCCAAACCCAAGTGCTATATCCTGGATATGTTCCCCTATCCGAGTGGTGCGGGGCTTCATGTGGGTCACCCGGAGGGCTACACCGCCACCGATATCGTGAGCCGCTACAAGCGCATGACGGGCTACAACGTGCTGCACCCCATGGGTTGGGACTCTTTCGGTCTGCCTGCTGAGCAATATGCTATCAAAACCGGCCAGCACCCCAGCATCACGACCTACGCCAATATCGACACCTTCCGCCGCCAGCTCAAGATGCTGGGCTTCTCCTACGACTGGGACCGCGAAATCGCCACCACCGACCCACGCTATGTGCGCTGGACGCAGTGGATTTTCCTGCGCCTGTACAACTCCTACTACAACGAGGAGCTCAAGAAGGCGCGTCCCGTGAGCGAGCTGGAGGCCAAGGGCTGGACCCGCGAGCAGATTGATAACGTGCGCCTCGCCTACGTGGCCGAGGGCATGGTGAACTGGTCGCCGGATATGGGTACCGTACTGGCCAACGAAGAGGCCGAGGAGTGGAAGAGCAAGGGCCACATCGTGGAGCGCCGCAAGCTGCGCCAGTGGATGCTGCGCATCACCGCCTATGCCGAGCGCCTCATCGATGAGCTGGAGCCGCTGGACTGGCCGGAGAGCATCAAGCTGCTGCAGCGCAACTGGATTGGCAAATCCACCGGTGCCGAGGTGAACTTCGACTGCCAGGGCAACACCATCACCGTGTACACCACCCGCCCGGATACACTCTTCGGCGCCACCTACATGGTGCTTTCCCCTGAGCACGACCTGGTTCCCCAGATTACCACACCAGAGCAAAAAGCCGCCGTGGAGGCCTACCAGGCCGAATGCGCCGCCAAGAGCGACCTGGAACGCACTGAACTGAGCAAGGAGAAGACTGGCGTGTTCACCGGCGCCTATGCCACCAACCCAGTGAACGGCAAGCAGATTCCCATCTGGATTGCGGACTATGTGCTTACCGGCTACGGCACCGGCGCCATTATGGCCGTACCGGCTCACGACAGCCGCGACTATGAGTTCGCCGTGAAATTCGGACTGCCCATCATCCAGGTGGTGCAGCCGGACAATGCCGACACCCCTTGGCAGGATTTCTGCGGATACGATGGCACCATGGTCAACTCTGAGCATTTCAACGGACTGAGCGTGCCCGAAGCCAAGCAGCAGATGACCGCCTGGCTCGAAGAGAAAGGCTACGGCCACGGCAAGGTGAACTACAAACTGCGCGACTGGCTCTTCAGCCGCCAGCGCTACTGGGGCGAACCCTTCCCCATTGTCTGGAACAGCCAGGACGGCAACCACTACGCCATCCCCGAAAGCGAGCTGCCCCTCCTGCAGCCTGAGATGGAGGACTTCAAGCCCAGCGGTGACCCCCGCGGCCCGCTCGTCAAGGCCACCAGCTGGATTCAGTACTCCGAAACCTTCACCCGCGAGACCAACACCATGCCCCAGTGGGCCGGTTCCTGCTGGTACTACCTGCGCTACCTTGACCCCACCAACGATGAAGCCTTCGTTGACCCGGCGGTGGAGCAGTACTGGATGGGCGGTGGCAACCCCGGCGGCGTGGATCTCTACGTGGGCGGCACCGAGCACGCCGTGCTCCACCTGCTCTATGCCCGCTTCTGGCACAAGGTTCTCTACGACTACGGTCTGGTCAGCACCAATGAGCCCTTCAACAAGCTTGTGAACCAGGGTCTCATCCTTGGCGAAGACAGCCAGAAGATGTCCAAGAGCCGCGGCAACGTGGTCAACCCCGATGACATCGTGAAAGCCTACGGTGCCGACTCGCTGCGCATGTACGAAATGTTCATGGGGCCGCTCAAGGAAGTCAAGCCCTGGCAGACCAAGGGCGTGGAGGGCATCAGCCGCTTCCTGGCCCGTGTGTGGCGCCTCGCCATGGTTGAAAACCAGGAAGGTGAATGGGTGCTTGGCACCAAGATTACAGGCGAGGACTCCGGCGCCGTCACCCCCGTGCGTAAGGAGGTGCACAAGACCATCAAGAAGGTAACCGAGGATATTGAGGCCATGAGCTTCAACACCGGCATTTCCAAGATGATGGAATGCGTGAACACCATGACCAGCGCCGATTCCGTCTGCGTGGCCGACTACGTGAGCCTGCTCCACGTGCTCAACCCCTACGCCCCGCACATCACGGAAGAGCTCTACAGCCTCCTGCGCCAGCAGTTCACCACCCTGCCCGCCTGCCAGCTCTGCCAGCAGCCCTGGCCTACCTTCAACCCTGAGTACCTGGTGGAAAACACCAAGGAAATCGTGGTGCAGGTGAACGGCAAGCTCCGCGATAAGATGACCGTGGCTGCCGATGCTCCCAAGGAAGAACTGGAGGCCTCCGCCCTCGCCCTGCCCCGCGTGCAGGAGTTCACCGCCGGCAAGACCGTCCGCAAGGTCATTGTTGTCCCCGGCCGCCTCGTGAACATCGTGGCCAACTAACCCGCCGCAAACCTATATTCCCCACCATCCCCCACCGCACTCCGGTGGGGGATTTTTTTGGTGCTCCCCCCTGTTGGTAAAGGGGAATTTATTGTTCTGACGTGTGTTCCAGAACATGCGGCACGTTGTGCCGCTTTCGTACCGCCGCAGGCGGTATTTCATGCACTGCGGAAGCAGTGCTTTCATACCACAGCGCAGCTGTGATATTTACATACTTGCGGAGCAAGTATTTCATTAAGCGAAGCGACAAATCACACCAACTGCGAACATTACTATAACGCCCCAGCCAACCACCAAGACAATGCTGAAAATGCACGCCGCTGCGGTTATGCCGAATGCTTCAACAAAATGCCTCCCGAAATACAAGAAGGCAAGGAGGACTGCAACAAGGCTGCGGAAGCGGTTGGCCTCCTCAACTTATCTGCTTTTAAGTGCGATAGCAAGGTAAAAGCATGAAAATCGTTGAAAATGCCTGATTTTTATCAGAATACACACAAAAATAGCATGAATTGTATTTTTATTCAATTGATTGTTATTTATTGTATATCAATCACAAGAAGACTATCGCACTTAAAATGCGATAGAATGAGATTATCATGAAACTTTGCTCCTCTATTTTCAGCATCGTGGCCATGCTGGTATCTCTTCCAGCTACGGCTGCATATTATTCTTCCATAGAAGGCATCAACAACACTTACGGCACATTGGTCGGCTCACAAGCAAATAATGCAGCAGTCACGCAGGCTCCCATCTCTTCCATGTCCACGTACGATGAACTGGTCAGCCAACTGCCCACAAAGAATGAGTGGTATGTAACCAGCGGTTACAATGCGAATATAAGTGGCTATGCCGCTACCCCCGGAGCCATTACCATAGTGGCAGGAGGCCCCGCGAACAACGGAAGCGCGATGAGTACGGCCATCATGTTCGATATCACCAAGGAACAGCTTGCCAGCATGACTGACGAGTTCATCTTGTTTTTTGATGTCCGGCTGACAGAGGCAGGCAATAATAAAGAGAACCATGCCTTCAATTTCAACCTCAGTACGCTCCTTAACCCCGGCAGTACCAACCCTTGGTATTCCAAAAAATCAATTTCTCTGCACACCAAGGACAATAACACCCCCAGCGGTCTGACGACCATGCAAATATCCATGGCTACCATTCTGGAAGATATGAAGGCGAGAGAAAGTGACCATACCATGATCCTGCAAATTCAAACAAGTGAAACATACGGCAGCAACAAAGGTATAGAAGTCTCCAACTTCCGTGTACTGGTGCCGGAGCCCGCAACCGCCACACTCTCCCTACTGGGGCTGGGGGCACTGGCATGGCGCCGCCGGCGTCATTAATCCAGCCACAACAAAGACCGAAAAAATGCCCGCGTTGCTTTTGGCAACGCGGGCATTGGAATAATCGGGTAAAGAGCTTTATTCCTGCTCAGGCTCTTCTGCCACTTCATCCTCCGCAGCAGGAAGCTCAGCGGCTGGAGCGGTAGCGGGGCGGTGGCGGGCGGCCTCGATGAGGAAGAGCTCGGCCACGCGGAAGGCGCGGCGGGAAGCCTCTGCGGCGGTGCGGTCATCCATGAGCGCCAGCCCCTCCTCAGTCACTTCACCCAGGAAAATCTTCCAGGCGCGGCGGACGAGTTCCTCCTGATCCACCTGGGGGGCTGACTGCGGCTGCTGGGGCTGCTGGCCGTTTTCGCGGTTGCGGTTGCGGTTGCGGCGGCGCTTGCGGCGGTTACCACCGCCATTACCTTCACCACCACCCACAGTTTCCGGAACGGCAAAACCGGGAGCCGGGGGAAGCTGCGGAGCAGCATCAGGATTTTCAATACCCGAAGGAGTATCTGCTACTTTTTCAACCACTTTCTCAACAGGTGCAGGGGCAGGTTCAGCAGCAAGCTGCTGCGGAGCTTTATCTGCCTGTTTGTTCTTTTGCGGGCGGTTGTTGTGGCGCTCCTTGCGGGGGCGCTGTTCCTGCGGGTCAGCTGGTGCTTTTTCAGCAGGTGCCTCAGCCACCGGAGCCGGGGCCGGGGCGGGCTTCTCTACGGGTGCCGGGGCGGTATTCTCCACGACAGGTGCGGAACCTTCTGCCTCCACGGGCTTTTTGCTGGTCTTCTTGCGCGGACTGGTATTGCGCTTTTTAGGAGCCGGGGCGGGAGCTGCAGCTTCGGCAGAGGCGGCAATGGTGCCGGCATCTCCACCAGCCTGGGTGGCGGCAGTCTTCTTGCGCGGGGAGCGCTTGCGGACCGCGGACTTCACCTCAGCTTCAGTCTGGGTATTTTCTTCGGGTGCCATTGGTTTATGGTATGGTGTTTACTGTTTTAATCGGCGCGTTAGGATCAATACTGAAGGACCACTCAGCCTTGTGGCTGGTGCCATCTGTACTCTTCCAGGTAACGTGCACGGAGAGGTTTGGCATGTAGATACGGCAGGGAAGCACCCACTGCACGGTGCGGGTGGTTTCATCTACCTTGGCGGGAACACGTCCGAATCCACTCACCTTCATCTGGACGGTGGAAAAATTGACACCCGCCACACCGCTCATGTAGGCCGTAATGGCAGGAAAATCAGGGTTCACAACCTCATGCGGTTTCGGGGATACGGCAAAGGGTGGCGGCGGGGTCTGGGGAGGCAGGGTTCCGGGGCTTGAGCCTGTGCTCACCACGGTACCCAGCTGGGCAACACGGAAATCAACCGCAGAGCGGAAGATGGACGAATCATTGCCAAAAATCATATAGCGGGGAATGGCCAGGGGAGATTCTGTGGCGGTTACCTTGCCAGGCACCACGGTAAAAGCAGCCACATATCCATAGCGAGGCATACGCTCAATCATGGCAGGGGTATTATAGCCACCCGGGAAGCAGTATGTGTTGACCGTTCCGAACAAGGAACTCAGCTTTTTCTGGGATTCTCCCAATTCTGCATCAATAAGTTTATCGTAGGCCTCCTGCCCCTTGGCCTCTGCCTTTTTCCAGCTGCTGGGGTAGAGGTGATTCACAGAATGGCTGCCAATCGTTGCCCCGTTAGCCTGCATTTCCTTCACTTGTTCCGGGGTGAGGCTATCCCCGCGGCCATGGAGGAACTTGGTGTAGAGGAAGAGGGTAAACGGATACCCATATTCCTTGAGAATCGGGTAGGCTTCCGTATATACGCTCTTCCAACCATCATCCAGGGTAATGAGAATACAACGAGCCGGCAGGGTGCGAGTACCCAGCCTCCACTCAAGGAATTCCTGCATGCTGATGACGCTCAAGCCGGCCCGGCGGATGTACTCCATCTGCTCCCGGAATTCAGATGTACGCAGCATCATCTGGGTGACCGGCGCGGTGGAGCTGAAATTATGATACCCCAGCACCGCCACGCGGGTCTGGTCACGCGGCACATCCAAAGCCTCGTGCGGCTCCACTTCCTCCGCATAATCCTCCTCTTCCTGAGGAGCGGGTACATTCATCACGGAATCGGGCTCTACGTTTTCCAGAGCCAACGGATCCAAATCCACCACTGCGGGCTCCAGCTCTTGTGCACAAGCTATCATGCACATGGCCAGCATCAATACCCGGAACAGCGCTTTCATGACCCGAAGCCTAGCAGGAAGCACTCCTGAAATCAAGCCTTTATTTCGTCACGCGTACGCGCACGCGGTGTGCTGGCCGGCACTCTACACGCCAAGCGGCTGGCAGGCTGCAGCTACCCGGCTCACCCCTGATGATATCAGATATCTACCTCCATGGGGCTTCATCTGCTTATCCACGGAAAGCAAGGAGGATTTCCATTCACGCGAAACGGATTCTGCCTGCCGGGAAAGAATTTTCATTGACAAGGAAAGAATTTCCCAATCTCACGCCCGGGAAATTTAGGCGTCAGCATCCCCAAAGTACTGCATTTTTAGCTATGCAGGAGCCCTGGTCTGTGGTACAATCACGCGCAGATGACCAATCAATCCATAATTTGCCGCCCCACGAAGGACACCTTTGTACGCTTTGCCATTGTACTGGCCGCCTTCTTTGGTTTCGGACTTTACTTTTTTTATGATGGAGCCATAGGCTACCGCAAGGCTAATGAGGTGTACTTTTCCTACGCAGCCTTTGCCCGCCTGGGTGATGAAGCCAGCAAATCGGATTCCTGGTCTGCAGATACTGCCGCACAGCCGCTCATTCAAGCCGAACAGGTGGGAGCAGAACAGATGGTAGATGGAAAATACCCCATACCTGCTGACTGCGAGGCTGCCAGGAGCACCCCCCCTGAGGCCGCCAACCACGCAGACATGCGTAAGAGCTGGGCGGATTGCTGGACGTCTTACACGGCCCGCATGAAGTATCCGGTCAAACCCGCTGAGCATCCCTTTGACACAAACGCCATTCGGGAGCAGTGGATTGCAGGCAGTGTGTGCATGCTCATCAGCGCCATCATCCTCTTCTTCATCGTCCGCACCAGCAAGCGTACCATGGCACTGAACGGTGACACCGTCACAGCTGCCGGGCAGCAATTCAAGGTGGATGAAATTTCCTTACTGGACCTTCGCCAATGGGGCAAAGGCTTCAAGGGGATTGCCTATGCCAAAGTCGGAAACCGCAAAATCCGGATGGATGGCATGACCTACGGCGGCTTTAATCCGAACCAGGGACAACCAGCAGAGGTATTCATGCAAGCCCTTCTCTCCCGCTATAAGGGCGAAATTATGGAATATGAGCAGCAAGAGTCTCCAGAAACCTGAAAACAGGCGCCGACTGTTCACCCACCGCTTTCTGCTGCGTTCCCGCCGCTGCAGCAGAAAGTTATTGCATGCCCTGATTTCCCGGCGGGTTGTTGTGATTCTGCTGGCAGCCCTGGTAGTAACAGAGCTGGGAATTCTGGGAGTAGGGGTCACGCGCAGGCTTGATTTAGCATATGAACGTTCCCTGGCGGTTTCCCAGGCTCAGTTGGCAGTAATTGAGGCGCGGGAACTGGCCCAGCAGGAACTCAACACACAAGGCGCTGCTGGCATTGCCGCACCCCCTGCCACCACACAGCCGGAACAAGGCGGGGATGACGATGCTCCCCCTCCCCTCCGCGAACGTGACGTAGAAACGATTCTCCTTCAGGAAGGCGGCATGGAGCTGCCGGAAGCAGTGTCCGAAGCACCTGTTCCCACCCAGGCAGAACAAGAAGCCACCAGCAAATTGAATCAGGAAGACCGCGAGGAAGTAGACCGGCTCATCCGCCAGAGTGTCACCTCTATGGCAGCGGGAGACATGCGCCAATGTATTCTTTGTCTGGAGGAAGCAAGCCTGATTTCCCCAGAGCATCCAGCCTTGCTGTATTACTACGGCATGGCCTATGATAAGTTACTCAACCCAAAAAAGGCCAGAGATTTCTACACAAAGCTCTTTCAGATGCGCGACAAAGCAGGCAGCTACTTCAAGCGGGCCGCCCACCGCCTCACCTACGGTTTTGACCAGGCCTCTGCCATGCGCGGTAAACTTTCGTTCGGGCCTCACCAGGTCAAGCACACATATGACACTGAAACCGGCGAGCAAGTGGATATGCTGCTGCCAATCATTCTGGCTCCGGGTGAGGAAGTGCGTTTTGAAGACCTCTACATCCACGTCCAGTTTTTTGACCTCGTGAATGGGCGCCGCATAGCCTTCAGCCGGGGCAATGTCAAATGGAGCTGGCGGAATGAAAAGCCCAACTGGGAAAACTGGGAGGAAAACCTGGTGGTTTCCTACTCTCTGGCTCCGCTGACCCAGGAAGAGCTGGAAGCTTTCGGGGATGTCAAGTATTATGGCTTCACCGCCAAGCTCTACTACAAGGGAGAACCCCTGGACTGCATCAGCTCCCCCTCGGCACTCATCCTGCAGGAGCAGCGCCTCAATAACAGAAACCGAAGCAACAATTTCGCACCCTCCAATTCACTCCTACCCGATGACGGCCTGGTTCCCGCCTATGAAGAAGCCGTACCGGTCAATGACTTCCTCCCTGAACTCCCACTTCCTCAATGAACCCGATTTTCCCAGAACTTCCACGCCAGCTCGGCGTATACACACTAACCCGGCTCATTGAGCTCCGAAAGAACACGGCTCTGTATGAGGCCCAGCAAACGCATGTTGACCGCGCCGTGGTTCTGGAGGTGCTGGCACCTGGCGTTTCACACGCTGAAGAAGTCACCTTCCTGGCTCAGGCGCGCCTGCGGGTTGCCTCCTCAGAATTACCGCACGTGGCCAACGTGTACGAATCCCTCAGAGCCGAAGGGCTCTGGTTCCTCACGCAGGAGCTGCCACTTGGCCGTTCCCTTGCGGAAATCGCAGCTGCAGGTGAGCAGTTGAGCGTCCCCCTGATTTGCTGCATCATTAATGCGGCTGCTGAAATGTACGACTTGTGCAGTCAGGTGGATTTGAAAGCCATGCCGCTGGCGCCATCGTCCATCTTCATTGAAGAAGGGGGCGAGGTACACTTCCTCTCCCCGCTGGTGGAAGGGGAACCCAATGAGCCGGATAAACAAATGCAGGCTCTCTCCATGGCGCTGTGGGCAGTCTGCCCCCGGGATAAAGCCCCAGGCTTAGGACGTGTCACGACCCTGCTCCAATGGCTGAACGAAGGCTACGAGGGTCAGTTGCTCCACTGGGCCACCATCGGCGCTACTGCCAGTACCATTCTCGAACAGCTGGCAGAGGCCGCCAGGATGGCTCTGGAACGCTCCCTCTCCTACCGTCTGGCTCATAACCCGGTGCTGGTCAAAATTCGCCAATTCGTCACCCGCTGGGCAAAATACATCATTGCTTACACCACCATCATCGTGGCGCTGAGCAGCCTGGGTACTTTCTTCGGAATGGCAGATCCCGTACACACCAGCGCAGGAAACAAAAAAGGGTTCTTATGCCGCCAGTTCGGCCAGGATATGTTGGTCATGAGGAATCCCGTTTCCATCAGCGAATATGAGGATTTTATCATACAGTATGAGGAAATGGATGATGCCGAACGTGAGGAAATGCTGGATAGCATTCCCGGTGAGATTGGTCACATCGAACCACGGAACTGGGAGGAGCAGCTCGACTCAAAGTCGCATTCCAAGCCTGTAACGGGGGTCTCTTACTGGCAGGCCTTCCTCTACGCCCACTTCAAGGGAGGACATGTACCCACGGCAAACCAGCTCCAGGCAATCCGCGCTGCCGGAGTCAAGCTGCATGATTTGGAATGGTCCTGCACGGAGGTCACCGATTCTCTCCCGCAGGTCTATGATTCCCAGACTTTCCTGCTTATTGATGCCAACGGAAACCCCTTCCCAACCAACCACCGCAATTGGAACAGTGAACGCTGCAGCTTCCGTATCGCCATTCCCGAAACCAAATAACATCTTATGAAAACCCTGTATCATACCATACTTGCCCTATTCTGTCTGCTCATCGGCTGCCAGGCATTCGCCCAGATTGAATTGCGGATTCAACCAGTCCGCAAGGACTACATCGTTGGTGAAAACGTGGCCATCAAAATCACCATTGCCAACCAGACGGATGCCACAATCAACCTCAAAAACACCCCGGGGCGGCCATGGCTGAACTTCACCATGACCAAGCGGGGTGAACAAGGTCTGATTTCTCCTGTTGCCACAGCCCGGTTCCCCCACGTTACGCTCACCCCCGGCTCCACTCGTTCATTTGAGTTTAACCTCAAGACGCTGTACAGACTCAATACCCCTGGCAATTATGCCGCCATTGCCACCATCCGCATGCCGGAAGGTGACCGGACATATGGTTCCAACCGTGCCCTTTTCTCGCTGACAAATGGAGGCAAGGTGCAGGAATTCACGATTCAGGCTCGTGGAGAACGCATCCGCATGAGCCTGAGGCTTGCCACAATCAATGGCAAGAGCTGCTTGTTCGGTCAAGCTGTGAACATTGATACCAACCGGGTCATTGGCGCCTGCTACCTGGCAGAATACCTCAATTTCATGAAGCCGAGCGTGCTGCTTGACCGAGCTCAGAATATGCACGTGCTCTGCCAGTCTTCTCCCGATTTCTTCACTTACTCGGTCATGAATACACATGGCAAACGCTCCTCGGCCAAGCTTTACAAGCGCGCTGGAACCATGGTCGACCTCATCAGTACCGGCAAGGGAATCATGCCGGTTGGCCTTACTCCCTACGTAGCACCCAAGCCCGGCACCGAAAAGATTCGAAAGGCTTCCGAACGCCCCTTCTAACGCCATGTCTACTCCGACCATCGCTATCGTAGGCCGCCCGAATGTGGGGAAATCTGCCATCTTCAACCGCATGGTAGGCCGCCGCATTGCCATTGTGCACGACCAACCCGGCGTCACCCGCGACCGTCTCTGCGCCCCGGT
The DNA here is from genome assembly GCA_045538105.1 of Akkermansia sp. Taxonomy (GTDB): domain Bacteria; phylum Verrucomicrobiota; class Verrucomicrobiia; order Verrucomicrobiales; family Akkermansiaceae; genus Akkermansia. Next base: position 20,900 of record JAZSQS010000032.1, read on the forward strand.
TCGCATCACAGATTTTGATGCTCTGGTGGTGGATACCGGCGGCATTGGCAGCACGCTGGATGACGGCTTCGCAGCCCAGGTGACCCAGGAGGCTGACATAGCCATGAACGCAGCAGACTACATCATGTTCGTGTGTGACTGCCGCGACCACCTCACCCCGATTGACCGCACCATTGCCACCCACCTGCACAAGAGCAAGGTACCGGTGCTGCTGGTGCTCAACAAGGCAGATACAGAAAAGCAGGAGCTTAATCTCGGGGAGTTTGCAGACCTGGGCTTTGCGGATTACGTGTTCACCTCTGCCGAGCATGGCCGAGGGTTCCCCCGCCTGGCAGATAAACTCAATGCTATGCTCAAATCCCTGGGTGCCACTCCCAAACAGGCTGAGGCAGCAGCCGATGCCTCCCCCCAGGATGAGCCGGAACAGGAGGAAGTAACGGAGGATTCACCCATCAAGGTAGCCATTGTGGGTCGACCGAATGCCGGCAAATCCTCCCTGGTGAATGCCATTCTACAGGATAAGCGCACCATTGTCTCCAACGTGGCCGGCACCACGCGCGATGCTATTGATATCCCCTACATGCGCGGTGAGCAGGGGTATGTGCTCATTGATACGGCAGGCATGCGCCCCCGCAGCAAGCGGGATACCTCGGTGGAGGTATTCTCTGCCATGCGTAGCGAGCGAGCCATACGCCGCGCAGACATCTGCCTCCTGGTCATTGATATGGCCGCTGGCGTCACCCAGCAGGATCGCCGCATCGGTTCCATCATCGCGCAGGAGAAAAAACCCTGCCTCATCATCGTGAACAAGTTTGACCTCTACTGCCCGGACGCCCCCATGAGTGCCCGCAAGGAGGCCGTGAAGGAACACATCAAAGAAAACCTCTTCTTCCTGGATTACGCGCCAGTGGCCATCGTTTCTGCCAAGGATGCCTGGGGGATTGATTCCATCTTCAAGAGCATCGCCCGCGTGCAGCAGGAGGCTCTCAACATGCCGGGTACGGGCGAGCTGAACAGACTGCTCCAACGCGCTATGGAAATGAACCCACCAGGCCAGCACCGCGTGCTCAAGAAGCGGCTCAAGCTCTTCTATGCCACCACGGCTGTGAATGAGAAGTACACCACCATACCGGTACCGACCTATGTGCTCTTTGTAAACGATAAGCGACTTCTTTCCGACAGTTACGCCCAATACCTGCGTAACACCATACGCTCGCGCATCAAGGCCGCCGGAGTACCCATCGTTCTCTCCCCCCGTTCAAGAGTCCGAAACGACTAGGTGAACGAAAAAAAGCCCCGGTCAGCAACCGGGGCTTTTTCATGCTCTGATGAAGCAAATCAAAGGCGTGAAATCGCTGAAAGAATAGCAGCCGGATACAGGATATGCTCCTGCACCTGGATGCGGGCATGCAGGGTCTGAGGGGTGTCATCCGGCAGTACCGGCACATAAGCCTGCATGAGAATCTCACCGGTATCCATACCGGCATCCACATAGTGCACAGTACAACCTGCCTGCTTGACTCCTGCGTTAAGAGCCTGGGTCCAGGCTTCCACCCCCGGAAATGCTGGCAACAACGCCGGGTGGATATTCAGAATGCGGCGTGGAAACGCTTCCAGCAGCGGGGCCTTCACCAAACGCATGAAACCAGCCAGGCAGATAAGGTCGATATGGAGTGCCTGCAGCTTCTTTGCCAGCTCTTCCTGGACCTCCAGCGGGAACTTGTTCTTGAATCCACCGCAATCCATATACTCGGCACGCACGCCGTGCTGGCGGGCTCGTTCGAGGATAAAGGCATCCTCATGGTCAGAAAGCACAATGACCACCTCTGCATCAAGACGGCCATCAGCAATGGCATTGAAGATAGACTGGCAATTAGAACCAGACCCGGAACCCAGTACGGCAAGACGGAGACTCATAACGCCGCACATTCTACCCGAATTGCACGTTTTGTCAATGCAAATCGGGCGCAGCTCCTATTGGAACCACGCCCGATGGGAAAATACCATATATGTTCACTTAGCTGGCGAGGATGATGGCCCCAGCGAGCACAAGGGCAGAAATAATCACCCAGAGGATAACCAGCCCACGGCCTTCAGCTGCCTGACCAGTACCTTGGAGGTGGCTGTACTTGCCACGAATCTTACCCTTCTTCATGAAGCCATCATAGTTCTTCTGAAGCAGAGTCGCTTCCACCTGGCGCATCATATCCAGCAGCACGCCCACAAGAATGAGCAGAGAAGTACCACCGAAGAACTGGGTCACCAGCATGGGCAAACCACCCCACACGGAAAGGAGACTCGGCAGGAAGTAAATCAACGTCAGGAACAGGGAGCCCGAGAAGGTCAGGCGGGACATGGTGGTATCCAGGAACTGAGCCGTGGGAGGACCAGGACGCACACCGGGAATGTAACCACCGCTGCGCTTCAAATCCTCAGAAATCTGCTGCGGCTGGAACATCGTTGCCACCCAGAAGTACGAGAAGAAGTAAATCATGATGGCAGAGATGATGTAGTAGGGGAAATCATTCGGGGAAAGCCAGTTTGCCACCACTGCATGTACCCAGCTATCCTGGGAGAACATCTGCTGCACCAGCATCTGCGGCAGAGCCAGGATGGCGGTAGCAAAGATAACGGGCATCACGCCTGAATAGTTGAGCTTAAGCGGCAGGTACTGGGTGCCACCCTGCATCATCTTACCATGCCCCACCACGCGCTTGGCATACTGCACCGGAATGCGCCGCTGCGCCTGGCTCACGATAACCACCAAGGCTACCACAAGCACCATGAACAGGATGAGGGCCACCATACCAAGGGAACCCAGCGGATTCACCTCAGTTCCCTTCATCACGCAGGTCTTCCATGCTACGGCAAATGCACCGGGCAATGCGTGGATAATGTTGACGGAAATGATAAGGGAAATACCGTTACCCACGCCACGCTCCGTAATCTGGTCACCAATCCACATAAGGAACATGGTACCCGTCACGATGATGAAAATAGTGGTAAGGGTGAAGATGATTCCAGGAGTCATCACCAGGTCATTCGCATTCAGGCCGATGCTGGAAGGATTGCGAAGAGTCTGCGTCAGGAAGTACCCCTGAATAATGGCAATGATGATGGCCAGGATACGCGTGTACTTGGTCATCTTCTGGCGGCCGCCTTCTTCACGCAGCATCTTCTGCCAGGAGGGCAGAACTGCGCCCATGAGCTGGGTCATAATGGAGGCAGAGATATAGGGCATGATACCCAGGGCAAAGATACCGCACTGCTGCAGACCACCACCGGAGAAGATAGTCAGAATGGAACCGAGTGCACCTAAGGGGCTATCCCCTTCCTTCGATGCCTCAGCCACGCAGCGGGCAAGTTCCGCGACATCTACGCCCGGAAGAGGCAAATGAACACCAAGGCGCACAATGACAATCATGGCCAGGGTGAAGAGGATACGGCTCCGGAGTTCCGGCACCTTCATGCTATTAGCAAATGCTGAAATCATGGTTTCCTGGGTTGTTAAGAGTGTTTTGAAGTCTGATATGCAGCGTGATCAGGTGCAGTAGCCCGGCATGCAGCTAATTATTACGCACCATTTTGATTTTCAAGAAAGTAGAGAGATATAACCTATCCCATCCCCTTTCTTACACAGCCGCCGGGCAGCGCTGCGCTGCCCGGCTCTGTGTTAAGTCTTTGCAAAGGCTCATGGCTGAGCCTGAATCCTTTACTGAGCGCTGAGCACCGTGAGGGTGCCGCCTGCGGCCTCAATCTTGGCAGCAACGGATGCGCTGGCAAAATCAACGGTCACATTCAGAGCCTTGGAAAGGTTACCATTGCCCAGGAGCTTCACTGCATCTGCCTGGCCCTTCACGAGCCCCATGGCGCGCAGCTCATTCTCCGTCACCGTAGCACCGGCCTCGAAGAATGCTTCGAGCTGGTTCAGGTTGACAATAGCGATAGTGGACTGGAAGCGGGCGTTGTTGAAGCCCTTCTTCGGCAGACGACGGTGAAGGGGCATCTGACCACCTTCGAAACCGGGGCGGATGGTGCCGCCGGAACGAGCCTTCTGGCCCTTGTTGCCCTTGCCGCAGGTCTTACCCAGGCCGGAGCTTTCACCGCAACCGAGGCGCTTCTTGCGATGCTTGGCACCCGGGTTCGGCTGGAGATTGTCGAGAGTCAACATGATTCTTGAATATCTATGGTTGGTGGTTTAACTCAGATGGCGGCGTCCTTCTTCTTCTTGCCGCGGGCGGAGAGCACCTGGTCAGCAGTGCGCATGCCGAGCATGGCCTGCATGGTGGCCTTCACCACGTTGGCGGCGTTGGAGGAACCCAGAGACTTGGCGATGATGTTGCTCACGCCGGCAGCCTCAAGCACGGAACGCACCTTGGCGCTGGCCACAAGACCCGTACCGGAAGCGGCGGGCTTGAGAACAATCTTGGCGCCACCGAACTCGCTGTACACCTCGTGCGGGATGGTGTCGTTCACCACGACCACCTTCTTCATGGCACGCTTGGCAGCGTCGGTACCCTTGCGGATAGCGTCGGAAACCTCATTGGCCTTGCCGAAGCCGTAGCCAACCTTGCCCTTCTGGTCACCCACAACGATGAGGGCGGAGAAGGAGAAGCGGCGGCCACCCTTAACAACCTTGGCGCAACGGTTCACGTACACAACCTTCTCCATCAGCTGGGGACCTTCCTCAGCGGGAGTCTCGGTGCGGCGACCACCCTCACGGCGCGGGCCGCGGCCAGGACGGTTGCCATCGCGACGGGGACCACGACCACCACGCTGCTGCGGGGCGGCGGAGGGAGCCTGAGTCGTCTCTTCGGCCGGAGCTTTCGTTTCTTCAGTGTTCATTTTCTATAAACCTTTCTTCTTTAGAATTTCAGACCAGCCTCACGAGCGGCATCGGCCAGGGCCTTCACCTTCCCGTGGTAGAGGAAACCACCGCGGTC
>JAZSQS010000037.1:0-7314 GCA_045538105.1 Akkermansia sp.
CCGGGGGTGGTAGGAAATAAAACTCCCCCCACTGTGCCGGGTGCAGGGATTTTTTTTAAGCTATACAGCAGATTAGGCGCCGAGCTGGAAGCGCTCGAAAGCCTTCACGGTGATGGTGTCGCCCAGAGCCTTGCCAGTTTCGGCCACGAGGGCCTCCACGGACTTGGAGGGGTCCTTCACGAACTCCTGGCTCAGCAGGCAGCTCTGCTTGTAGAGGGCCTTGAGCTTGCCGGGGAGAATCTTCTCCAGCAGGTGCGCGGGCTTGCCTTCAGCGATGAGCTGGGCCTTGGCAATCTCCTGCTCCTCGGCCACGAAGGCGGGATCAAGGGAGGAGGAGTCCACGCTCTTGGGAGCGCAGGCGGCGATGTGCAGGGTGATGTCTTTGCACATGGTCTGGAATGCCTCGGCGGTGGCGGTTTCGGCCTTACCGGTTTCCACCTGCAGGAGCACGCCCACCTTGCCACCCATGTGGATGTAGGAGGTCACGGCGCCCTCGCCGGCCAGCGTGAAGCGGCCGAACTTGCGGAACTTCATGTTCTCACCGATGGCAGCGCACTGCTCAGCGATGTACTTCTCCACGGTGGTGCCGTTCATGGCCACTTCCAGAGCCTCGGCCAGCGTGCTGGCGGTGGAGGCCTTCAGCGTGGCGGCCACTTCGGCCACGAGGGCCTTGAACTTGTCGCCCTTGGGGCAGAAGTCGGTCTCGCAGTTGATTTCGAGGATGATGCCATCCTTGCCCTCAACCACGGTGGTCACGATACCCTCCTTGGCTTCGCGGTCAGCCTTCTTGGCGGCCTTGGCGATGCCCTTCTCGCGGAGGTACTTCACGGCTTCGTCCATGTTGCCATCGCACTCCATGAGAGCCTTCTTGCAGTCCATCATGCCGGCATCAGTCTTGACGCGCAGCTCTTTCACCATTGCGGGTGTGATATCAGCCATTGTCTTGGAATAAAGGGTTAGGATTTAGGCGGGCTTGTTCTTGTTGATAGCCTCCACGAGCACGGAGAGGATCAGACGGATGGAGCGCACGGCGTCATCGTTGCCGGGGATGGGGAAGTCCACGGTCTCAGGGTCGGCGTTCGTATCGGTCAGCACAATCACGGGAATGCCCAGGATGTGAGCCTCGCGGATGGCGATGTCCTCGTGGTCAGCGCCGATGGCAATCATCACATCGGGAGCGCCACCCATGTTGCGGATACCCTGCAGGTTGCGCTGGAGCTTCTCGCGCTCACGGGCCAGAGCGGCGAGCTCCTTCTTGGACATGCTCTTGTACTCAGGCTGCTTGTCGAGGTTCTCAAGGTAGTCAAGGCGGGCAATGCTCTTCTTGATGGTAGCCATGTTGGTGAGCATACCGCCAAGCCAGCGGAAGTTCACATAGTACTGGCCGGTAGCCTCAGCGGCTTCCTTCACGGCTTCCTGAGCCTGGCGCTTGCAACCCACGAAGAGAATCTTCTTGTTCTTGGCGGCAAGTTCACCCAGGAAAGAGCTGGCCTTGTCGAGGCACTTCTCGGTTTCCTCCAGGTTGATGATGTGGATGCCATTCTTCTGGGTAAGAATGTACTTCTTCATGTTCGGATGCCACTTGCGGGTCTGATGACCAAAGTGAACACCGGCTTCCACCATCTTTGTAACGAGTTCGTTAATCATTGTATGTGTATGTGTTGTGTGCAACCTTGCGGCAGGATGCACGGGGTTTTGGAAGGTGCTGCGCTTAGCCCCCAGCCTTCCGTTGTTGGTATTGCAGCATCAGCGGGGACGCAGAGGATATCCCCAATGCCTTTGAATGTCAAGCAAAATGCTGATTCCTGATGGTGGAATTCTGCATTAAATACCAGTCTTTACCACCTGGCTTTATTGAAGCGGGCTACTTCGCGCTGGGCTTCACGCATTTCGGCGCGGGCTTTGAGGTCATAGCGCTGGTCGCGGTGGGTTTTACCGCGGCCGGTGCCAATCTCTGCCTTCACCTTGCCATTCTTCCAATAAAGGCGGAGCAGGGGGAGGGCAAACCCCTTCTGAGCCTGCTGGATTTCAAGTTTCAGGATTTCTCGCTTGTGCATGAGCAGGCGGCGGGGGCGCTTGGCCTCGTGCTGGAACCACTTACCTGCTGTTTCCCAGGGCTGAACGTCACAGCCGTAGAGGAAGAGCTGGCCTTTTTCCACGCGGGCAAAGGCATCTGCCACGTTCACTTTGCCGGCGCGGATGGATTTGACCTCGGTTCCGCGCAGTTCAATGCCGCATTCGTGGCGGCTCATGATTTCGTAATCACGGCCTGCTTTCTTGTTACTGGCAATCAGGTTGCTCTGGGGGGCGGGTTTCTTGGCCATACGGGCTGGTATTGTGGTAGGGGGGGAGTTGGGTTATGGAAAAGGGTGCGACCCGGCGCTGCCGCACGGGGAGCTTGCCGGGTCGCGCCAAAAGGGATATCTGCGGAATCTTTACAGATCCGGGGTAATGGTGAGGGTATCCGGCTCCACCGGGGCAGCGGCAGACTGGGCAAGCTCTGCAAAGGGATCTGCCTGGGCAGTCTCACCCCTGCTGGCAGCAAGCTCCTCTTCGGTCATTTCATGCCAGGTGATTTTGCCCTCGATAATCTCCGTGAGAGCGATATCACCGCACTGCATTTCCGGGGTGGTGACGATGTAGGGGTCAGAGCCGTGGTTGAGCTGCTGCACACGCTTGGAAACGATGTTGACCAACAGCTGATTATCACCTACGATCTGAGCGGCTTTTTCGATAAGTTCAACTTTCATGGGAGATAAAAATGGTGATACTCCGCGGGTGCGGGTGCGGCATTGTACACTGATACACCCGCGGATGCAAGCCTATATTCACGTCAGCAATGGAATAAAACCCCGCACACACGGCATTTTTACTTGTCAAGACACGAACCAGCAGGTAGGATAGCACCATGTAGATAGTGCCGGATTGTGTTCTGGCTTCTTACCCGGATAAAACAGATACATTGAGTAGATATGGCTAATTTGAATAAAGTGATGATTATCGGCAACCTGACTGCAGACCCGGATGTACGGACTACTCCCCGTGGCAATTCGGTAACGGAGCTGCGCCTGGCAGTGAACCGCATGAGCAGCGGTCCCAACGATGGCGAGCGCCGTGAGGAAACCACCTACCTGGATGTTACCTGCTGGGGACGCACGGCTGAGATTGCCGCGCAGTACCTCTCCAAGGGGCGTCCGGTATTTATTGAGGGGCGTCTGCAGCAGGATACCTGGGAGGATAAGCAGACTGGCCAGCGCCGCAGCAAAATCCGCATTGTGGCAGAGAATATGCAGCTTTTGGGCAGCCGCGATGGTGGAGGTGCCTCCCAGCAGGGTGGTGGCTACCAGCAGCGCTCCAGTAACTATGGCAACAACGGCGGTGGCTACCAGCAGGGTGGTTATTCCAACGGTGGCAACTATGGCGGCGGTTACTCCAACGGTGGTGGCTACCAGCAGCGCCCCCAGCAGACGCCCCCCCCTCCCATGCCTGCTGAGGAGGATGACGATATTCCGTTCTGAAGCACCCGCTTCCTTCCCTCAACTTCACTCCGGTTCTGCAACCATGCGGAGCCGGAGTCTTTTTAGCCTTCCAGCGCTCCCTGTAACGGTATCAGTTGGTGACCGTTCGGCAATGCAACCCTGCTCCGGGGTGGGTAAAAGAAAACCACCGGGAACAACACCCCGACAAGCATGGTCTAAATACCGTTGCTACCTCTCGGTCCTGGCGGGGTTTTCTAGCCATACCTCCGGGGGTGCTCCCGGCGGCAGGTGTGAGTATGCCAGCTAAGTGTCGAGGCGTCAAGCCTTTTGTGGCTCCATTCTTGACATTACCCCGCGGGGGCGGTATCATACCCACCAGCAAACAACACCAAGGAATCAAAACATGGGACTTCTTCAGAATCTTGCCGCTGTCGCTATCCGCAACAAAGTGATGTCCAACCTGCGCGCCAACTGCCCGGAGGGTATCAGGAACGAGCTTGAAACCCTGCTGGGCAACAAGGAGGCCGTGAGCATCATCCAGGGTTTTGTAACGGAGGCTATGAAAAATGGTGGCAAAATCCAGGCAGAGGCCGTGACCTCCCTTCCATTCCCGGCAGAAATCCAGACTCTGCTGGCTTCCACGCCCAAGCTGGTGACCTACCTGGTGCTGGCTGCCCGCATGGCAGGCAAAAAGTAATCCGGGTATGAATCTCAGGGGCTTAGTGCTGGATTATCTGCACACGCTGCAAGTTCAGGGTGTGCAGCGTCTGGCTGTGGATGAAGAGGCTCGCGGGGTGCTTCGCGGGTGGATGCTGGCTGCCAAACGCGGGTGCCAGCCTGTTCCGGCGGCGGTGCCTCCATTTGCCTCAGAGCCTCCCGCCGCTGCAGTGCAGGAGGTGGAGCCTGCCCCGAGACTGAATGTCAACCTTGATGAGCCCGCGCCCATGGATTCGGCTGCGGTGGAGGAAATTCCCTTCTTCCGCCCTGGAGGTGGCAATGCGGAGGAAGCCTGGGAGAACATGCGGCGCTTGCTGCCCACCTGGGGGCCTCTGCGCCAGCTGGGAACCCTGCGTGAAAAGGTGGTGCTGCCCCAGGGGAATACCGGTGCAGATATTGTGTTTCTGGGGGATGCTCCCGGTTTTTATGACGAAAAGGCTGGTCAGCCCTTCCAGGGGGAAGCCGGCGGTAAGCTGGATGGCATGTTGAAGGCCATGGGCCTTACGCGTGAGCAAGTGTATCTGACCCACATGGTGAAATTCCGTCCGTCCCAGCCACGCCAGACCATGAACACGCGCCCACCAAGCGAAAAGGAGCTCCGCTTCAGTCTTCCTGTGGTGGATTTTGAAATGCGCCTGGTGCAGCCGCGTGTGATTGTGGCGCTGGGGGTTATTGCGGCGCGTGGTTTGCTGCAGCAGGGCAACCTGCCCCTGGCGGCCTACCAGGAACGCACCTGGGAGTTCAATGGCATTCCCGTGGTGGTGACTCATCACCCCAGCTACCTGCTCCGCACGAGTGATTTGGGTGAGCGCCGCCGCTTATGGGAGGAAATGCTGCATGTAATGCAGATGGCTGGCCTCCCTATTTCAGATAAGCAGCGCGGTTATTTCCTGACCTCCAAGGGACGCTGAGTACTTGCGGACGCAGGTTCAGTGCTCAGCCGGTAATTCCGGCGCCTTCCCCTGCGGCTTGCGGGGTTTATAGGTGGTCAGTTTCGTTTTTTTGCGTTTCTTGGGGGCAAAGTATTCCGGGTGGGCAGAGGCCCAGGCTTCGTATAAATCCGGGCGGTTGGTTTTGGTTCGCTCGATTGATTTTTCCAGCTTCCATTCCTCTATGGCCTTGTGGTTGCCGGAGAGGAACACCGGGGGGACTTCCATGCCCCGGAATACATTGGGCTTGGTGTAGGCGGGCGCTTCCAGCAGACCGTTGGAGAAGGATTCTTCCACGCTGCTGCGCTCATCTCCCAGGGCTCCGGGCAGCAGGCGTGCAATGGCATCAATGACGACCACGGCGGCTATGGCTCCATTGGTCAGAATATAGTCGCCAATGGAGAGTTCCATATCCACCAGGGTGTCAATCACGCGCTGGTCCACGCCTTCGTAATGCCCGCAGAGGAAGATATAGTGGGCATCATCTCCATTCATGCAGGGGGAAGCCAGTTCCTCTGCCACCGGCTGGGAGAAGACGCGCCCCTGTGGGGTCATGAGGATAACGCGGGTATTTTCCTGCCGCAGCTCCTCAATGGCTTCGAAAATGGGCTCGCACTTCATGAGCATGCCCTGACCACCGCCGCAGAGGTAGTCATCCGTGCGGCGGTACTTATCGTGCGTCCAGTCACGCAGTTGGTGTGCGTGTACTTCGATAAGCCCGGCCTCTGCCGCGCGTCCCATGATGCTCTGGGACAGCGGCACTGTGATGAGCTCCGGAAACAGCGTGAGGACGTCTACCTTCAGCATGATGAAAATTACGAGTTACGAATTACGAGTGACGAAGTAAGAAATTTCCTGCGCTCCGCGCAGCATTATTCTACTTCGTACCTCGCACTTCGTACTTTGTACTTACGCATTGGCGTTATGGCGCAGCATGGCCTCCACATAGCCATCAATATTGCCGTCCATCACATCCTGGATATTGCCGCATTCGAAACCGGTGCGGAGGTCCTTCACCATCTGGTAGGGTTGGAACACATAGGAGCGAATCTGGTTGCCCCAGGCAATATCACCCTTCTCAGAGTACTGGCGGTCAGCTTCTGCACGCTTGCGGTCTTCCTCCAACTGAATAAGGCGGGCCTTGAGCATTCGCATGGCTTCCTCACGGTTGCGGAGCTGGGAGCGCTGGGTCTGGCAGGCCACGATGATGCCGGTGGGCAGGTGGGTGAGGCGCACGGCGGTTTCCACCTTGTTCACGTTCTGGCCGCCCTTGCCGCCGGAGCGGTAGGTGTCCATCTTCACATCGGCTTCCTTCACCTCGATTTCGATGTCGTCGGAGATATCCGGGGTGGCATCCAGCGAGCAGAATGAGGTGTGGCGCTTGCCGGCGGAATCAAAGGGGCTCATGCGCACCAAACGGTGAATGCCACGCTCATTCTTCAAATAGCCATATGCATACTCACCGTCAATCTTAATGGTAACGGAACGCAATCCGGCTTCATCACCATCCGTGCTTTCCATGATTTCGGTACTGAAACCGTGGCGTTCGCAATAGCGCAGGTACATGCGCAGCAACATACTTGCCCAGTCACAGGCCTCCGTGCCACCGGCGCCGGCATGAATCGTCACATAGCACCCTGCATTATCATGCGGGCCATTGAGCAAGGTGATGAGCTCAAACTCCTTGAGTTTCTTTTCCCATGCATAGTACCCAGTAGCCGCCTCGGCAGCCATCTCCGGCTCCTCACCGGCCATCTCCAAGGCCACCTCCACATCTTCCAAGCCACTTTCCAGAGCACGGTACTGCTCCAAACGGCGCTTCAGGGGGTTCACCTCTGCCATAAGGGCACGTGCCGCTGCCTGGTTATCCCAGAAGTCAGAGGCGCTCATTCGTTCATCGAGTTCAGCAACTTTGGCTTCAAGTGCTGCGAGGTCAAAGATAGCTCCCGAGCTCGGAAAGACGGCTGCGCATGGCCTCCGTGTCAAGCGTCGAGAGATCATAATTTGTCGGCTGGTTCTCCATACGGGCGCGAAGTATACAGACACTCACACCGAATGTCAAGCCGTATCTCACATCTGCAATCTCTTGTAGGGCTTTATTACTGCCACGCGCAACGGCACAACACTACCACACGGCAAGAGAAGATGAGGCGTACACGCAAAAATCTTGACGAAGGGGGGGCGGTAAT
>JAZSQS010000043.1:0-2802 GCA_045538105.1 Akkermansia sp.
CCCCCTGTTTCCCAGCCCTTGCCGATTCCTCCCCCGGCAGCGCCCCAACCAGTGGTTGAAGAACAAGAACCGCCGGTGCTGCTCAGCCGCCCTGCTGGTGGATTCATGGAAGATATTCTGGCAGCGGCTCGCAATGAGGCAGACCTCTCCCCCGAAGCCGCTTTCGATAACAGCCTGACCAGCATTCTGGATAACATCGGGATTTTTGAAGACTCGGGAGATGCCGTCTGCGACATTGCTCCCAAAGAACTTCCCAACGGAACCCTGCTCCACGGATACCGCGTGCAACGCACCATTGGCAGTGGAGGGTTCGGCGTCACCTACCTGGCTCAGGAATCTCACCTCAACCGCACGGTGGTCATCAAGGAAAACTTCCCGGACTCCCTCTGCTACCGGGAAGAAGGCACCCTGGATGTCCGCATGCACGACCCTGAATCCGGGCGGCAGGGTTTTGAGTGGGCGCTCAACAACTTCCTGCGCGAAGTGCGCCTGCTCGCCACCCTGGACCACCCCTGCATCGCCAAGGTCTATTCCTATTTTGAAGAACACCGCACCGCCTATTACGTGCTTGAGTACATCAATGGCATCTCACTTTCCAAACTCGCCATCCAGTATGCTGAAATGGGACGCACCATCCCCCAATCCGGGCTGGTCGGGCTCATGGTGCGCCTCCTTGATGCCTTTGATTACCTGCACAGCAAGAAGATTCTGCACCGCGATATCAAACCGGATAACATCCTGGTCAACCGCACGGGACTCCCCGTCATTATCGATTTCGGGGCTGCTCGCGAATCGTACGGAGACCTCAGCGACAGCATCGTAGAAACCCCTGGATTCAGTCCCTCTGAACAAAGTGATCCCAATGGGAATATGGGGCCGTGGACTGATTTGTACGCCTTTGGTGCCACGCTCTACTACATGCTCACCGGCACCTGCCTCCCCACCTGCCAGCAGCGCGAGATATACGACACCGTTGACCCCCTGGCCTCTAACGCCGAGTTGTGCAAGCACTACAACCCGGCCCTGCTCGCCACTATTGACCGCTCTATTGACCCCATCCCTGCCCGCCGCTACCAGGATGTGGCCGAATGGATGCGCGACATTGCAGCGACCAGACTCTAGGCTCACCATTGAGAACACAAGTGCCCGCAGTTCTGGTGCCCGCCTTCCTGGGCGGGCATGGCATACTCCCTACGCCAGAATAACAAAACGCGCCTTTTCGGGCGCGTTTTGTAAATGGTGAAATACGCGCCGCGTGAGCGGCGCAAGTCTTTACTTACGGCGGCGGCGTTTCGAAACATGACACTCACAAAAAATGCAAAATGAATTCGGCACATACAGGTAAATGAGAATTCCCCATAGCTATCAAGAGCCTGGGGTCTTCCCCCCTGGCTCTTTTTATCACTATCTCCAATCCAGCCATACGAAAAGCCCTTAAAAAGCAAAATTGATTGACTTTGCAACCTTTACCATGATATAAAAAACGCACTTCAAGCAGAACATCCTGCCAGAATTCCCCAATTTTCTCTCAACCTCCAACAGATACACCATGCAAACACTCCGTTCCCGTATCATCCGCTATGCCCTCATCACCGCATGGGGCTGCCTGTTATGCAGCTGCGGCACCACTCAGATGCCCCCTGGAACCTACAAGTCCGACGGTTCACTCTCTATTGGAGCTGAGCCGCTTAACATAAGCAACCAGAAAAACATTATCGATATCATCCAGAAGAAGAAAATCACCCAATTGGAAGAATTGCGCCGCTACTTGGAAACAAGCACCCACGGCCGCGGAAAGATTGGCCGCACCCGCTATGATATCTGGCACTACACTTCATACTCCGTCGACCTGAACCGGAACAACTTCTGCATGCTGGCAGTCGAGAGTGAAGGCAAAATCATCAAACGCATGGCCTACATGACCAGCTCAGAATCCAAGAGCGCCCAGTACTACGGTGACGCAGAACTTGCCCAGGCCTTGGCAGGTGCCACTGTTGGCCGTTCCTGCATTTCTCCCCTGAACGTTGCCTTCAAACAGGTCGAAAAACGCCGCAAGCCCCTAGTGAAGGATTACCTCAAAATGAAGCCGAAATACCGCTATGCACACATTTCCCCCACGGCAGGCGGGTACCAATACACCCCAGCCCAGAAACCCTATGTAGCCCCCCAGCAGCAAACATACGTGGCGCAGCAGCCGACCTATACCGCACCCCAGCCCGTCTATACAGCACCCCAGCAGAACTATGCACCGCAACAGACGGTCTCCCGGCCCAGCGCATTCTCCAAATTTGCCACCGCATTAGCCGTTGGCGCCATAGGAGCCGTCATCGACAAGCACGCATCTGACTCCACCAAGCAATTCATCAACAACTTCCAGCAATCATACTCCAACCAACAGAACGCAGCCGCCACCTGCTCCCAGTGTGGCGGGCAAGGACTCCTCTACAACTCCTTCACCGGAGCCAGCACTCCCTGCCCCTCCTGCCAGGGTCAAGGCGGTTTCTAACGAGTTGTCTCAGCATATCAATTCCACCCCATCCCGCAAGCAAGCCAGCTTGCGGGATTTGTTGTCCACCACGTCCGAGTGAAACGAGGATATCGTCTGCACCGCAGGTGCAGATATCGTCCCGGGCTCTGTCCGGGATATCGTTCAGCCGCTGCGCGGCTGAATATCGTTGCGGCGCCAGCCGCAATATCGTCCGGCTTCAGCCGGATATCGTTCAGCCGCGCAGCGGCTGGATATCGTTCCCTATGGCTCACCGCTCAGGCATCCGGCATTCGTTGGGAAACAATAAGCTCACG